>NZ_JBIFFV010000003.1:0-405639 GCF_043557345.1 Sulfitobacter sp. 1A12157
TAGTGGGTTCCCATTCTTCATACTCCATGCAACTCTCTGTATTCGTACAGAATTTGCACTTCGTTTGTGAATCCACCGACGGAGATAAGCAAAACCGATAATCAGTATTATGTAAATAAAACGCGTCCTGAGAGGAGCTACAACGGTTTAACCCAAGGCATAACCCGCGCCACGCACGGTTCGGATCGGGTCTTCGCCGCCCTCGCGGGTCAGTGCTTTGCGCAGCCGCGCAATATGAACGTCCACGGTGCGCGTATCGACATAGATGTCGCGGCCCCAGACGTGATCGAGCAGTTGGTCGCGGCTGAACACGCGACCGGGTTTTTCCAGCAGCGTCGTCAGCAGCCGATACTCCGTCGGCCCCAGTTTCAGCTCATTGCCCGCACGGCTCACGCGATGGCGCTCCGGGTCGAGCTGGATGTCGTCAAAGCTCAGCAGCGCGCCAGCGGCTGCGGGACGTGTGCGTCGCAACTGCGTGCGCACGCGCGCCATGAGTTCGCGGAGGTTGTACGGTTTGATCACGTAGTCGTCCGCGCCGGTCTCAAGCCCTCGCACGGTATCCACTTCCTCGGAGCGTGCGGAAAGCATGATGACCGGAATGTGCCGCGTCGCCTCGCGCGATTTAAGCTGGCGGCAAACTTCGATGCCGCTCATCAAAGGCATCATCCAATCGAGGATCACCAAATCCGGCGCGGCCTCCGAGACGAGAAGCATGGCTTCTTCGCCGTCTTCGGCCCGGCGCACCTCAAAGCCTTCGGCTTCAAGGTTGTAGGCCAGTACCTCACGTTGCGCGGGTTCGTCTTCTACCAGCAGAACTTGCGGTCGTGTGACGTCCATCGTCTCAGTCCTTCGTGGTGATCGAAGTGCGGTCGGCCTTGGGACGGTCATCCTCGGGCGTTTCACCGGTCACGAGGTAGACGACCTGTTCGGCAATGGCGGTCACATGGTCGCCCATACGTTCGACGTTTTTGGCGATGAAATGCAGGTGCATACAGGCGGTGATGCTGCGCGGGTCTTCCATCATAAAGGTCAGGAATTCGCGGAAGAGCGCGTTATACATCTGGTCAACATCTTCGTCGCGGGTGATCACATCCCGCGCGAGGTCTGCGTCGCGCTGGATATAGGCGTCGAGCGCGTCTTTCAGCATCGCCTCAACCGCGCCAGCCATGCGGCGGATCGCGCCGGTGCTGTCGCTCACCGGCTCCATCTGGTTCAGGACGCTACTGCGCTTGGCCATGTTTTTCGCATAGTCGCCAATACGTTCGAGGTTGGCGCTGATCTTGATAACGCTCAGCGTCAGACGCAGGTCGATCGCCGTGGGCGCACGCAGGGCGATGACACGGGCGGCGCTTTCGTTGATCTGCTCTTCCAGCCCGTCGATGGCCTTGTCCCCTGCCCGCACCTCATTGGCGAGCTCTTCGTCGCGGGTTTCCAGCGATTGCGCGCCGCGGCGAATGGCGTCTTCGACCAGTCCGCCCATCTTGAGGATCTGCGCCTGAACGGCTTCCAGATCGCGGTCGAATGCTGATGCAATGTGTTGATCTGACATGATATTATCCAATACGGCCGGTGATGTAGCTTTCGGTGCGCGGATCTTGGGGCCGCGTGAAGATGTCGTCGGTGTCGCCATATTCCACGAGGTTGCCGAGGTGGAAAAAGGCGGTTTTCTGGCTCACCCGCGCGGCCTGTTGCATGGAGTGGGTGACGATCACGACGGAGAAGTTCTGGCGCAATTCGTCAATCAATTCCTCGACTTGCGCGGTGGCGATGGGGTCGAGAGCCGAGCATGGTTCGTCCATCAAAAGCACTTCGGGTTCGGTCGCCACGGCGCGGGCGATGCACAGGCGTTGCTGCTGGCCGCCCGAAAGGCCGGTGCCCGGGGCGTGCAGACGGTCCTTCACCTCGTTCCAGATCGCGCCCCGGCGCAGCGCCTGTTCGACGATATCATCAAGATCGGCCTTGTTGCGGGCCAGCCCGTGAATGCGCGGGCCGTAAGCCACGTTGTCGTAGATCGACTTTGGGAAGGGGTTCGGCTTTTGAAACACCATACCCACTTTGGCACGCAGCTGCACCGGGTCGACCCGCTTGTCATAGATGTCTTCACCGTCGATACGGATGTCACCGGTCACACGGGCCGCATCAATAGTGTCGTTCATCCTGTTGATACACCGCAGAAAAGTCGATTTGCCGCAACCCGAAGGGCCAATAAAGGCGGTTACGGTTTTGTCGTTGATGTCGATGTCCACGTCGCGAATGGCGTGGCTGTCACCGTAGTAGACCTGCACGTTGCGGGCCGCGATCTTGACGGGTTGGGTTGTCACGTCACTCTCCGAATATCTGTTGTCTTTCATGGTCCCGTCCTTGGTTTACCAGCGACGCTCAAAGCGGCGGCGCAGCAGCACGGCGATGGCATTCATCGTGATCAGGAACACCAGCAAGATAATGATACCGCCCCAAGCGCGTTCGTAGAAGGCCGGGTCGGCGCGTTTGGCCCATTCGTAGATCTGGGCCGGCATGGCGGAGTTCGGGGCCATGAGCCCTTCGGCGATGCTGTCGGGCGGGTTGGAGGCGATGAAGCCCACCATGCCGATCAACAGCAAAGGGGCCGTTTCGCCAAGGGCTTGGGCCAGTCCGATGATTGTGCCGGTCAGGATGCCCGGTGCCGCGAGGGGCAGCACATGGTGGAACACCGATTGCATTTTCGAGGCCCCTACCCCAAGCGCCGCGTCGCGGATCGAGGGCGGCACCGATTTCAGCGAGGCGCGGGTCGAGATGATGATCGTCGGCAGGGTCATCAGCGTCAGCACCAGACCACCCACCAGTGGGGCCGAGTTCGGCAGGTGCATGTAGTTGATGAAGACCGCAAGGCCAAGGATACCAAAGACGATCGACGGCACCGCGGCGAGGTTCGAGATGTTCACTTCGATGATGTCGGTGATCCAGTTCTTCGGTGCGAATTCTTCAAGGTAGATCGACGCGGCGACCCCGATGGGCAGCGCCAGCACCAGCACCACCAGCATCATCGCGAAAGAGCCGATCATCGACACCCCCATGCCCGCCGCTTCGGGCCGCGCGTCAGAGGCATCGGCGCCCGTGATGAAGTCGAGGTTGAACCGCTTTTCAATGCTGCCCTCGGCGACCAACGCATCCACCAGATCAAGCTGCGCGGCGCTGATGTTCTTGTCATTGGCAATGCTCTCGCGGGTCACGCGGCCCTTGAGATAGCCATCGACACGGCTGTTGGTCAGAAACTCGAACTCGGCATTCGTGCCGATCAGATCGGGGTTGGCCAAGACATAGTTGCGCAATTGCGCGGCGGCGTCTTTCGACAGGATATCGGCCATCGCCTTGGGCTTAAGATCGGTCGCGACCTCGCCCGCTTCGACCTTGTTTTCAAAGGCAGCTTTCAGCAGCGGCGCATATCCGAAGGTCGAGACCTTCTTGATGTCTTCCAAATCGCGGTTGCCGTTCTTGTCGAGCTTGTCTTCCAGCAGCGGCACGGAAAGCGTCACATAGGTCTGCTGAAACGCGCCGGTCCCGCGTGAGATGATGGTAAAGAGCAGCGTCAGCAGCATCAGCAGGCCGATCACGATGGCAATGATGCCATAGAGCTTGAAACGGCCCTCGGCGGCGTTGCGGCGTTTGGTGCGCCCGTCTTGGACCAGCAGGGAGGCTCCGCGCGGGTCGGCGATAGGGGCTGCGGGGTTGGGGATATCGCTCATTCGTACTGCTCCCGGTATTTGCGCACGATGTAGAGGGCCAGCACGTTCAGGCCCAGCGTCAGGACGAAGAGGGTCAGGCCAAGGGCGAAGGCCACCAGCGTCTCGGGGCTGGCGAAATCGCTGTCCCCGGTCAACTGGCTGACGATGCGGGTGGTGATGGTGGTCATGGCCTCCAGCGGATTGGCCGAGATGCGGGCGATGGCCCCTGCCCCCAGCACCACGATCATGGTCTCACCGATGGCGCGGCTTGCGGCCAGCAGCACAGCGCCCACGATGCCCGGCAGCGCCGCAGGCAGCACCACTTGGCGGATCGTCTCGGACTGGGTGGCACCCAAGCCGAAGGAGCCGTCGCGCAGCGATTGCGGCACCGCGTTGATGATGTCGTCCGACAGGGAGGAGACGAAGGGGATCAGCATGATGCCCATCACCAACCCGGCGGTCAGGACCGAGGTCGCCCCCGACATCCAATCGACGCCCAGAAGCCCCTCTTCCCCGCGCCCGAAGACTTGCACGAGGAACGGCCCCACGGTCAGCAGCGCGAAAAGGCCGTAGACGATCGTGGGAATGCCTGCGAGGATTTCGAGCAGCGGCTTGGCCGTGGCGCGCACCTTTGGGCCTGCATATTCACTCAGATAGATCGCGGCGAAAAGCCCGATGGGCACGGCCACCAGCAGCGCGATGAGCGAAATATAAAGCGTGCCCCAAAGCAACGGCAGGATCGACAGGTCACTGTCGCCGCGGAAATTGGGTGCCCAGGAAGAGCCGAAGAAGAAGTCGGTCCATGGATGCAAGTTGAAGAAATTGATCGTCTCGAACAGCATCGACAACACAATGCCGACGGTGGTCAGAATGGCGAGCGACGCCGCAAGGATCAGCAGCGCTTTCACGCCGCCTTCGACCCGGTTGCGGGCACGGAAGGTGGCCGTGGTTTCGCGGTAGACCATGGCCAACCCGGCCAAGGCGATCAGCGCCACGATGATGTTGCGCCAGAAATTGCCCGTGGCCGTCATCTCGCGGTAAGCCTGCGCAGCTTGCAGCACTTCGGGGCTGATCTCGGCACCCAAGGCAATGCCCTGTCCGCCCAGCCAAGCGCGCAGGTCTTCGGCTGCGGAAAGGTCGGTCGCATCGGCTGCGCTAAGCGCGCCGGAAGAGACGGCCGCGTCCAGCCCATCGGCCAGACGGCGCACATCGCTCTTGATCAGATTGACGGAGGAGCCTTCGGGCACGACCTCGGCGGGGATCATATCGACCACCGAAGATTGCACCAGCATCGGCTGGATCAGCAGCCAGAGCCCCAAAACCAAAAGCGCGGGCACCGCCACGCTCATCACCGCGTTGTAGCCGTAGTAGCTGGGCAGCGAATGTAGCTTGCGGCTGTCGCCTTGGGCAGAGGCCAAAGCTCGACGCCGCGCAAGGAAATACCCGCCCAGTGCCAGCGCCGCGATCAGGATGACCAGCGGCAGCACCGCACTTGTTGTCAGTATTTGTCCCACATGTCCCCCGGTGGATCAAAAAGCGAAAAACCGGGGGCAGTCACCCGCCCCCGGCGATAGTGGTAAAGGCTTAGGAGCCGCTGCCCATCACGGTTTCATCGGCAACCACGGACTGGGTGTCGGCCAGTTCAGGGTCCGAGACCAGACCGTATTCGGCCAACGGGCCGTCGGGGCCGGCAACTTCGTCGGCGACGAAGAACTCAGCGTATTCCTTCAGGCCGGGGATCACGCCGATGTGGGCTTTCTTGACGTAGAAAAACAGCGGGCGCGACACGGGGTAGTCACCCGAGGCAATGCTTTCGGTGGTCGGCTCGACGTTGCCCATGGTGGCAACTTGCAGCTTGTCGGTGTTGTTCTCGTAGAAGGCCAGACCGAAGACGCCGATGCCGTCTTGGTTGCTTTCGATGCGCGCCAGCGTCTCGGTGTAGTCGCCGTCGATGTCCACGGACTTGCCGTCGGTGCGCAGGCTGATGCATTCTTTCTCAGCCGCTTTCTCGTCGCCGCCCGCCCCTTCGGCGAAAACTTCAAGATCGCCGGTCTCTTCGCAGCCCGCAAGGATCACTTTTTCTTCGAAAACTTCGCGCGTGCCGTGTTTGGTGCCGGGGATGAAGGCTTGGATCGGCTGCGCAGGGAAGTCGGGGTTGACCTGATCCCATGTGGTATAGGGGTTCTCGGTCACTTCGCCATCGACGACGACTTTGGCGGAGAGGGCTTTGTACCAATCGACCGGCGTGAACGCGAAGGTCTCGCCATTGATGTCGGAGGCGAAGACGATGCCGTCATAGCCGATGCGCACTTCGATGATGTCGGTCACGCCGTTCTCGGCACAGGCCGCCACTTCGGCGTCTTTGATCTGGCGCGAGGCATTGGCCACGTCGATGGTGTTCTCGCCCACGCCTTCGCAGAAACGCTTGAGGCCAGCCGATGAGCCGCCCGATTCCACTACCGGTGTCGGGAAGTCGAAGTTCTCGCCAAAGGCTTCGGCGACGATGGAGGCATAGGGCAGCACGGTCGAGGAACCGGCAACCTGTACTTGGTCACGCGCGGCAGCGGCGGTTGCGGATACGGCGGCAATCGCCAGGGCGGAAGTGGTGAGTTTTGCGAGTGACATGATATCTCCTGTCAGATGCGAATTGGTGACCACCCCATGGTGATCTGCGCCCCGTCTATGAAGGCGGTGCTGTGCTTTTGTGACAGCAATGTTACAGTTTCATGACAGTCGGTCTGAATCACCAAATTTCTGCAAAAATCAGTCAGAACCCGCTTTCATCGGCAAAATCACGCGAAATTCGGCCCCTTCGCCGGGGGTGCTGGTGATCTTGAGCCGCCCGCGGTGGCGATTCATGATATGTTTGACGATGGCCAGACCCAGCCCCGTTCCGCCGAGGGCGCGGCTGCGGTGGCTGTCGACCCGGTAGAACCGTTCGGTCAGCCGCGGCAGGTGGATCGCGTCGATCCCGGGGCCATGGTCGCGCACGCTTACGTAGACTGCGGGGCCACGCATCGCCGGGTCATGGGCCGTGTGTGCGACCGAAATCTCGACCCGGTTGTCGCGCCCGCCGTATTTGATCGCGTTCTCGATAAGGTTGGTAAAGACCTGCACCAACTGATCTGCATCGCCCAGCACAGAGGCCGGTGCATCGCCCAGTTTGGGCGCCAGCGTCACATTGCTGTCCACCGCCAGCGGCGCGAGGTTGCGCAGCGTGCCGCGCAGCACATCGCGCAGATCAACCGGCGCCTCGGGGCGCACGCGCTCTTCGGCTTCGACCCGGCTGAGCGACAAAAGCTCGCCCACCAGCCGGTTCATCCGTTCGGCCTCTTGCGCCATGATCCCCAGAAACCGCTCGCGCGCCGCCGTGTCGTTGCGTGCCGGGCCTTGTAGCGTCTCAATGAACCCGATGAGCGCGGTGAGCGGGGTGCGCAGCTCATGGCTCACGTTGGCCACGAAATCGCGGCGCATCTGGCCTGCCTGCGCCATCTCCGTCACATCGTTGAAACTGAGCAGGACAATCCCGTGGTCCCCCACCGGGCGCAGGCTGACGTCATAGGTGGTGCCATGTTCGCCGCCGATGCTGGTAAAGCGCGCTTGGCAGGGGCCCGCGCCCGCGAGACAGCGCTCGACCGCTTCGACCAGCCCCGGTTGGCGCAGCGCGGTGACGAAATGGCGGCCCAGCAGCCCCTTGCCCAGCAAATCCTCGGCGGGCGCGTTCAGAACGGTGATCCGCTCTTCGGCATTGATGGCAACGCTTGGCAGCGGCAGGGCCGCCACCACATCGGAAAGGGTTACGGCGGTGCTGCCCATGTCAGAGCGGTTCAAGATCGCAGCGGAAGCGCGCGGCGTTCTCGGCATAGTGTTTGGCACTCGCGGTCAGCCGCTGGATCGCCTGCGCATCAAGCTCACGCACCACTTTGCCCGGCACGCCCATGACGAGCGACCCATCGGGGATCACCTTGTTTTCGGTGATCAGCGCCCCTGCCCCGATCAGGCAGTTTTTGCCGATCTTGGCACCGTTCAGCACCGTGGCCCCCATGCCGATCAGAGTGTTGTCGCCGATGGTGCAGCCATGCAGCATGACCTTATGGCCGATGGTGCAATCTTCGCCCACAGTCAGCGGATAGCCCATATCGGTGTGAAAGACGCAGTTCTCCTGCACATTGCTGCCGCGCCCCACGGTGATCATCTCATTGTCGCCGCGCAGGGTGCTGCCGAACCAGACAGAGGTTTCGGGGCCGAGTGTCACCTTGCCGATCACATTGGCATCAGGCGCGACCCAGGCATCGGGGGAGACTTCGGGGCGGGCATCGGCGAGGGCGTAGAGGGTCATTTCAATTCCTCGAATTCGGATTGCAGACGGCGAACGTGATCCTTGATGGCGGGCTGTTGGCTCAGCCGCAGCCGGGCGGCGGTGATGATGGATTTCAGCCGCGCCTCGGTTTGGTCGAGATCGTCGTTGACGAGCACAAAGTCATAGCCGTCCCAGTGGCTGATCTCATCCCAACTTTTGCCCATGCGCTTGGCGATGGTGGCGGCATCGTCCTGCCCCCGGCTCTCCAAACGGCGTTTCAATTCGGTGATCGAGGGCGGCAGCAGGAAGATCGACAGCGTGTGCGTGTTCAGATCCGAGTTGCGGATCTGCTGTGCGCCCTGCCAGTCGATGTCGAAAAGAATGTCCTGCCCCTCACTGATCGCTGCCTGCACGGGGGCTTTGGGGGAGCCGTAGAAATTGCCAAAGACATGGGCGTGTTCCAGCATTTCGCCCTCAGCCACGGCCTGCCGGAACTCCTCTTCGCCGACAAAGCGGTAATCCTTGCCGTCCTCTTCGCCCGGACGGGGGGCGCGGGTGGTGGCGGAGACCGAGAAGTTGATCGTCGGATCCCATGCGCGCAGGGCGCGGGCCATGGTCGATTTGCCCGCCCCGGAGGGGGAACTGAGGATGATCAGAAGGCCGCGTCGGCTTGGGTTTGTCACGTCTTACTCCACATTTTGCACTTGTTCGCGCATTTGGTCGATCACCGCCTTCAGGGCCAGACCGACGGTCGTCAATTCGGTGCTCTGCGCCTTGGAACAGAGCGTGTTGGCTTCGCGGTTGAACTCCTGCATCAGGAAATCCAGCTTGCGCCCAACCGGCCCGCCCTGCCCGATCAGCGCGCGCGCGGCGGCGACATGGGCGGCAAGGCGGTCGATCTCTTCGGTGACATCGGCTTTGACCGCGATCAGGGCCAGCTCCTGCGCCACCCGGTCCGCATCCGCGCCCTCGCTGTTGTCGAGCACGCGCGCCAGGTTGCGGCGCAATTGGGCAGCGGTCTCTTCCTTGCGGGCCTCGGCCAAGGCTGCGGCTTCGGCGGCGAGGTTTCCGATCTCGGTCAACTGCTCTTGCATCACACGGGCCAGCGCCGCGCCTTCCTGCGCGCGCATCTCGTTGAAATCACGCAACAGGGTCGGGACTTCCGCCAGCAAAGCGGCGCGCAGCGCGCCGATGTCCTGCGCCTGATCGGCCTGTTCCAGCACGCCGCGCATGGTCAGAATGTCGCTCGCCCGCGAGGGCGCCAGCGACACACCGGCATCCATCGCACGGGCTTCGATCTCATGCAGGGCCGTTAACAGCGTGTCGACATGCGCCTCGTTGATCTGCAAGCTGCCGTCACTGTCGGCCGAGGAAATGCGCAGGTTGCAGGTGATATTACCCCGCGCCACCTTTGCCGAAATCTGCTTGCGCAGGGCGGCCTCGAGCCCCTCAACCCAATCGGGCACGCGCAGCCGCAGGTCGAGCCCCTTGCCGTTGACCGCGCGCAGCTCCCAAGACCAGCTCCAACCCTCCAAAGCGCCGGATGCTGAGGCGAAACCTGTCATGGACCTGATCATCGGCGCGTTCCTTGCGAGGGCGGACATGCCCTGCCTTACGGCGAAACCCCCGCGAGGGGCAAGCCCCCGGCCCCTCGGTCCGGCGGTTCGCGTGGCGCAAGCGTTAACCACTTCAGCGAAAGCGGGACGAATTCCTTAACCGCCTGCGGTATTAATGATTTGGTAATGTTTTCGGCCGCATTGTGCCGCTGTCGTTGCAAGAACGGCTGCTGTATTGGCCTAGTCCTTAGGGGTGAGTTTCGATGGGCAATACAAGCCACACCGCGCAGAATGTTGTCGCCATGTCAGATCATCGGACGCATGTTGGCTATGGCCCGCTGGCACAGGTCGAAGCCTATTGGGAAGCCCTGCGCGGCAACAGATTGATGCCGCGGCGGTCGGATATCGACCCGCGCGGAATCGAACAGGCATTGCATTACGCCTTCATCCTCGAACGGGTCGCCGTGGGCGTCGGACGGTTGCGGATCGCGGGCGGCCATCTGCGTGACCTCATGGGGATGGAGGTGCGGGGTATGCCGATCACCGCCTTTTTCAGCACAGAGGCGCGCCCCTGCGTCAGCGAGGCGCTGGAAGAAGTGTTTCAGATGCCGGGCCAGACCACGCTGCACTTGAGCGCAGCGGCGGCCTATGGGCGGCCTGCGTTGACGGGGCGGATGTTGCTCTTGCCGCTAAAAAGCGATTTGGGCGATGTCAGCCGGGTGCTGGGCTGTCTCGTCGTGCTGGGGCAGATCGGCCAAACCCCGCGGCGCTTCGGTCTGGCGCAGGCCACGCGGCACAGCGCCTTTGGGCGGCTGGCCAAACCTGTGCGCTTTGCCGATCCGCTGCATGATCCGCTTTTGCCACGCGACACCGGTTTTGCAGAGCCAAAAGCGCGCTTCACCACCGCCCCGCCGGGTGACATCCCGCCCTATCTCCATCTGGTGAAGTCAGAGCAGGAATAGCCCGTCCGCCGCCCTCGGAACGCGAAAACGCCGCCTCGGAAAACGGGACGGCGTTTCTTTTGTCACAATCAAGTGCAGGCCGAAGCGGTTACCCGGCGGCCCGCGCCGTCTGGGCCACGCGGCGGTTCGACAGTTCCTCGGCCACGAGGAAGGCCAGTTCCAGCGACTGGCTGGCGTTTAGCCGCGGGTCGCAGGCTGTGTGGTAACGGTCCGACAGGTCTTCGTCGCTGACCGCCCGCACACCGCCGGTGCATTCGGTCACGTCTTGGCCGGTCATCTCGAAATGCACACCGCCGGGGACGGAGCCTTCGGCGTTATGCACGGCAAAGAACTCATGCACTTCGCGCAGCACGGAATCGAAAGGCCGGGTCTTGTAGCCCGTCGAGGATTTGATCGTGTTCCCGTGCATCGCGTCACAGGTCCAGACGACATTGGCGCCCTCTTCCTGAACGGTCTTGATCAAACGCGGCAGGTGATCGCCCACCTGCCCCGCACCAAAGCGCGAGATCAGGGTGAGACGGCCCTCTTCATTCTCGGGGTTCAGCTTGGCCATCAACTGTTTGAGGTCATCGCTGGTCATCGAGGGGCCACATTTCAGGCCGATCGGGTTTTGCACGCCGCTGGCAAACTCCACATGCGCCCCGTCGGGCTGTCGCGTGCGGTCGCCGATCCAGATCATGTGACCCGAGCCTGCAAGCCACTTGCCGGTCTGGCTGTCGCGGCGGCAAAGCGCCTCCTCATACTCCAACAGCAGCGCCTCGTGGCTGGTGTAGAACTCCACAGATTGCAGCGTATGCGCGGTTTCGGCAGTGACCCCGGCGGCGGCCATGAAATCAAGCGTGTCGGAGATGCGGTTGGCGATCTCGCGGTATTTCTCGGCCTTTTCGTCGTCGGTGAACCCCAGTGTCCAGCCGTGGACCTGATGCACGTCGGCGTAACCCCCGGTCGAAAACGCGCGCAACAGGTTCAGCGTGGCGGCGGCCTGCGTATAGGCGCGCAGCATCTTCTGCGGGTCGGGGATACGCGCCGCTTCGTTGAAGGCCAGATCGTTGATAATGTCGCCGCGGTAGCTGGGCAGTTCCACGCCATCCACCACTTCGGTCGGGGCCGAGCGCGGCTTGGCGAATTGGCCGGCCATGCGCCCCAGTTTGATCACCGGCACCTTGGCCCCATGGGTCAGCACGATGGCCATCTGCAACATCACCTTGAAGGTGTCGCGAATGGCGTCCGAGCTGAATTGC
This sequence comes from Sulfitobacter sp. 1A12157, assembly GCF_043557345.1. Taxonomy (NCBI): domain Bacteria; kingdom Pseudomonadati; phylum Pseudomonadota; class Alphaproteobacteria; order Rhodobacterales; family Roseobacteraceae; genus Sulfitobacter; species Sulfitobacter sp. 1A12157. The sequence continues at coordinate 11,761 of NZ_JBIFFV010000003.1, forward strand.
TCAAAGCTCTCGGCACAGTCGCCGCCCTGCAAAAGGAAGGCGTCGCCACGGCCCGCGGCCGCCAGATGTTTCTTCAACCGGCGGGCTTCGCCTGCAAAAACGAGGACCGGATAGCGTGCCAACTGTGCCTCAACCGCTTCCAATGCGGCTTGGTCAGGGTAATCGGGCATCTGGACGCGCGGTTTGCTGCGCCAGCTCGAGGTGCTCCAGTCTGTCATCTTTCTACTCCGCTCCACAGCGCCGAGTGTCGGCGCTTCGTGATCTTTCTCTATACAAAGGCGCGGGGAAAGTGACCAGAACCGAAATGCGCCCTATTGACGTGGCGACAGGCCCGTGGGCAATGTTTCCGGCAAGTTCTGGCGGCCATGGCACATGTCGGCAGAGACGACCTGAAGAGAAAGACGCCGTGATGTCCCAACCGCGCCCGGCCACCCGCATGCCCCCCCAGACCGACAAGCCGCGGCGCTTCGTCTTTGTGTTGTTGGAGAATTTCACGCTGCTGAGTTTCGCCTCGGCGGTGGAATGTCTGCGGATCACCAACCGTATGCTCGAACGCGAGGTCTATGAATGGCGGGTCGTGGGCGAAAGCGGTGAGACCTGTGCAAGCTCCTCCGGCGCGGTTTTCGCGCTGGACGGCGGGCTTGAGGAGTTGGGCCGCGACGATACCATCATGATCTGCGGCGGCATCGGCGTGCAGGCCGCGACCACCAAAAAGCTGCTGGCATGGCTGCGCCGCGAGGCGCGCAAGGGGCTGGTTGTCGGCGGGCTGTGCACCGCGGCGCATACGCTGGCCAAGGCGGGGCTGCTCGACGGCAAACGCGCGACGATCCACTGGGAGAATCAGGACAGTTTCGGCGAGGAATTCGAAGAGGTCATTCTGACGAAATCTGTCTTCGTGGTCGACGGCAACCGGCTGACCACGGCGGGCGGCACCTCTTCTTTGGACATGATGCTGAAACTCATCGCCGATGATCACGGTGAGGAGACAGCCAATGCCGTGGCGGATCAGCTCATTTATTCCTCGATCCGCACCGACCAAGACACGCAACGCCTGTCGGTGCCCACGCGAATCGGCGTGCGGCATCCCAAGCTTTCCCAAGTGATCCAGCAGATGGAGCGCAACATCGAAGAGCCGATCAGCCCCTCCATCCTCGCCCGTGACGTGGGCATGTCGACCCGGCAGCTAGAGCGTTTGTTTCGCCGCTACCTCAACCGCAGCCCAAAGCGGTATTATATGGAGCTGCGGCTACAAAAGGCGCGCAACCTGTTGATGCAAACGGATATGAGCGTGATCAACGTGGCACTGGCCTGCGGCTTTGCCTCGCCCTCGCATTTTTCGAAATGCTACCGGGCGCACTACCAGACCACGCCCTATCGCGAACGCGGCAGCCAATCCACCCGGCAGCCCGCCTGAGGGTCAGGGCGTGATCCGGTAGACGGTGCCGTTGACCTCTGAGATGAACCAGATCCCGCCCTCCGGCCCTTCGACGACATCGCGCACGCGGGCGGTCTCGGCGGTTTTGATCTGCGCCACCTCTTCCAGCGGCGTGCCGCTTAGCCGGGCGATATAGTCGAACTTGAGCGAGCCGACAAAGATATCACCCTCCCATTCAGGGAAAAGCGCGCCGGAATAGACCATCAGCCCCGCAGGCGCGATGGAGGGATCCCAATAGAATTCGGGCTGTGCCATGCCCTTTTTCGCCCTGCCCTCACCGATCTTCGCGCCCGAATAGTGTTCCCCGTAGGAAATCACGGGCCAGCCGTAATTCGTGCCCTTGGTGATGCGGTTCACCTCATCCCCGCCCTTGGCACCGTGTTCCGACACCCAAAGCCGCCCCTCCAGATCCAGCCCCGCCCCTTGCGGGTTGCGATGGCCGTAGGACCAGATTTCGGGCAGCACGTCGGGCGTGTCGACAAAGGGATTGTCATCGGGGACAGAGCCGTCGCGGTTCACGCGGATGATGCTGCCATTATGGGTGCTGCGGTCCTGCGCCGCCGGACGATCGCCGCGTTCGCCTATGGTCACCAGCAGCGTGCCATCCGGCGCTTCGACCACGCGCGAGCCGAAATGCTGGCCGCCGTTGCTGCCCGGTTTCATGGCGAAAAGCTCGGTCAGGTTTTCCAGACTGCGGGCATCCTCTGACAGGCGCGCGCTGGCCAAGGCGGTCCCCGCGCCGCCGCCTTCTTGGGGTTTGGCATAGGTGAGGAACAGCAGGCGGCTCTGTGCGAAATCCCCGGCCAAGGTGATGTCCAACAGGCCGCCCTGCCCGACCACGGCCACCTCCGGCAGGCCCGAGACCTCATGCCCAGTGTCGTCCTTTTGGTAGATCAACCGCCCGGCCTTCTCTGTCACCAACAGACCGCCACCGGGCAAGGGGGCAACGCCCCAAGGGGCTTCCAGACCATCGGCCATCGGGGTGATCGTGAGACCGCTCTCAGCTATGGCGGCGCCTGCGGCGCAAAGGCTGCCGAGGCTGATGAAGGCGGCGGAGGCGAGGTGTTTTGCGCGGCTCATGGGAAGGCTCCTTTGGGCATGGGGGCTTGGATCAAGACATAGCCAGCGCACCGCCCATTTCCACCATCGCTGCCGGTCCACGCGAAAACCCGCCCGCGAAAAACACTTTATAAATCGCCTTTTCTTTTTCGAAACCACGACCTAACGTTCGATCAGAACGAGAGTTCAACTAAGGGAGAGTACCAAATGAAAAAAATACTGATGGCCACAACGGCCGTTGCTCTGCTCGCCACTGGCGCGCAGGCGGAGGACACCAAAATCGGCATTCTGCTGGGCTTCACCGGCCCGCTGGAATCGCTGGCCAATGACATGGCTGCCGGTGCCGAATTGGCGATTTCCGAGGTTAACGAGAGCGGCCTGTTCCTCGACGGCGCCACCGTGACTTCCGAGCGTGGCGACACCGGCTGCATCGACGCGGGCCTTGCCGTGGCCTCGGCTGAGCGTCTGATCACCTCCGACCGCGTGAGCGGCATCGTGGGCGGTATGTGCTCGGGTGAGACGACCGCCTCGCTGCAAAACGTCGCCATTCCGAACGGTATCGTGATGATCTCGCCCTCCGCGACATCCCCGGCGTTGTCGACGGTTGAAGACAACGGTCTGTTCTTCCGCACCTCGCCGTCGGACGCCCGTCAGGGTCAGGTCATGGCCGACATCCTGAACGACCGTGGCATCAAGGAAGTCGCCGTCACCTATACCAACAACGACTATGGTAAAGGTTTGGCCGACAGCTTTGAGACCGCCTATAAAGAATCCGGCGGCACCGTGACCATCAACACCTCGCATGAAGACGGCAAAGCGGACTACTCCGCAGAAGTCGGCGCGCTGGCCTCTGCCGGTGGTGAGGTTCTGGTCGTGGCAGGCTATGTCGACCAAGGTGGCGCGGGCATCGTGAACGGCGCGCTGGACGCTGGCGCATTCGACACCTTCATGTTCCCCGACGGCATGGTTTCCGACACGCTGGAAGAGAAATTCGCCGAGATCGCGGATGGCTCCTTTGGTCAGAACCCCAGTGCGGCGGGCGAAGGCCCCGACAACTACAAGAAGATGGGCAAGGAAGCCGGTTTTGAGCCGACCAACGCCTTCTCGCCTGAATCCTACGACGCGGCGGCGCTGATGCTGCTGGCGATGCAGGCGGCAGGCTCCAACGATCCGGCGGCGTATAAGGAAAAGGTGATGGAAGTCGCCAACGCCCCGGGTGAGAAAATCCTGCCGGGTGAACTGGGCAAAGCGCTTCAGATCATCAAAGACGGCGGCGACGTGGACTATGTCGGTGCCTCGGCGGTCGAGCTGATCGGTCCGGGCGAGAGCGCGGGCAACTACCGCGAGATCGAGATGAAGGACGGCAAGATGGTCACGGTCGGCTACCGCTGATCCGCGTCACCATCTAACCGCTATGAAAGGCCCGGTTGCAGTGCGATCGGGCCTTTTGCTTAGGAAATCGGCTTTTCTTCCGCGCGGGCAGCCAGTACAAATCCCCTATTGAGGACGTGGAAAACACGTCCCGTCTGGGAGGACAGGATGAAAAAGCAACGTATGGCCGTCTCGGTCAGGGCTTTGGGCATGTATTTTGCTGAACGTAATTTCGGCGATGCGGCGCAATCTGCCTCTGACAAGGCAACGCAAGGCTTTCTTCAGATCAGGGCCGCAGCGGTCCCTTCCAAGATTCTCAGCACATTGTAAACTGGTATGGCGGCGCGCATCTGCCTGCGCGGCCCATATGACGACCAATAAAAACCAGCCACAAGGTGGCGGACACGGGGATGGACATATGATCGTCGTAGACGACGTACACAAACACTTCGGCGGGTTTCACGCCGTCGACGGGGCAAGCCTGTCGATTGAGAAAGGATCGATCACCGGTTTGATCGGTCCCAATGGCGCGGGGAAAACCACGCTGTTCAACGTAATTGCCGGCGTGCTTCAGCCCACCTCGGGCCGCGTCACCATGGACGGGGAGGACATCACCGGCCTGCCCCCGCATGAGCTGTTCCACAAGGGGCTTCTGCGCACTTTCCAGATCGCGCATGAGTTTTCTTCGATGTCCTGTCGCGAGAACCTGATGATGGTGCCGGGCAACCAGTCGGGCGAGACGCTGTGGAACACATGGTTCGGCACCAAGCGCATCGCCAATGAGGAACGCGCGCTGAAGGCCAAGGCCGACGAGGTGCTGGAGTTTCTGACCATCGAACATCTGGCCGAGCAGAAGGCGGGCCAGATCTCGGGCGGGCAGAAAAAGCTGCTGGAACTTGGCCGCACCATGATGGTCGACGCCAAGATCGTCTTTCTGGACGAGGTCGGCGCGGGCGTGAACCGCACGCTGCTAAACACCATCGGCGACGCGATCATTCGCCTCAACCAAGAGCGCAACTACACCTTCGTTGTGATCGAGCATGACATGGATTTCATTGGCCGCCTTTGCGACCCGGTGATCTGCATGGCCGAGGGCCACGTTCTGGCCGAAGGCACGCTGGATGAGATCAAGGCGAACGAACAGGTGATCGAGGCCTATCTCGGCACCGGGCTGAAGAACAAGGACAAGGTAGGCGCATGAGCAATGATCCCTACGGCGACCGCGGCAACAAAGATTGGTCGGTCGGCAACGCAAAGGGCCAAGGCAGTATCATGCCCAAGGCCAGCGGCAAAACCCACCCCGCCCCCGGCGGCCCCTTCCTGATCGGTGACGGCATGACGGCGGGCTACGGCAACGGCCCCGACATCCTGCATGATTGCACCATCGCGGTGGACCGCGGCGAGATCGCGGTGATCGTTGGCCCCAACGGGGCGGGCAAATCCACCGGCATGAAGGCGGTTTTCGGCATGCTCGATATGCGCAAGGGCCATGTGCGGCTGGATGGTGAAGACATCACCGAACTCAGCCCGCAGGACCGTGTGGCCAAGGGCATGGGTTTCGTGCCCCAGACCTCGAACATCTTCACCTCCATGTCGGTCGAAGAGAACCTTGAGATGGGCGCTTTCATCCGCCGCGATGACTTTCGCGATACGATGGCGCAGGTCTATGACCTTTTCCCGATCCTCAAGGAAAAGCGCCATCAGGCGGCGGGCGAGCTTTCTGGCGGGCAACGCCAGCAGGTGGCCGTGGGCCGCGCGCTGATGACCCAGCCCAAGGTGCTGATGCTGGATGAGCCGACGGCGGGTGTCTCGCCCATCGTCATGGACGAGCTTTTCGACCGCATCATCGAGGTCGCCCGCACCGGCATCCCGATCCTGATGGTCGAACAAAACGCCCGGCAGGCGCTTGAGATCGCGGACAAAGGCTATGTGCTTGTGCAGGGGGCGAATGCCTTTACCGGCACCGGCAAAGAGCTTTTGGCCGATCCTGAAGTCCGCAAATCGTTTCTGGGGGGCTGAACATGGATCTGCTCAACGCTTTCATTGCACTTTCGAACTATGTTCTCATTCCGGGCATCGCCTATGGCTCGCAACTGGCGCTCGGCGCGCTTGGCGTGACGCTGGTCTACGGCATCCTGCGCTTCTCCAACTTCGCCCATGGCGACACGATGGCCATGGGGACCATGGCGACGATCCTGATGACTTGGCTGTTCCAGTCCATGGGCCTCAGTTTGGGCGTGCTGCCCACGGCGCTTCTTGCCCTGCCCTTCGGCATCGCCTTTACCATGCTGCTGGTGCTCGGCACCGACAGGGTGGTCTACAAGTTCTACCGTGAGCAAAAGGCCAAACCGGTGATCCTCGTGATCGTCTCGCTTGGCGTGACCTTCATCTACAACGGGATCACCCGCTTCATCATCGGCGCGGACGACCAGAACTTCCTCGACGGGCAGCGCTTCATCATGTCGGCGCGTGATTTCAAAGAGATGACCGGGCTTGATGAAGGTCTGGCCTTCAAGACCACCCAAGGCATCACTATCGTCACCGCGATCATCGTTGTGGCGCTGCTGTTTTGGTTCCTCAACAAGACGCGGGCGGGCAAATCCATGCGCGCCTATTCCGATAACGAGGATCTGGCGCTCTTGTCGGGCATCAACCCCGAGCGTGTGGTGATGATCACATGGATGATCGTGGCCGCCTTGGCGACCATCGCAGGCACGCTTTACGGCCTTGATAAGTCGTTCAAACCCTTCACCTATTTCCAGCTTCTGCTGCCGATCTTCGCGGCGGCCATCGTCGGCGGGCTCGGCTCTCCGGTGGGGGCCATTGCGGGCGGTTTCGTGATCGCATTCAGCGAGGTCACGATCACCTACGCGTGGAAAAAGGTGCTGGGCTATGTGATGCCCGAAGGGTTGCAGCCGGACGGCTTGGTGCAGCTCATGAGCACGGATTACAAATTTGCGGTCAGTTTCGTCATTCTTCTGATCGTTCTGCTGATCAAGCCCACCGGCCTGTTCAAGGGGAAATCGGTATGACCCAGACTGTGAAAAACACGATCCTTTTCGCGATCATCGCCCTGATGATCATCTACACCGGCTTTGCCCAAAGCTGGAATTCGGCTCTGCTGATCATCGCCATGGGTCTGATCTCTTCGATCATGGCGCTTGGGGTGAACCTGCAATGGGGCTTTGCGGGGCTGTTCAACGTGGGCGTCATGGGGTTTGTGGCGCTTGGCGGTCTGGCGGCTGTGCTGGTCTCCATGCCCCCGACCGAGGGCGCTTGGTCCACCGGTGGTTTCGCCATTCTGGGGGCGCTGGCGCTTGGGGCGGCTACCGTGGTGGCGGCGGTCATGCTGATGAAACGCATGGCCCGGGGCACGCTGCGCACGCTTTCGGTGATCGCGGTCTTGGTCATCGGTTTCTTCATCTTCCGCGCCCTGCTCGACCCCGCCGTTCAGGCGGTCGAGGCGATCAACCCGGCCCAGACCGGCTATCTCGGGGGGCTTGGCCTGCCGGTGCTGATCTCTTGGCCCGTGGGCGGCCTCTTTGCCGCTGGCGCGGCGTGGCTGATCGGCAAGACGGCCCTTGGCCTGCGGTCGGACTATCTGGCGATTGCGACGCTGGGGATTGCCGAGATCATCATCGCGGTGCTGAAGAACGAAGACTGGATGAGCCGCGGCGTGAAGAACGTGATCGGCCTGCCCCGCCCTGTTCCTTATGAGATCGACCTGCAAAACAACCCCGCCTTCGTGGAACGTGCGGCGGGCCTTGGCTTTGACCCCGTAGACGCCTCGACGCTTTGGGTCAAACTGCTCTATATCGCGCTCTTCGCGGCGGTGCTGATCGTCCTGTTGTGGATGAGCCAGCGTGCGCTGCATTCCCCATGGGGCCGGATGCTGCGTGCGATCCGTGACAACGAAGTCGCGGCAGAGGCCATGGGCAAAGACGTGACCGCGCGGCATTTGCAGGTCTTCATCCTTGGCTCCGCGATCTGCGGAATCGCGGGGGCGATGATGACGACGATGGACAGTCAGTTGACGCCCGGCACCTACCAGCCGCTGCGCTTTACCTTCCTCATTTGGGTGATGGTGATCGTCGGCGGCTCGGGCAACAACTTCGGCGCGATCCTTGGCGGCTTCCTGATCTGGTTCCTCTGGGTGCAGGTCGAGCCGATGGGCCTGTGGCTGATGAACCTGATCACAGCGGGCATGTCCGAAGGATCGGCCCTGAAGGCCCATCTGATCGAGAGCGCGGCGCATATGCGGCTTTTGACCATGGGCATCGTGCTGCTTCTGGTCCTGCGTTTCAGCCCACGCGGATTGATCCCCGAGCGGTAAATTCGGCTGAGATTTACGATATAAAAAGGGGCGCGGTCACAATACCGCGCCCCTTTTTCACTTCTCAGGCCGCGTCAGCGCCCCTTGAACAATCCGCCCAAGATGCCGCGCACGATCCGGCGCCCGGTGGTGCCTTTCAGCTCTTTGATCACCGCGCTCGCGATGGCATCGCCGAAACCATCCGTCGCCTTGCGGCTTGACCGGCTGCCGCCGCTGCGTGCCCCGCCATAGCGGCGGGCCTTCTGGAACTCACGCGCGGCTGCGTCCTCGGCCTCAGCCGCGGCTTCGATCTTTTCCGCCTCTTTGGCCGCCGCCTCCGCGCGGGCCTTCAGCATTTCATAGGCCGACTCGCGGTCCTGCACGGTCTCGTATTTCCCTGCCAGATCGGAGTCCGCCAGCACCGCCGCACGCTCTGCCACGGTAATCGGACCGAGCCGCGAAGACGGGGGGCGGATCAAGGTACGCTCCACCACGCCCGGCACGCCCTTGCGTTGCAGCATGGAGGTCACGGCCTCGCCCACGCCGACCTCGCGGATCGCCTCTTCGGTGTCGAAGCGCGGGTTCTCGCGGTAGGTCTCGGCGGCTTGGCGCAGTTCCTTACGGTCCCGCGCGGTAAAGGCACGTAGCGCGTGTTGGATGCGGTTGCCAAGCTGGCCGAGGATATCGTCGGGCACATCGGCGGGGTTCTGGGTGACGAAATAAACCCCGACGCCTTTGGAGCGGATGAGCCGCGCCACCTGTTCCACCTTATCGACCAGCGCCTTGGGCGCATCGTCGAACAGCAGATGTGCCTCGTCAAAGAAGAACACGAGTTTCGGTTTGTCGGGGTCGCCCACCTCGGGCAGTTCCTCAAACAGTTCGGACATGAGCCACAAAAGGAAGGTGGCATAGAGTTTGGGCGAAGCCATGAGCTTGTCAGCGGCGAGGATGTTGATCCGCCCGCGCCCTTCGGCATCGCAGCGCATAAGGTCCGAGAGTGCCAGCGCCGGTTCGCCAAACAACTGCGCGCCGCCTTGGTTTTCCAGCACCAGCAGCCGCCGTTGAATGGTGCCGACGGAGGCGGTCGAGACATTGCCATAGCGCAGCGCCAAGTCCTTTGCATTCTCGCCGACCCAGACCAGTAGGGATTGCAGGTCTTTCAGGTCCAAAAGCGGCATCCCTTCCTCATCGGCCACGCGGAAGGCGATGTTCAGGATGCCCTCCTGCGCCTCCGACAGGCTGAGCAACTGCGCGATGAGCAGCGGTCCCATCTCGGAAACCGTGGTGCGGACGGGGTGGCCCTGCGCGCCAAAGAGATCCCAAAAGGTGACCGGGAAGGATTGATAGCGATAGTCGTCAAAGCCGATCTTGGCCGCGCGTTCGGTGAAAGCGCCGTGCAATTTTGCGGCCTCACTCCCCGCGACGGCAAGGCCGGACAGATCGCCCTTCACATCCGACAGGAACACCGGCACCCCGGCATTGGCAAAGCCCTCGGCAAGGATTTGCAGCGTCACTGTTTTGCCCGTGCCCGTCGCCCCCGCGATCAGCCCGTGGCGGTTGGCATAGCCAAGATCGAGGAATTGCTTAGTCGCATGGTCGGGACCGCCGCCGCCGATAAAGATGTCACTGCTCACGCTAGGGCCTTTCTGTCAATTTTAGCCATTCGTCCGTTCCACCAGAGCATACAAACTTAACCTTTGCGCGCCATAGTGAAGGCATCCCGCCCGCATGTCCTTTCATCGGGTGGGTGTACTTCCTCCCTGTTAGACTTGGCCGCGCCTTCGGGTGCGGCCCTTTTTCTGCCGTAGGTCGTGCTAAAACCCTGACAGATTGTCGCATTTTTCCTGTTGACCGGCATCACGCGCTTGCCTAACGTGGCATTAATAAGTCGGCCCAGTCCGACGGGGAGAAAGTACACGGAAAGGGGGCGCGCTGCGTCCCCTTTTGCATTTCTGGTCGTTAAGCTTCTGACATTACGGGAAAACCGCGATCATGGGGTCGGCATGAAATTGCCCGAACCACGATTGAAATGCGGCCCAAGCCGCTGACAATCCTCAGGCGGCGTGGTAAGGGGCGGTAACGCAACAAATGTGGATATGACATGAGCAAGTTTATGACCGCCCTGCCGCTTTGTGCAGCGCTTGCACTGACGGCCCCGATGACGGCTTTCGCCCAGACCGCCACGGAAGAAGACACCGCCCAGACCGAAGAGCAGCAGCCCCAGCCCGGCACCAGCGGCAATGCCGCCCAGATCGAAGAGCAGCTGAGCCTTGGCGAAGATGCGGACAAAGACCCCGATTTGGGCAAGCCCTACACCAAGAAAGAGATCGGTTCCTGGGAGATGCGCTGCATCAAGACCGAGGAAGAGGTCGACCCCTGCCAGATGTATCAACTCCTCGCCGATGGTGAAGGCGCGCCGGTTGCCGAAGTCTCGCTCTTCCGTCTGCCGGATGGGGGACAGGCCAAGGCCGGTGCCACGGTTGTCGTCCCGCTTGAGACCGCCCTGCCCGCGCAGCTGACCCTGTCGGTCGACGGTGGCAAGGCCCGCCGCTACCCCTATGCCTTCTGCAACCCCGTGGGCTGCTATGTACGCATGGGCCTGACCGATGCCGATATCGGTGCCTTCAAACGCGGCAAAGAAGCGGTGATGACCATCGTGCCCGCGCTGGCCCCGGATCAGGAAGTGAAACTGACCCTCTCGCTCGACGGCTTCACCGCCAGCTACGACGAAGTCTCGGTGATCGAACAGTAAGACCGGATTTTACCGATTTGGATGCCGCGCCCGACCTCGGGGGCGGCATTTTTTATGGCCGCGCGTCGCTTCGGTGCGTCGCTCAGGCGCGGCGCAGCGCCAGCACGGCATTCATCCCGCCAAAGGCGAAAGCATTGCTGAGCGCCACATCGACCTGCGCATCGCGCGCTTCATTGGGCACCACGTCGAGCGCGCATTCGGGGTCGGGTTCCTCATAGCCGATGGTCGGCGCAATCACCCCGTCGCGCAGCGCCATGATACAGGCCAAAAGCTCAACCGCGCCGGTGCCACCGATGATATGGCCATGCATTGATTTGGTGGAAGAGATCATCAACCGGTCCGCATGGGTGCCGAAGACATCCGCCACGGCGGCACATTCGGTCTTGTCATTCGCCGCGGTCCCGGTGCCATGGGCGTTGATATAGCCGACCTCTTCGCGATTGATGCCCGCGTCGGCCAGCGCCCCTTCCATGGCCCGCGCGGCCCCGGCCTTGGAGGGCATGACGATGTCACTGGCATCCGAGGTCATGGCGAAACCGGCCACTTCGCAGAGGATCTCGGCCCCCCGCGCCCGGGCGTGGTCATAGTCTTCAAAGACAAAGACCCCCGCGCCCTCGCCCTGCACCATTCCGTTGCGATTGGCCGAGAAGGGGCGGCAGGCATCGCGACTCATCACGCGCAGCCCTTCCCATGCTTTCACCCCCCCGAAGCAAAGCATGGATTCCGATCCGCCCGTCACCATCACCGGGCTCATGCCGGAGCGGACCATGGCAAAGGCCTGCGCCATGGCGTGGTTCGACGAGGCACAGGCGGTGGAGACGGTGAAGGACGGCCCGCGCAGGTTCCATTCCATGCTGACATGGCTGGCCGCGGCGTTGTTCATCAGCTTGGGCACCACGAAGGGATGCACCCGATTTTTGCCCTCTTCGTAAACCGCGCGGTAATTGTCGTCCCAAGTGGAGACCCCGCCCCCCGCCGTGCCCAGCACCACCCCGGCGCGGGCGGCCAACTCATCGGTGAAGGTCAGGCCCGATTGCTCGATCGCCTCGCGGGCGGCGGTGAGGGTGAATTGCGTGAACCGATCATAAAGCGCGATTTGCTGGCGGTTGTAGCGGCCCTCGGCCTCGAACCCGCGCACCTGACCGCCGATGCGGATGGCCAGCCGCTCCACATCCCGGAACTCCAGCGGGCCGATCCCGCATTTGCCCTCGCGCATGGCCGCCAGCGTCTCAGGCACCGACAGGCCCAGAGCGTTGATCGTGCCCGCGCCGGTGATGACAACGCGCCGCATCGCTTAGCTCTGTTCGGCTTGCAGCCGCTCCACCCCGGCGACGATGCTGCGCACGGTCGAGATGTCGAAATCGCTCTCGCTGGGGCTGTTGGCGTTGAAAGGTACGTTGATGTCGAATGTCTCTTCAATCGCAAAGATGCATTCCACGACACCCATGCTGTCGATCCCGAGGTTTTCGAGCGTGCTGTCGAGCGTGACATTCTCTGGCTCGATCATGGCCTGTTCGGCGAGGATGGTAATGACCTGATCCTGAGTGCTCATGCGGCGTCCCCCAACATATGTCCGCGGCAGGTTTAGTCAGCTTTGTCGGCTTTGGAAACCACCTTTTGCAGGGCCGCGACATCACGCAGCAACTTGGGCAACCGGCGCAGCGCTTTGTAGATTTCGGTTTGCTTGCTCATCTGGGTGGCGGGGTAGCCTAGCATGGTGCGCCCCTCGGGCACGTTGGACAGCACAATGGTCCCGCCGCCCGCAATAACCCGATCACCAATGGTGATATTGTCGGCCAGACCGACCTGCCCGCCGAGCACCACATTGTCGCCCACGCGGGTCGAGCCGCCAACGCCTGCCTGCCCGCAGAGCAGGCAGTTTTTGCCAATCACCGCGTTGTGACCGATATGCACGAGGTTGTCGATTTTCGTGCCGTCGCCGACCTGCGTGTCCCGAATGGTGCCGTTGTCGATGGTAGAGCCCATGCCCATTTCCACATTCGCGCCGATACTCACGGCGCCGAGCGAATGGATACGGGTCCAAGGCTGGGGCGCGGCATCGCCCTGATCACCCAGCGTTTGCCGCGCGCTTTCCACGGTGGAAAGTTCGGCCGTCACGAAAGAGAAACCGTCGCCGCCCAAGCGCACGCCCGATTGAGCGATGAAACCCGATCCGATGGTGACCCGCGCGCCGATGCTGACATGTTCGCGCAGGAAACAGCCCTCGCCCAATGTCGCATCCACGCCGACAAAACACAGCGGCCCGATGACGCTGCCCGCGCCGATCCGCGCCCCGGCTGAGATCACCGCCAAGGGGCCGACAGAGACGCCCTCGCCCAGCAGGGCCTCGGGGTCGATCACGGCGGTGGGGTGAATGCCCGCCTTGAACCCCTGCCCCTTGTCGAGCATCCGCGTGACGCCGGATAGCGCATAGCGCGGGCGGTTGGGCAGGATCGCGGCCTTGAGGCCCAGAGCGCGCCAATCGGCCCCTTCCCAAAGCATCGCCACTTCGGCGGCCCCGTCCGAAAGGCTGCTGGCATATCGCGGGTCCATCGCCAGTGCCATTTCGCCCGATTTGGCGCTGGCGGGTTCGGCGACGCCGCTTACCTTGAGTTCGATGTCGCCCTCGGCGCTAGCGCCGACGGCTTTGGCGATTTGCTGAACACTATAGGTCATTTCGGGCGGCCCTTACTTGTTGCGCGCCCGAGAGTTACCCCTGAACGCCGCGCAAGGCCACCCCCGCCTTGGCGAGCGCGTTCCAGATCAGCGCATCCCGGCCATATACGTCGTCGCGGTATTCGGTGTGACCACGGGCGTTGGTGACGGCGGTGCGGTAGATCAGATGCACCGGCACCTGCTCTTCCAAGACGATCCGGGTCTCGCGTCCGCTGCGTAGCACAGTCTGAAACTCACCTTCCGGGTCTGCTGATTGCCGGGCCAGCAGCGCATAGGCGAATTCAAACGGCTCGGCCAAACGCACGCAGCCATGGCTGAAGGCGCGCACATCGCGGTCAAACAGGCTCTTGGCCGGGGTGTCGTGCAGGTAGATGTTGTATTTGTTGGGGAACATGAACTTCACCAGACCCAAGGCATTGGTGTTGCTGGGCGGTTGGCGCATGGAAAAGGGGAAGGTACGCGCGGTGTAGCGGTTGAAGTTCACCGCGCCGCGGTTCACCTTGCGGCCCCGGCTGTCGGTGATCTCAATATGATTGACCGCATAGGGGTTGCGCTTGAGCTGCGGCAGGTATTCCCCGGTCACGATCGACCGCGGCACATACCAGCTTGGGTTCACCACCATATGCTCCATCACGTCCGAGAATTCGGGCGTTGGGCGGTCTTCGCGCGCGGCCCCCACGACCGAGCGGGTCTGGAAGGTGATCTTGCCATCGTCGATGATCTTGGCCGAAAAGTCGGGGATGTTCACAAGGATATGGCGTTTGCCGCGGTCGGTGTTGAACCAACGCTCACGCTCCAGTGCGACCATGACCGATTGCAACCGCTGCTCGACGCCGATGTTAATCTGCTTCATCGTGGCCGGACCGGCGACGCCATCGGTGTTCAGCCCATGGGCCTCTTGGAACTGGCGCACGGCTTCGGTCAGGCTGGCATCATAGCCCACGGCGTTGGACCGTTCCAGATAACCCATGGCAATCAGGCGGTTGCGCAGCGCGATCACGTCGTTCCCGGTATCGCCCGGCTCAAGCTTGCCTGCGGGCACCAAGGGGCCCCAGCCGCCCTGCGACAGCAGCTTTTCCATCGCGATCTTCTCTTTCAGCAGCGCATTATACTCAAGGCTGCGCGGCGGCAGGGCGCGGAAATAAGCGGCGGGCGTCGATTTGGGCAGGTCTTGCAGATAGGTCTTGCGGTCACGATACGGAATTTCGCGCACGATCTGGCTGATGATCCGTTTGGGGATCAGCACACCGGTCTGCACGTCGCGGGCATAGCGCAGGAACACGCGGCTCAACTCCACCTCGGCGAATCCCCGGTCGCGCGGGGTCTTGGCCGTGCGCAGCATCTCCAACACCGCATCGGGGTTGTAGCGCGTGACCGGCAGGCCATGATCATCCGCCGTGGTGATCGCCCGCATCAGTTCCGACCGGCGCGCGCGGTGCTCTTCGGCGGCCCCGGTCCAGATGGCGGTATAATCGTTCTCGCGGTAGAAGGCCGCGATGTCATCGTCTTGGGCAGCAGCTTCGGCGACGGCTTGTTTGAAAGCGGTGACCTGCGCCGTGGCAGGCGCGGCAAGGACCAGTGCCGAAATCAACAGGGCAAATCCTGCGATGAATTTGGGCAATTGCCGTGAAAAAGTCGCGCTGAATCCCATGTCGTACCCCGTGAATATACCATTGCCGCCGCGCGACCCTATTGCCTGCCCGGTTTGCCAATATTACTACGCGCAAGTCCATTCAAATTTCCGTTCGCAGGAAAAACGCGTGATGGCCTGTGCGGATTGCGCATCGGTTTCCCCAGTAAACATTGGGTTTTTTAACTCCATTGCGCAAAAACTCGCCTAAATTTGAACCACTCGGGAACCATTCCGATTCAGCCCTTGGTCAGATTTTCCCGCTATGCAATAACAATGTTGCATCTGGGGATGAGATGAATGGCCCATGTAACATCTTGGGTAACTTAGGCAGACGACGGGACAGAGACACATGACAGGCAAAAGCTCCTCGGGGATGACCCGGCGCGCCCTTCTCGGCGCATTCGCAGCAACCACCGTTGCAGCAGCTCCCACCTTCTCGAACGCGGCAGGCTTTCTGCGCGGTGCAGGCGACATTCGCCGCATCCGCATGTATTCGGGCCGCACGGGTGAGCGGCTGGACATGATCTATTGGATCGAAGGCCACTATATCAAAGACGCCTTTGCCGAGATCAACCATTTCATGCGCGACTGGCGGACCGACGATGTCATCAACATGGACCTGCGCACCATCGACATCATGGCCGCGTCGCATAATCTGCTGGATGTGAACGAGCCCTATATGCTCCTCTCCGGCTACCGCAGCCCGAAAACCAACGCGATGCTGCGCTCCCGTTCCAGCGGTGTGGCCAAGAATTCGCTGCACCTCAAAGGTCAGGCCGCTGACCTGCGCCTCGCCTCGCGTTCGGTGCATCAGGTGGCCCGCGCGGCGATGGCTTGTCGTGGTGGCGGTGTCGGGCGCTACTCCGGTTCGAACTTCACCCATATGGACTGCGGCTCGGTGCGCAGCTGGGGCGGCTGATCGCAGCCTCCCGGACGGCATGAGTGAATTGTTAAGGGCGCCTTCGGGTGCCTTTTTTGTTGTGCGATTTTGTCACCTGTGGGCTTTCGCTGGCGGTGGTACGGCTCTACGGTCGCGCCAAAGACATGCCGGGGAGAGAGATGCAGGTAAAGACAGCGCGGATTGCGGTGATCGGTTTCGGGCCGCGCGGCCTTGGCGCGCTGGAGGCTCTGGCGCATCGGCTTATAGGGACAGAACGGCGGATAGAGATCGACATCTACGAGCCCGGCCCCCATCCCGGTGCGGGTCCGAACTTCGCCCCCTCGGAGCCCGCCTATTGTCTGCTCAACATCCCAAACCGCGATATCGCCATCCGTCCGCCAAAGGGGTCGCGTGTCGGACATTTCGCCCAGTGGCAAGACCGCCCTGTCGATCCCGACAGTTTCCCCTCCCGCGCCGAGATGGGCCGCTACCTCATGGCGCGGCGGGATGATCTTTTTGCGCAGGGTTTTACGAAAACCGGTGTGACTTGCAGGGTGCTGCCCGCCTCCGTGGCCCGCATCTCACCCGCGGCTTCGGGCTGGCGTGTGCAATCCGAAAGCGGATCGGAAGCGCGATATGACGAAGTGCTCCTCACTCTCGGGCAGCCCTCTGTCGCGCCAGACGCGCAATGGGCGGAATGGCAGGAGCACGCGGCGCGGAGCGGGGCGGAAGTCGCGCAGGCCTATCCGGCAGCAAAGCTGCGCGCGCAGGCGGCGACATGGCAGGGCAAGCAAGTCGCGATCCGGGGCTTGGGCCTGTCGACCTATGACGTGTTGCGCGGCCTGACCATGGCACAGGGCGGGCGCTTCGATACGGCGGGCTATCATGCCTCGGGCCGGGAGCCGAGCCGTATTCTGCCCTTCTCGCTCAACGGGCATCCCCCATTTCCAAAGCCGCAGGATGCCGCTTTCGACGCGCTGTTCGACCCGACACCGGAAGAGACCGCAGGTTTCTCCCAAGCCGCTATCGCTGCGGTCAGTGCGCGGCCCGAGGCGGCGCCCTTGTTGATCTCAGACGCCCTGCTGCCCGTGGTCGTGCATATCCTCACGCCTCAGAATGTACGGGCGGAGCAGATCGAAAACTGGTTGGACGCCGAATGGTCAGACCCCGGCGCGCAGGACCAGTCGCCGCCGCTGGAGGCGCTGCGCCACGGGATAGACCTGGCCGCCGGTGAGGTCGCGCCGAGCATTGGCTACACAGTCGGGCAAGTCTGGCGCAAATGGCAGGACGCATGGCGCGCGGCTTTCAACCCGGGCAACGCATCGCCCCAGACGGCCAAGCGGCTGATCGACTTCGACGAAGGGTTGAAACGATATTCCTACGGCCCGCCGCTATCCTCCGCGCGGGAGCTTTTGGCCCTGATCGACGCGGGGCTGGTCGACCTGTCCTTCGCCACCAATCCGCAGATCACGGACAGCGCGCAAGGCTGGACATTGCAGGCAGAGGGCGGCGCGGCGGAAGTTTCCGTCATCGTCGACGCGGTGTTGCCCGCACCGGAGCTTTCGGGCATCGTGGGGCCGCCTCTGCCCGATCTCATCTCTCAAGGTTTTCTGTCCCCCTTGTCCTCCGATCTGGCCGCAGCGACCGCGCCTGACGGCACGCTGCGCGGCCATGACGGGCGCCCCGTGCCGGGCCTTTGCCTGCTGGGTCGGCTCGCGCTTGGTAGTGTGACGGCGGTGGATTCCCTGCACGATTGCTTTGGTCAATCCGCCGACCGTTGGGCGCAGGGCGTGATTGACAGGCTATCGGGGTGAAACGCTGCCTTATCTCTACAAGAGTTTGTGAACCTGCGCCCGCGATGGAACAGCAAGGCGCTGAAACGGTTTCCCTTTCAACACGCGATTGAAGAATAGGGGAACGACGCAATGAAGAGACGACATTTCATCACCGGTGTAGCCGCCAGCGGTGCCGCATTTGGCAGTGGCCTTGCCACACCCGCGCTGGCGCATCCGCCCAAGGAAATGCCGAACTATGACGTGCCGCCAGACATGATGCCGCGCCAGGTGCCGATCGCGGCAGGCGCACCGCCCTATGAGATCCACGTCGATCCCGACAATTTCGCGCTCTACTGGACGCTGCCCGACAATATGGCGTGGCGTTATACCGTGGGCGTTGGCCGCCCCGGTCTCTACGAATCCGGCGAGTTCTTTGTCGGCGCCAAGAAGGAATGGCCCAGCTGGACCCCTACCCCGGATATGATCGACCGCGAGCCGGAGAAATACGAGAAATACGCCGATGGTATGGAGGGCGGCTTGGACAATCCGCTGGGGTCGCGCGCCCTTTATCTCTTTACCGAGGAGCGCGGCGACACCTTCCTGCGCATCCATGGCACCAATGACGCCTCCACTTTGGGCAAACGCGTCTCAAACGGCTGTGCTCGACTGGTGAACGATCAGATGGCCGAGCTTTATGACCGCGTGCCAATGAACACCCGCGTGGTACTCTACGAACCGATCGGCTGAGTTTTCTTTCGGTCGGATCAACCAGCCCGGAGCGGAGAATATCCGCTTCGGGCTTTTTTGTGCCTCTCGGTCGGTCAGTAGGATTGAAACATTTCACACAGGCCAAAGAGGTTTGCCCGCGGCGGCGGCACACAGGTTTTTGCGACGGCTATGTAACAGGTCTTGAGCGCTTCTCGCCAAGCCGACCACCGCCATAACTCCCGGTCGGCGGCGCGTAGATAACACACTGATAACAGTATCTTACGGGGCGGTGGCAATTTGTTACGATCCAATCGCGCCGGGTCTCGTTCTGACACCGGGCCGTGAACCGAGTTGCTTTGTAACCGCCCCTCACCGCGCCTTAATATCATTGCATCGAACGGGCCTCCCGACCTCCCCGCCTCTCCCCAGAGCGAGAAAGCCGACGCCCTTTCCCAAACCAGAAAGGACTAGAACAATGAAACTCTTCATCGCAACCGCCGCCGCCACATTGATCGCTTCCGCCAGCTTAGCAGGGCAGTCGACACGCTACGAAGACCTGCGCTTGGATACGTCCGTAACGGCCGACGTCGTCCATGCCGCAGACGCCGGTGAGACCCGCCCTAATGAGCGCGCCGCCGACCTACGCTTGGACACATTCCCGGGCGCGCGCGCGCCTGTCGCCACCCTCTCAACCAGCGGGCCCGTGGGCAGCTTGGGCGAAGGCTTCGCCTATGGGGGCTACGGCGCGGGCAATGACTCCCGCTAAGCTTTGACTGACTTGAGAGCGCCCGGCCCGAAGGGTGCCGGGCTTTTCTAAAAGCGGAACCGCATGGCCCGACGGGGCAACAGTTACTCTTTGCAAAAAAGAAAGTGGCGGAGCGACAGGGATTCGAACCCTGGAGACGGTCTCCCGCCTACACACTTTCCAGGCGTGCGCCTTCGACCACTCGGCCACCGCTCCGTTGAGGCGGGGTTTAGCTTGGGGCGGCAGTGAGTTGCAAGAGCGAATTCCCCCCAGAGAGGATAAATTTATCTAACCGCCCAGATGAACATAGACCCGGCGGTTCAAACGGCCCTTTTTCTCAATCTTTCCAAGGCGAAGACCGCCAATCTCGCCGGTGCGAGCGACATGGGTGCCGCCGCAGGGCTGTAGATCAATGGGGTCTTGCGCCTCTCCGATGCGGATCAGGCGAATGTCCCCTCGTCCGCGGGGCGGGGCGACCGACATGGTTTTGACCAGTTCGGGCGCGGCGTCCAATTCGGCCTCGGTGATCCAGTCCTCGCTCACCCGCGCATCAAGGGAGACGAAGTGATTCAATGCCTCCTCCAGCTCCTCGCGGTCCTGCGGCGCATCGGGCATGTTGAAGTCGAGCCGCCCATGGGTGGCCGAAATCTGTCCGCCCGTGACCGGATGTGGAATGACGACGGACAAAAGATGCAGCGCCGTATGCACGCGCATATGCTTATGCCGACGGTCCCAGTCGAGTTCCTGTTTCACGAAAGCCCCCACCGGCGGCAAGGGACGCGGCTCTGCCGGGACCAGCGCGATGCGCCCGCTGTCGCGGTCGCGCACCGTGGTCGCGATGGTCAGCTCTTGCTTGTCCCATGTCAGCCACCCGCTGTCGCCCGGTTGGCCACCGCCTGTGGGATAGAACAGGGAATTGTCCAAAATCACCCCACCTTCGGGCGTATGGGCCGCCACGCGGGCCGGCGCATCGCGCAAATAGGTCTCGGTCCGGTAGAGCTCGCCCGTCATGCCTGCGGCTCCGCCTCGTCGCTGCCGTCTTGGACGCTGGCACTGGTCGCGGGCTGCAAGGTCTCAGGGTTGCGCAGCCATAGGTCGCGTTGGGCGAAGGGAATTTCGATCCCTTCCTCTTTGAAACGCGCGGCGATGGCGTGGTTGATGTCGTTTTTGACCTTCATCATCCAGTTCACGTCCCGCAGGTAGCAACGTACCTCGAACTCCAGCGCATCGGCCCCGAAGTTCAAGAACAAGACCGCGGGCGGCGGGTTGGTCAGCACGATTGGCTGCGCCTCGGCGATCTCTTGCAGGATGCCTTCGATCCGTTTGGTATCGGTGCCGTAAGCCACGCCCACGGGCACGATGAGGCGACCCACGGTATTGCCACGGGTGTAGTTGGTGACCGTGCCGCTGATCAGATCGGCGTTGGGCACGATGACATCGGTTCGATCGAATGTTTCGATCCTCGTGGAGCGCACCGAGATGTCGCGCACATAGCCCATCTGGCCGCCCACCTCGATCCAATCTCCTTCTGAGATCGGGCGTTCGATCAACAGAATGATGCCGGAGACGAAGTTCGATACCACGTTTTGCAGACCGAAACCGATACCGACCGACAGCGCCCCGGCGACATAGGCCAGCGCGGAAAGGTCGATCCCCGCCCCGGTGATGGCGAGCAGCGCGGCGAGGAAAATACCGACATAGCCAATCCCCGAGACGATGGCATTCTGCCCCCCGATGTCCATCCGCGTCTTGGGCAGGACATTGCTGCGCAGCGCCCCTTGGATCAGACGGGTGGCGGCATAGCCGATCACGAAGATCACCGCGAAGGACAGGAAGTCGGTCGGGCGGATCCGCGTCTCACCAAAGGCGAAGCCCCGGCTGAACAGCGCCCAAAGCTCGGTCAGGTCGGTGACCCGCGCGCCCCATGCCAGCGCCATCAGGGGGAGCGACAGCAACAACAAGATGAGGCCAAAGAAAACCGGCATCAGCGCGTCCCGCGCCTGCACCCCCTGCCCGGTCATGGCGCCGTAGACATCGGCCAAGAAGCGTTGCAGCGTCATCACAAGCCCCAGAAGCACCAGCGTCGTGACATAGGGCGGCAGCAGCGAGACGGCGGCGTTGTAATAGCCGCTGACCAGCAGCAGTGGGGCTACCACGGCCACGATCATTGCGCCCAGGCCCAGCCCGCGCACGACGCGGTTCAGGGTCGAGGTCCGCGGCTCTTCGGCGGCGGAGACGTCCTCCGTCACCGGATCGCTGTAACCGTGCAGAATTTTCCCGATGCGGAACAGGGCAAAGGCACTCAGCAGCATCACCGGCAGGCGCAGCACGGCCTCGGTGGTTTCCGCCGGGTCTTGGCCGTCGAAGATGGCGGTGACGATCGCGCCCAGTATGACGGTGACGGTGATGATGCTGACGTAGAAACGGACCGCTTTGCGCTCAGCCGCTGGCAGCAGGATCAGCGCCTCGTCATCATCGCGCGAGAACACTCGTTCGGCGACCCAGCGAACGCCCAGCATCGCGCCGCCGATCACCGGGATCAGTTGCACCAGAGCCGAGCCGCGCGGGCCGAGCCAATCGGTCGCCAAAACGGCCATGGCCAGCAAGACCAAACCGACCGTGGGCAGGATGATCCGCAGCAGCGACACGACAAAGCGCCAGATCCCAAAACCACGCGCGCCGAATTGCTGCAGCCGCCCCACGATCGCAGTCGACCAATGTTGCCCGCGGAGGATCAGCACCAAGCCCAGAATGGTGAGGGCCAAAACCGCAGGCAGGGAGGAACGCAGGCTGCGCCGCGCCGTGTCGGCATCGTCAGGCGCCTCGGCGGCGATCTCACCCGCCGCTGTCGCCAGATCGTCAATCGCGGTGCGCCAATGGACGGGGTTGAGCGGCGTGGGCACCACCTCCATCAACTGCTCGGTCTGGCGTTCGCGCAGAGCCACGTCGATCTGCCCGATCAGCGCATCGGCGCGCAGATATGCTGCCTCCGCCCGTTGGACCGGGGTCAGCAGGGTGTTGAGCTGTCGGTTCAACTCTTCACGGTTGGCAGCGACTTCGGGAGATTCCGGCTCGGCCCCCTCGCCCTCGGGCGGGGTTCCAAGCGCGGCCAATTGTTCGCGCAGGGCGGTGATCCGCGCGGCATTGAGGTTGCGCGCCGCGTCGAACTGGGCGCGGTAGTCTACCAGCCGGGCGCGCTGCACCTCCAGCATGGTTTCCGTGGTGCCGGGGGCGTCCACCGCCTCTTCAGCCGAAGAGGCGACGGTTTCCCATTGGTCGAAATCCGGCAGAACCGGTTCCTGTGCGACAGCAGCGCCGGTCAGCCAGACCAGCAACGCGGTGAGGCCAAGGGCGAAGCGGAGCATTTGGGTCATGTATCCTCGAAAACACCTGGGATGGATTGTGGCGCGGCATCAAGCCAAGCGGGCGTCGGCAGCCCCTTCTCGCGCAGGAAATCCGGGTTGAAGAGCTTGGATTGATAGCGCGTGCCGAAGTCGCAAAGCACAGTCACAATGGTATGGCCCGGCCCCATGTCTTTCGCCAGACGTATGGCACCGGCGACGTTGACACCCGACGACGCACCAAGGCAGAGCCCCTCATTCTCGAGCAGGTCAAAGACGACCGGCAGCGCCTCTTCATCCGAGATGTTATAGGAATGGTCAGGTTTGAACCCTTCGAGGTTCGCGGTGATCCGCCCCTGACCGATGCCCTCGGCGATGGAACTGCCTTCGGACTTCAACTCGCCTTCGGTATAGTAGCTGTGCAGCGCCGCGCCATCAGGATCGGCCAGCGCGATCTTCACGCCTTTGGGTTGCAGCGCCATGGCCACGCCAACGAGCGTCCCGCCCGAGCCGACCGCGCAGCAAAAGCCATCGACCTTGCCCCCGGTCTGTTCCCAGATCTCGGGGCCGGTGGTTTCGATATGGGCCTGCCGGTTGGCGGTATTGTCGAACTGGTTGGCCCAGATCGCCCCCTCGGGCGTGGTCTTGGCCAATTCCTTGGCCAAACGCTCGGAATAGCGGACGAAGTTGTTGGGGTTTTTGTAGGGTGCAGCGGGCACCTGCACCAGTTCGGCGCCGGCCAGCCGCAGCATGTCTTTCTTTTCCTGCGATTGGGTCTCGGGGATGACGATGACGGTCTTGAACCCCATCGACGCGCCCACCAGCGCAAGCCCGATGCCGGTGTTTCCCGCAGTGCCTTCGACGATGGTGCCGCCGGGCTTCAACTCACCCCGTGCGATGGCGTCACGGATGATGAACAGCGCCGCGCGGTCCTTGACCGACTGGCCGGGGTTCATGAACTCCGCCTTGCCCAAGATTTCGCAGCCGGTCTCTTCGCTCGCGCCGCGCAGTCGGATCAGCGGTGTGTTTCCAATGGCCTCGGCCAAATCTTTAGCAACCTGCATGTTTGCCCCCAGTTCATGTTCCGTCCGGTTTAGCTGTCGTGCCTTCGGACCTCAAGCGTTCGCGGTGGCGCGCCAGCCAATAGGCGCTTGCCACCAATGGCGCATTGGCAAGCGCCTGCGCATCTGCCAAGGCCATCAGATCATCGAATGACATCAGATGCGACCGGATATCCTCGCCCTCCGCAGGCAAACCGCCTGTGCCCATGATATGATCCGGCAAATCCGCCAATCCCACGAAAATGTGAAAGAATTCCGTCGCATTTCCGGGGGAGGCATAGACGTTTCCGACCGGCTCCAAGGCACCCAAGGTGATGCCCGCCTCCTCCTGCGCCTCGCGCCGCGCGGCGGCCTGCGGGGTCTCTCCGGGGTCGATGTGGCCCGCGATGGGTTCCAACTGCCAGCAGGTCCGGTCACCGCGCGCCAGCGGGCCCATGCGGATTTGCTCGACCAGCAGCACGCGGTCGCGTTGGGGGTCATAGGGCAGAACCAGCGCGGCATCCGCGCTGACAAAGACCGCGCGGTCGATCTGTGCCGACAGGCTGCCGTCAAAGGTCTCATGCCGCAGCGAGATTTCATCCAGGGCGAAAAAATTCGCGTAAACGCGGCGGCGGTCAATCACCTCGACCTTGCCATCAAGCGCCAGCGGATCATGCATGCCCTGTGTCGCCAGCACCTGCTGATGGGCCCGGCGGCGGATCATCGGGAACATCGCATCGACCTCGGCCCGCGGGCGCTTGCCCATATAGCTCATCACTTCGCGCGCGGCGTGGCAGGAAAGCGCGGCCCAATCACGCTCCCACTCTGACAAGGACCATGGCCCCTGCGCGGTCCAGCGCCCGGGCTGGGGCAGATAGACCTCGGCCCCCTGCCCGTCTGCCAATGTCACCGGCACCAGATCATAGTCGAAGGCGCCTTCATAGAAGTCGAGCCGCGCAAAATCATCCGCGCTCAGCCCCCGCACCAGCAACCCCTCGGCCTGCGCGCCCTCGCGCGCCTCAATCGTCGGAAACGGCCCTTCGGCGGCAGCCGAGACGTGGTAGCCGGGCAGATTGGCGGGGCTGAGGTCAATCGCCTCGAAAGAGCGGCCAAGCACGATTTCCAAGAGCGGCAGATGCCGCAGGGTGCCGTAGATAAAGAGATGTCGCATGGGGGTCAGGGCCAACGATTATAAGCAAATTCTGTCAAAAGCCCCACGATCACGCCGCCGATGACAAGCGCCACGCCGATGGGCACGGTGGCGATCATCAGGCCAAATTCCGCGCCGATCTGGAACACGGCGACGATGGCTTCGAAGGGATCGTCATAGCGGTTGCGCAGCGCCAGACGGACCATTTCATTCGCCGCCTGCAAGAAGATCGCCCAGAGCATCAGCACAAAGACCCCGGCAAAACCGTTGTTGATCGCAGCCACCATGCCCCGGCCCGCGCGCCGGCCCATGACGCGCCAGCCCACGAGGAGGCCCAGCACGACGTTGAGCGGCAGGAAATATCCGAAATCCGTACTTTCCGGCATCAGGGGCACCACCATGCCCGACAGGACAAAGGCCAGCACAGCGAGTGAGATCGCCGCCATAAGTCGTGCACCATTCGGCATTTTTCGGCTCCTTGCGGGGGTGGACCGCAGGGGCGGTCACACCGGTCGCCGTACCGTAATCTGCGTCACATCACAATTGCCACTGTCGAATGTCGCGGCACAGGAAGTGAGGTAAAAATTCCACATCCGGCGAAAGCGTTCGTCAAAGCCAAGCGCGGTGATCTGATCCCATTTCTCGTTAAAGGTCTCATGCCAACGGCGCAGGGTGATGTCATAGCTTTTGCCGAATTCGATCGACCGGTCGACCACCAGCCCTGCCCGCTCGACCTGCTCCCGTAGGATCGTGGGGCTGGGCAACATGCCGCCCGGGAAGATGTATTTTTGGATGAAATCCACCCCGCGTTTATAGACCTCCCACCGGCGGTCGGCGACGGTGATGATTTGCAAAGTCGCCGCGCGGCCCGGTTTCAGGCGTTGGTGCAGCGTGTCGAAATAGACCGGCCAATATTTTTCGCCTACCGCCTCGAACATCTCGATGCTGGCGATGCCGTCATAGCTCTCGGTCTCGTCGCGGTAATCTTGCAGTTTAAAAGTCACACGATCCGAGAGCCCCGCCTTGGCGATGCGCTCTTGTGCGTAGTTGAACTGCTCTTGGCTGATGGTCAGTGCTGTCACCTTCAGCCCGCGTTCGGCGGCGGCATATTCCGCAAAACCGCCCCAGCCACAGCCGATTTCCAAGACGTGGTCGCCGGGCTGCACGCCCATCTGATCGACCATGGACTTGTATTTCGCCCGCTGCGCGGCCTCAAGCGATTGCTGGGCGTCGCCCTCAAAAATGGCCGAGGAATAGGTCATCGTATCATCCAGCCAGAGGCTGTAGAAGTCATTGCCCAGATCGTAGTGATAGCTGATGTTGCGCTTGGCCTGTTTACGGTTGTTGCGCTGAAGCCAAAACCGGAACTTCTCGAACTGGCGCAGCAGCCCTTGGCCGGGGAAACCGTCATAGACCGTCTCATTCCCTGCATGAACCAGATCCATGAAGGCTTGCAAGTCCGGGGTCGACCACCATTCGTCCAGATAGGCGTCACAGAAGCCCAGATCGCCCTCGCGGATCAACCGGGCGAAGAGGTCATCGTTATGGATGTGCAGTTCCGCCACCGGGCCGGGTTTGGCCCCCTCGGCACGGAACATGCGGCCATCGGGCAGGACAAAGTCCACCCGCCCATGCTGCATCTCTTGCGCCATCGCGAAGACCTGCGGGAAATAGCGCGGCAGACCTTTCTGCCCCTCGGTGGTCGTAAGCTTCATACCTCGGTTCCGTTCTTGTTATTGACGCCCACTGTAACCGCAGGCTGCTGTTTCGCAAAAAGTTAAAAGTCGCGGTTGCGATAGGCGTCGAGCGCGCGCTCCCGCCCTTCCGACAGATCGACGATCGGATCGGGGTAGCCGTCCTCCGGGCTCAGCCCCCAATGGCGCGGGATCGCGTCGAAATAGGCCAGCGCCTCCCCACTCGGTTTCGCGCGGCCCTCGGCAATCCAACGGCGGGTGTATTCGCGCCCCTTGTCGAACCGATCAAGCTGGGTCTCGGGGTTGAAAATGCGAAAGAACGGCGTCGCATCGGGGCCGGAGCCCGCAGCCCATTGCCAGCCCATCGCGTTATTGGCCGGATCCCAGTCGATCAGATGTTCTTCGAACCACTTCTGCCCGATCCGCCAATGACACATCAGGTGCTTGGTCAGATAGCTTGCCACGATCATGCGGCCCCGGTTGTGCATCCGGCCCGTGACCTGCAATTCGCGCATGGCCGCGTCGACGAAGGGCACGCCGGTGCGCCCCTGTTTCCACGCCAGCACCTCGGCGCGGCGCGCGTCCTCATTCCACGGGAAAGCCTGCCATTCCTCACGCCAGTTTTGGTCGAGGATGCGCGGGGTGTGGTACATCAGGTGATAGGCAAACTCGCGCCAGCCGAGTTCCTTGAGGAAGGTCTCAGCCCCGCGCTTGCCCTCCTGCATCGCCCGCCGGCCCGCGTGCCAGCACTGGGCCGGGCTGATCTCACCCAGCGACAGGTTTTCCGACAGAGCCGAGGTGCCATCTTCGCCCGGCAGGTCGCGGCTTTCGTCGTAGCCTTCGACGATATGGGCCATGAAAGAACCAAGCCGCGCCTGTGCCGCAGCCTCCCCCAGCCGGACATAGGGGCGCACCACGTCGCGCCCACGCTGCATCTCGGCGTCCATTTGCCAATCGTCGAGGGCGGCGCTCTCGGGCCAGCTTTGCGGGGCTGGGATATCGCTTGGGGTGGCCAAGGGGGCCGCCACATCGCGGCCCCGGACCGCCTTCCAATAGGGGGTGAAGACTTTGTAAAAACCGCCGGTCTTGGTCTCAACCGTCCAAGGCTCGAACATCAGATGCCCGGCAAAGCTGCAGGCCTCGAGCCCATCGTCCTTCAGCGCTTCTTTGACCTGCGTATCCCGGTCAATGGCGGCGGGATCGTAAAGGCGGCTCCAATAGACCGCCCCCGCGCCGGTTGCCTCGATCACCTCGCGCAGCACCTCAAGCGCGTCGCCGCGACGCAGGATCAGGCGGCTGCCCTTCTCGGCCAGGGTTTCCCCAAGGCAGCCCAGGGCCAGGCCGAGGCGGAACTTCGGGGCTGCGCCCAAAGCCTCTGATTGCGCATCGTGGATGAATAGCGGGATAACCGGACGGCCCGTCTTGCAGGCCGCCGACAGGGCGGGATGGTCGCTCAGCCGCAGATCGCGGCGGAACCACATGATAATCGGGGAATTGTCGCTCACGTTCGGGGTCTTGCTCCTGCACCTGTCCCGCAACATAGCGCCCCTGCGCCCGGGTCAAGGGTCAGAGCAGATCATCCAGCGCGTTCAGCAGTTTATCCATCTCCTCCTGCGTGGTGTAATGGGTAAAGCTGAGCCGGAGCACGCCTTTGGCCTCATCCACCCCCATCGCATCAAGCGCCCGGCCCGCGTAGAATGTGCCGCCCCCTGCCATGATGCCGCGTGCGGCCAGTGCCTGCGCCATCTCGCCCCCCGGTCGATCAAGCGCCAATGCCACCGTGGGCGCGCGGGTTGCCGCATCGGTGGGGCCGATGACCCGCACCGAGTTGCGCGCCGCCATGGCATCCAGCAGCGGTTGCAACAGAGCCGTCTCATGGGCGCGCATCGCATCATGCACGGCGACACCGCGCTCCGTGGCCCCGGCAGTGCCGCCGATATGGTGGGCGTGGAAGGCGTCGATATAGTCCGCCATGCCCGCGCTGGCTGCGATCTGCGCGTGATCCGGCCCGGCGGGGGTGAAACGTTTGTAAAGCACGTCCCCGTTAAAGTGATGCGCTTGGTTCGGCAGCAGTTCGGCCAGCGCCCGGCGGATGACCATGACACCCTGATGCGGCCCAAAGGTTTTGTAGGCGGAAAAGAGGTAGATATCCGGCCCCAGCCCCCCAACATCGGCAAAGCCATGCGGTGCATAGGACACGCCATCGACGCAGACGAAAGCACCGGCGGCATGGGCCAGCGCCGTGATCTCGGTCACCGGGTTGATCTCGCCCACCACGTTTGAGGAATGCGGGAAGCAGACCAGCCGGACATTCTCGTCCAAGAGGTCTTCGAGTTTGGCGGGGTCGAGGTGCCCGGTCTCAGGATCGATCTGCCATTCGCGGATCTCGATCCCCCGCGCGGCGAGCCTGCGCCACGGGCCGGTATTGGCCTCATGGTCCTGATTGGTCACGACGATCGCCTCACCGGGCTGCATCATCTGACCAAAAGCCTGTGCCAGCACATAGGTATTCTGCGTGGTGGATGGGCCAAAGCTTAGCTCTTCCGGGGTCACGCCAAGGATCGCGGCCATGCGGGTGCGGGCCTCGTCCATCTCCTCCCCGCCTAGCCGGCTGGCCTCATAGGCGCCATAGGGCTGCACCTTTCGCTGGGTGTAAAAGCGATGCAGCCGGTCGATCACTTGGCGGCAGGTATAAGACCCGCCGGCGTTCTCAAAGAAAGCCTGCCCCTGAAGGCTCGGCTCGGCGAAGGCGGGAAATTGGGCGCGGACCCATTCGGAATCAATATGCATGGCGCGAAGGTTGACCGCAGCGCGGCCAAGGTCAAGCGTGCAAAAAAAACGGCGACCCCATGGGGCCGCCGTCATCATTGTCTTAAAGGCTGTGCAGGTTAACGAATTTTACGCTCGTCCTGCAGGCCACGGAAGATGCAGAAGCACATGAAGAGCAGCAGCAGCGTGAACAGCAAGCCGGTGGAGATCACCATGGATTGCAGCGCCGCCAAACCGCCGCCGATCAACAGCGCGATGGCCACGGCACCCTCAAAGATGCACCAGAACACCCGCTGCGGCACCGGCGCGTCGACCTTGCCGCCCGCCGTGATCGTGTCGATCACAAGCGACCCGGAGTCCGACGATGTGACGAAGAACACCACCACCAGCACGATGCCGATGAAGGAGGTGATCGAAGCCAGCGGCAGCGCGTCGAGCATTTTGAACAGCTGCAATGGCAGGCCCGCATCTTGCGCCGCGGTGTAGCCGTCGTTCAGCACCTGATGGATCGCGGTGCCGCCAAAGATCGACATCCAGAGCACACAGACCAGCGAGGGGATCAGCAGCACGCAGATCACGAATTCCCGCACGGTGCGGCCCCGGCTGACGCGGGCGATGAACATGCCGACGAAGGGTGACCAGCTGATCCACCACGCCCAGTAGAAGGCCGTCCAGCCCTGGGAGAAGTTCACGTCTTCACGGCCAAACGGGTTCGCCAGCGCGGGCAGATATTCGATATAGGCCACCAGCGAGTCCCAGAAGAAGGACAGCAGGAAGACCGTCGGCCCGACAAAGAGCGTGAACAGCGCCAGCAAGGCGGCCAGCCCCATGTTGATCTCGCTCAGCACCTTCACACCGCCATCGAGGCCGCGCAGAACCGAGACCAGCGCCACGGCGGTGATCAGGGAAATCAGCACGATCTCGGAGGTGGTGCCAATCGGAACGCCGAACAATTCGTTCAGACCTGCGTTCGCCTGCGTGGCACCCAGCCCGAGCGACGTCGCCAGACCAAAGAGCGTGGCGAAAACCGCGATGGTGTCGATGATATGCCCGGGCCAGCCCCAAACACGTTCACCCAGAACCGGATAAAAGGCCGAGCGGATCGTCAGCGGCAGACCTTTGTTGTAGGTGAACAGCGCCAGCGCCAGCGCGACGATGGCGTAGATCGCCCAAGGGTGCAGACCCCAGTGATAGATCGTCGCCGCCATGCCAAGGCGCAGCGAAGCGGCTTCGTCACCCGTGGCGGCACCCAAGGGGGCCCAGTCGGTGCGTAAACCGTTCTCTGTCGTGATCTCGCCCATGGAGGTCGAGAAATGGGTCAAGGGCTCGGACACGCCGTAGAACATCAGGCCGATGCCCATGCCCGCAGCGAAAAGCATCGCGAACCAGCCCAGATAGGTGTAATCCGCCACTGCTTCGTTGCCGCCAAGGCGGACATTGCCAAAGGGCGTCACGATCAGCAATAGCGCGAAGATCACCACCAGGTCGGCAGAGCCGATCAGGAACCAGTCAAAGTTTTTGGTGGTAAAATTGAACATGGCCGAGAAGATCGCGGCGGCCTGCTCTGGCAATGCGATAGTGTAGAAAACGAAGATCACGACCGCGAGCCCCGAAATCAGAAAAACCGGGTTGTGAATATCTAGCCCGAACGGCCCGATCTGCCGTTCGATATTGTCCTGACCGATCTCGTAATCGGTGTCGATGACATCCGCCTTGCCCTCAGGCTCGGGGATGCCGTGCGAATTGGTATCGCTCATTATCTGTTCCCTCTTTGATGACAGATTGCCGCGCAGAACGCGGCGTTCTGTTTTTTTCATCCGTGCGCAACAGGATAGGGGCTTGCGGCCATTGGGCAAGCCATTGTGGCCAAACCCCCTTGGAAACTTGGCTAAAACGACCGTTTCGGTATCTGTTGCGACGTAAGTTTGGGGGGACTACCCTGTCCCGAGCGCGGCTGCAATCGCATCGGCCTGTTCGCGAATCCGGTCCATATCCCCTTGAACACCGGGCGGGCGCAGCTTGTCGCCCTCATGCCGGGGCAGGATGTGGTAATGGAGGTGAAAGACCTCTTGCCCGGCCGCGGCCTCGTTGAACTGTTGCACGGTGATGCCATCGGCGCCAAAGGCGCGCAGGCAGGCTTTGGCGACTTTCTGAACCGTCGCCAGACAATCCGCCAATTGCGCGGGGCTGGCGTCGAGCATATTGCGGCAGGGCGACTTGGGGATCACCAGACAATGCCCCTCGGCGCGGGGCATGATGTCCATGAAGCAATAGGTCTTGTCGTCTTCATAGACCTTGAAGCTGGGGATCTCTTTGCGCAGGATCTTGGCAAAGATATTGTCGTCGTCATAGCTGGCCATCATGCTCTCCTTCTGGCGGTCGGGGCGGCGCGGACCATTAACCACACCGCCCCGCGCCGAGGCAATATCAAGCGTTTACGTCGACGACCACCCGGCCCTTGACCTGCCCCTTCAGGATGTCCGCCCCCAGTTGCGGCAGATCGCTGAGCCCTGCGGGCTGGACCATTGCCTCCAGCTTGTCCATCGGCAGATCCTTGGCCACCCGCTTCCAAGCACGCAGACGGTTGTCATAAGGCTGCATCACGCTGTCGATGCCCAAGAGGTTCACGCCGCGCAGCAGGAAGGGGATCACCGTGGCAGGCAGGGCCGCACCGCCCGCAAGGCCCACGGCCGCCACGCTCGCCCCGTACTCCATCTGACCCAGCACGCGGGCCAGCATCGCGCCGCCCACGGCATCGACGCATCCGCCCCATGTCTCACCCTCAAGGGGGCGCTTGACCGTCTCGTTGATCTCGTCCCGCGCAACAATCCGGGCCGCCCCGAGGCTTTTGAGGTACTCCTCGGTCTCGGGCCGCCCGGTGACCGCCGCCACCTCATAGCCGAGGTTGGCAAGGATCGCTGTGGCGACCGAGCCGACGCCCCCCGCGGCACCTGTGACCAGAACCGGGCCTTTTTTGATGCCGTGGTCTTCCAGCGCCATGACGGCCAGCATCGCGGTGAAACCCGCCGTGCCCACGGCCATCGCTTGGCGTGTGTCCAGCCCTTCGGGCAGCGGCACCAGCCAATCGGCCTTGACCCGCGCCTTTTGCGCATAGCCGCCCCAATGCGCCTCGCCCACGCGCCAACCGGTCAACACCACCTTGTCGCCGGGTTTGTAACGGTCGTCATTCGAGGCCTCGACCGTGCCGGCGAAGTCGATGCCCGGCACATGCGGATAGTTGCGGACCAAGCCACCCCCCGGTCCGATGCACAGCCCGTCTTTGTAGTTCACGGTGGAATATTCCACCGCAACCGTCACCTCGGCCTCGGGCAGCTGGTCTTCGGTGATCTGGGTGACCTCGGCATGAGTCTTGCCTTCGTCATCCTTGTTTACAATCAGCGCATTAAAGCTCATCTTTCATCTCCTTTTCAGGTTTCATTCGACCGGGCCTCAGGCCCAGAAACTGTCCCGTACGGTCACGTCACGCGCACCATCGGGGGTGCGCGCCTGCAACCGCGTGCCCGGATCCCAATGGGTCATCCGCACCATGCCGATGGCGACATTCACGCCAAAGTCGGGGGACCAAACCGCCGAGGTCACCTGCCCCACGGGTTTGTCGCCCGCCATCAAGGGCCAGACACGATCACAAAGCGGCACCGGATCGCCTGCGATCTCTAGGGGACGTATCTGTTGCACCGGCCCCTCTTTCGCCACCCGCAGCAGCGCGTCTCTGCCGATACATCCCATCGCCGCCTGCGTGTCGCAGAGCTTGCCAAGACCGCATTCATGGGGCGTGTTGTCGTCGGTCATGTCATTGCCATAGCTCAACAATCCGCCCTCGATCCGCTCGATCAGGTTCGGACAGCCCGCCCGCACATCCAGATCGCGGCCCGCCTCAAAAAGCGCCTCCCAAAGCGGCATCGCGATATCGGCCCCCTCGGTATAAATCTCAAAGCCGCCCTGTTTGGAGTAGCCCGAGCGCGCGATATTCATGGCGCGGCCTTGAAACTGAAATTCCCCGAAGCGGAAGAACTTCACCGCGCGCACCGCCGCGCCAAAGACGCGTTCCATCAGGTCTTCGGCTTTCGGCCCCTGCACCGCCAGCAGGTTCACATCCGGCTCATCGACCAATACGTCAAGATGATATCCGTTGCATATCCCCTTGGCCCATAACAACAAATCGCTATCGGCGATGGAAATCCACCAACGATCCTCGGCCAGTTTCACCGCCACCGGATCGTTAAGCATACCACCCGTCTCATCCACGATCGGTACATAGACACAGCGCCCCGGTGCCACATCGCGCAGATCACGCGGCGTCAGCATCTGCATGAGCCGCGACGCGTCCGGCCCGCGCAGCTCGACCTGCCTTTCGCAAGCCACGTCCCAGACTTGCACGGCTTTCTTCAAGTGATGATAATCCGCCTCGGTACTCTCGAACACGGTGGGCAGGAGCATCCGGTTGTAGACCGTATAGGCTTTCACCCCCGCCGCCTCGACCCCGGCAGAGAATGGCGTGCGCCTGATCCGGCGCGAGGGAGAGAGTTCGGCCATCAGCCCTCCTCCGGCAAGAAGATGAAATCAGTCACCGGCGCATCACTTCCGGCGCTGGTGAGCATGGCGTGCACTTGGCCGCGGTGGTGGGTTTGGTGGTTGAAGAAATGCACCACACATCCCGCCATTGGCTTGGAAACATCGCGTTGCAAGATGCCGGAATGCCACGTTAAATCGCGGTCTAGAATCGACTGGTCCAACCCCGACGCCCAGTGAGAAATAGCAAGGTCGCATTGCCCTCGCGCCAAAACCCAAGCGTCGCCGGAGGGGCAAAGCTCGGTGTCTTTGCCTTCCGGCTTTGCCGCGGCAGGGTCGAACCGCGACAGCCAGAGTTGATCGCACCACAGAAGATGGTTCAGCGTGCCGAGGATGGAGCCGAAGAACGCCCCGCGATCCTGTGTTAACGTTGCCTCATCCAAAGCCTGAACGACGCTCGACAACTGACTGTTCTGCCATGCACTATAGCGCGCCATTTCCTTGACATAGGCGGGGGTGATCACCGCGCCCCCTGCCAATCAATCGCGCAGACTTCAGCCGATTTGCCACCGAAATCCCAGACCCGGCCATAGTCGCGGACCTTGGATTTCACGCCGCGCGCAGCGACGATGTTCGGCCCCATCCAGTATTTCGAGTTGGTGATCGTCACCGGCTCCCCCGGCTCGGCACCGGCCAGCATCTCGATCTCGCCGTTGATCTTGCGGCCAATGTTGATGACCCGGCGGTTGCCGTCGCGAATGATCTCGACCGGGGCGCGTTCGGCGCCGATGATCTCGCTCACCAACATGGTGAACAACCCCGTGGTGCCGCCCGCAGCGCCCGAGAAGATTTGCAGCAACCCGTCATAGGCCGCCTCGCTCGCGCGATCGTCCACATAGGCGGCGACTTTCCAATTCCCTTCGCCCATGCGGCCCGGGATATCGACCAACAGCCCTACGTTGAGACCGGCCAAGTCCTCCCCCTCGAAATGGCCTTCGTCGATCACGATGCCCATCCACGCATGGCAGTGACCTTCGGTTGGCAGATGCGCGCCAAGGCTGACCACGCAGGGGCAGAAGACATCGCAAGAGCAGTTCAGGAATAGCTCGCCCTTGATCGCCCAATCGGCGGGTGTCATCTCTCTGTTTGGCATATCATCCTCCTGTGATCATGGGCCAACCCGCCACGACACCTGCGCCGAGGACCAAGGCGAAACCCATTGGTTTTGTTACGTAATGCCCAATCTGTGGCAGTTTTTCGATGACCATGAAAAGCGTGGCGAGCCCCATCCAAGCAAGGTTCATCACCCCGCCGGCAAAGCCCAGCAACATAAAGCCCCAGCAGCAGCCCGCGCAAAAGGCACCGAGGCCCAGCCCCATGCGAAAGCCGCCCGCGGCACCGGGGCGCCAGTGGCCCATGAAATACATCATCGGAGAGTGGCAGACGCCGTGGCAAATCTCCTTGGCGCGGGTGAATTGGAAGAGCCCAACAGTCAAAAGCAGCGCCGCTGCCGTCCAGCGCGATTTTGCGATGCCGAGCATGTCGATGACGCCGCCGTGCAACAGCAACAGTTGCAAACCCGCGATCCCCGCCGCGAAGATCACCCAGACCGCGAGGTAACCTGCGAACACCGCCAGCCAGCCCACGCGCGTGCCATTGGCCGAGGTCATAAGATCTTCGTAAGCGCGCAGCGTCGGCACCATGGTCGGGACCATCATCGCCGCCATCATCGCGCCCCACATCACGAACAGCGGAAAGAAACGCGCCATGGGCATATACATATCCATGCCCGGATCCATCTGCCGCATCCGTTGGCCCATGGCCCCGGGGCGGCCCAGCAGATCGAGATCCATCTGCATCGCCATGCTGTACATCATCCACCAAGCGGCGAGGATCAGGGCGAAAAAGCCCAGCCATAATGTTGATCGTACCATCCCGGCCATCGCCGCCCTCCCCTGCGTGCTCTTGTAGATTTAATGTCAGACAATTAAAGTCCTCGCAAACATTAATTGTAAGACATATGAAAATCGACCCAAGCAATCCCGCCGATCTATCGGCCCAGATCGCGACGGCTATCCGCGA
Source organism: Sulfitobacter sp. 1A12157 (assembly GCF_043557345.1). Lineage (NCBI taxonomy): Bacteria > Pseudomonadati > Pseudomonadota > Alphaproteobacteria > Rhodobacterales > Roseobacteraceae > Sulfitobacter > Sulfitobacter sp. 1A12157. The sequence continues at coordinate 47,713 of NZ_JBIFFV010000003.1, forward strand.
CGCCATCATCGGCGGACATCTTATTGTCGACCAGCGCCTGCCCTCCGAGGCGGAGTTGGCTGAACAGTTTGAAGTTTCCCGCCCCACGGTGCGCGAGGCGCTCAAGCGGCTGGCCGCGCAATCGCTGATCCGCACGCAGCGCGGGGCCACGGGGGGTGCTTTCGTCAACCGGCTGAGCTTTCCGGACGCCTATGCGCAGCAGATCACCACTTCGACCCTGCTGCTGTCCATGAACGCGGTGAGTTTTGAGACCGCATGCGAGGCGCGCTTTGCCTTGGAGCGTGCCTGCGCCCCGCTTTCGGCAGAACGCCGGACGGCGGATCACCTTGCCACCATGCGCGCGGAAATTCACCGTCAGGCGCAGCCGGGGCTGACCGATAAGGCCTTCTGCGCCTCCGACGTGGCATTTCACCGGGCGCTGGTCGATGGTGCGGGCAATCCGGTACTGAGCTATCAACTGGCGGGCGCGGTCGAGGCGATGCAGCCCCTGATGAATATGATCACCTTCACCGCGCGGGATCGCGCACGGATCGTGGCCCTGCATCAAGAGATCGCGGATGCGGCAGAGGCGCATGACGGCAAAGCGGTGACAGCAGGTTTGACGGCGCTGGAGGCTGAGACCCAACAGCTTGCCCAAAGCGTGTTCGCCGCACGCGCGGCGCGGAATGCCGAAACTGCGGGCCGAAGCTAGTAGGTTCGATGATATAAAACAAAGAGATGCGCGCTTCTCCTGACGTGACAAATTCGCCGCATCCCACCCCTTGCAATTCGCCCATGGCGGCCCTACTTTAATCCTGTCCTTCGGGACTATGGACATAAACGCGCTCGTAATAAGCGGTTCGGACCCGGGGGCGGTACCCGGCGGCTCCACCAAACATCCTTCATTTGGGGATCATGGGGCCGAAATAGGATCGACGAACGTCTAAAGGGGTTGCTTTGTCTCGGTGAGATACCACCGTTATCGGTTCAAACTGTACAATTGCAAATGACAATCGTGCTCCAGTTGCGATGGCCGCGTAAGCGGTTTCAGCGACTGAAATCTTAAGTCCTTAGGCCTTGCAGCTTAAGGCGGGGTTCGCAGGTACCTGGCAACAGAAACCTGCACTTTTCCCTTCAGTTTCATAACAGTTAGACTGCACTTTTGCCTTAACTTGACCGCGCTTTTCTCTGGCCCTATCCGTGACGAAACGAAGCCGTGGTGGCTTCGATGACGCAGGATGGCCCCGATGACCCCGCCCAATTGGCCCGATATGTTTCGCGTGTTTGGCCGGATCGGGGTGATGTCCTTCGGCGGCCCTGCAGCCCAGATCGCCGTGATGCACCGCGAGTTGGTCGAGCATCGCCCGTGGCTGACCGAGCAGACTTACCTGCGGGCCCTTTCGCTCTGTATGCTGTTGCCCGGGCCCGAGGCGATGCAGCTGGCGACCTATGCAGGCTGGCGCCTGCGCGGGGTTGCGGGCGGGCTGCTCGGCGGGTTGCTTTTCGTTGTGCCGGGGGCGGTATTCATCGCGACCCTTGCGCTGTTATACGCATGGTACGGGCAGATGCCCTTGGTCCAAACGGCCTTTCAGGGCATCAAGGCCGCTGTCATTATCGTGGTATTCCAAGCGCTTCTGAAGGTTTCTTCAAAAGCGCTGCACGGGCGGCTCGGCTGGGCGCTGGCATTTGGCTCTTTCATCGCGCTTTTCGTGCTGGGCCTGCCGTTTCCACTGATCATTCTGGTGGCCGGGGTCATTGGGATGCTGAGCCGAAGCCCGACGTCCGAGACCGAAGTCGCCGACCTGCCGCCAGCGCATAGCCTGCGCACCCTGCTTATCTGGGGTGGTCTCTGGTCCGCGCCGCTTCTGTTCCTTGTCTTCATCGGCGACGACTTTCTGCTGCAACTGGGGCTGTTCTTCTCCAAGCTGGCCGTCGTGACCTTTGGTGGGGCCTATGCGGTGCTGGCCTATATGACCCAGACCGTGGTGCAGGATTTCGGCTGGATCGAAACGGATCAGATGATCGACGCGCTTGGCCTGGCCGAGACGACGCCCGGCCCGCTGATCCTTGTGACGCAATTCGTAGGCATGTTGGCGGGCTTTGCGCAAAGCGGCCCCGCGGGGGCGATGGCCGCCGGGCTGCTGGCGCTCTGGGTCACTTTCACGCCCTGTTTTCTGTGGATTTTCCTTGCTGGCCCGTATCTTGAGGCGCTCTCTCAACAGCCGCGCATTGCAGGCGCGCTGCGGGCGATCACGGCGGCAGTGGTGGGTGTTATCGCCAATCTCTCGGTCTGGTTCGCGCTGCATGTGCTGTTTGACCGGGTCGGCGCTGACGGCCCGCTCGCCCTGCCCCTGCCCGTCTGGGACAGTTTTAATCCCATGGCCGCCGCGCTCACCCTCTTGGCTGCTGTGCTGATGCTGGCGCTCAAGCGTGGTTTTGTCATCACGATGGTCCTGCTCGCCACGCTGGCGCTGATCCTTCACGCGATTTAGCGCGGCACCCCCTTTCACTCGCCCCTGAATGGGGTATGCTTACCCCTGCCCATCGCCCGGACCGGAGAGAAGAATGAGCCGCAGCATTGATTACGGCAACCTGATGCACGAAGCCATGCGGGGCCTGATCCGCAGGGTTTTGCAAGACGTATCGGACAAGGGTCTGCCGGGGAATCACCATTTCTTCATCACCTTCGACACCTCCCATCCGGACGCGGAATTGGCCGATTGGCTATCCGACCGCTATCCCGATGAGATGACCGTGGTGATGCAGCATTGGTACGACGGCCTTGATGTGGGTGAAGACGGTTTCGCCATCACGCTGAATTTCGGCGATGCGCCAGAGCCGCTTTATATCCCTTACGACGCGATCCGCACCTTCGTGGACCCTTCGGTTGAGTTCGGCCTACGGTTCGAACAGCAAGAGACCGAAGAGGATGACGCGGCGGAAGACGAGGCCACGCTCGACCAGACGGATGAGGCAGAGTTGGAAGTCGCGGAAGAGCCGGTCAAAGACGCCGAGATCGTCTCGCTCGATTCCTTTCGGAAGTAGCGGCGGAATGGCCGTTAGCGCCATCCCCGCATTGCGCAGCGCGTAAGGCGCAGGTACACCGCTGGACAACGATAAGTCACAGCAGGAGCCGCAGAATGGCCGATACCCGCACCGAAACCGACAGCTTTGGTCCGCTTGAAGTCCCCGCCGATAAATACTGGGGCGCGCAGACGCAGCGTTCGATCATGAACTTCCCGATTGGCTGGGAAAAGCAGCCCATCGCCATTGTGCGCGCGCTCGGCGTGATCAAGAAAGCCTGCGCGCAGGCGAATGTGGCGCAGGGCTCGCTGGACGAGGAACGCGGTCGCGCAATCATCCAGGCCGCTGGTGAAGTGTTTGAGGGCAAGTTCGACGACAATTTCCCGCTGGTCGTTTGGCAGACCGGTTCCGGCACCCAATCGAACATGAACGCCAATGAGGTCATCGCCAACCGCGCGATCGAGATTATGGGCGGCACCATCGGCTCGAAAGAGCCGGTGCACCCGAACGATCACTGCAACATGGGCCAGTCGTCGAACGACACCTTCCCCACCGCCATGCATATCGCCACCGCGATGACCGCGCGTGACGTGCTGCTGCCGGGACTGGAGAAGCTGCACGGCGCGCTTCAAAAGAAGGTCGAGGAGTTCGACGGCATCATCAAGATTGGCCGCACCCATACGCAGGACGCGACCCCGCTGACGCTGTCTCAGGAATTCTCGGGCTATACCCATCAGGTCGCCATGGGCATCGCCCGCGTCCGCGACGCGCTTGGTCGTATCTATGAGCTGGCACAGGGCGGCACTGCCGTGGGCACCGGGCTGAACACCAAACAGGGCTGGGCCGAGACCGTGGCACATAACATGGCCGAGATCACCGGCCTGCCCTTCGTCACCGCAGCCAACAAGTTCGAGGCGCTGGCCGCCCATGATGCGATGGTCGAGATCTCTGGCGCGCTCAAGACCGTGTCGGCCTCGCTCTTCAAGATCGCCAATGACATCCGCCTTCTGGGCTCCGGCCCGCGCTGCGGTCTGGGCGAATTGATCCTGCCCGAGAATGAGCCGGGCTCTTCGATCATGCCAGGCAAGGTGAACCCGACCCAGTGTGAGGCGCTGACGCAGGTCTGTATCCATGTTATGGGCAATGATGCCGCCGTGGGTTTCGCCGGGTCGCAGGGGCATTTCGAGCTTAATGTCTACAAGCCGATGATGGCCTATAACGTGCTGCAATCCATGCAGCTTCTGGGCGATGCGGCCTCGGCCTTTACCGACAATCTGGTGAATGGCCTCAAGGCCGATGCGGACCGGATCGAGAAGCTGATGCGCGAGTCGCTGATGCTGGTCACCGCGCTAGCCCCTGAGATCGGTTATGACAATGCCACCAAGGTCGCCAAGACCGCGCATAAGAACGGCACCACTCTGAAGGAGGAGGCGATTGCCTTGGGCTTTGTCGATGCCGAGACATTCGAGCGTGTGGTGCGCCCTGAGAACATGATCGGCCCGAAATGAGCCAGCCCATCAACCTGAACAAGGCGAGAAAGGCACGCGATCTTGCGGTCCGCCGCGCTCAGGCGGATGAGAATGCGCTGCGCTTTGGCCGCAGCAAAGCCGAGAAAGAGGCGGCGCGCAAAAGCGCCGCCCAAGCCAAGGCGACGCTCGACGCGCATAAGCGCGAAACATGAGCACCCGGCCCCGCAAACATTCGGTGACCCTAAGGGGCCACCGGACATCAATCTCCCTCGAAGACGAATTTTGGGAAGAGTTCCGCGCCATTGCCGCGGCGCGTGGGCTGCCGATCAACGCGCTGGTGGCTGAGATCGACGCGGCCCGCGGGCTGCACATCGGGCTGGCCGGGGCGATCCGCTTGTTTGTGCTGCGGTCGTTAAAGGAACGTTTACCAAAAGCGGATTAGCGTCGGGCCATGACTTTGGCCTCTCCCCTTTCGCCACAGGCGTGGCTTCACAGCCTCTTTGCCTCGCGCGCCGCGATCAACGGTCAAGTGATCCGGCGCAAAGCGCGAGATATCGAGAAATTCGTCGGACGCCGGGCATTCGAAGCGGAATTGCAACGCCGCGGCTATCAAGCGGTTGAGAACGCCGGACAGGTCATCATATTTTGCAATCGTGAACCCATCCGGCGGATCGTGTAGCCGTTTTCTTTAAAAGAAAACGGCTTCGGAATTTTTAAAAAATTCCGCTTAGCAAATTGAGGCTTGGTAAATTTTGTCGATGTTCTGCCCTAGCGCCGTGTTGAACTCCGCGTCCGTCATCTTGACGTTCAGCCCTTCGGTCAAAGCGCGGGAGAAGCTGGCGATCATGGTCCGGTTCTTGCCCAGCCGTTCGCAGGCTTCCGCCGTGGAATAGCCGCCCGACAGCGCCACGACGCGCAGCACATTGGCATGTTCGGCCAGATCGTCATAGAGACCGGCCTTTTCGGGGATCGTCAGTTTCAGCATCACCATCTCGCCTTCGGGCAGCGCCTTCAGGTGTTTCGCGATCTCTCCGTGCAGAATCTCTTCGGCCTCGGCCTTGCTCTCGGAATTGATGTTCACCTCAGGCTCGATGATCGGCACGAGGCCGGCGGCGCAGACCTGTTTGGCCAGTTCGAACTGCTGTGCCACCACGGCGGCGATGCCGCTCTCGTTGGCATCGTGGATGACTGATCGCTCCTTGGTGCCGAAGATGCCATTCTTCACCGCGCGGGCCAGCAGATCGTCGATCTCCATGATCGGCTTCATCATCTGCACACCGATGTTGGTCTCTTCCAGACCCTTGTCGATCTTCAGGAAAGGCACCACGCCCCGGTCTTCCCAGAGCAGCTGCGCGACCGGTTTGCCGTTGATCGTGTCATCCATCGTGCGCTCGAAAAGGATCGCGCCGATCACTTTCTCAGAGGTGAAATCATCGGCCAGAATGATCCGCGCGCGCATGTCGTGGACAGCTTTGAACATCTCTTCGTCGCCGTTGTAATCCGACGGTTCCACGCCATAGAGGCTCAGCGCCTTGGGGGTGGAGCCACCCGATTGATCAAGCGCCGCGATGAAGCCCTTGCCGCTGTTCATTTGCTCAAGTTGCGCCTTGTCGTAGCCCATATCACCCAGATCCTATTTTGATTCCGTTCGCAGCGTTTCTAATTGAAACGCAAAGCCGATGATAGCAGCTAGCGTCTTGATAGCGCTAACCAAATGCCCTTATCTGATCGGACGGTCAAATGTGCGACAGGCACCGGCACCCGGCCCGGCTGGGCCGTCACGCGGAAGTCGCGCAGGATGCGCGACAGGATCAGCGGCCCCTCGACCATGGCAAAGCCCGCCCCCGTGCAGACCCGCGGCCCGGCTGAGAATGGGATGAAAGCCTCGCGTTGGCACTGTTTGCCATTCTCGGTCTGCCAGCGGGTCGGGTCAAAGCCGTCGGGGTTGTCCCACAGCCGTTCGTGGCGGTGCAGATGCCACGGGCTGAGCACCAGTTGCGCGCCCTGTTTCACCTCTCGGTCACGGAAGCGTTCGGGGCAGCGGTTCTCCCGCACCATCATCGGGACCGGCGGGTAGAGGCGCAGCGTTTCGCGAAAGACATCGCGGCTGAGCTTGAGTTTCGACATCACCGCGAAGTCGCAGGTCTCAAGCGCCTGCGCCTCTTCCGCCAAACGCTCTTGCCACGCGGGATGGGTCGCCATCAAATACAGCGCCCAAGCAAGGGCCGAAGCGCTGGTCTCATGCCCCGCAAGAAAGAAAATCGCGACCTGATCGACCATCTCTTCGGTGTCGAAGCGCTCTGAGGTTTCGGGATCAGCTTGGGTCATGATCTTGGTCGCAAGATCGTCGGGCGCGGTGCCGGCCTCGATCTGCGCCATGCGCGCGCGGGTCAGATCGGTGATCAGCGTCCTGATCCGCGCCGCACTGGCCCGCGTGTCGCGGCGAAACAGGCGCGGCATCCAGCGCGGCAGCGGCAAGAGCGCCCCGAGGTTCAGGATCGGCTGGCTGCGTTGATAATTGCGAAACTCGTCAAAGACCGCCCGGGCGACTTGATGTTCGATCGGCAGGGAAAACAGCGTGCGAAAAATCACATCGGCGGCGGCGTGGCTGGTCTCGGCTTCGATCTCGATGACCTGCCCTGCCTTGGGCGCCAGCCTCGCCGCAGCGGCTTCAGCCGCGCCCCACATGGCCGGGAAAGTCTCTCGCAGCCGCCCGCCCTCGAAGGCCGGGTCGATGATGCGGCGCTGGCGTTTCCATGTCTCGCCATTGGTCAGAAAGACAGAGTTGCCCAAGAGGGGGCGCAGCCCCTCGCCGATGCGGTCGGACTTGGGGAAATCTTCGGGTCGGTCCTTCAACACGGTTTTGACCAGCTCGGGCTGGTTCATCAGGTAGCTGCGAAAGAAGGGCGTTTTAAACTCTGCCATCCACGCCCGGTAGAGCCGCGCGGGCTGGGCCGAGAGGATGTCGGCGCGAAACAGTTTGGCATAGCGCCAGAGCGACACCCGGTCGGGCCGCGCGGGGGGTTTGGGCGGATGGCTCATGCGGCGACAGAGGTGTATTTGCTGACGGCGTAGTCGATGCGCGATTTCGACGCCGGCCGCCCGTCATAGCGCGCGGCGAGTGTGCGCGGCCCGGCGGTGATCTGGAAATAATCGTAGTCGCGCGGTCGGTCAAAGGCGCAGAGATACTGGAAATGCAGCCGGAAGAAGCGCCAGCGGAGCGCCTTCCACCGCGCGGGACTGAGGGTTTGCGTAAAGGCGGCGGAGAAGACCAGCGGCCAGCGTTTCCCTTCGGGCGCCACACCGGAGACCGACACCGGATCGCACAGCGCAAAGGCGCAGCCATCGCCCGGGGCGGTGACATCCACCCAAGCCAATTCATCACGTGCCGAGAGATAGCGCAGATCGCCGCGCAACCGCTCGGCCCGGGGCAGGAAAGACACCATTGGCACCACCTGCCCCAGCGTGAGGAAACCCAGAGCAGGTCCGCCTTCGGCCACCTTGCCCGACCGGATCAGATCGGCCAGTACCGAAACCCCCAGATGCGCGCCCGAGGAATGGCCGACGACCAAGACCTCGTCGACATCATCAGTCAGCGCAGCGGCGATGGCATCGGCAAAGGTGGCCATTCGGGCCTCAAGCTGCGGCGGATTCGCGCCCTTGGTGGCGGCGGAATAGGCGTAGTCATGCATGAGGTAATAGGCGAAAAACTTGCCGTCCTTCCTTTTGAACCAGCGCAGCAGGGCAACGCCCAACCCCATGCCCAAAGCCGCGAAGGCGAGCCGTGCGGCCCAATGATCGCTGAGCACCGCAAGCGCGGCATAGGCCAACAGGCCAAGGACCAGCGCCAGCAGCGCCTGCGCGATCAACATGCCAACGGGGTAAAGTGCGGCGATCACCGGCCCCTTGCGCAGCCGCATCAGCCGCCAAAGCGCGCCCGACCCGATGTAGACCCAAGCGGTGCGCAGCAATTGCCAATAGGTCGCGGGGATCGAACTGCTCATGCTTTGGCGCACGATGTCGGACCAGACCAGCACCTCGACCTGCGCGGTCACCCGCTGCCCGTCGATCTCAGCATCCACCTGCCAGCCGTAATTGCCGCGGCCCGCCTTCGGCTTCAGCCCGATCTCATAGCCCGAGATTGCTGCCTGCGCAGCGCCCTCCTTGCGGTAAAGCTCTCGGTAGCGGCGCGGGTGAATCGGATCGTAGCCGGGGATGTAGAACACCCGGCGCCTTTTCACCGTCTTTGCCTGCGCTGTGTTTGCCATGCCCGCCCTCTTCTTCGGCATAGTCTAGCCGTCATTCGGGGCGAGAATAAGGCTTAACCCACGGTTGCGAGGATCGGGAAGGTTTCGAGCAACCAGAAGGAGAAGGCCGTGAAGGCACCGGTAAGCAGAGCCAGCCCGACGAGCACGAGAAGCCCCCCCATAATCCGTTCGATCAGCTTCATATGCGGTTTGATGCGGTTCATCAGCGTTATCGCGCGGGTGATGAACATCGCAGCCAGCAGGAACGGAATCCCCAGCCCTGCCGCATAGACGCCCAGCAAGAGCGTCCCGCGCGAGACGGAAGCCTCACTCGCCGCGAGCGACAGGATCGCGCCAAGCTGTGGGCCGATGCAGGGCGTCCAGCCAAAGGCGAAGGCCAGCCCCAGAACATAGGCGCCAAAGCTGGAACCGCCCTTGTCGCCCGCATCCAACCGCGCTTCTTGATCCAGAAAGGGAATGCGGAAAAGGCCGATGAAATGCAGGCCGAAGACAATGATCACCACGCCGGAAATCTTGGCGAAAAGCGCCTGATTCTGGAGAAAGAACATCCCGAATGCCGAGGCGGTGAAACCCAAGAGCACGAAAACGGTGCTCAGCCCCAGCACGAAAAACAGCGCCGCCACCACGGCGCGGCGCCGCGCGCTGGATTGGCTCGACATGTCATTGATCGACACGCCCCCCATATAGGCCAGATAGGGCGGCACGATGGGCAGTACGCAGGGCGACAGGAAACTGAAAATCCCGGCGACAAGGGCGATGGTCATGGCCGGCAGGATCCCGGCGTCGATGAGGCTTACTTCAAACATGACCAACTCCTAGACCGACATGGCCCCGGCGTCACCTGTCATATTGTCACAAGATCGTGGACCTCGGGACCGGCTTGGCTTAACTGAGCTTATGAAGATCGAAAAACTGGATGCCACGGGGCTTCTCTGCCCCCTGCCCGTGCTGAAGGCACGCAAACGACTGACGGCGCTTGCGCCGGGCGATCAGCTTCACATGACGGCGGATGACCCCGCCGCCGTGATCGACGTGCCGCATTTCTGTGCCGAGGCGGGCCATCAGCTGACCGAAACCCGGACCGAGGGCGCGGCAGAGCTTTACATCATCACCAAGGGCGGCTGAACGGGCGCATTCGCGCCGTCTTTCTTACCCTATGCCAAAACTGAAAACGGCGGGCCTGAAAGCCCGCCGTTTTCTTTGTCTAAAGCGTCTTAGCTGCCCAGTGACCACCAGCCGCGCCGTTTGGGCTTGGGCTTTTCAGTGGGCTGCTCTTCAACCTTTTCCGCGACCGGCTCAGGAGCGGCTTCGGCAGCGGGAGCCTCGGCCTCGACTGGTTGAGGCGCGGGTTCGGGCTGCGGCTCAGGTTGAGGCGCTTCCGCGACAGGCGCCGCCGTCTCCGGTGACGGAGCCGCGATGGGCGCCTCGCCCGGCAGGGCTTCGGCCATCGCATCGGGCGTGGCTTCGGCCACCGGCTCGACCGGCTTGGCCTTGGCGCGGCTGCGGCGCTTAGGCTTCGGCGCGGGCTCTTCCTCGGTTGCCACGGCGTCTGCGCTTACGGTCTCTTCCGCTGCGTCGGCTGCGGGTTTCTTGGTCCGACGGCTGCGCTTGGCCTTCGGCTTGGGCGTCTCCTCCCCTTCGGCTTCGGCGCTGACTTTCGGTGCTTCGCCTTCTGCGGCGGCAAGAGCTTCGGGCGCGGGTTCCGCTTCGGGGGCGACTTCGGCCTTGGGCTTGCGCGAGCGGCTGCGGGATTTCGGCTTGGGCTTCTCCTCGGCAGGCGCGGCTTCCGCTTCGGCCTGCGGGGCTTCCGCTTCTACCGGCGCGGTTTTCTCGCCCTCGTCCGATTTCGCCTCGTCCTGCTGCTGAGCACCGTTTTGATCCTCTGCACCGTTCTGCTGATCGCCATTGCCGTTGCGGCCACGGCCACCCCGGCTGCGGCGACGGCGGCGGCGGCGCTTGGATTTGCCCTCACCCTCTTCACCATTGCCATTGCCGTTCCCGTTGTCTGAGGGGCTGGCATCCTGTGCGGCGGGAACCTCTTCGGCCTCGGCGGCGCTCTCATCCTCGTCGATTTGATCCATCAGGGAGGTATCGACCGAGACGACGTGATCCGAGACGGGCGGCACGGTGCGCGTGGCCGTCTTGAACTTCTCGATCTGGAAGTCGGGGCTCACCAGCGAGGGATCACCTTCGATCCGCACCGACATGCCGTAGCGCATTTCGATATGGGCGATATGCTCGCGTTTTTGGTTCATCAGGAAGTTGGCGATGCCCACGGGCGCGCGCACCAGCACCTCGCGCGAGCGGCGGCGGGTGCCTTCTTCTTCGATCTGGCGGATGATCGACAGGGCGAGGTTATCGTCCGAGCGCACGAGGCCGGTGCCGTGGCAGGCGTGGCAAGGCTGGGTCGTCGCCTCGATCATGCCTGGGCGCAGACGTTGGCGCGACATTTCCATCAGGCCGAAGCCCGAGATGCGGCCCACTTGAATCCGCGCCCGGTCGGTCTTGAGGCGGTCCTTCATGCGCTTTTCGACGGCGGCGTTGTTCTTGCGCTCGTCCATGTCGATGAAGTCGATCACGATAAGCCCGGCAAGGTCACGCAGACGCAGCTGTCGTGCGACCTCATCGGCGGCTTCAAGGTTGGTCTTGAGTGCGGTCTGTTCGATCGAGCCTTCCTTGGTGGCCCGGCCCGAGTTCACGTCGATCGCCACCAGCGCTTCGGTCACGCCGATCACGATATAGCCGCCCGAGGGCAGTTGCACCGTCGGGTTGAACATGCCCGAGAGGTAGCTTTCGACCTGGTAGCGGGCAAAGAGCGGCAGGCTTTCGTTGTAAAGCTTCACGTTCTTGGCGTGGGACGGCATGATCATCTTCATGAAGTCCTTGGCGATGCGGTAACCGCGCTCGCCCTCGACGTGGATCTCGTCGATCTCGCGGTTGTAGAGGTCGCGGATCGAGCGTTTGATCAGGTCACCTTCCTCGTAGATTTTGGCAGGCGCGATGGACTTCAGCGTCAACTCGCGGATCTGCTCCCAGAGACGCTGGAGGTATTCGTAATCGCGCTTGATCTCGGCCTTGGTGCGTTTCGCCCCGGCGGTGCGCACGATGAGTCCCGCACCTTTCGGCACCTCGATCTCGGTCGCGATTTCCTTGAGCTTCTTGCGGTCGGCGGCATTGGTGATCTTGCGGCTGATGCCACCGCCACGGGCAGTGTTGGGCATCAGCACGCAGTAACGACCGGCGAGGCTGAGGTAGGTGGTCAGCGCAGCACCCTTGTTCCCGCGCTCTTCCTTGACGACCTGCACCAGCAGGATTTGGCGGACCTTGATGACCTCTTGAATCTTGTAGCGGCGCGGGCGCGGTTTGCGCACGGGGCGGATGTCTTCGCTGTCGTCCTCATCGGCGACGGATTCGATGGAATCGTCCTTGGCGGCGGCATCGCTGCCTTTGTCGTCTTCGCCATCGGCCTCTTCGCCGTCGGTCTGAGCGTCATCCTTGGCGACAGTGTTGCCCGCTTTCGCCGCATCATCGGCATCCGCGGGGGCTGGGTCAGCGGCCTTGGCCGCGTCGTCGTTCGCGTCGCTCTCGGGCTCTTCAACCGGCGTCTCCGCGACCCGCTCCATGGGCGAGCTGCCCTCTTCGCTGTCGAGATCGACGGTTTCCATGCCCGCGATCTGATCGCTGCTGTCCTCGGCGACTTCGGCGGTGGCTACGGCATCGTCGCTGTTGGTCTCGGCGGCTTGGCTCTTCGACCGGCTGCGCGAGCGCGAGCGGGTCCGCTTGGGTTTTTCTTCCTCGTCGTCCTTGGCGGCCTGCGCTTCGGCATAGGCGCGCTCTTCTTCCAACAGCGCCTGACGGTCGGCCACGGGAATTTGATAGTAATCGGGGTGGATTTCCGAAAAAGCGAGGAAACCGTGACGGTTGCCGCCATAGTCGACAAAGGCCGCCTGAAGCGACGGTTCGACCCGTGTAACCTTGGCTAGATAGATATTGCCAGCAAGTTGGCGTTTGTTTTCCGATTCAAAATCGAATTCTTCGACCTTGTTTCCGTCCACGACCACGACCCGAGTTTCCTCGGCGTGGGTGGCATCGATAAGCATTTTCTTAGACATAGATCCATTATGCACAGCACCCGCGCACAAAAGGCCCCTGGCGGGGCTTCGGGCTGGGAGGTGTGACTTGTCAGGGCGATGGAGGACGCGGCAACAGCAGGGCCACCAAGGGCCCCCGACTGTCTGCTCTGAGCATCTGCGCGCGTCATCGCGGTTCTTCTCCGATGCGAGGGCTCTGCGGCCTCTCCCATCCATTAATTAGCTGTGCTTCGGTCGGGCTAACCCTCACGAATATCAGCGGTTCTTCGGCCGTTTCCGGCCCAATCGGTCTGCTGGCCCCCCGGCGTCGGGCGGGCACGGCAGCGAAACTGTCAAAAGTCACCCCACGCCGGTCGGGCGTTACGGGACTTATCCGGCTAGTTAAGGGCTTTACGGGGTGAAACACAATGGTCAATCGAATGAGCAACAGTCAAATGCGCTTTACCCCGGGTCGGTTGACAAGGCGCATGGGCTTGGAAACATTCAGACTGTCGCGGCAGCTACCGCTGGGCGACGCCATAGAATTGCCTTGCCGCCGCTGCGGCCCAGAGTTTCAAAGGACCGCTTTCATGCCTAAATTCCTGCGCCCCGCGCTTTGTCTGACCCTTCTGGGCCTCGCCGCCTGTGACGAGATCGCCGTGGCCGACGACCCCGCGGCGCTGGCGGAATTGCGCGGGCAGAAAAGCTGCGTCTCCGCGGTGGCCCAGCAAACCGGAGCGGCGGGGGTTGCGATCAACACCACCCGCCCGATCGTTGAGCTTTACCGCCATATCGTCGATGTACCCGGCGCGGCGAGCTGGTCTTGCATCACCGATCCGAATGGCAAAGCGGTTGAGATCGCAGAGCAGCGCAGCGGTTAAGCCGCGCTGCTTGTAGGGCGCGGTCAGAGGTAATCTGACCGCTGCAAACCGTATTTTGCCATCTTTTCATTCAAGGTCCGGCGCGGTAGGCAAAGCTCGTCCATCACGCTGGCGATTGAGCCCTTGTGGCGGCGCATGGTGTTGTCGATCAACATGCGCTCAAAGGCTTCGACATACTCCTTCAGCGGTTTGCCTTCGGTGGTCATCACCGGCTGCATCTCGTCATGGTCGCTCATCAACAGCGAGGCGATGGTGCCCGAGCCGCGGCGCGATTGCAGTACGGCGCGTTCAGCCACATTGATGAGTTGCCGCACGTTCCCGGGCCATGGCGCCTGCAACAGCTGTGCCGCCTCTTGCGCACTGACCTGAGGCGCTTCGCAACCGTATTCATCCGCAAATTGATCGCTCAACCGGGTGAAAAGCGTCAGAATATCCTCGCCGCGCTGGCGCAGGGGGGGCACGGTGATGCGGAGGGCCGCCAGACGATAAAACAGGTCCGAGCGCAGCGCATCTTCCGAGGTGCGCCCTGCCTCTTGCAGGTTCGAAATGGCGACGATCCGTGTCTCCGCCGGGGTGCCCTGCTCGTTGATCGCGCTCAACAGGCGGGCTTGAAGCTGCTCGGACAGCGCCTCGATATCCTCCAAAACCAAGGTGCCACCGCGGGCCTCTTCGATGGCGGGCAGTTGCGCATCTTCGGGCTGCATCGGGCCGAACAGCCGTTTGGCCAGCGCCTCTTCCTCCAAAGCACCGCAGGAGACGAGCACGAATTTCTTGCCCGCCCGCGAGCCGACGGCGTGCAGCGCATGGGCAACCAAAGTCTTACCCGTCCCGGTTTCCCCGTCGATCAGCACATGACCATCGGCCTGCCCCAGATCCAGAATATCCTCGCGCAGGCGCTCCATCACCGGGGATTGGCCGATCAGCTTTTTCATCAACTGACCGCCATCCGACAATTCACGCCGCAGGGCGCGGTTGTCCATCACCAGCCGCCGCGCGTTGGTGGCCTTCTTGGCCAGTTCGCTCATCCGGTCGGGGTTGAAGGGTTTTTCGAGGAAGTCAAACGCGCCCACCCGCATCGCCTCCACCGCCATCGGCACGTCGCCATGGCCGGTTATCATAATGACCGGCAGGGCCGAGTCGCTGCCCATGAGCTTTTTCAGAAATTGCATCCCATCCATGCCCGGCATCTTGATGTCGGAGATGACGATGCCCGGATAGTCCGGCCCCAATGTCTTGAGCGCATCCTCGGCGCTGCCGAAAGTTTCCGTGTCATAGCCCGAGAGGGCCAGCCACTGGCTGATCGACTGCCGCATGTCCTGTTCGTCATCTACAATCGCGATTTTCATTGCCTGAGCCATGCGTTTACTCCGCCGCTTCTATCTTCGTTTCATCTGCCAATATGGGCAGTTGCATTTCAAATACAGCGCCACCGTTCTGTCCGTTGCGCGCCGTCAGCCTCCCGCCGAGGTCGTTGACGATCCCCGATGAAATGGCAAGACCCAGCCCCACGCCATCGCCGGGCTGTTTGGTCGTGTAGAAAGGTTCGAACAGCGCGTCCAAGTCTTCGATCCCCGGGCCATTGTCGCGCACGGTCAATGTCGCCGTCTCCCCCGCTGATAGTATAATGTCCACCTGAGGGTTTCGTTCCGATTTTGTTGCGTCCAATGCATTTCTTAACAGGTTTACCATAACTTGTTCGATCCGCATACGGTCTCCCATCACCATGACGGGATTATCGGGCAGGATACGGCTGATCTGGACCTGCCGTTGGCGCAATTGCGGCTCCATCATCGACAGGGATGAGGCCAAGGCCGCCCCCATGTCGACCGGAGAGAAGGCCTCTTGCCCCTTGCGGGCATAGGATTTCAGCTGCCGGGTAATCGCGCCCATCCGTTCGATCAGATCGTCGATGCGCCCAAAGGACGACAGGGCCTCATCCTGCCGGTTGCGATTGAGCAACAACCGCGCGCCCGCCAGATAGGTCTTCATCGCGGCAAGCGGTTGATTCAACTCATGGCTCACGGCGGCGGACATCTCACCCAAGGCGGCAAGTTTCGATGACTGTTCAAGGGTTTGCTCGGCCACGGCGAGGGTCTGTTGCACCCGCTTGCGCTCAGCGATCTCACGTTGGAGGGCAAGGTTCAGCGCCCTGAGCTTGGCCGATTCCCGTTGGAAAATCGCCAGCCTGCCGGCGGTGCGACGGCTGAGGAAGTAGAACGCCAAGGCCAGCAGGATCGCAAAGCCCATGACCTCAAGCGCCAGCACGCCGTTCACCTTTTCACGCACGGAGGCATAGGTGGTGTAACTGCTCATCCGCCAGCCGCGGAACGGGATGCGGTTCTCCAGCCGCATCACCGCTTCGCCTTGCAGGTAGGCATCAGGCGGCAGCGCGGTCCAATCCGTGGTGGCTTGGATGGCGCGCTCGATGGCGCTTTGCGGCGTGTGGTTGGCCAAGGCTTCGGGTTCGGTCAGCCCGCGCCAGCGCGGCTCGGTGGCGAGAATGATCTGCCCGGTGCTGTCCATGACAATCACCGCGTCGGAAATCCCGGCCCATGCGCGTTCGAATTTTTGCAAGTCGACCTCGACCGCGATCACGCCAAGGGTCGTGCCGCCAGACTGCATCCGCCGCGAATAAAGGAAACGATAGCCGCCCTGCTCCCGCTCGATGGTCGAAAAGATCGTCGCGTTAGAGCGGATGGCGTCGACGAAATAGGGCGCGGATTTATGCGCAGAGCCCAAGCGGTTGCGGTCGGTCGCCGCCACCGTGCGCCCGTCGATGTCGTAAAGCATCAAAGAGGCCGCGCCAATCTCTTCCACGAAGGAGATAAGCCGCTGCGTCGACAGGGAATAATCCGCCGTTTGCAGCGCCCCGATCAAGGTTGGGTCGCGGGCCAAAAGCTGCGGCACGATGGCATTCTGGCGCAGTTCCGCCAGCAGGTTGCCGCTATAAAGCGCGATGCGCAGTTCGGCGCGGTTGCGGGTGCTTTCGGTAAAACGGTCGGTCAGCAGCTTGTTGGTGATCGAAATCGTCACCACGGCGAGGATCATCAGCGACGCGATGGCAAACCGCACCCGCCAGGATACGGCCATGCTATTGCCTTCGGAACCGGATGTATCACTCATCGCGGCAACTTACGCGCTCCGCGCGCCGCACTCAAGTCAGGCGGTTTGCAAAGCACCGGTCAATGCGCGGAAGAGCGCCGCCCCATCCGTATTGCCATGCGCAGCCTCCGCCGCCCGCTCAGGGTGTGGCATCATGCCCAGCACGCGGCGGTTCTCCGACAGGATGCCCGCGATGTCATCGCGCGCGCCATTCGGGTTCTCGGCATAGCTGAAGGCCACGCGATCTTCGCCGCGCAGTTTCGCAATCGTCTCGTCATCCGCGAAATAGTTGCCGTCGTGGTGGGCGATCGGAATGTCGATGACCTGACCGGCACTGTAGCCGCTGGTGTAATCGCTCGCCGTGGTCTCGACCTTCAGACCCACGGTCTTGCAGATGTATTTTAGCCCTGCGTTCCGCAGCAGCGCGCCCGGCAGCAGGCCGGTTTCGGTCAGCACCTGAAAACCGTTGCAGATGCCCAGCACATAGCCGCCGCGCTCCGCATGGGCCGCCACGGTGCGGCAGATCGGCGAATTCGCGGCGATGGCCCCGCAGCGCAGGTAATCGCCATAGGAGAACCCGCCGGGGATCCCCACGATATCAACGCCTTGCGGCAGTTCGCTGTCCTTGTGCCAGACCATGGAGACCTTGGCGCCCGCGGCTTTGAAAGCCACGGCAAGGTCGCGGTCGCAATTGGACCCGGGAAAGACAACCACCGCTGCGTGCATCAGGCCAGCTCCACCGAATAGGATTCGATCACCGTATTGGCCAAAAGCTTTTCGCACATGGCGGTCACATCGGCCTCGGAGGTGCCCTCGGCGAGGTCAAGCTCGATCACCTTGCCCTGACGCACACCGTTCACCCCGTCAAAGCCCAAGGCTCCGAGCGCGTGGCGAACCGCTTCGCCCTGAGGGTCGAGCACCCCGTTCTTCAGCATCACATGCACCCGTGCTTTCATGGCGCGACACCCCTTTGTAACATCTGCAAATTGAACGGCGAAGCCGCGTTAATTGATCAGCGTCGGCTTGGTCACCGGCGCGTTGTTCTTGGGCATGACGCCAAGGCGTTTGGCCACTTCGGTATAGGCATCGGTGAGCGAGCCGAGATCGCGGCGGAACACGTCTTTATCGAGCTTCTGGCCCGTTTCGATGTCCCACAGGCGGCAGCTGTCGGGGCTGATCTCATCGGCGACGATCAGACGCTGGAAATCACCGTCGTAAACGCGGCCAATCTCGATCTTGAAGTCCACCAGCTTGATGCCCACGGCCATCATCACGCCCGACATGAAGTCATTGACCCGCAGCGCAAGGCTTAGGATATCGTCCATGTCTTGCTGGCTGGCCCAGCCGAAGGCGGCGATATGCTCTTCTGTGACCAGCGGATCGCCGAGCGAGTCGTCCTTGTAGCAATATTCGACAATCGGGCGCGGCAATTGCGTGCCCTCTTCGATGCCAAGGCGCTTGGACATGGAACCGGCGGCATAGTTGCGCACGATCACTTCCAGCGGAATGATCTCGACCTGACGCACGAGTTGTTCGCGCATGTTCAGGCGTTTGATGAAATGCGTCGGCACGCCAATGCTGTTCAGCCCGGTCATAAAGAACTCGGACAGGCGGTTGTTCAACACGCCCTTGCCTTCGATCGTGGCTTTCTTCTCGGCGTTGAAGGCCGTGGCATCGTCTTTGAAATACTGAACGATCGTACCGGGCTCGGGACCTTCATAGAGGATCTTTGCCTTGCCTTCGTAGATCTTGTTGCGCCGGGCCATGGGCATCCTTTCCAACAGGGGGCCGGGAACATCCCCGCCGCTTGCGCTTCTCTTAGTGCAAGCACCCCGCTGCTGCAAGCATGGCCCGCCACCTTTGCCCCGCCACTTGCGAGAACGGGCAGGCGTTCGCATATCAAACGGGTAACAACAGCAATCGGAGACCCGCCATGAGCAACTTTGACGACCGCGCAAATGCCTTTGAAAGCAAGTTCGCCCACGACGCGGACATGCAATTCCGCGCCGAGGCGCGGCGCAACAAGCTTCTGGGCCTCTGGGCTGCTGAACTTTTGGGCAAATCCGGCAGCGACGCCGAGGACTATGCCAAAGAGGTCGTGAAATCCGATTTCGAAGAGGCGGGCGACGAAGACGTTTATCGCAAAGTCTCGGGCGATCTGGGCAACCGCGCGGATGAGGCGACGATCCGCGGCAAGATGCAAAGCCTGATGGCCGAGGCCAAGGCGCAACTGTTGAGCGAGGCCAACTGACCCTCAGCGCCCCGGTGCCGGCGCCGGGGCGCAGCCTTCCCGCCTGCCCTCATAATGAAGATGAATATTATGAGGTTGCCCCTAAGTAGCCATCATGACATCAGGCGAAATTCCAAGACCCAACAGGAGCCCCCATGAGCAACGCATTCACCGATCTTCTCGCTGAAAAGGGCACATTGCTCGCCGATGGGGCCACGGGCACCAATCTGTTCAACATGGGGCTGATGTCGGGCGACGCACCCGAATTGTGGAACACCGACGAGCCCGCCAAGATTACCAAGCTTTACCGTTTCGCGGTGGATTCGGGCAGCGATCTGTTCCTAACCAATTCCTTCGGCGCCAATGCCGCCCGTCTCAAGCTGCACGACGCGCAGAACCGCGTGCATGAGTTGAGCCGCGTCTCTGCCGAATTGGCGCGCGAAGTGGCCGATACCGCCGAGCGCAAGGTGATCGTCGCAGGCTCCGTCGGCCCCACGGGTGAGATCATGGAGCCTGTGGGCGCCCTGTCGCATTCCCTCGCCGTCGAGATGTTCCACGAGACCGCCGATGGCCTCAAAGCAGGCGGTGCCGATATCGGCTGGTTGGAGACGATCAGCGCCCCCGAAGAATACCGCGCCGCAGCCGAGGGCTTCCAACTGGCCGGTCTGCCGTGGTGTGGCACAATGAGCTTTGACACCGCTGGGCGCACCATGATGGGGCTGACCTCCGAAGGGATGGTCGATCTGGTGCATGAGCTGGACAACATGCCGCTGGCCTATGGCGCCAACTGCGGCACCGGCGCCTCTGACCTGCTGCGCACCGTGCTTGGCTTTGCCGCGAAGAACGGCACGCTGCCGATCATCTCCAAAGGCAACGCAGGCATCCCGAAATACGTCGAAGGCCACATTCACTATGACGGCACGCCCGAATTGATGGCGCGCTATGCGGTGATGGCCCGCAACGCAGGCGCAAGCATCATCGGCGGCTGCTGCGGCACCCTGCCCGAGCATCTGGTCGCCATGCGCGAGGCGCTCGACAGCACCGAAAAAGGCCCGGCCCCCACGCTGGAGCAAATCCGCGAAGAGATTGGCGATTTCTCTTCCGAAAGCGATGGCACCGATGGCCAAGGCCCAACCCGAGGCCCGCGCCGCGGGCGCCGCCGGGGCTGAGGCTCAGAACAAACTCAATTGATCGCCCTTTTCGAAGGGCGGTCGAAACAGATCGCGGCGCAGCGGCACGCCGGAACGGGCCAGCCCCAGACGCTTCACCGCCAAATCAAAGCGTTGCGCCACCATCTGCGCATATGGCCCCTCGCCCCGCATCCGTTTGTGCCAGCCTGCGTCATATTCCTTACCCCCATGCATATCGCGCAAGCGCGCCATGATCCGCTCGGCGCGATCGGGGTAATGGGTGGCGAGCCAGTCCTGCACCAGCGGCGACACCTCTCGCGGCAGGCGCAGCATGATCCAGCTTGCATGCCGCGCGCCGGCCTCGCGTCCGGCGGTGAGGATCGCCTCCAACTCCGGGTCCGTCAGCGCCGGGATCATCGGCGATGCCATGATCCGCACCGGGATGCCTGCCTCCGACAGCTTTCGGATTACCTGCAACCGCCGCTGCGGCGCGGGCGCGCGCGGCTCCATCAAACGGCTCAACTTTGCGTCCAGCGTGGTCACCGAAATGCCGACCGCTGCCAATCCGCGCCCTGCCATGTCGCCCAGGATGTCAATGTCGCGTTCGATCAGGCTGCCCTTTGTGACGATCGCCACCGGGTGATTAAACGCGGCTAACACCTCAAGACATTCTCGCATGATGCCATGGGTCTTTTCGATCGGCTGATAGGGGTCGGTGTTGGTGCCGATGGCGATGGGCGCGACCTGGTACCGCTTCGACCGCAGTTCCCGCGCCAGAACCTCTGGCGCTTCGGGGCGGGCGATCAACTGGGTTTCGAAATCCAAGCCCGGCGATAGGCCGAGGTAGGCATGGCTGGGCCGCGCGAAACAGTAGACGCAGCCATGTTCGCAGCCCCGATAGGGGTTTATCGACCGATCAAAAGGCAAATCCGGCGAGCGGTTGTAGGTGATCACCCGGCGCGGCACCTCAATACTGGTCTGGGTGCGCAGCACCGGAAGCACCTCCTCGCGGGCCCAACCGTCATCTTCGGCCACGCGGCTATGACGCTCAAACCGGCCCGCATCATTACTGGCTGCCGCGCGGCCAAGCACGCGGAATCGCTGGTCTTCCCTATCCATGAAAGAAGGCTAGAACATTTCGCGAACATCGGAAAGTAACCTCGTGCAAACCCTTGTCCTAACACCGCAAAAAGCAGTAGTTTGCCCCCAAGGCGTCGCGCAAGGCGCGGCCGATGTCGCAAACCGCGACCCCGGCGCTAACATTCCGTGAGACAAGGGCTCAAGTGTCATGCACCTGCACGCCCAGCAGAAGGAAACACCATGTCGGAAGAAGACGATATCATCCTGGCCGAGTTGGACGACGAAGAACTTGTCCAGCAGATGTTCGATGACCTCTATGACGGTCTCAAGGAAGAGATCGAGGAAGGGGTGGAAATCCTGCTCGACCGGGGGTGGGAGCCCTATGAGATCCTGACCAAGGCGCTTGTCGGCGGCATGACCATTGTGGGGGCCGATTTCCGCGATGGGATCCTCTTTGTGCCCGAGGTGTTGCTGGCTGCCAATGCGATGAAGGGCGGCATGGCCATCCTCAAGCCGTTGCTTGCTGAAACCGGCGCGCCGCGCGTCGGCAAAATGGTCATCGGCACCGTCAAAGGCGACATTCACGACATCGGCAAGAACCTTGTTGGCATGATGATGGAAGGCGCGGGTTTCGAGGTCGTCGATCTGGGCATCAACAACGCGGTCGAAGCCTATCTTGAAGCGCTCGAAGCGGAACAGGCCGATATCCTTGGCATGTCCGCCCTGTTGACCACGACCATGCCCTATATGAAGGTGGTGATCGACACGCTGGTCGAACAGGGCAAGCGCGACGACTATATCGTGCTGGTCGGGGGCGCGCCGCTGAACGAGGAATTTGGCAAGGCCATCGGGGCCGATGCCTATTGCCGCGACGCTGCCGTGGCGGTGGAAACCGCAAAAGATTGGATGGGCCGTCGACATAATTCGGCCAACGCCTAAGCCTCTCGCCCCTGCCCGCTTGGCTTGGGGCGCGGTGACATGCGATGGTATCGGCATGAATGACACGTCGCTGCCAGATGACCGGACCCTGACCCAAGACGGGCTCGCGCCCACGCGCGCGGGCCGTATTCTCCTGATTGCCTGCGGGGCGCTGGCGCGTGAGATTTTGGATCTGAAAGCCGCCAATGGTTGGACCCATCTGGATCTGACCTGCCTGCCCGCGAAATTTCACCTCTACCCGGAGAAGATCACGCAGGCGGTGCGCGACACGGTCACCAAACACCGTACGGACTATGACGACTTCTTCGTCGTCTACGCCGATTGCGGCACGGGGGGCGGTTTGGAACGCGCCTGCGCCGAATTGGGCGTGCAAATGGTGGCGGGGCCGCATTGCTACAGCTTTTTCCAAGGCAACGAGAGCTTCGCCAAAACCGCCGAAGATGAAATCACCACCTTCTACCTCACCGATTTTCTGGTCCGGCAGTTCGACGCTTTCATCATCAAACCCATGGGCCTCGACCGGCATCCCGAGCTGCGCGACATGTATTTCGGCAATTACGAGAAATTGGTCTATCAGGCGCAGACGGATGACCCGGCGCTGACCGAAAAGGCCCAAGACTGCGCCGCACGGCTCGGCCTCGCGTTCGAGCGGCGCTTCACGGGGTACGGGGATTTGGCGCGCGCGTTGCGCGCCCTCTGAGCGTTACGCTTCCTGCGCTGCCGTTTCACGCACCCGCTCGATCATCGCGCGCAATCCGTTCGAGCGCTGCGCCGAGAGGTGGTCGTTCAACCCCAGCCGCGCCAGTTCCGCCTTGGCATCGACGCCGCCCACCTCGCTAGGTGTCAAACCGTTGTAAAGCTTGCGTAAAACCGCGATCAACCCTGAGACGATCATCGCATCGCTGGCGCCGTCGAAATGCAGTTTCCCGCCCTCGAACTGTGCATGCAGCCAGACCTGAGAGGCGCAGCCATCGACCTTGGTCGCCGGGACGCGCAGCGGCTCGGGCAGCTGCTCCATCGCTTTGCCAAGGTCGATCACATGGCGATAGCGGTCTTCCCAATCGTCCAGAAACTCGAAATCCTCGACCAGTTCTTCAAAGGCGGGCGTGGCCATCTGTGCACTCTCTTCGGGTGAATTCCATTGCCTGACAGGTAGGATGCCCATGGGCAAAGGTCCACCCCCTTCCCAAGGCTGGCGGGATGGGGTAGCACAAGGCAAGTAAACTTAACGGCGGTTCCCATGCGCAAGACAATCCTCGCTCTTTTGGCTTCGACCCTTTTGGTATCCGCCTGCGGCACGGTCCGTGACAGCCGCATCAATCCGTTGAATTGGTTTGGCCCCGCCCGTTCGGTTGAGGCCGCCCCGGCGGAGAGCACGAACCCCCTGATCCCGCAGCGCAGCGGGCTGTTCGCGCGGCGCGCGGTTGAGGTCGAGACCTATGAGGGGCGCCCCTTTGAGCAGATTACCGATCTGACCATCGAGCCGGTGCCGGGCGGTGCGATTCTGCGCGCCACCGGGCTGGCGGCACGCCAAGGAATCTACAAAGTGCGCCTGACCCCCGCGACGCCGGATGAGACGCCCGTCGACGGTGTTCTGACCTATCGTTTGGAAGGGGTGCGCCCCGACAAGGCCACCCCGCAAGGCAGCCGCCCCACGCGCGAAGTGATTGCCGGGCGTCGCCTGACCGATCAGATGCTGGCCGGGGTGCGCGAGATTCGCGTCGAAGGGCAGTTGAATGCTTTGGTCTCTCGCCGCTAAGACGCCGCGCGACCCTTTATTGAGAAAGAGCCGCCCCGGATCGGGCGGCTCTTTTCGTTTCAGACTTTGACCGCCTTCACGTCGTTCCCGTCAGCGGCCAAGGCGATCTTGCCTTCGCAGAGCAGCAGTGCATCGGCACCGAAGACCTCATGCCGCCAGCCGCGCAGCGCCTGCACGTCACGCTCCCCTGCCGACAGCATGTCAAGATCGCTGGCCGAGGCGATGAGCTTGGCCGCGACGCCCGCGCTTTCGGTCTTGGCCTTGAGCAGCACCCGCAGAAGATCGGCCAGCGCCGGGTTCACCTGCAGCTTGTCGCGCTTGCGGTCGGGCTGGGGCATGTCGGCAGGCTTGCAGGCCACGCCTGCGGCCACGGCTTTCAGGATCCCTTCGGCGATGTCGCCCTTGCGGGCTTCGCGCAGCAGCAGACGGGCGCGGTTCAACTCGTCGCCATTCGAGGGCTTCAGGCTTGCCAATTCGACCAGCGCGTCATCCTTGAACACCCGGTTGCGCGGTATGTTGCGGCTGCGGGCGTAATCCTCACGGAAAGCGGCCAACTCACGGACGATCGCCAGAAACTTGGGCGAATTGGTCCGGGTCTTGACCCGCTTCCACGCGTCTTGCGGTTGGGTCACATAGGTGTCGGGGCTGAGCAACGTCTCAAGCTCTTCGGCGACCCACCGCGCGCGGCCTGTCTGTTCAAGCTTGCGGGCCAGAAACTCGTAGATTTGGCGCAGATGGGTCACGTCGGCCAAGGCATAGGTCTTCTGCGCCTCGGTCAGCGGGCGGCGCGACCAATCGGTGAAACGCGAGGTCTTGTCGAGCGACTGATGCGCAATCTTGCGCACCAAAGTCTCATAACCCACCTGTTCCCCAAAGCCGCAGACCATCGCGGCGACCTGCGTGTCGAACAGCGGCTTGGGAAAGACCTTGGCGTCAACATAGAAGATCTCGAGATCCTGCCGCGCGGCGTGGAAGACCTTGACCACCGATGTGTCGCGGAACAGATCGTACAGCGGCTCTAGCGAGATGCCATCGGCCAAGGGGTCGACCAACACGGCGTTGCTGTCATCGGTGCCGGGCATGGCAAGCTGAACAAGGCAGAGTTTGGAATAATAGGTCCGCTCACGCAGGAATTCCGTGTCGACGGTCACGTAATCATGGCGCGCAGCCTCTTCACAGAATTGCGCGAGGTCGGCGGTCGTGGTGATGGTTTTCATATATGCTCTTTGACATGTTGCACGCCCGGTCATCGGGCTTTGTCAAAGAGGTACATCACGCAGGAAGGTTTGACCAGCGTCAGCCCGTGAGCATCACCGGCTCCCGCTCACCGGCGGCGAAACGGCGCAGCACGGCGGGGTAAAGGCGGTGTTCCTGCACCAAGACCCGCTCGGCCAAACTCTCGGCCGTGTCGCCGGGCAGAACGGGGATGCGCGCCTGACCAAGGATCGGACCGTCATCGAGTGCGGCGGTCACCTCATGCACGGTGCAGCCATGCTCGGTATCGCCAGCTTCCAGCGCGCGGGCATGGGTGTGCAGCCCGCGGTATTTCGGCAATAGCGAGGGGTGGATGTTGATCATCCGCCCGGCCCAAGCATCGGTGAAGCCTTCGGTCAATTTGCGCATGAAACCGGCAAGGCAGATGATGTCGGGCGCATAGGCCTCAAGCGCGGCGCTGAGCGCCGCCTCGAAGGCCGGGCGGTCCTTGCCGAAGGGGCGGTGATCGACCACTTCGGTCGCGATCCCCTGCCCCTGCGCCCAAGCGATCCCGCCCGCATCCGCGTTATTCGACAGCACCAGACAGGGGCGGCCTGCATGGTCGCCGGTCATATCCTCGACCAGCGCCCGCATGTTAGAGCCGCCGCCCGAGACGAAAATCGCAACCCGCTTGGTCAAAGCAGCGCGCCGGAATAGGTGACGCCATTGCCGGTGGTGATGCGCCCGATCTCAATCGCGCTATGGCCATCCTCGGCAAAGGCGGCCTTGGCGGCCTCGACCTGGTCGGCGGAGACCACGGCGACCATGCCAATCCCGGCGTTGAAGGTCTTGAGCATCTCGGCCTCGGCCATGCCCCCTTCGGCGGCCAGCCATTTGAAGACCGGCGGCAATTCCCATGCGTTGAGGTCGATCTCAGCGGCGAGGCCCACGGGCAGCACGCGCGGCAGGTTCTCGGTCAGGCCCCCGCCGGTGATATGCGCCAGCGCCGAGACGGCATCGGCGCGCAGGGCCGCCACGGCGCCTTTGACGTAGAGTTTCGTGGGTGTGAGCAGCGCACTGCCCAGATCACCATCGCCCCAGGGGCAACCGTCACCCCAGCCCAGACCGCTCCGTTCAACGATCTTGCGCACGAGGCTGTAGCCGTTGGAATGCACCCCGTCGCTCGGCAGGCCCAAAAGCACGTCGCCCTCTTTCACATCGCGCGGCAGCTCGGTCCCGCGCTCCATCGCGCCGACCGAGAAACCGGCGAGGTCGAAATCACCCGCGTGATACATGCCCGGCATTTCAGCCGTCTCGCCTCCGATCAAGGCACAACCGGAATTGGCACAGCCCTTGGCGATGCCTTCGATGATCCGGGCGGCGCTGTCGAGTTCCAGCTTTCCGGTCGCGAAATAGTCGAGGAAGAACAGCGGCTCGGCCCCTTGGCAAACCAGATCGTTGACGCACATGGCGACCA
The DNA here is from genome assembly GCF_043557345.1 of Sulfitobacter sp. 1A12157. Classification (NCBI taxonomy): domain Bacteria; kingdom Pseudomonadati; phylum Pseudomonadota; class Alphaproteobacteria; order Rhodobacterales; family Roseobacteraceae; genus Sulfitobacter; species Sulfitobacter sp. 1A12157. The sequence goes on from NZ_JBIFFV010000003.1 coordinate 74,315, forward strand.
GATCAATGCCGATGCTGTCGACATTGCCGGTGTCGATCGCGATGCGCAGCTTCGTGCCCACGCCATCGGTCGCCGCGACCAGCACCGGGTCGGTGAAGCCTGCCCCCTTCAGATCGAACAGCGCGCCAAAGCCGCCGAGGCCGGACATGACGCCGGGCCGTGCGGTGGATTTCGCCGCCGGTTTGATCCGCTCTACAAGCGCATTGCCTGCGTCAATATCCACGCCTGCTTCGGCATAGGTGATTCCGTTGTCGGATTTCGTCATGGTCATGGCCCCCGGCGCGCATTTTCCCTTGCGCGCGGAGTTAGAGTATTGCGCCGCCCACTGCAATCATTTGGTGCAGCTAATGTCTTGACGCTCGGCCTGCGGCGTCATACCCAAACGCCCATGGCGGGCCTGTAGCTCAATTGGTTAGAGCAGAGCGCTCATAACGCTTTGGTTGCGGGTTCAAGTCCTGCCGGGCCTACCATACTTCCGCCCCCGCCTTTCGCGGCCTTCACCGTTTGGCGCTGACGTGCCAGGTCACCTGCATCTCGACCACCGTCTCACCCGCTTCGTTCTGGATGTCGACAGCCACGTCAAAGGCGACTTTGCCGTCTTCTTGCAGTGCCCTCAGCAGCTCGGCCCCGGGGCGCGCGGTTTGGGCATGGGCGGTCAGCGTGCCTTCGGCAATCTTTTTGAAGGTGATCTGCCCCATGGCCGCGACGGGGCGCATGTCCATGATCACCGGCGCGATCGCCCCGGCCATTGCGGCACCCGAGGCCGCCTCGCCCAAGGTAAACATCGCGCCCGCGTGCTGCGTGCCGATGTGGTTCGAGGTCTCATGCCGCTGCACCAATTCGGCGCTGGCGGTGCCATCTGCGATCTCAAGCAATTTCACCCCGACATGGGCGGCAAAGGGTACGGCCGTGTCGAGATGGGCTTTGATCATGTCATAGGGGGTCATCGCTGCGCTCCGTATCAGGGTCACCTCACTGTGGCAAAGCCGCGCGCGCGGCACAATCATGCCGCCGGGTCACCGCGCGATGACGATATCGGCACGCAGCCCGCCAAGGCGGTCCGATTCCCCAAGCCGCAGCACCCCGCCATGGGCGCGCGCGATGTCGGATGCGATGGCAAGGCCCAGCCCCACGCCGCCGCCCTTGTCCTGGTTGCGCGCAGGATCAAGCCGCGAGAAAGGCCGCGTCGCCTCGTCCCGCCGCGCTTCTGGGATGCCGGGGCCGTCGTCTTCGACCCGGATGCGCAGGGTGCGATCGCTGAGCATGACCGAGACTTCGGCCTGCGTGCCATAGCGCACGGCGTTTGAGATCAGGTTGTCCACCGCCCGGCGCATCGCGACCCTGCGCAGCTTCACAATCCCCTCGCCCGCGCCTTCGGGCGGCAGCAGCGTGACCCTGCGCCCGGCCCGCTGCGCGTCTTCGACAATGGCGCTGACGAACCCATGCGGGGCCACCTCTTCGGGTTCACCCTCGGCGGCGCCCTTGGCGAAGTTCAGGAATTCGTCCAGCATCCGCTGCATGTCATCGACATCGGCCAGTAGCGGTGCGGCATCCTCATCGTCGATCATCGACAGGCCAAGACGCATCCGGGTCAGCGGCGTGCGCAGGTCGTGGCTGACCCCCGAGAGCATCAGCGTGCGCTGCTCGATCTGCCGCTCGATCCGGGCGCGCATGTCGACGAAAGCGTTGCCCGCCGCGCGGACCTCGATGGCGCCGGTGGGTGTATAGGGCTCATGCCGCCCCCGGCCAAAGGCTTCCGCCGCGCGGGCCAGCCGTTTGATGGGGCGCAGCTGATTGCGCAGGTAAATCGTGGCGATATAGCTCAAGAGCACGCCGAAAAACACGGTGTAGACGAAAAGCTGATGCGGGTTCGAGGCCGAGATGCGCCGCCGCTCGAACTGGATGCGCAGCGGCCCGTGCACGCTCTCGATATAGAGCACGACGAAATCGTCATCGCTGAGGTCCACCGCTTCGATCCCGTCCATCTTACTGCGCAAGCGCGGGATCAGCACGCGGCCCGAATAGTCGTACCACAGCATGCTGTCCTTTTTAGGCAGCGGACGGTTGGCGGGCGTTACCACGAAATCAAGCGGGCCCGCCCGCGCCTCAACCGCCATGGGCACGGATTGCGCATCGGGGGCCGTGCCAACCGCCAGCATGACCAGTTCCAGTTCCCTCAGGACCGTATCGGTCATCTGGCCGGTGACACCTTCGAAATGCCTCTGCGCAAAGATCACCACCACGACCAACTGCAAAAACACCACTGGTAACAGCAGGATCAGCGCGGCGCGTCCGTAGATGCCGCGCGGCACATATCGTTTGAGCCAGGCAAAATTCATGGCTAGACCTTAGCCAGCCCCCTGCCCCAGCGAAAGGTGAAACCATGCTGCCGCCCGACAACTTCGACCCCGAGATTGGCATTGCCGAACCCTTGGAACCCGGGCTGCGGCGGATCGTGGCGCCCAACCCCTCGCCGATGACCTATCGCGGCACCAATACCTATCTCTTGGGCGAGACCGACGTGGCGGTGATCGACCCCGGCCCCGACAGCCCCGCGCATCTTGAGGCGATCCTCGCCGCGATCCAGCCTGGGCAGCAGATCAGCCATATCATCGTGACCCATACGCATCTGGATCACGCGCCGCTCGCCCGCCCGCTGGCCGCGCGCACGGGGGCTGAGGTCTGGGCCTTTGGGGATGCCACGGCGGGCCGGTCGGTGGTGATGCAGGGGCTGGCCGAGGCGGGGCTGATGGGCGGCGGTGAAGGTGTCGACCACGGCTTTCGCCCCGATCACACCCTAGCCGATGGTGACCTGCTGGAGGGGGACGGCTGGACGCTGGAAGTGCTGCACACGCCGGGCCACATCGGCAATCATGTCAGCCTTGCTTGGGGGGACGCCTGCCTGACGGCGGATCACGTCATGGGATGGGCCACCTCGCTTGTCTCGCCCCCCGATGGGGATCTGACCGATTTCATGGCCTCCTGCGAGAAGCTGGGCGCGCGGCAGTGGCGGGTCTTCTACCCCGGTCACGGCGCGCCGGTCAGCGATCCCAACGCGCGGCTCGACTGGTTGGTCGCGCATCGCCGCGCGCGGGAGGCGTCGATCCTCGACGCTTTGGCCGACGGGCCCGCCACCGCGGAAGATCTCGCCCGCGCCATCTATACCGAAACACCTGCCGCGCTCTTGGGGGCGGCCACCCGAAACGTGCTCGCACATCTGGTCGACTTGACAGGCCGGGGGCGTGTCGCCCCAGAGGGCACCCTGCAGGCAGAGGCGCGTTTCATCCTCAACCCATAGGGAAATACCGGGCATTCCGTCGCAAAATCGCAACAAATGCCCCATTCTGGGCGCAATCTGGCCCCTTTATGGACCCGAACCGCGCCCAAGCTGGTTGCGGGGGTGAGAGACATCAAACCCCAGCGAGCAGCAAAGGAGCTACCCGATGGCCCGACTAGACAGAACGCCGCAACCGCAAAAACCAAAGCCCGCGCCGAAGCCAAACGGCACCTCGGCCCAGCCGCCACGGCGTCCCACGCCGCTGATCACCGATTACGCCAGCCTTTAAGCGGCACTCCCCACGTGCCGGATGGGGCCGGCGGAGGGGGGGAACTTTGGGGCTGAACCATGCGTTTGCCGACCAGAGCAACACGCAAGGACCGATATGACACCCCATACCCCCTCTCACGAAGCTGACCTCGCCCGTCTGCGCCGATTGGCCGTCAGCATGGACAGCGCCTATAAGCTGCCGATCGTCGGCGTGCGGATGGGGTGGGATTCGATACTGGGCCTCGTGCCGGTGGTGGGCGATACGCTCGCCCTTCTTCCCTCGGCGTATATCCTGAAAGAATCGCACCGCATGGGCGCGCCCAACAGCGTGCTGGCGAAAATGCTGGTAAACACCGGGATCGACTATTTCATCGGCTCTGTCCCGCTGGTCGGTGACCTTTTCGATATCGGATGGAAGTCAAAGCTGCGCAATGTCGATCTGCTGGAGCGTCACCTGAAGGATCAAGCCGCCAAGGCGCCGCCGATGGGCGATGTCGAAGGGCGCATGTCCTCACACCACCCGACGCTCAACAACTGATCGCCAAAGAAAAAGGGCCGCCCCGAGGCGGCCCTTTCAGTCTTTCCGAAGAACGGCTGGCTTAGCCGACCAGTTCCAGACCGGAGAAGAAGTATGCGATCTCAACCGCTGCGGTTTCCGGCGCGTCGGAACCGTGGACGGAGTTTTCGCCAACGCTTTCAGCGAACTCGGCGCGGATGGTGCCCTCTGCCGCATCGGCAGGGTTGGTCGCGCCCATCACTTCGCGGTTTTTCGCGATGGCGTTTTCACCTTCCAGAACCTGAGCCACGATCGGCGCGGAGGCCATGAACTCGCACAGTTCGTCGTAGAAGGGACGCTCGGCGTGCACCTTGTAGAACTCGCCCGCCTGAGCCTTTGTCAGGTGGATGCGCTTTTGTGCGACAACGCGCAGGCCCGCGTCTTCGAATTTCTTGACGATGGCGCCGGTCAGGTTGCGGCGAGTTGCGTCGGGCTTGATGATCGAGAAGGTGCGTTCGAGGGCCATTGGCTGTACTCCATAGCGGGTGTTGATTTGCGCGCTCCCTAGCATGGGGTCTGGCCCATGAAAAGCCGTGATTGACCTTCCGCCTCGCTTGCGCCAAACGGCTTTCATGTTACGCATTTCAGAAATCAACTACTCCGTCGAAGGCCGGCCCCTGTTCGAGGAAGCCTCCGCCGTGATCCCCGAGGGGCATAAGGTCGGCATCGTCGGACGCAACGGCGCGGGCAAGACGACGCTGTTCAAGATCATCCGTGGCGAGCTGTCACTCGACAGCGGCGATATCTCTTTGCCGTCCCGCGCCAAGATCGGCGGCGTGGCGCAAGAGGTACCCTCGTCCGAGACCTCGCTGATCGACACGGTGCTCGAAGCAGACATCGAACGCGCGCGGTTGATGAAAGAGAGCGAAACCGCCGAGGATCCCGCCCGCATCGCTGACATCCAGACCCGGCTTGCGGATATCGACGCATGGTCCGCCGAGGGCCGCGCCGCCTCGATCCTCAAGGGGCTTGGTTTCGACGACGACGAACAGCAGATGCCTTGCTCCGCCTTCTCGGGCGGCTGGCGGATGCGCGTGGCGCTGGCGGCGGTGTTGTTTGCCCAGCCCGATCTGCTGCTGCTCGATGAGCCGACCAACTACCTCGACCTCGAAGGCGCGCTCTGGCTGGAAAGCTATCTGGCGAAATATCCGCATACGGTGCTGATCATCAGCCACGACCGCGGCCTGTTGAACCGCGCCGTTGGCGGCATCCTGCATCTCGAAGACCGCAAGCTGACCTATTACCAAGGCCCCTACGATCAGTTCGCCCGCCAGCGCGCCGAGAAACGCGCGCTGCAGGCGGCGATGGCCAAGAAGCAGCAGGCTCGGCGCGATCACATGCAGGCCTTCGTCGACCGTTTCAAAGCCAAGGCGAGCAAGGCCAAACAGGCGCAATCGCGCCTGAAGATGATCGAGAAGATGGACATGATCACCGCGCCCGAGGACGTGGCACGCAAGGTCTTCACCTTCCCCGAACCCGAGGAGCTTTCGCCGCCGATCATCAACATCGAAAACGGGTCGGTCGGCTACAGCGACGACAACCCGGTGCTCACACGGCTGAACCTGCGCATTGACCAAGACGACCGCATCGCCCTTCTGGGCAAGAATGGTCAGGGCAAGTCGACGCTGGCGAAACTGCTGTCGGACCGCTTGCCGCTGATGGCCGGGCGTCAGGTCAATTCCTCGAAATTGCGCGTTGGTTTCTTCGCCCAGCATCAGGTCGACGAGCTGATCGTCGAAGAGACCCCGTTGCAGCACATGATCGCGGCCCGCCCCGGCGTGCTGCAATCGAAACTGCGCGCCCAACTCGCGGGCTTCGGCCTTGGCCCGGAACAGGCCGAGACCGAGGTCGGGCGGCTTTCGGGCGGGCAGAAGGCGCGGCTGTCGCTGCTCTTGGCAACACTGCACGCGCCGCATCTGCTGATCCTCGACGAGCCGACCAACCACCTCGACATCGAAAGCCGCGAAGCGCTGGTCGAGGCGCTAACGCGCTATTCGGGCGCGGTGATCCTTGTTAGCCACGACATGCACCTGCTGTCGCTCGTGGCCGACCGGCTGTGGCTGGTGTCGAACGGCACGGTCAAACCCTATGAGGAAGATCTCGAAGCCTATCGCAAGATGCTGCTGACCCCGGAAAAGCCGGTCAGCAAAAACCCCGCCAAGCCGAAAGAAGCGCCCAAGCCCAAACGCGCCAGCCGTGACGAGGTGCTGGCCCTGCGCAGCGAGGTCCGCAAGGCCGAAGCGCGGATGGAAAAGATCAACGAGATGCGCGACAAGCTGGCCAAGAAACTCGCCGATCCCGCGCTTTACGAAGACGCCAAAACCGGCGAGCTTGAGGTCTGGAACAAGAAATACGCCGAAGTGATGGAGGCGCTGGACCGCGCCGAGGGCCTTTGGATGGGCGCACAGGAAAAGCTGGAAAAGGCCACGGCCTGACCCGGTTGCGTTCAGTTTATTACATCGCAGGGGTCGCCTAAGGGGCGGCCCTCGTGCATTCTGGCAAGAAGCCCCGCGCCAAGGAAGACCCATGACCCTCGACACCGCCTATATGATCACCGCCCTCGTCACGATGTTCGTGGTGATCGACCCCATCGCCATCGCGCCGGTGTTCCTCGCGCTCACCCGTGGGATGAGCAATGCAGAGCGGCGCAAGATCGCATGGCGCGCGGTGGGCGTGGCCGGGTTGGTGCTGTTGATCTTTGCCGCTTTCGGCGAGGCGGTGCTGGGCTTCATCGGCATTTCCATGCCCGCCTTCCGCGTCGCGGGCGGCATCTTGTTGTTCATCACCGCGCTCGACATGCTCTTCGACCGCCGCACCAAACGGCGTGAGGACCGCGCAGATGAGGATGACCATGACGACCCTTCCGTTTTCCCCATGGCCATCCCGCTCATCGCCGGGCCCGGCTCCATCGCCTCGGTCATCCTGCTGACGGGGGAAAAACCGGGGGGCGAAGGTCTGTTGACCATCATCGTGATCACCGCGCTGACACTGGTGGTCATGGCGCTGACCATGCAGGTCAGCGGCGCGCTGGAGCGGGCGATGGGCAAGACGGGCATCAACATCGTGACCCGCCTGCTCGGCATGTTGCTGGCGGCGCTCTCGGTGCAATTCGTGCTCGACGGCTTGGCGGCCTTTGGCTTTGGCCCCGGCCCTATGCCCGGCTGACATTTTCACGCGGCCTTCCTATATGAGATGTAAGGGGGGCGTTCATGGCCGGTATCGACACAGCACATCTGATCTATCTCATCGTTCTACTGGCGATGGTGGCGGGCTGGTTTTTCATGCACAGCCGCCCCAATATGAACAAGACCCTGCAACAGGCGGCGGTCTGGGGGCTGATCTTTACAGGTGCCGCGGCGGGGGTCGGCCTGTGGCAAGACATCACCCGCGACAGCGCGCGCCAACATCTCACCATCAGCGAGGAGGGTGACATCGTCCTGCCCCGCGGGCGCGATGGGCATTACTACCTGACGGCCCAGATCAACGGCGCGCCGGTGCGCTTTGTCGTGGATACCGGGGCATCTGAGATCGTGCTGACCAAATCCGATGCGGCGCGCATTGGCATCGACCCTGAGGGGCTGGACTACCTTGGCCGCGCGGGCACCGCCAATGGCGAGACGCGCACCGCCTTTGTGCGCCTTGACGAGGTGGTGGTGGGCCATGCGGTCGATCACAATGTCCCCGCAGTGGTGAATGACGGGATCATGTCGCAATCTCTGCTGGGCATGGGCTACCTGCAACGCTGGGGCCGGATCGAGATCAGCGGCGGCGAACTGCGCCTGAGCCGCTGATCGAATGGGGCAAGACCTTGCCCGAATTGCGCTTCAAAAGATCAAATTCGCCGCAAAATGACGCCGCATTCGCCGTGAATTGAACAGGTTTCCGCCCTTTTGCCCAGATAGTTGCAAAGCACAACTGTACCCAATTCTGGAGAAACTGCTGCTATGCTGACAAATATCATCGGTGGGTCATCCTCCTACCAACAAAGCAACAAACCCGCCAAGGCGGAGAAGGCCGAAAAGCCGGAAAAGGCCGAGAAGAGCAACAACAGCTCGTCACAGGCGCAAACGAAACCCGCCAGTGAGGGGCCGACCACGCAAAACAGCGCGGCGGCACAGGAGGCCTCCAAACCCCAAGCCGTGCAAGCGCCTGCCAAGACCGAAACGGTGCAAGCCGTGGCGCAGGCCAAGCCGGTTGAGACGGCCCCGAAGGCCAGCACCGCCGATGACGCGGCCTTTGCCCGCGCCGCAGCACAGCGCAGCGTCGACAGCCAGCGCACCCGCGCCCTGCTGGACGCGATCGCGCCGGTGAACAACAGCGCGGTCGAAGCGGCCAAATCCTATGTGAGCAAGGTCGAATCTGCAGCGCCGGAGGCCGAAGCAGGCAAAGCCGCCGCCGCCGCGAAACCCGCGCTCGACAAAGCGGCCTAAGCCGCGTTCAGGGGCAGCGGGCTTTGGGCCCCTGCCCCTGCACTGCCGCCCTTTAGGTCTCGGCCTTCTTTTCCCAGCGACCGCTTTCCTCCGACCAATACTGCGCCGATGCGCCTTCGGATTTCAGCCGCTTCCACAGGCCGCGCGCCTGATCCAGCGCCACGGGATCATGCCCGTCGAACAACACGCAGACCCGTTCGTGCGCGGCCACTTCCGCCGCCGTGACATCGGCCCCATGCACCGTCATCAGACAATCCGCCCGATTGGGGGCGCCATCCTCCAACGTCAACAGCACGGGCTGATCCGCGTCCTGCGGCCCGCCCGCCATGCCATGGGGCAGAAAGCTGTCATCCGCATAGGTCCAAAGCGCCCGATCAAGCGCCTGTAGCCCCGCCCAGTCCGTCCCGCGCAGGGCCACGCGCCAGCCATTGGCGAGCGACTTTTCCAGCAGCATCGTCAGCGTCTCGACCAGAGGTCGCTGGGTCAGGTGATAGAAGTAAGCCGCCCCCATCTGTGGCTCAGCCCTTCTCGAAACGGTCGGCGACGAGACGGTTCAACGCCGCCACGCCCCAGCCTGTCGCGCCCGCAGGGGCAAGCGCGCTTTCCGACTTCAAGGAGGCGACGCCGGCAATATCGAGGTGAATCCAAGGTGTCTCATCCTTGACGAACCGCTTGAGGAACTGCGCTGCGGTGATCGACCCCGCCGGACGCCCGCCGATATTCTTCATATCGGCGATGCGGCTTTTCAGCAGGTCGTCATAGCCCTGCCCCAGCGGCATCCGCCACGCGCCTTCGCCTTCGCTCTCGGCGGCTTTCAGGAAATCGTTGCACAGCCCGTCGTCATTCGAAAAGACCCCGGCGTTCTCATGGCCCAGCCCGATGATGATCGCCCCGGTCAGCGTGGCCAGATCGATCATCGCCGCGGGTTTGAACCGGTCTTGCGCGTACCACATGACATCGCAGAGCACCAAACGCCCCTCGGCGTCGGTGTTGATCACCTCAACCGTGTCGCCCTTCATCGTGGTGATCACATCGCCCGGACGGGTCGCATTGCCCGAGGGCATGTTTTCCACGATGCCCACAAGCCCCACGACATTCGCCTTGGCTTTTCGCAAGGCCAGCGTGCGCATCACGCCCGAAACCACGCCCGCGCCGCCCATGTCCATGGTCATGTCCTCCATGCCAGCCCCGGGTTTGAGGCTGATGCCGCCGGTGTCAAAGACCACGCCCTTGCCGACCAGCGCCAGAGGGGCTGCGTCATCCGCGCCGCCTTCCCACCGCATGACGACCACTTTCGACGGGCTGTCCGACCCTTGGCCGACAGACAAAAGCGTTCGCATTCCGAGCTTTGCGAGCTCTTCCTCATCCAGAACTTCAACTTTCAGGCCCAAGCTCTCCATCTCGGCCAGACGTTCGGCGAAACTGGTGGTGGTCAGGATATTGGCGGGTGCGTTGGTCAGGTCACGGGTCATAAAGGCACCCTCCGCCACGGCCATGAGCGGTGCGGCGGCCTCCTGCGCTTCCTCCGGTTTGGAACACATGACCTCGACCGTGCCCCTGCGCGGCTTGGGCGCGGATTTGTGATCTTCGAAGCCGTAGTCTCGCATTGCCAGACCAAAGGCCACATCGGCCACCCGGCGCGTTGCGGCGGCGAGCATCAGCAGATCGCTGTCGCCCCGGCGCTTGGCCAGCGCGGCCCCGGCTTTGCGCGCTGTCATCACCTCGGCCCGGCGTGGCATGTGGATCACATCCACCGCCTCTGCCGCCATGCCGGCGGGATAGCCCATGCTAAGCATGTCACCGGGTTTCAGCGCGGCGAAACGCTCACTCTCTACCAGCCGCTGCAAAGCGCCTTTGGTCAAGCGGTTCACCCGCCGCGCCCCGGCATCCAGACGGCCCTCAGGCTCCAGAAACAGCGCGATCCGCCCGGAATGCCCCGCGATACGGTCGATGTCGGTCTCGGCGAAGGTGATGGGGGTCAGATCGGTCATGGCATGCCTCATGGTTGATTTTGCCCCAGACCTACCGCGCCGCGCCGCCCATGGCCAGATAGCAGTTTTCCCGCCCCGAGAATTGCTTTAAGATCCGCGCAAAGGCCGTCAGAGCATCTCGGGGGATCAGAGTGGCAAGAATTGACCGCTACATGCTGTCGCAACTTCTGGTTATGTTCGGCTTTTTCGCTTTGGTGCTGGTGGCGCTGTTTTGGATCAACCGCGCGGTTGTCCTGTTCGACCGTTTGATCGGCGATGGCCAATCCGCACTGGTGTTTTTGGAGTTCACGGCCCTTGGCCTGCCGAAACTCATCGTTACCGTTCTGCCCATCGCGACCTTTGCCGCCTCGGTCTATGTGACCAACCGCATGTCGGGCGAATCCGAGTTGACGGTGCTTCAGGCCGCAGGCTCCGGCCCGTGGCGGCTGGCGCGGCCCGTTTTCGTTTTCGGGCTTTGCGTGGCGGCAATGATGACGGTGCTCAGCCACTTTCTGGTCCCCATGGCGCAGGGGCAGTTGAAACAGCGCGAGGCCGAGATTTCGCGCAACCTCACGGCAAGGCTGCTGACGGAGGGGACTTTTCTGCACCCCTCCGACGATGTCACCTTCTATACCCGCGCCATCGACAATGACGGTGTGCTGCGCGATGTTTTCCTGTCGGATCGGCGCAAGGCCAATGAGGGCGTGATCTACACCGCCGCCGAAGCCTATCTCGCCCGCAACGGGGACAACACGACGCTGATCATGCTCAACGGCATGGCGCAGCGGCTGGACACCGAGACCAACCGTTTGGCCACGGCCAAATTTCGCGACTTTTCCTTCGATATCTCCCCGCTGGTCAGCAGTGAAGACGCGATCGACCTGTCGGTCAGCGCCATGGTCACGCCCGATCTGCTTTGGGATTGGGACGGGGTCGCGGCGGCGACCGACACCTCGCCGGGCGTGGTGGCCGAAGAGCTGCATGGCCGCTTCGCGCAGCCGCTGTTCTGCCTTGTTGCCGCGATGATCGGTTTCGCCACTTTGATCCTCGGCGGGTTTTCCCGCTTTGGCGTCTGGCGCGAGGCAGTGATCGCTTTTGGCCTGCTCATCGCCATCGACGGGCTGCGGGGCACGATGGTGGTGCAAATCCGCGAGGCCGCGGCGCTCTGGCCACTGGCCTATCTGCCCTCGCTCATCGGGGCCGTGCTGACGCTGGCGATGCTTTGGCAAGCCGCACATCCGCGCTGGATAAGGCGGCGCCTGCGTGGCAAAAGGGCCGCCACATGATCCTGCATTTCTATTTCGCCCGCCGTTTCTTCATGAGCTTTCTTGTCATCACCGGGGTGCTGGCCGCGCTGGTGATGCTGGTCGATGGTGTGGATCAGGCCCGGCGTTTCGCCGATGACGATGTAGGCTGGGATCAGGTGCTGGGCATGACGCTGCTGCATATGCCCCAGACCATCAACATGATCCTGCCGCTGATCATGATCCTTGCCACGGTGGCGCTTTTCATCGGCCTTGCCCGATCCTCAGAACTGGTGGTGACCCGCGCCGCCGGCCGCTCGGCCCTGCGCGCGCTGGTGGCCCCGGTGGTGGTGGCCTTGATCATCGGCACGCTGGCGGTGGCCATGCTGAACCCCATCGTCGCAGCGACCAGTGAGCGGGCCGAGCAATTGACCCAAGAGTATCGCTCCAATGGCCGCGCGGCGCTTTCGGTCAGTGACGAGGGGCTGTGGCTGCGGCAAGGCACGGAGGAAGGCCAATCGGTTATCCGCGCCTGGCGTACCAATGCCGATGCCTCCGTTCTCTATAACGTCACGATCATCAGCTATGATGCCGAGAAGGGGCCGATCCGCCGCATCGAAGCCGATAGCGCAGAGCTTCGCGGCGGCGACTGGGAATTGACCGGCGCCAAGATTTGGCCGCTGGAGGCCGGGGTGAACGCCGAAGGCGCGGCAAAGGTGCATGAGAGGCTGACCATCCCCTCTTCGCTCACCGTCGAGCGTATCCGCGAGAGCATTGGCCGGGTGGCTGCCGTCTCGATCTATGAGTTGCCCGAGTTCATCCGCCAGTTGGAACAGGCGGGGTTCAGCACCCGCCAGCATGAGGTCTGGTTGCAAGCCGAACTGGCGCGGCCCTTCTTTCTGGTGGCCATGGTTCTGGTTGCGAGCGCATTCACCATGCGCCATACCCGCTTTGGGGGGACCGGCGTCGCTGTGCTGGCCTCGATTTTGCTGGGGTTCGGTTTGTATTTCATTCGCAGTTTCGCACAAATCCTTGGCGAGAATGGCCAGATCCCGGTGACTCTTGCCGCTTGGGCGCCGCCCGTGGCGGCGATCTTTCTGGCGCTAGGCCTGCTACTGCATGCGGAGGACGGCTGACATGCGCGCGGCCCTTGTTGGACTTGCCCTTTCATTCGCGCCTCTGAGCCTTGCCGCCCAGACCGCCCCTTTGGGCGACCGTCCCGCCGTTCTGGTGGCCGATCAGGTCTTCATTACCCGTGATAAGGTATTGGTCGCGCAGGGCAATGTCGAAGCCTTTCAAGGGGAGACGCGGCTGCGCGCCACGGCGATCCGCTATGATCAGGCCACCGGCGCGCTTAGCATCGAAGGGCCGATCGTGCTGTCGGAGGGTGAGGATACAACCATCCTTGCCGATGCGGCCTCACTCGATGCGGGCTTGCAGTCCGGGCTCTTGCGGGGCGCGCGGATGATCCTTGAACAGCAGTTGCAGCTTGCCGCCGTGCAGATCAATCGCGTCGAAGGGCGCTATAGCCAACTTTACAAAGCCGCCGTAACCTCTTGCAAAGTTTGCGAAGATGGCGAAACGCCGCTCTGGCAAATCCGCGCGAAACGGGTGGTGCATGACCAAGTGGCGCAGCAGCTTTACTTTGACGAGGCGCAGTTCCGCATCAAGAACGTGCCCATCGCCTATCTGCCCCGCCTACGGCTGCCCGACCCGACGTTGGACCGCGCGACGGGCTTTCTCGCCCCCACGGTCCGCTCAACCTCGCAATTGGGCGTGGGGCTGAAACTGCCCTATTTCATCAAGATCGGCGATCACCGCGATCTGACCTTGACCCCCTATCTCTCCGCCGAAACCCGCACGCTTGAGTTCCGCTACCGTCAGGCTTTCGTTTCGGGTCGGATCGAGTTCGAGGGGGCGATCACCGATGATGAGTTGGACCCCGGCGACACCCGTGGCTACCTCTTTGGTACCGGCAGTTTCGATCTGCGGCGCGATTACAAACTGTATTTCGATATCGAAACCACGAGCGACAGATCCTATCTCAGCGACTATGGCTATTCGGGCAAGGACCGTCTGACCAGTGAGTTGACCGTCAGCCGTGCGCGGCGCGATGAATATATGCGGGCGAGCCTGCTGAACTACCAATCTCTGCGCGATGGCGAGGACAATGATCTGCTGCCCAATCTGGTTTTGGATGGCGAGTTTGAGCGGCGTTATTTCCCGACCTCTCTGGGCGGCGAACTTCGCCTGACGCTTGAGGCCCATAGCCACCGGCGTGCGTCGGACCTCAGTTCTGATGGCAATGGGGATGGCGAAGCCGATGGGCGCGACGTGTCGCGGCTCAACGGGGAGGCCGCTTGGCTGCGGCGCTTCACCTTCGGCAACGGTCTGGTGACCGATGTCGAGGCCGGGGCGAGCTTTGGCCTGTTCAACATCGCGCAGGATGCCGTCTTTGACGGGCGCTACTCCGACCTCGTGCCCCATGCCGCCGTGACCATGCGCTACCCCATGCAGCGCCGCGAGGCCGCGGGTGTGGTGCAACAGATTGAACCGCTTGTGCAATTGGGCTGGACCGGCGGTGATCGGCTCGACATTCCGAATGAGGAAAGCACGCTGGTGGAATATGACGAGGGCAATCTCTTGGCGCTCAGCCGCTTCCCCCGGCCCGACCGGCGCGAACGGGGTGCTGTGGCGGCCATCGGGGTGAATTGGGCGCGGATTGATCCCAACGGCATGGATGCCAGCCTGTCTTTCGGTCAGGTGATCCGGGCCGATGCGGATGATGCCTTTAGCTTTAGCTCTGGCCTGCAGGGCACCTATTCCGATTTCCTGCTGGCCGGACAATTGCGCAGCGACAACGGTTTGGCACTCATCGGGCGCGGGCTGGTCGATGATGACTTCGAGGTCGCCAAGGCCGAGCTGCGCGGGGTCTGGGATTTCAAGCGCGGGCAGATCTCTGGCAGCTATGTTTGGCTACACGAAGATGCCGCCGAGGACCGCAATGAAAACGTGTCGGAGATCACCTTCGACGGCAGCTATTCGATCAACAGCCAATGGCAGGCCTCCGCCGAATGGCGTTTCGACCTTGCCGATGAACGCGCGGCGACGGCGGGTCTTGGCCTGAGCTACAACAATGAATGCGTGCAGGTCGACCTTTCCGTGAACCGCAGCTATTCATCCTCAACAAGTGTTGAGCCCTCAACGGATATCGGTTTTAACATCGGCCTCAGGGGCTTTGCCGCAAACACCGGAACAGAAAGATACGTACGCTCATGTGGGAAGTAACGAAACAGACCGTCCGCGCCGGGATCCGTGGGACTGCGGCACTCGCCCTTGCTCTGGTCATCGGCCAATCCGTAGCGGCGCAGAACCTCTTTGCGCCCGTGGCGCGTGTCAATGACGAGGTGATCACCGGCTACGAAGTGCAGCAGCGCCAGCGTTTCATGCAGCTGATCGGCGCGCCCGGGGCCGATACCGACAGCGTGATCGACAGTCTGATCGACGACCGCCTGCGTGGGCAGATCCTTGATCAAGCCGGGCTCGAAGTCACCCCTGAGGGCATTCAATCGGGCATGGCGGAATTTGCCAGCCGCGCGGATCTGACGACCGAGGAGTTTCTGAAAGTCCTAGGGCAAGCGCAGATTTCCGAAGAGACCTTTCGCGATTTCATCGTGATCAGCGCCGCCTGGCGTGACCTTATTCGAGCGCGCTACAATGGCCGGGTCAACATCACCGACGAAGAGGTCGACCGCGCGCTTGGCAGCAGCCGGGGCAACAACGGTCTGCGTGTGCTGTTGTCGGAGATCATCATCCCCGCCCCGCCGCAGAATGCCGATCAGGTGAACGCGCTGGCCGAACGCATTTCGGAAAGCCGCACTGAGGCCGAATTCTCGTCCTATGCCAGCAAATACTCCGCCACCGCCTCGCGCGGGCGCGGGGGCCGGATGCCTTGGACACCGCTCGAAAAACTGCCTGCCAGCCTGCGGCCTATCCTCTTGGCCCTTGCCCCGGGTGAGGTGACGGCGCCGCTGCCGATCCCCAATGCCGTGGCCCTGTTCCAACTGCGCGGCATCGAAGAGACCGGCAAGCCGAGCGTCGAGTATTCCGAGATCGACTATGCCGCCTATTACATCCCCGGTGGCCGTTCCGAAGCTGCCCTGTCGCGCGCAGCACAGCTGCGCGGTCAGGTGGATCAATGTGACGACCTCTATGGCGTGGCCAAGGGCCAGCCCGCCAACGTGCTGGACCGCGGCACCAAGGCCCCGGCGGAGATACCTCAGGACGTGGCCATTGAACTGGCGAAACTCGATCCCGGCGAAGTCTCCACCGCGCTGACCCGTGCCAATGGTGAGACTTTGGTTTTCCTGATGCTTTGCAACCGCACCACGGCGGCCAATGCCGATGCGAACCGCGAGGCGGTGGTCAGTTCGATCCGGCAGCGCAAGCTTGAAGGCTATGCCACACAGCTGTTGGAACAGGCCCGCGCCGAAGCCCGTATCACCCGCCAATGAGCCGCCCGTCCCGGCCGGTGGCCATCACCTGCGGTGAACCCGCCGGCATCGGCCCCGAGATCGCCGCCCGCGCTTGGGCGGCGGTTTCGAATGATATCCCGATGGTCTGGATCGGCGACCCCCGCCATCTGCCGCAGCATGTCTCACATCGCATAATCGACAGCCCGGATGAGGTGAGCGCGCCCAGTGCAGATGCGCTCCCCGTGCTGCCCCATCCCTTCGACAGCATTGCCCTGCCCGGCGTGCCGCAGCCCGGCCATGCGCAGGGGGTGATCGACGTGATCGCCCGCGCGGTCGATCTGGTGCAGGCGGGCGCGGCCTGCGGCGTCTGCACCGCGCCGATCCACAAAAAGGCGCTGCAAGACGGGGCCGGTTTTGCCTATCCGGGCCATACCGAATACCTCGCAGCCCTTGCAGGCGTCGATGACGTTGTGATGATGCTCGCCTCCGACCAATTGCGCGTCGTGCCCGCCACGATCCATATCGCGCTGGATCAGGTGCCGCAGGCGCTGTCCCCGGCAGGCCTGCGCCGCACGATTGAGATCACCGCGCAGGAATTGCAGAGCCGCTTCGGCATCCCCCGCCCCCGCATCGCCGTCGCCGGGCTGAACCCCCATGCGGGCGAAGGCGGCAGCATGGGCCGGCAAGAGATCGACTGGATCGCGCCGCTGATCCTTGAAATGCAGGGCGAAGGCTTTGCGCTGACCGGGCCGCTGCCTGCCGATACGATGTTCCACGCCCGCGCCCGCGAGGGCTATGACGCGGCGGTGGCAATGTATCACGACCAAGCGCTGATCCCGATCAAGACCTTGGATTTCGACCGGGGCGTGAATGTGACGCTGGGGCTGCCCTTCGTACGTACCTCGCCCGATCACGGCACCGCCTTTGACATTGCGGGCCAAGGGCGCGCCAACCCGACCAGCATGATCGAAGCGATCAAATTGGCATGGCAGATGGGCCATAAGACATGAGTGCAATCGACAATCTCCCGCCGCTGCGCGAGGTGATCAACACCCACGAGTTGGCCGCGCGGAAATCGCTGGGCCAGAACTTCCTGCTGGATTTGAACCTCACGGCCAAGATCGCGCGACAGGCCGGGGATATGGCCGATTGCGACGTGTTGGAGATCGGCCCCGGCCCCGGCGGCCTGACGCGCGGGCTGCTGGCCGAAGGCGCGCGGCACGTGCTGGCGATCGAGAAGGACCGCCGCTGCCTGCCCGCGCTGGCCGAGGTGGCGAGACATTACCCCGGTCGCCTGACCGTAATCGAAGGCGACGCGCTTGAGATCGACCCGCTGAGCC
Source organism: Sulfitobacter sp. 1A12157 (assembly GCF_043557345.1). Lineage (NCBI taxonomy): Bacteria > Pseudomonadati > Pseudomonadota > Alphaproteobacteria > Rhodobacterales > Roseobacteraceae > Sulfitobacter > Sulfitobacter sp. 1A12157. The sequence goes on from NZ_JBIFFV010000003.1 coordinate 91,877, forward strand.
ATCTGACCCCGCCCATCCGCGTGGCTGCCAACCTGCCCTATAACGTCGGGACCGAACTCTTGGTCCGCTGGCTCACCCCGCCCGAATGGCCACCGTTTTGGCAAAGCCTCACGCTGATGTTCCAGCGCGAGGTGGCGGAGCGGATCGTGGCGCAGCCCGGCTCCAAAGCCTATGGGCGGCTGGCCGTGCTGGCGCAGTGGCGCAGCGATGCGCGGATCGTGATGCAATTGCCGCCGGGCGCCTTCACCCCGCCGCCCAAGGTCTCGTCGAGCGTGGTGCATCTGACCGCCCTGCCCGAGCCGCGCTTCCCCGCCGATCCTAAGGTGCTGAGCCATGTGGTCGCGATGGCCTTCAATCAGCGGCGCAAGATGCTGCGCTCGGCGCTGAAAGGCGCCGCGCCGGATATCGAGGACCGTCTGACCGCCGCGGGGCTGAAACCCACCGACCGCGCCGAACAGGTGCCGCTTGAGGGGTTCTGCGCCCTCGCCCGCGAGATTGCCAAGGGGTGACCATGTTCTACCGACTATTGCTCGTCTTTGCCCTGTTGCTGGGACTCTCCGCCTGCGCCCTGCCGCGCAACGGCCCACCGCCTATGGGAACGGAGGCCGAGATCGCGGAACTCGCCCGCGCCATCGAAGACCTCTCCCCGCAGGTAAACCCCGAAGAGGCCGCCCGTGCCGCGCGGATCGCTTACCGGCATACCCATGAACTGGCGATCGCCTATCAAATCACCGACCCGCCGCTGATCCATAACGTGAAGGTCAACAACGGCAGCAAGCCACGCGGCCTGTGTTGGCATTGGGCAGAAGATCTGGAGAAACGGCTGAAGGCCGAGGGTTTCGCCACGCTCGACCTGCACCGCGCCATCGCCAATGGCGACTCGCGGATCCTGCTCGATCATTCCACCGCCATCATCTCGGCCGCCGGGGCACCGATGCAGGCGGGGCTTGTCCTCGACCCTTGGCGGCGCGGGGGCGAACTGTTCTGGTCGCCGGTCACCAGCGACCCGCGGTATGACTGGGCGCCGCGCGAAGAGGTGCTGCGGCGCAACGGGCGGATCAGATATGTGCGGGCGGGGATGGAAGGCTAACGCCGCTCCGCGCGCCCGACCCTCACCATTTATGAAAAAGCCCCGCAATTTGCGGGGCTTTTCTTATTCTGCGGCCTTGGCGGTATCGCTATTGCCATCGCCACTGTCCTGCCGTGCCTCTGCCGCTTTCGGCTTGGGCTTGCGGCGCGGGGCGCGTTTCGGCTTGGGCTTGCTCTCAGGCGTGTCGACCAGCGTGCTCTCTTCGCTGTTCGTCTCGGCCTCGGCCTGCTGTTGCGCGGGCTCTTGCTGCTCGGGCTGTTTGTCCGCTTTCGGCTGCTCGCCCTGCGACTGGCCGCCCTGCTGCGCCTCGCGCTCCTGCCGCTCGGCCCGCTCGCGATCCCGCTCGGCCTGACGCTCACGGTTCTGGCGCTCTTGCTCCTCGCGGCGCTGGTCCACTTCGCGCTGTGCCTCGCTCAAAAGGCGCAGGTAGTGTTCGGCGTGCTGCTGAAAGTTCTCGGCGGCCACACGGTCATTGCTCAACTGGGCATCGCGGGCCAGTTGGTTGTATTTCTCGATAACCTGCTGCGGCGTGCCGCGCACCTTGCCCTCGGGGCCGGAGCTGTCAAAAACACGGTTGACGACATTGCCGCCGCCACCTTGCGACGAGCGTTTGCGGTTATTCTTCGACCGGGAGCGTGATCTGGGAGAATTCATGGAATGATGTCAGCCTTGTGTGCTGTGTGTCGTTCACCGGGGGTGCAAAGCACGTCTTGAACCCGGCCTAAGCGATATGTTGGGCATAGTGCCGCGCGGGACCGCCTGTGGCATCCACCGCTGCAACACCCCTGACTAACCATGCCAGAAAGGCTTGGGCAAGAAGAAACTGCCGCTTAGCCCGCCAAATGGCGGTTTTTTCGCGATTTCACGCCGGTTTATCGGCTGAAACGACCCTTGGCCGCCCATCGAGATCATGCGCCAGGGTTACCCGGCCCCAGCCCGCTGCGGCAAAGATTTCCTGCACCGCCTCGCCCTGTTGCCAGCCGATTTCGACCATGACGCGGCCTTGGGGCGTGAGGTAGCCCTGCGCCTCGGCCGCCATGATGCGGTAGATGCTCAGCCCATCTTGGCCGTCGGTCAGCGCCATTTCCGGCTCATGCTGGCGCAATTCGGGGGAGACTTCGGCCATTTCCTCGGCGGCCAGATAGGGCGGGTTCGACAGGATCAGGTCAAACCGCCCCTCAACGGCGCTGAACCAATCGGACTGCCGGATATCGGCGCGGTCGGCCACCCCGTGCTGCACCGCATTGGCGCTGGCCTGAAGACAAGCGGCCTCCGAGAGGTCCACCCCCAACCCCGTCGCCGCTGCCCGTTCGGCCAGCAGGGTGACAAGGATACAGCCCGAGCCGGTGCCGAGGTCCAGAATGCGGGTGAAATCATGACCGAGGGCAAGATCGATCAGGGTCTCCGTCTCGGGTCGCGGGTCCAGCACATCGCGGCTGATCGCAAAGTCGCGGCCATAGAAGGCCCGCCGCCCGATCAATTGCGAGACCGGCACGCGCACGGCGCGCAGGGCGATGAGCTGGTCAAAGCGTTCGGCGACCTCGGGGGCGATTTCCTCGGGCGCGATGAGGGTCACGCGGGCGGCATCGACGGCGGCGGCATGGGCCAGCAACAGTCGCGCGTCCCGCGCCGGATCGGGCACGCCAGCGGCACGCAGCCGTCCGGCGGCGGCGGCCATGGCTTGGGCGGCGGTTTGGGGGCTCACCCCTCCATCTCCGCCAATTGCCGGGCTTGGGCGTCGGCGGTCAGCGCGTCGATGATCTCATCCAGATCGCCCTGCATCACGGCTTCGAGCCGGTATAGCGTCAGGTTGATGCGGTGGTCCGTCATACGCCCTTGGGGGAAATTATAGGTGCGGATCCGCTCGGAGCGGTCGCCGGATCCCACTTGCGCTGCACGGTCGGCAGAGCGCTCGCTGTCCATCCGGCTGCGCTCCATATCATAGAGCCGTGCTTTGAGCACCTGCATCGCCTTGTCGCGGTTGCGGTGCTGGGACTTCTCTGACGAGGTGACGACGATCCCGGTCGGGATGTGGGTGATCCGCACGGCGGAATCGGTGGTGTTGACGTGCTGGCCGCCCGCGCCCGAAGAGCGCATCGTGTCGATCCGCAGGTCATTTGCGCTAATCTCGATATCCACATCTTCGGCCTCGGGCAGCACCGCCACGGTCGCCGCCGAAGTATGGATGCGCCCGCCGCTTTCGGTGGTGGGCACGCGCTGCACCCGGTGCACGCCGCTTTCGAACTTGAGCCGGGCAAAGACGTTCTGCCCGGTGATATGGGCCACGACCTCTTTCACGCCGCCGAGTTCGGTCATCTGGCTTTCGATCAGGTCGAACCCCCAGCCCTGCGCCTCGGCATAGCGTTGATACATGCGCAGCAGGTCGCCTGCGAAAAGCGCTGCCTCATCGCCGCCCGTGCCGGGGCGGATCTCCAGCATGGCGGGTTTCGCGTCTGCCGCGTCGCGCGGCAGAAGTGCCAGTTGCAACCCCTGCTCGACCTCCGGCAGGCGGGCGCGCAGACGGGGCAACTCCTCCCGCGCAAGCTCGGCCATTTCGGGGTCTTTCAGCATCAACTCGGCTTCTTCGAGGTCGCGCTGGAGTTGCCGGTAGAGGTCGATCTGATCGACCACCGGCTTGAGATCGCTGTACTCTTTTGCAAGGGCGGCAAAATCGGCCCCATCGGAGCCCGCAGACATGCTGGCCTCCAGAAACTGGAAACGTTGCGAGATTTGCGCGAGGCGGTGCATCGGGATCATGCGGTTCCTGTCGCCTATGCAAATGCTTTGGTCAAGAGGCGGCTTGTGCTATCATGAGCCATGACACGCATTCTGCCGCTCATCTGCCTAATGGGTCTGGCGGCCCTGCACCCTGCCCTCGCGGATGTCAAAGCGCCGGGCGGCAAGACGATTGATTGCTATTGCACCAACAGCAGCGGCGTTCGGGTGGAATTGGGGGAGACCATTTGCCTGCAAGTAGATGGCCGCATGTTCATGGCGCAGTGCCAGATGTCGCTCAACGTGCCGATGTGGCGCGAAGTGCAGCAGGGCTGCCTGTCATCGCGCCTCGATCTGATCAAGCCATCCGTTGACCCGCTTGGCGTTGACCCCCAGATCTGACCGGCCAAAGCGCGAGCGGCCATAGACTTCGACGTAGCGCGGGTTGTCACCATAGGTGCCGATGGTGGTGAAATCGGGATAGCCCATCAATTTGGTGCGGGTGACATAGGTGACCTGCCCCTCTGCGAGCGTCCCGGCGACGACCTCGGTGCGCGGGGTTTGCTGGATCACCCGGTCAAGCTGGGCCAAGGTCTCGACCCCGTCGCCCTCGGCCGGCGCGCGCCAGATATAGCTGTTGGCGCCTTGGGTCTTGCCCATCTTCTGCCCCTCGGCCTGCATATGCCAACGCGCGGGGTCGATGGGCGCAAGGCGGATATAGGCCACCAAGGCGACGAGGGCGATCACGATGATCCAGAACAGCATTTTAATCACCTTTCAAAGCTCGGCGGACAGGGGCGAAGGAGGTTGCGGCAAACCAGCCAGCCCGCCTTTTAGCGGACCGGCCCGTGATGTCGTGGCTTTCGCTCACGCGGTCCTCATGCGGTGACCCAAAAGCGAGAGGATCTCGGTCGCGACATGGGCGCCTGCCACCGCGGTGGCGCCGGTGGTGTCGAAGGGGGGCGAGACTTCGACCACGTCACCGCCCATGATGTTGATCCCCGCCAGATCGCGCAGCATGATCGACACCTGCGCCGAGGTCAGCCCGCCCCAAACCGGGGTGCCGGTGCCGGGGGCAAAGGCTGGATCCAGCGCGTCGATGTCAAAGGTCAGATAGCATGGCCGGTCGCCGAGGATCTGCTTGATCTTGGCAACGGTGGCCTGCGGCCCCTGCTCATGCACCTCACGCGCGTCGATGATATTGACGCCCATCGTGTCCTCATTGGTGGTGCGGATGCCGACCTGCACGCTGGTCGACGTGTCGACGATGCCGGACTTCACGGCCTTGTAGAACATGGTCCCGTGGTCGATCCGGTCCATGTCGTCGTCGGCCCATGTATCCGTATGCGCATCGAACTGTAACAGGCTGATGGGCCCGTATTTTTCGGCATAGGCCTTGAGGATCGGAAATGAGATATAGTGATCCCCGCCCAGCACGACAGAGGCCGCCCCGGCGTCCAGAATGGTCTTGATATGGGCGGTCAGGGCGGCGGGGAACTGGCTGACATGGCCATAGTCGAAGGCCAGATCGCCGTAATCGGCGATGGCGAATTCGCTCAGCACATCGAAATCCCAGCCATAGGGCGCGTCGGGGGCTTGCAGCGCGCTGGCCTCGCGGATGGCGCGGGGGCCAAGGCGGGTGCCGGGGCGATTGGTGACCGCCTGATCAAAGGGCACGCCCGTCACCGCGATGTCGACGCCGGTCAGATCCTTGGTGTATTTCCGTCGCAAGAAGGAGGTCGCCCCGCCAAAGGTCAACTCATAGCTCGGCCCTTTGAGATCCTCGCGGGTAAAGGCCATATCCATCTGCTTGGCCGCGTCTTCCAATGCCATTATTTGCCTCCTGCTGGCTGTGCCCGCTCAACGATACGGGCGAAAAAGGATGCGCCGAGGGGCGCGATCTCGTCGTTGAAGTCGTATTCCGGGTGGTGCAGCCCTGCACCTTCCCCGGCCCCGAGGAAAAGATAGGCGCCGGGGCGTTTTTCAAGCATGAAGCTGAAATCCTCCGCGCCCATCTCGCGCCCGTAATCGCCGTGCACTTGGGCCGCGCCCACCACCTCGGTCGCCGCCGCGATGGCGGCCTCGGCCTTGGCGGGATCATTGACTGTGGCGGGATAGCCGATCTCATAGACCAATTCGGCGGCGACATCATAGCTTGCCGCCTGCCCGTCCACGATCTGCTGCATCCGGCGCATGACCATCGCCTGCACCTCACGGTCGAAGGTGCGCACGGTGCCGTTGATATAGGCCGTCTCGGGGATGATGTTATCGGCGGTGCCGGTGTGAATCTGCGTGACCGAGACCACCAGATCCTGCGCCGCGACATGGTTGCGGCTGACGATGGTCTGGATCGCCGTGGCGATGCCGCAGGCCGCCACAACCGGGTCGCGGCTCTCATGGGGCATCGCGCCATGGCCGCCTTTGCCCTTGATATGAATGTGGAATTCATCCACCGCCGCCATGATCGGCCCCGGCGTCGTGTAGAATGCGCCTTCGTCAAAGCCGGGCGCGTTGTGGATGCCGTAAACCTGCGCGATCTCGAACCGCTCCATGATGCCTTCGTTGACCATCACGCCCGCGCCGCCGCCCGTCTCTTCGGCGGGTTGAAAGATCAGCGCCACCCGGCCCGCGAAATTGCGTGTCTCGGCCAGATACCGCGCCGCGCCTAGAAGCATGGTGGTATGCCCATCATGGCCACAGGCATGCATCTTACCCTCCCGCGTGCTGGCATAGTCCTTGCCCGTCGCCTCTTGGATCGGCAGCGCATCCATATCGGCGCGCAGGCCGATGGTCGGGCCTTCGCCCTGCCCCTCAATGATCGCCACGATGCCAGTTGTCGCGATGCCCTCGTGCAGCTCATCCACGCCGAATTCCCGCAGGCGCTCGGCCACGAAAGCCGCCGTCTCATGGCAGTCGAACGCCAGTTCGGGAATCCCGTGCAGATGGCGCCGCCATGCTGTCATATCCTCCGCAAAGGCGTTGATGCGGTTCACCACGGGCATGGGCTGGACTCCTTGGGGTTGGTTTGGTCAGGGTGCATCTGACACCAGACATACGGGGCCTGCAATGCCGGACAACACAAAAGCCGATCTCATTCACGATTCAAATGCCGGGATCGAACGGTTGCTCGAAATCATGCGCCGCCTGCGCGACCCCGAGACGGGCTGCCCCTGGGATATCGAGCAGGATTTCGACAGCATCGCCCCCTATACCATTGAAGAGGCTTACGAAGTTGCCGACGCCATCGCCCGGCGCGATTGGGGCGAGCTTGAGGGAGAATTGGGCGATCTGCTGCTGCAATCGGTCTATCATACGGCGATGGGCGAAGAAGCGGGGCATTTCACCTTTCAATCCGTGGTGCGCAACATCAGCGACAAGATGGTGGCGCGGCACCCGCATGTCTTTGGCGACGAATCCCGCGACAAGAGCGCCGAACAGCAAACCGCCGATTGGGAGAAGATCAAAGCCGCCGAACGCGCGGGCAAGGCACAGGGGGGCACTTTGGACGGGGTGGCGATCGGCCTGCCGGCGCTGTTGCGGGCGATGAAGCTTCAGAAACGCGCGGCGCGTGTGGGCTTCGACTGGCCCGAGACGACGCAGGTGCTCGACAAGATCACCGAAGAGGCTGCCGAACTGGTTGAGGCGAAGGACCAGTTGAGCCAAGCCGAGGTCGAGGAAGAATACGGCGACCTGCTCTTCGTCATGGCCAATCTGGGCCGCCATCTGGGGCTGGATCCGGAAGCCGCTTTGCGCGCCGCCAATGCCAAATTCACCCGCCGGTTCGAAGGCGTCGAGGCCCGGCTCGCCGCCATGGGCAAAACCCCGCAGGACAGTGATCTGGCCGAGATGGACGCGCTGTGGGAGACGGTGAAACTGGCGGAACGCGGCTAATCGCCGGGTCTGCGGCTGGACAAAGACCTGCCCCTCCGGCAAGGCTCTGCCCCAAGCAATTTGACGAAAGTAAGCCCATGACCCCGCGTAAAATCATCATCGACACCGACCCCGGACAGGACGACGCCGTGGCGATCCTCCTCGCCCTCGCCAGCCCGCAAGAGATCGAGGTTCTGGGCATCACCTGTGTCGCGGGCAACGTGCCGCTGGATCTGACCTCGAAAAACGCGCGCATCGTTTGCGAGCTGGCGGGGCGGAGTGATGTGAAGGTCTTTGCCGGTTGCGACCGACCGCTGGGGCGTGATCTGGTGACCGCGGAACATGTGCATGGCAAGACCGGGCTCGACGGCCCCGATCTGCCCGACCCGACCATGCCACTGGCCGAGGGGCATGGGGTGGATTTCATCATCGAGCAGCTCCGTGCCCATCCCGCAGGCAGCGTGACACTTTGCCCCTTGGGTCCGCTGACCAATATTGCGACCGCCCTGCAAAAAGCGCCCGACATCGCCGAAAAGGTGCAAGAGATCGTGCTCATGGGCGGCGGCTATTTCGAAGGGGGCAACATCACGCCCACGGCGGAATTCAACATTTACGTCGATCCCCATGCCGCTGATATCGTTTGCAAATCCGGTATTCCGATCGTCGTGATGCCGCTTGACGTGACCCATAAGGCGCTGGTTACCAAACCGCGCAACGATGCCTTCCGCGCGCTTGGCACCAAGGTCGGCGTCGCCGTGGCGGAAATGACCGATTTCTTCGAGCGGTTCGACAAGGAGAAATACGGCTCCGAAGGCGCGCCGCTGCATGACCCTTGCGTCACCGCCTATCTGATCAACCCCGATCTTTTCCAAGGCCGTCATATCAATGTCGAGATCGAGACCCAGTCGGAACTGACCATGGGCATGACCGTCGCCGACTGGTGGCGCGTGACCGACCGCGCGCCCAATGCGCTTTTCGTAGGCGACCTTGATGCCGATGGGTTCTTTGCCCTGCTCACCGAAAGGCTGGCCCGTCTATGAGCGCACATCTCACCCTCGGCGCGCCTGAGCATCTCGACAAGCTTGTCGCGCTGGTGACGGCATTCCATGCCGAAGCGGGCATCGAGATGAGCGATGAACAGCGCCGCCGGGGGCTGGCCCCGCTGCTGGACGGCATCCCCCATGGCGCCGCCTATCTGATCGGCCCGCCCCGCGCGCCCATCGGCTATGTGGTGATCTGTTTCGGCTGGTCGGTTGAATTCGGCGGGTTGGACGCCATCATTGATGAAATCTACGTCCGCCCCGGCGTGCGGGGCCGCGGCATCGCCTCGGAGGCGCTGATCGCGTTGCCCCGTGCGCTGGCGGCGGGCGGGCTGCGGGCCGTCCATCTTGAGGTGGATCGCGACAATGCCGCGGCGATGAAACTCTATACCCGGGCGGGCTTTCGCCCGCGCGAGAGTTACATGCTTATGTCCCGGACCCTGTGATGCGTATTCCTTTCGATAACAGCTATGCCGCCCTGCCCGAGGGGTTCTTTACCCGGCTGAACCCCACGCCGGTCAAAGCGCCCCAGCTGTTGGCATGGAACGCCGAATTGGCGGCGGCGTTGGGTATCGAAGGGGCCGAGCCTGCGCAGATCACGCAGGTCTTTGCCGGAAACGAAGTGCCCGAGAGCGCCGATCCTCTGGCGCAGCTTTACGCCGGGCATCAGTTCGGCAACTTCAACCCGCAGCTTGGCGATGGCCGGGCGATCCTTCTGGGAGAAGTCGTCGATCGGGACGGCCAGCGCCGCGACATCCAGTTGAAAGGCTCTGGCCCCACGCCCTATTCGCGGATGGGCGATGGCCGCGCATGGGTCGGGCCGGTGCTGCGCGAATATCTGGTGAGCGAGGCGATGCATGCCCTCGGCGTGCCCACCACCCGCGCCTTGGCCGCAGTGGCTGCTGGTGAGCCGATCCTGCGCGAAAGCGGGCCTCTGCCCGGTGCTATCGTGACCCGCGTCGCGGCCAGCCATCTGCGCGTCGGCACCTTTCAGGTCTTCGCCCATCGCGGAGAGACCGAGGCGCTCAAAACCCTCACCGACTATGCCATCGCGCGCCATTACCCCGAGGCCGATGGCCCGCTTGGCCTTTTGCGCGGGGTCTGTGCTGCGCAGGCGGAACTGGTGGCGCAATGGATGGCCCTAGGCTTTATCCACGGTGTGATGAACACCGACAATTGCAGCATCTCGGGCGAAACGATCGACTATGGCCCCTGCGCCTTTATGGATGCCTTCCATCAGGGCCGTGTCTTCAGTTCCATCGACCGGCAGGGGCGCTATGCCTATGGCAATCAGCCGCAGATCGTGGTCTGGAACATGGCGCAGCTTGCCACCTCGCTTTTGCAGCAGATGGAGGATAAGGAGAGCGCCGTCGAAGAGGCCACCGAGATCGTCCATGACATGCCCGAATTGATCGAAGCCGCATGGCTGCGCCGTTTCTCGGCCAAGGTTGGTATCTCGACGCCACGGGCCGAAGATGTCGATCTGATCAATGAATTGCTGGGGCTGATGCAAAAGGATGGTGCCGACTTCACCAATGCCTTCCGCGCGCTTCCCACAGATCAAGCCCGCGACCAGTTCACCGACCGCGACGCTTTTGACAGATGGGCCGAAGGCTGGCGCGCGCGGATTGAAGGGGAGCCCGATCCGCAAGCGGTGATGAATGCGGCCAACCCCGCCGTGATCCCCCGCAACCACCGGATCGAACAGATGATCGAGGCCGCCGTCGCAGGCGACATGGCCCCGTTCAAGCGCCTGATGAAAGCGCTGGCCACCCCCTTTGTCGAGACGGACCCCGAGCTTCAGCGCCCGCCCACCGATGACGAGATCGTCCCGGCGACCTTCTGCGGCACCTGACCCTAGTGGCCGCGGGGTTTGCGGTTAATCAGGTAAATCCCCGCCGCCACCAGCAGCAATGCGGCCCAGATGCTCAGCCCCACCTCTTCCGAGAGGATCAGCCAGCCCAGAAGCACGGCAAAGACCGGCGACAGGAAGCTAAACGATGCGACGGAGGCAGCGGGATAGATCGTCAACAGCCAGAACCATGCGAGAAAACCGAAGCTTGCCACCGCGATGATCTGATAGGCAAGCCCCGCCAGATGCACCGGAGCCACCTCGCGCAGCAGCGGGCCAAAGAGCGGCGCAATCAGCAGAAGGATCGGGGCGGAGATCACCAGCTGCATCATCAGTTGCTGCGCGGGCGGTACTTGGGCCAGCGGCGTAACACGAACGCAAAGCGCGATGCCCGCCCAGCAGAGTGCTGCGAAAAGCGCCAGAAGATCGCCCAGCCAATGCGCGCCCTCGGTCCCGCCATCGCTCAGCGCCAGAACCACCCCGCCCATGGCCAGCCCCATGCCAATGAGCCGCGCCCCGCTCAGCCGCTCTCCCGGCAGCCACAGATGCGCGGCGATGCCAAGCCAGACCGGCATGGAATAAAGCAGGATGGACGCGCGGCTGACCGTGGTGAGATCGAGCGCGAGGAACAGGCAGACAAACTCTAGCGTAAAGAAAAGCCCCGCCGCCAGACCGCCCCATAGGGCGGCGCGCGGGATCGACAGGCTGACGCCCCGAAGCCGCATCCAGATCAGCAGCAAAAACACCGCCCCGAGAGAGCGCAGGCCGGCCAGAAAGACCGGGTTGAAACCGCCGGTGCTGACCTTGATGACGACCTGGTTAAAGCCGAGGTTCAGGGCGAAGAGCACCAGCGCCACAGCGCCGAATGTGTCAATATGTGATTTGCGTTCCATCCAGACAGAAGCGCCGCCCGGATCGGATAAGTCAATGGCGCGCCGCGGTTTTCCGGGGCGCGCCATTTCGCTGTCTTAGGGAGGTGCCCCGGCTCAGGCCGCCTGCTGGCTGCCCGACTTACCGCCGCCGCCACCGCGCCTGCGACGCCGCCCGCCGCTCGGCTTGCCGGCGCCTTCACCACCGCCGCCGCCGCCACCGGGGCGACCGCCACCACCACCGGGGCGACCGCCACGTCTGCGGCCCCGGCCCTTGGGTTTCGCTGGCTCATCAATCACTTCCCAAGGACGGCCCGAGGCCACGGGGATCGAAATGCCCATGGTCTTTTGGATTGCCTTCAGTTCGCCCATCTCATCGGGGGCGCAGAAGGCTACGGCGGCCCCATCTTTGCCCGCGCGAGCGGTCCGGCCAATGCGGTGGACATAGTTGTCCGGCACATTCGGCAGGTCGAAGTTATAGACGTGTTTCACATCCGGAATGTCCAAGCCCCGCGCCGCCACATCGGTGGCCACCAGTACGGTGATGTCGCCCTCCTTGAAGCCTGCAATCGCGCGGTCCCGCTGACCTTGGCTTTTGTTGCCATGGATCGAAGCGGCATCGAACCCGGCCTTCACCAGCGTCTTCATCAGCTTTTCCGAGCCGTGTTTCGTGCGGCCAAAGACCAGCGCGCGTTCGCCCTTATGCTTGGCCAAAAGTTCTTTCAGCAGTTCGGTCTTCTCGGCCTTGGCGATGAAATGCACCTCTTGCGTGACCTTGTCTGCCGCCTTGCCCGGAGGCGAGACTTCGATGCGGATCGGGCTGTTGAGATAGCTGTTGGCGATCTCGTTCATCAGCTTGGGCATGGTCGCCGAGAAGAGCATCGTCTGGCGCTCTTTCGGAAGCAGGTTCGAGATCTTGCGCAGGTCATGGATGAAGCCCATGTCGAGCATCTGGTCGGCCTCATCCAGCACGAGGAAGGTCGTCGTATCGAGTTTGACCGCGCGCCGGTCGAGCAGGTCAAGCAAACGGCCCGGTGTCGCGATCAGCAGATCGACACCCCGTTCCAGACGTTTGATCTGGGTGTTGATCGACTGACCGCCCACCACCATTGCCACTTTGATTGGCGTGCCTTCGGCATAGCCGCGCAGGTTCACGGCGATCTGCTGCGCCAGCTCGCGCGTGGGGGCCAGCACCAGCCCGCGCACGGAACGCGCTGCGGGGCGGCCTTCGATCTCCATCATCTGGGCCAACAGCGGCACGCCAAAGGCGGCGGTCTTGCCGGTGCCGGTCTGGGCAAGGCCCATCACGTCGCGCCCGTTCAGCGCATGGGGGATCGCCTGTTTCTGGATCGGGGTCGGCTCGTTCAGCCCCATCTCGTTCAACCGGGCCACCAGTTTGGCAGGCAGGCCCATCATGTCAAAATCGCTCATTCGTTCACTTTCCGGCCCGCGAAAACGCGCGCCATGTTCTTTCGCCGCGCCCCTCAAAAGGCGCCACGGGGTCGCGCAAGCCAGATCGCGGGCGCAGGCCACATACCTCACACCCGTCTGTCGCGCTTGGCCCCACGCGTGATTTTGGGAACATCGGCGGGCCTTGTCGTCAGCGTCCCAGAGGCCCCTCATGGGACTTGGCGCTGATACTGCTCACGCGGCAGAAGGCTTCGCTTGATGCCCACATGGGCGGTGCAGACGCAAAAGTCAACCGGCGCGGTCAATTCCTGTGGCGTCCGGCGGCGCTAAAATGCTAGGACCGTGGTCCGACGGACGAAGGGCAAGACGATGCGCAACCCGATCATCAAACGCTGCGAGGCGATGGGCCTGCGCATGACAGGGCAACGCCGGGTCATCGCGCAGGTGATTCACGACAGCGAAGACCACCCCGATGCCGAAGAGATCCTGACCCGCGCCAGCGTGATCGACAGCGGCATCTCCATCGCCACGGTCTACCGCACGGTGAAGCTGTTTGAAGAAGCGGGCATCCTTGACAAGCTGGAGTTCGGCGATGGTCGGGCGCGCTATGAAGACGCGCAGCGGGCGCATCACGATCACCTCATCGACGTGAACTCAGGCGAGGTCATCGAATTCGTCGACGCGGAAATCGAAGAGCTTCAGGAACGCATCGCGCGCAAGCTGGGTTACAAATTACAAGGCCACCGGATGGAACTCTACGGTGTGCCGATCAAGAAGGATGACCCATGACAGAACGTGACCGCCCTTTGCTGGCCGTGTTGATCGACGCCGACAACGTGCCCGCAAAACATGCCGCTGCCATCATGCGGGAGGTCACGACGATTGGAGAGCCCGCCCTGCGCCGGGTCTATGGCGATTGGTCGAACGATCACCTCAAGGGCTGGAAAGCCCCGATCCGCGAGTTGGGTTTGGTGGCGCATCAGGAAACCGCAAACACCAAGGGCAAGAACGCGAGCGACATCGGGCTGGTCATTCAGGCGATGGACATTCTCCACAGCCGCCGCTTCGACATCATCGTGATCGTCTCTTCCGATAGTGACTTCACCGCGCTGGTGAACCGCCTGCGCGAAGATGGGGTAACAGTCATCGGCATCGGCGAGAAGAAAACCCATGATTCGCTGCGCAACGTCTACAACCGCTTCATCCTGATCGAAAACCTCGACGAGGTAGAGCCCGACACCCCCGCGCGGGCCAAGGCCAAGGTGGGCGATGCCCTGCCCCTGTTCAAAGCCGCGATGGACAAGATCGACACCGAAGACGATTGGTACAACCTTGGCCAGATCGGCCAGACCATTCAAGCAGCGCATCCCGATTTCGACAGCCGCACCTATGGCCATGGCAAGCTGAGCGCCTTGGCCGCCGACCTCAAAGCCTTGGAAACGCGCAAAGACGGCAACCGCTTGATGGTTCGCCTAAAAAGCTAACGCCGGATCACTCGGCGGCGCGCTGCTCTTGCTTCGCCACGCGGGAAAGCATGGCGGGCAGCAGCACGCTCAGCACCACCAGACGCATGATGTGGCAGGCGGCGACGAAACCCGGCACCACAGCCAGCACCGCGCCGAGGGCGATCATCGTCTCCAGCCCGCCGGGCGCGAAGGCCACCAGCACATGCCCCAGCGGCATCCCAAGCGCCCAGGCCACCGGCACCGCGCCAAGGCCCGCCAGCCCCACCGCCACGCCGGTAATCGCCAGCCCCGCGCCAAGCCCGCTTGCCAGACGCGCAGGCGTGATGCCGGAAAACCGCGTGCCGATGAGGCTGCCCAGCACCAGATAGGCGGCAAGGGTCAGCCAACCCGGCAGAACGCCAGTCTCCAGCCCGGTCAGATGCGCGAGGGCCGAAACCACCATCGCCCCCATTAAAAGCGGCGCGGGCACGGAAAGCCGGGCAAAGATCATCCCCACGACGACAGAGACGCCGATCATCACAAGAATCGAAAGTAGGCTCATCCCCGCCCCCACGGGGGCGATATTGCCGGTCATGTCGACGCCCATCACAAGGGCGGCGAAAGGCACGACGATGGTCAGCGCCAGAAGCCGGACCGACTGCGTGATCGAGATGCGCGGCACGTCCGACCCGCTGTCGCTGGCAATCGCCATCACGAAACTCAGATGCCCAGGAGCCGCGGCCAGAAGCGCGGAGCGCGCGTCAAAACCGAAATACCGCGCCAGCATCCAACGGCAGAGCGCCATGATCCCTCAGATCACACCGGTCATAAAGACAAAGGCCAGCGGCCAGCGCAGCATGGCGTTCACCGCATCTTGATTGAACCCCGCCCCCACGGCGATGCCCAACACGACGAAACAGGCATCCCGCAGCCGCGGATCGACCGCCGTGCGCACCCCCATCAGCCCTAAGACACTCACCGCGATCACCGGGCCAAGCAGCATATAGACCGGCGCATGCAGCCACCAGAACAGCAGCGCGCCAAAGCCCCCGGCCGCAAGGGTCAGCACAGTATCGCGCGGGGCGAGCGAGGGGATCGGCCATCTCATGCGGTAGGGCTAGCACTCCGGTAGAGCCTGCGCCAGTGCCACACGCATGGCGCGCATCGCGCACCCTTGCCCTTTCGTCGCAAAAGGTTCATGGGCGACAGGCAATACCACGGGATGGAGGGGCGTGATCATGGACAATCTGCGCGGTGCGATGCTGATGGTGCTGGCCATGGCCGGTTTCGCGGTCGAGGATATGTTCGTCAAACTGACGAGCGATGCGCTCCCCGTCGGTCAGATCATTGCGCTTTTGGGCGCGGGCGGCGGAGCGATCTTTGCGGTGATCCTGCGCATTCAGGGAAAGCGCCTGTTCTCTGCCGATATGCTGACACAGCCGATCTTGCTGCGCGCCGTCGGCGAAGTGCTGGGCACGCTCTGTTTCGTTACCGCCATCGTGCTGACGCCGCTCTCGTCGGCCTCGGCCATCTTGCAGGCAACCCCGCTGGCCGTCACCCTCGGTGCGGCGCTGTTTCTGGGTGAGCCGGTCGGCTGGCGGCGCTGGAGCGCGATCATCGTGGGCTTCCTTGGTGTGCTCTTGATCGTGCGCCCGGGGCTGGAGGGGTTCAACGCCCTGTCGCTTTTCGCCGTGGCCGGTGTCATCGGCCTTGCCTTGCGCGACTTGGCGACACGCAGGGTTCCCAAAAGCATCAGTTCCATGCAGCTTAGCTTTCTCGCCTTTATCGTCCTGGTCCCGGCAGGGCTGATCCTGATGCTGACCGCAGGCACGCCAGCCGCCATGCCCGGCGGGGCCGAGGTGCTCTATCTCGCCGGGGCGATGGGGATCGGCGTGCTGGCCTATTACGCCATCGTCGCGGCCATGCGCGTGGGCGAGGTGAGTTTTGTCACCCCCTTCCGCTATACCCGTATGCTCTTTGCGCTGGTGGCCGGGATCGTGGTTTTCGACGAATCCCCCGATACGCTGACGCTGGTGGGGGCCGCGATCATCATCGCCTCGGGGGTCTATACCCTGCTGCGCGAACGCAAAATCACCCCCCGGCCCCGCCGCGGTCTTTCCAAGCCGGGCCTGCCGGGGTAAACCGCCCCAAACCCGAACATGAGGACAAAGCCCATGAGCACGATCATCGACATCCACGCCCGCGAAATCCTCGACAGCCGGGGCAACCCGACGGTCGAAGTCGACGTTATCCTCGAAGACGGCACCATGGGCCGCGCCGCTGTCCCCTCCGGTGCCTCGACCGGCGCCTATGAGGCGAACGAGCGGCGTGATGGCGACAAGTCGCGCTATCTGGGCAAAGGCGTGCTCGAAGCCTGCGCCGCCGTGAATGGCGAGATTGCCGAGGCGCTCGTGGGGGTCGAAGCGACAGAACAGGTCGAGATCGACGAGATGATGATCGAACTCGACGGGACCGAGAACAAATCCCGCCTTGGCGCCAACGCGATCTTGGGCGTGTCGATGGCCGCGGCCAAGGCGGCGGCGGACTACTGCGCGCAGCCGCTCTACCGCTACATCGGCGGCACCACCGCACGGGTGCTGCCGGTGCCGATGATGAATATCATCAACGGCGGCGAACATGCCGACAACCCGATCGACATTCAGGAATTCATGATCATGCCGGTCGCCGCGGAGAACATCCGCGAAGCCGTGCGCATGGGGGCCGAGGTGTTCCACACGCTGAAGAAAGAGCTCTCGGCCGCGGGTCTGTCGACCGGGATCGGCGATGAAGGCGGCTTTGCCCCCAACATCAGCTCCTCGCGCGATGCGCTTGATTTCATTCTGAAGTCCATCGAAAAAGCGGGCTACAAACCGGGCGAGGACATGTATCTCGCCCTCGATTGCGCGGCGACGGAATACTACAAAGACGGCAAATATGTCCTCTCCGGCGAAGGCAAATCCCTGTCCAGCGCAGAGAACGCCGACTACCTCGCGGCGCTGGTGAACGACTACCCGATCATCTCCATCGAAGATGGCATGGCCGAAGACGATTGGGACGGCTGGAAGGCGCTGACCGACCTCTTGGGCGGCAAGGTGCAACTGGTGGGCGATGACCTTTTCGTCACCAATCCTGCGCGTCTGAGCGATGGCATCCAGCGCGGTGCGGCCAACTCCATGCTGGTCAAGGTCAACCAGATCGGCACCCTGACCGAGACCCTCAAAGCCGTCGATATCGCGCATCGCGCGGGCTACACCAACGTCATGTCGCACCGCTCGGGCGAGACCGAAGACGCCACGATTGCTGACCTTGCAGTCGCCACCAACTGCGGCCAGATCAAAACCGGCTCGCTGGCGCGTTCCGACAGGCTGGCGAAGTACAACCAGTTGATCCGTATCGAGGAAATGCTGAGCGAGACCGCTCAATACGCGGGCCGCTCAATCCTGCGCGGCTGATGTCGGCGCTCACTGTCCGCCCTGTCACCACCGCTGCGGACCTCGCGGCGGTGGTGGATCTCTGCTGGGCCTATCGCGACTTTCTCTACCACTTTGGCCCGACCGAGCAGCGGATCGTCGAGACGTTCTACCCCCAAGAGAAATACAGCGCCCTGATGGCGCGCCTGCCTGAGGAACACGCCCGCCCGCGCGGCATCATCCTCTTGGCCGAGCGGGATGGCATCCCCCTGGGCTGTGGCATGTCCCATGCGCTGAGTGAGACGGAGAGCGAGATCAAACGCGTCTTTGTCACCGGTGCTGCCCGTGGCACCGGGGCGGGCCGGGCAATCTGTCAGCGCCTTGTCGATCAGGCGCGGGAAGATGGGTTCGAGAAGGTCTATCTCGATACCTCCGTGGGCTTTGCCCCTGCCCGCGCGCTCTATCGCTCGCTTGGGTTTGTTGAGCGCGGGCCCTACCAGCCGATGCCGGATTTCACGCGGGATGCGATCTGTTTCTTCGAGATGCCGCTAAGGGATGTGACCGCGCCTGCCGAATAACGCAAACGGGGCGGCCAGATTGCCGCCCCGTCTTTCCTTTCCGCGCGGTTTATCCGGCGAAGAGCTGGAGGAACTTCTGCTTCGAATACCCCAGCATCAGCGCCCCACGGTCCGACAGGCGCGGCGCGATGCGCATGCGGATGATGTCCCGGTCGGTGCCCAGAGCCGCGTTGAGGCGCAGCACCGCGTCGACCTTGCCGTTTGGCCCCGGGGCGACCTCTTCGATCATGCCCACCAAGACACTGTCCTTGCTCCAGACCGGCGCGCCAACAAGGGTCGCGATATTGATCGGCTTTGGGATGGTCGCACTGCTGTCGCCATTCACTGTGGCCCGGCCTGCGGTCGCGGTGGGGGTGCTATCGGGGTCATCCGTTCCGCTGTGCCCGCTGCCCCCGCCGACCGAGACGCCAGCCCCGGCGCCCAGACCGCTACCGCCGCCCACCGTGGCGCCGACGCCCGCGTTCACACCGTCGTCACCGCCGACCGAGGCACCTACCCCGGCCCCGATGCCGCCACTGCCACCGACCGAAGCACCAACTCCGGCGCCGATGCCGTCACTGCCGCCGTGGCCGCCGTGGCCCCCGACGCTGACCCCGACCCCGAGGCCAATTTCGGCCTGCGCGGCGGGCGCGAGCATGAGCGTCACTGCCGTGACAGCAAGGCTGTTTTTGAAAGCATCTGTGTGAAAGATAGTCATATTGAATCTCCTTCTCTAAGCCGGTCGAATGCCTTCGACCCTTGGCCCCCACAGTGAACCTACGCGGGAAATTGCGCGCAGGTTTAAAGAAAATTGCGCCGAAGCTCAATTTTTTGTAATTTTGTTAATAAGTGGGCGCGATTGCCAATAGGGCGGCATAGCGGCTGCACGATCGCGCCTTGATATGCCCGCGCCGGTAAATTTTCGTCAAATTCGGGTTTCGGGCCGCGCGCCTTAGCTGCGGCTCACGGTGCCCCCGCCGACCGCAGCGCGGACGCCGGTCGTACCGGGGCAAGAGGTGGGCAGCCCGCGCGCCACACGTACTGCCAGATAGGCAAAGGCCTGCGCCTCCAGCATATCGCCATCAAGCCCGATCTCCTCCACCGGGGCGACGGGGCAGTCGAGGCTGACATCCAGCATTCGCATCAGCACCGGATTATGCCGCCCGCCGCCCGTCACAAAGACGCGTTCGGGCGGGGCTGGACAATGCTGCATCGCCTCGGCCACGCCAGCCGCGCACATGGCGGTGAGGGTCGCGCAGGCGTCAGCGTCGGACAGCTCTCCGACAAGGGCCACCATCTCGGCGAAATCATTCCGATCGAGGGATTTGGGGGGCATGCGCGCGAAGTAAGGCTCGGCCAGAAACAGTTCCAAGGCGCCCTGCTCCACCCTGCCCCGCGCAGCCAGCTTGCCGCCTTCGTCATAGTCTTGGCCAAGCCGGGTCTGCATCAAATCGTTGATCGGCGCATTGGCGGGGCCAGTGTCGAAGGCCAGCAAGGCACCCTCCTCCTCCGGGCGGGTCACGCGCGGGTCGACCCATGTGAGGTTGCCCACGCCGCCAAGGTTCAGGAAGGCCACCGGCCCTTTGCGCCCGGCGTAGCGCGCGCAGGCGTGGTGAAAGAACGGCGCCAGCGGTGCGCCCTCACCACCCAGTTCAACATCGGCGCTGCGAAAATCCCAGACCACGGGCAGGCCAATCTCTCGGGCCAATAGCGCCCCGTCTCCGACCTGCAGCGTGCCCTGCAGGCGCGGGGCATGGGCCAGCGTTTGGCCGTGAAAACCGATGAGGTCGACCTCAGGCGTATCTTTCAGCAGATCGGTCAAGAGCGCCAGATGCGCAGCCTCAACCGCCTTGGCGGCCGTCTCGACCTCGGCCCCGTGCCACTTGCCGAAGCCCGCGGCGATCAGCCGCCGCTCTTCGGCGGAATAGCTGCGATAGGCGCTGCGGCCAAAGCTTGTGATGTCATGCCCATCGGTGCGCAAAATCGCGGCGTCCACCCCATCCAAAGAGGTGCCCGACATCATTCCCAAAGCCGTCACCACATCGGTTCCGGCATCTTGCCTGTGCTTGGCCCTATTCATGGCCTTTTCCTTTGCCGCTCGTGCGCATATAGATTGCCCCGCAATACAGTTTTGAGGCAAGTCACCATGACATACCATCCCAAATCGGAGTTCATCCACACGATGATGCAGCGCGGCTTTCTGGCCGATTGCACCGATTATCAGGGGTTGGACGAAGCCCTGCGACAAGGCGCGGCCCCGGCCTATGTGGGCTATGACGCCACGGCCAAATCGCTGCATGTGGGGCATCTGGTCAATATCATGATGCTGCGCTGGTTGCAGAAATGCGGCGGCAAGCCGATCACCCTGATGGGCGGCGGTACGACCAAGGTGGGCGATCCATCCTTCCGCTCGGACGAGCGCCCGCTGCTGACGCCCGAGGCGATCGACGACAATATCGAAGGCATCCGTCAGGTCTTTGCCCGATACCTCGACTACGGCGAGGGTGAGACTGGCGCCCTGATGCTGAACAACGCGGAATGGCTCGACGGGTTGAACTACCTCGACTTCCTGCGCGACATCGGGCGGCATTTCTCGATCAACCGGATGCTGAGCTTTGAGAGCGTGAAATCGCGGCTGGACCGCGAGCAATCGCTGTCTTTCCTCGAGTTCAACTACATGATTCTCCAAGCCTATGACTTTATGGAACTGCACCGCCGCTATGGCTGCATTCTCCAGATGGGCGGCTCGGATCAATGGGGCAATATCGTCAACGGCATCGACCTGACGCGCCGGGTGATCGACGGCGAGGTGTACGGCCTGACCTCGCCGCTCTTGACCACCAGCGATGGCAAGAAGATGGGCAAATCGGCGGGCGGTGCGGTCTGGCTGAATGGCGATATGCTGAGCCCGTATGAGTTCTGGCAGTTCTGGCGCAATTGCACCGATGCCGACGTGGGCCGTTTCCTCAAGCTCTACACCGAGCTGCCGGTCGAGGAATGCGACCGTCTGGGCGCGCTGGCCGGGTCTGAGATCAACGAGGCGAAGGTGCGTCTGGCCAATGAGGTCACCGGTCTGCTCCACGGGGTAGAGGCCGCCCGCACCGCCGAAGCCACCGCGCGCGAAGTCTTTGAAAAAGGCGGCGTGGGCGATGACCTGCCTACCCTGACCCTGTCGGCGGCGGATGTGGGCGATGGGGTTTCCATCGTGCAATTGCTGGTGAAATCGGGGCTTGCCGGATCTGGCAAGGAGGCCAAGCGTCTGATCGCCGAGAACGGCGCGCGGATTGACGACAGGCCGCTCACGGATGCGGGCCTGATGCTGGACGCAGGCGCGCTGTCCTCTCCGGTCAAACTCAGCGCGGGCAAGAAGCGCCACGCGCTGGTGCAGGTCGGCTGAACTCTCACGGGGCGGGCTGCGGTCTGCCCCGTCTTCCCTGGCGCAGCCGCACTCCAACCGTGACGCCATCCCTTGCATGGGGTGAAACTTCGTGTTGAACTGAACAAGTGTTCATATCGGGGGGGAGCCATCATGAAACTAGACAGTACAGCCGCCATCGTTACCGGGGGCGCATCGGGGCTTGGCGAAGCCACGGCGCGTTATTTCGCATCGCAGGGTGCGCAGGTCACCCTGTTGGACCGTGACGCCACCCGGGGCGAAGCCATCGCGAAAGAGATCGGCGGCCACTACGTTTTGACCGATGTAACGGATGAGACCTCGGTGCAGGAAGCGGTGGACTATGCCCAAGAAAAGATGGGCTGGATCACCGCGGCGGTGAATTGCGCGGGCATCGCACTTGGGATCAAAACCACGGGCCGCGACGGGCCACATCCGCTTGACGCCTTTCAGCGCACCATCGACATCAACCTCGTCGGCAGCTTCAACGTGGCACGGCTCGCGGCGGTGGCCATGGCCAAGAACACCCCCGAAGACGACGGCGCGCGCGGGGTGATCATCAACACCGCCTCCATCGCCGCTTTCGACGGGCAAAAGGGCCAAGCCGCCTATGCGGCCTCCAAGGGTGGGATCGTGGGCATGACCCTGCCGATGGCGCGCGATCTGGCCAAGGAGGGGATTCGCGTGATGACCATCGCGCCGGGTATTTTCAAAACACCGATGCTGGCCGGGCTGCCGGAAGAGGTGCAGGCCGAATTGGCCAAGGATGTGCCCAACCCGCCGCGCCTTGGCGATCCGTCTGAATACGGGCGGCTGGCCGGGTTCATCGTCGAAATGGGCTATCTCAACGGCGAGGTCATCCGCCTCGACGGCGCGCTCAGGATGCGTTGATGCCGCTGCAAAACCGCGTGCAACCTGATGGGGAGATCATCGCCCACCCGGCGCGGGGCAGCTTCATGGGCAACCGTGGCATCCTGCATGACGAAAACGGCCTGCACCCCAAACGCCGTTGGGCGCATCAGAATTGGGTCTGCTGTCGGCCCAGCTTCAAGGGGCGCCGCCGCAAGCTGATGGCCCCCCGCCACTATACCGAGCTGTTTTTTCTTGATGAGGCCGTGGCCTTTGCCGCCGGTCACCGCCCCTGCGCGGAATGCCGTGCTGCGGATTATCGGCGGTTTCGCGCGTGTTGCGACCTCCCCGGCCCCGCCGCGGAACTCGACCGTCAATTGCACGCCGAACGCGCCATGCCGCGCGTTTTTCGTCAGCGCCGCCATGTGGATGTAGAAGCGGCCGATCTGCCCGACGGCAGTTTCGTTTTGGATCACGACGGCCAGAGCGGCGTCCTTCGCGGCGATGCCCTTCACCCCTATGCGCCGGAGGGCTATGGGGCCGCGCGGCGGCGCCCGCAGGGCCGCGTCACCCTCCTCACCCCGCCGAGCGTCGTCGCAGCCTTTCGCAACGGCTACCACCCGCAGATCGCTTTGGCACAGGCGCGGCGTTAGCCCTGCGCCTTTTCCTCCAGCGCCATCCACTCTTCTTCGGCGTTAGAGAGCTTTTCATGCCGCTGCACCAGCGCATCGGTGGCTTTCTGAAATTTTACCGGCTCACGGGTAAAAAGCTCCGCATCGCTGAGCAGTTCCTCAAGCTTACCGATCTCGGCCTCCAACCGCTCGATTTCAGCGGGCAAGGCTTCGAGCCGGTGCTTTTCGGTAAAGCTGAGACCGCCCGCGGATTGCTTTTTCTCCGCTTTCGGCTCGGCCTTGCTCGGCTTGGATTTTGCTACACTCTGTGCAAAATCATCCTGCCCGCGCTGTGCCAGATAATCCGACCAGCCGCCCGCATAGACGGTGGCGCGGCCATCGCCTTCCATCGCGATGGTGGTCGCCGCCACGCGGTCGAGGAAGTCACGGTCGTGGCTGACCAGCAGCACGGTGCCGTCATAGGTGCCCAGGAGTTCCTGCATGAGGTCGAGCGTCTCGACGTCGAGATCGTTCGTCGGCTCGTCGAGCACCAGAAGGTTCGAGGAGCGCGCCATGATCTTGGCCAAGAGCAGCCGCGCCTTTTCGCCGCCCGAAAGCGAACGGACCGGGGCGCGGGCCTGTGCTTCGTCAAAGAGGAATTCCTTGAGGTAGCCGACCACATGTTTCGGCTGACCGCGCACCAGCACCTGATCGGCCTTGCCCGAGACACGCATTTCAGGATCGCCGGTGAGGCTGTCCCAAAGGGTCATGTCGCCGTCAAGCTGCGCACGCGCCTGATCGAACAGCGCGAGTTCCAGATTGGTGCCCAGTTTGATCTCGCCCGCGTCGGGTTCTTCCTTGCCGATCAGCATGTTCAGCAACGTGGTCTTGCCCACGCCGTTTGGCCCGACCAGCGCGATCCGATCGCCGCGCTGTACGGTGATCGAGAAATCGCGCAGGATCTGTTTGTCGCCGAATTTCTTGGCGATGCCGCTCGCTTCGATCACCTTGCGGCCCGACTTCGGCCCGGCCTCCAGCGCCATGGCCGCCGTGCCTTGCCGCTTGATCTGCGCCGAGCGTTCGGCGCGCAACTCCTGAAGCGCGCGCACCCGGCCCTGATTGCGTTTGCGCCGGGCCGAGATGCCCTCGACCGCCCACCGCGCCTCGGCCTTGATCTTGCGGTTCAGCTTGTGGCGCTGCATGTCCTCTTCTTCCCAGACCTGATCGCGCCAGGCCTCGAAGCCCTCGAAACCGATGTCCTGACGGCGGACGCTGCCGCGGTCGACCCAGAGGGTCGCGCGGGTCAGTTCGCGCAGGAAGGCACGGTCGTGGCTGATGATGACAAAGGCGGTGCGGGTGCCCTTTAGCTCGGATTCGAGCCATGCGATCGCTTCGATGTCGAGATGGTTGGTCGGCTCGTCCAGCAGCATCAGCTCCGGCTCTTCGGCCATCAGCCGGGCCAGCGCCGCGCGGCGACGCTCCCCGCCCGATGCGGTGGCCACAGGGCGCGCGGGGTCAAACTTCAGCCCCTCGCCTGCGCGTTCCACCTTATACATCTCGCCCGGATCAAGCCCATGAGCGGCGAAGTCGCCAAGCGTCTCAAACCCCGAGAGGTCCGGCTCCTGCTCCATATAGCCGACCGAGACGCCGGGCCCGGCCACGACCGCCCCGCTGTCGGGCTCCACCAGCCCGGCCATGACCTTCATCAGCGTCGATTTGCCCGAGCCGTTGCGGCCCACCAAGGCCAACCGATCGCCGGTCTGAACCACGAGGGAGAGGTCTTCGAAAACAGGATCGCCGCCAAAGGTCAGCGAAATGTCGGTGAGTTGTAAAAGGGGTGCGCGTGCCATGTCTGCCAGCTATCTTTCGGCGCGGGCAAGGTCAATGTCCAAAGGCGTGAGCGCGCTAGGCCAGCGCCCGCAAAAGCCGCGCGCGGTTGGGCGGGATCGCGGCGATCTCCAACCCGGTAAAGACATGCAGCGTGCCCATCTGGCGGTCGATCACCGCGTGGTCGCTGACCCAGCCCCCCATCGCCAGATAGCTGCGCAGCAACGGCGGGATTTGCTGGCGCGCGCGCCGGTGGTCGGGGCTGCGGCTGTCGCGGGCATAGGGGTGGACTTCAGCCGCCCTAATGCCGGGACGCCACCCCGCGGGGGCAAGATGCTGCTGTTTCAAAAGGGCAAAGGCATCGCGGTAGCGGGTCGGATCGGTGCCCGCGAAGGACGAGCAACCAAACAAAAGCGCCGCCCCAATGTCATCGACTTCCCGCGCCAATTGCCCCCAAGCGAGGCGTTGAATGTCGGGGTCTTGCCACACTGGGTGGATGCAAAAGCGGCCCAGTTCCAGCAGGGTGCCTTTCATGTTTTCGAGACGGCTCAGATCGTAAAACTGCGCGGCATAGCTTTGGGCCAGTTCCGCGCCTTGAAACCGCGTCAGGCGAAAGCAACAGACCAATGTGCCGCTGTCGCGATCCTCTATCAGAAAATGTCGTGCGGCCGCGTCGAATGCATCGCGGTCGGCGGTCCCGGTCTGAAAACACTGCGTCCGCAGCGCCTGCGCCCGGGTGATGTCCCCGGGCGTGAGGGCTTCGCGCGTCAGATATCGGCCCGGGGGCGCTTGGGTCATCTGCGAGGTCGCCTTCGCTTATCCGCGGCCCTGCCCCGCTGCCAGGGCATGGCAAGAGGAACTTAGCTGCCGAAGGCCGACGGGCTGAAGCGGCCAAGGTTGCCCAGAAGCTGGCGCAGGAAGGTGTTGTCGGCCACCGGCGATGTCGTCACGCGACGCGACAGCGGCACGACCTGCCCGCGCTCAAGCCCGAAGCGTTCGACATTCGACACCACACCGGCCTCGTTGAAGCTGACGGTCACGACCTCACGCTCGATCTCTTTCGGGGCCATAAAGCCGAGCGCGCGTTTGCGCATCTTAACGTAATAGTAACTATCATCGCTCAAAACACCCGAAACAGTGGGCACACCGATCTTCTGCGCGACGCTTTCCTTGGTATCGCTGCCCACGACGACCTGCTCAAGCTGGTCTTGCGGCGGCACATAGCCGTGGTTCTCATACTGCGGGCTGCAGGCGGTCAAAAGCAGTGCAAGGCCCATACCCGCGATCCGGAGGTACGTCTTGCCGGTCTGTTTGGTTTTGCGCATTTGGTCTGCCCTCTTGCCCTGACGGATTATGGCTTTTATTTCGCATACACCAAGGCACCCCAAGTGTACAAGAAACGAAAGTCGGATCTCATGTCGCGCAAATCACCTACGCCCACCGCTCTTCGGGTCGCGGACCTGTCTCAGACGGAGCCGAACGCCTTCGCGCTGCGCCCTGAAGCAGAAGCGCTGGCGCAGATTGCCGAGGAGCTGGACCTTTCGGCCCTGCGCAAACTCAGCTTTTCGGGCAGCATCAAACCGCTCGGCAAGCAGGACTGGCAGCTTGACGGGAAACTCGGCGCAACTGTGGTGCAGCCCTGCGTGGTGACGCTCGAGCCGGTGACCACGCGGATCGACGCCGATATCACCCGCCGCTTCATCCATGATTTCGAACTCCCCGAAGAAGAGGAGGTTGAGATGCCCGAGGACGATACGACAGAGCCTTTGGGCCAATGGATCGACCCCGCGCAGGTCATGATCGAGGCGCTGGCGCTGGAGGTGCCGGAATATCCCCGCAAGGGCGATGCGGAACTGGGCCAGATGGTCCATGCCGAACCGGGTCAAAAGCCGATGACCGACGAAGACGCGCGGCCCTTTGCGGGCTTGGGCGCGCTGCGCGATGCGCTGAAGAAAGACGAAACCTAAGGAAACAAGCGGAAAACCGCGGAAATTCGCGCTTGCATCGTGCCGGTTTCGCGTTATTTTGCCGCCCTCACCCGAATTAAGGTTGGACATTGCGCGGCTGCGGCCCTAAAGCGTCGTCACGCCCGAAACGGGGTCCGAATTGAAACACGGTTGCGGCCTGCTTTGCCAAGTCAGCAACCCCGAAGGCAAAGGCACCAGACATGGCTGTCCAACAGAATAAAGTATCCAAATCCCGCCGCAACAACCGCCGCGCCCACGATTCGCTCTCTGCGGCGAACCCGAACGAATGTTCGAACTGCGGTGAGCTGAAGCGCCCCCACCACATCTGCGCGGCTTGCGGTCACTATGACGACGCCGAAGTTGTCGCCCTGACCGAAGAAGTGGACCTGGAAGACGACGCAGCATAAGCTGCGGTAGTTTTTAAGGTTTTCTCTTAGGCAGTGAGGCATTCGCACTGATGACGGCCCAGCCCGATCACCCCAACGCGAAAGCCGGACACACCCTGATCTCGGTCGACGCGATGGGGGGTGACGAAGGCCCGGCAGCAGTTGTTGCCGGGTGTGCGCTTTCCGCGACAGCAAATCCCGATATCGGTTTCATTCTGCATGGTCCGCGTGACCAGTTGGAGCCATTGATCGCCAAACGTGGTGAATTGTCGGGCCGTTGCGAGATACGTCACGCCACGGATGTCGTCACGATGAACGACAAGCCCAGCCAAGTCGTGCGCACCGGCAAGGACAGTTCCATGTGGTCCGCCATCGAATCCGTGCGCAGCGGAGAGGCGGCTGTGGCTGTCTCTTGCGGCAATACCGGCGCGCTGATGGCGATGTCGATGATCCGACTGCGCAAATTGCCAGGCGTGAATCGCCCTGCAATTGCCGTGCTCTACCCCTCTTCCAACCCGCAGGGCTTCAACGTGATGCTCGACGTGGGCGCCGATGTGCGCGCCGATGCCGACGATCTGTTGCGCTTCGCGCTCATGGGCACCTCCTACGCCCGCAACGGCATGGATTTGCAGCGCCCCCGTGTGGGCCTGCTGAATGTCGGCACCGAAGAGCATAAGGGCCGCACCGAACTCAAAGAAGCCTATGATTTGATTCGCGCCCAAGGCGATGCCACCGGGTTCGAATTCGTCGGTTTCGTCGAGGGCGGCGATATCTCGGGTAACCGCGCCGATGTCATCGTGACCGATGGGTTCACCGGCAATGTGGCGATCAAGACCGGCGAAGGCACAGCCAGCATGATCGGCAACCGCCTGCGCGAAGCATTCAAATACTCGCCCCTGTCGCGGCTCGCCTCGCTGCTGGCCTATACCTCTCTGCGCCGCCTCAGCAAAAAGATCGATCCGCGCCGCGTAAACGGCGGCGTGTTTCTGGGCCTGAACGGCACGGTGGTAAAGTCGCACGGCTCCGCCGATGCGACCGGCATCTCCGCTGCGATCAAACTCGCCGCGCAGTTGTCGCAGAATAAATTCAATGACAAGCTAGCCGCTCGCGTCGCCGCGACGCTGCCAGCTGAGGAGTCCGTCAAATGAGCCTGCGCGCCGTTGTCACTGGTTGTGGCCACTACCTGCCCGCCCGTGTCGTGGAAAATGCCGAATTTGAAGCGACCCTCGACACGAATGACGAATGGATCCGCTCGCGCTCGGGCATCGAACGCCGCCACTTCGCCGCCGAAGGTGAAACGACCTCTTCCATGGCCAGCGCCGCCGCGCGCCGCGCACTCGAAGACGCGGGGCGCGATGTCTCGGAGGTTGACGCGATCGTCGTGGCCACCTCCACCCCCGATCTGACCTTCCCCTCGGCTGCGACCATGGTGCAGGCCGAATTGGGCATGACCAGCGGTTTCGCTTTTGACGTGCAGGCGGTTTGCGCGGGTTTCGTCTATGCGCTGGCAAACGCCAATGCGCTTATCGTCTCCGGTCAGGCGCGCAATGTGCTGGTGATCGGGGCCGAGACTTTCAGCCGCATCATGGACTGGACCGACCGGTCGACCTGTGTGCTTTTTGGTGACGGCGCGGGCGCGCTGCTGCTTGAGGCGCAAGAGGGGCAAGGCACGCCCGAGGATCGCGGGATCCTCGCGACTGACCTGAATTCCGACGGGCGCTACCGCGAGTTGCTCTACGTCGATGGCGGAGTCAGCACCGGCACCACGGGCTATCTGCGAATGCAGGGCAATCAGGTGTTCCGCCATGCGGTCGAAAAACTCGCCGCGACCGCCAATACCGCCATGGAGCGCGCGGGTGTCAGCGCCGAGGATGTGGATTGGATCGTGCCGCATCAGGCCAATATCCGGATTATCCAAGGCACCGCCAAGAAACTGAACCTGCCGATGGAACGCGTTGTCGTGACCGTGCAGGACCATGGCAACACCTCTGCCGCTTCGATCCCACTGGCGCTGTCGGTGGGCCGTGAGCGTGGTCAGATCAACAAGGGCGATCTGATCGTCACCGAAGCCATCGGCGGTGGTCTGGCGTGGGGCTCTGTCGTCCTGCGCTGGTAAGTCCCTGAGCTAACGCGGAAAATCTCTGCCGAATCGTGCTCGATCCGGGCATTGATGTTGACTCTAAAAATCTGAGCAGCATATGCTATTGGAAAGCATGGGGGATATAATGCCGAACAAGACATTGACGCGCATGGATTTAAGCGAAGCTGTATTTCGTGAGGTCGGTCTTTCTCGCAATGAGAGTGCTCAGCTGGTCGAAGCCGTGCTAGAGCATATGTCCGACGCTCTGGTCGATGGGGAACAGGTCAAGATTTCCTCTTTCGGTACTTTCTCGGTCCGCGACAAGACCGCGCGTGTGGGCCGCAATCCGAAAACTGGCGAAGAGGTTCCGATCAACCCACGCCGGGTGCTGACCTTCCGCCCCTCGCATCTGATGAAAGACCGGGTTGCCGAAGGCAACAAGTCCTGACCCATGGTCAAATCGCCGGACGCTTTTCGCACCATCTCCGAAGTCGCTGACTGGCTCGGTATCCAAGCCCATGTTCTGCGGTTTTGGGAGAGTAAGTTTACCCAAGTGAAACCCATCAAACGGGCGGGCGGGCGGCGTTATTACCGCCCTGCCGATATGCTGCTGCTGGGTGGGATCAAGAAGTTGCTGCATGACGATGGGCTGACCATCAAAGGCGTTCAGAAGATCCTGCGTGAGGAAGGGATGACCCATGTCTCCGCCCTCTCCGCCCCGCTTGACGAGTTGGACTTCGTGGAGCCGCGCCCTGCGCGCAAACCGGACATTATCCGGCCAGAGACCGGTGTGGTTCTGAATTTCGGCGCGAAGACGGAAGCGCGCGGGGATGAGGGGAGCGCGGAGACGGCCGAGCCGGTTGATACCCCGCAGGAGAGCGCGGCGGAGGTAGAAGAGCCCGCCCCCGCGACAGCACAACGCCCCTCGCCAGTGCCCCCCGCCGACGATCACCCACGGGCCACCCCCGATCCGCTGGCTCCCTCTGACAGCGCCACACCCGATGCGCCGCAACTCCCTGCGTCCGAAGATGAGACTCTAGAGGAGCCCAAGCCGGAATCTGCGTCTGAGCCCGGCCTCCCTGAGTTCCTCAAGCGCCCGCTGGCGGTTGAGCCCGAAGAGACCGCAAAGTCTTCATCCGCCCCTGCTGAGGCCAAGGCGGAAGCCCCCGAAGACGACACACCGAAACCCGCGATCATCAACCTGCCCGATTTCACCCCCGAAGCCGATTTCCCCGCCCGGCCTGGGCTGCTGAGCGTAGGCGCCCGCGTCCATCGTCTGCCCCGTGACGTGCAACCGCAGGTCGCCGGTCTGCTGCTGGATCTGGCCGAATTGCGCGCGCGCATGGCCGCCGATGCCGGCGCGGAAACAAATTTCTAATCGCGATGAAAAGATTGGCAATTCCCTCTTGCACCCCCTGCGAGATCGGGTATGAAGCCCACGTAGTCGGGCTATGGCGCAGCCTGGTAGCGCGTCCGTCTGGGGGACGGAAGGTCGCAGGTTCGAGTCCTGCTAGCCCGACCAACCGACTACAACAAAACGCCCGCGCCGCTAACGCGCGGGCGTTTGTCATTTAAGAAGGCCGCGCCCGATGCCCAATGCGATGAACGGGGTGCTCCCCAACCAGCAGATTGCAGCGATGATCGAAAGCGGCGCCATTGCCGCCGATCCCGCGGTCACCTCTGCCCAGATCCAGCCCGCCAGTCTTGACCTTCGCCTCGGCAACGTCGCCTATCGCGTCCGCGCGTCTTTCCTTGCCGGGCATGGGGCCAAGGTTTCGGATCGTCTGACGGAGTTCGAGATGCACCGCGTCGACCTCAGCGAAGGGGCCGTGCTGGAAAAGGGTTGCGTCTATGTGGTGCCGCTGATGGAGCGGCTGGCGCTGCCCGAGGGCGTCTCTGCCGTCGCGAATGCGAAAAGCTCAACCGGGCGGCTCGACCTGTTGACCCGCACCATCACCGATGGCGGCACCGAATTCGACCGCATTGCGCCGGGCTACACCGGCCCGCTCTATGCCGAGATTTGCCCGCGCTCTTTCTCGGTGCTGGTACGGCCCGGGATGCGGCTCAATCAGGTTCGTTTCGGCAGTGGGGATGCGACCCTCGACGACGACGCGCTGCGCGCGCTGCATGCCAAGACGCCGCTGGTGGATGGGACCGCCGTGATCGACGAGGGCTTGGGCTTCTCCGTCGATCTGCGGCTGCCCGGCACCAGCCTCGTCGGCTACCGCGCAAAGCCGCATACCGGGGTGATCGACCTCGACAAGATTGGCCACTACGACCCCGCCGCATATTGGGAAGAGGTGCATAGCACCAACGGTCAGATCATCCTCGACCCCGGCGCGTTCTATATCCTTGTCAGCCGCGAAGCGGTGACGATCCCGCCGGCCTATGCCGCTGAAATGGCGCCCTATTTGGCGATGGTCGGAGAGTTCCGCGTGCATTACGCGGGCTTCTTCGATCCGGGCTTCGGTCATGCCGAGGCAGGCGGCGCAGGCTCACGTGGGGTGCTTGAAGTGCGCTGTCACGAGGCGCCCTTCGTGCTGGAGCATGGGCAGGTCGTGGGCCGTTTGGTCTATGAGCATATGGCGCAGATCCCCAGCCAGCTTTACGGCGCCGACATCGCGTCGAACTACCAAGGTCAGGGGCTGAAACTGTCGAAGCATTTCCGCGCCGCGTAAGTGCGCGGCGCGCCGCCGATCAATCCTCGAACAGCTCGCTCTGCCCTTCGGTCGCTTCCGGCTCGTCTTCGCCATCGCCCACAGAGGGGAGCAGACCGGCGGGCGGACGGTTCTCCAGCAATCCGGCAGAGCGCAGTTCTTTCAGCCCCGGCAGATCCCGCGCGCTTTCCAGACCGAAGTGATCCAGAAACTCCTGCGTGACGACAAAGGTGACCGGACGGCCCGGGGTCATCTTGCGGCGGCCAAAGCGGATCCACGCCATCTCGAGCAACTGGTCGACCGTTCCGCGCGATACCGATACGCCGCGAATCTCTTCGATCTCGGCGCGGGTGACGGGCTGGTGATAGGCGATGATCGCCAAAGTCTCGATCGCCGCGCGGCTGAGCTTGCGGGTCTCGACCGTCTCGCGGTGCATCAGAAAGCCAAGGTCGGGCGCGGTGCGAAAGGCATAGGCATCGCCAACTTTCATCACCTGCACGCCGCGCCCCTGATACCGGTGTCGCAGAAAGGCCATCGCCTCGCCCACGTCCGAGCCGCGCGGCAGCCGCGCTTCGAGTTCACGCAGGGTAATCGGCTCGGAACTGGCGAAAAGCACGGCTTCGATCATACGCTCCTGTTCGGCGAGCGAGGGCGCGTCGAACAGTTTCTTTTCTTTTGTTTCAATCTCTTCCGGCACGCATCAATCCTTCTTGCGCAGTTGGATGGGGGCGAAGATCTCTTTTTGGCGGATCTCCATATGCCCCTCTTTGACCAGTTGCAAAGAGGCGGCAAAGGTCGCCGCCGTGGCCGAGCGGCGGCGCTCCGGATCGCTTTCCCACCCTTCGGGCAGGTAGCTGTTCAGATCGCCCCAATCGCCCGCATAGCCGATCAGCCCGCGCATCCGTTCTAGCGCCTCTTCCATGGTGAAGACCTTGTCGCGGTCCATCACGAAAGGGCGAAAATCCTCACGCGTGCGGGTGCGCGCGTAGCCCTGCATCAGGTCCAGCAGGGTCGCGGTATAGGTGACCTTTTTGACACTGGTGATCTCTTGAGTCTGGCCCCGGGCAAAGAAGTCCCGGCCAAGCTGATCGCGCGCCATCAGACGCGCGGCGGCGTCGCGCATGGCTTGCAAACGTTCCAGTTGGAACGCCAGATGCGCCGCCATTTCTTCGCCCGATGGGCCCTCTTCGGTCGGGTCCGGCGGCAGCAGCAGACGCGACTTGAGGAAAGCCAACCAAGCGGCCATGACGAGGTAATCCGCCGCCAGTTCCAACCGCAGCTCCTTGGCGCGGTCGACAAAGGCCAGATACTGCCGCGCCAGTTGGAGCACCGAGATCTTGCGCAGATCGACCTTTTGCGTGCGGCTGAGCGACAGCAGCAGGTCGAGCGGTCCTTCATAGCCTTCGACGTCAATGATGAAGGCTTCGGCGGCCAGCCGGTCGGCCACGGTGCTGCCTGCCCCGCCCCGGTCTTCCTGAAATGTCGTGTCAGCCATGCAATGTCCCGCCCAGAAGCGCCTCAAGCTGGGCGCTGAGGGCGTCGATGTCAACGTCATCGGGGGTTTGCCGCGCATCCATGGCCCGCAGGGCGCGGGTCTGGGCGGCGGGGGTCATCTCACCCGCCGCTTCGGCCACCGCGCGGCGCTCTTCAAGCGGGCCGTTGCAGAAAAGTGCCACGTCACAGCCTGCCGCAAGGGCCGCGCGGGTGCTCTCCGCCGGGGTCATTTGTAGCGCTTTCATCGAAATGTCATCGGTCATCACGAGGTTGTCGAAGCCGATCTCTTCGCGGATCAGCCGCACTACCTCGGGCGAGAGGGTCGCCGGGGCGTCGTCGTCCAGCGCGTCATAGACCAGATGCGCCGTCATCCCCATCGACAGGTCGCGCAGGCTGCGGAAGGGGGCGAAATCGACCGCCTCCAGATCGATCCGGCGGGCCGCGACGCGGGGCAGATCATGGTGGCTGTCAAGCGTCGCGCGGCCATGGCCGGGCATGTGTTTCATCACTGGCAAGACCCCTCCGGCCAGCAGCGCATCGGCCACGGCGCGGCCAATCTCGGCCACCTGCCCCGGCGTTTCGCCATAGCAGCGATTGCGCAGGAAACGGTGCGTGTTTGGCCCGGCCACATCGATCAGCGGGGCGCAGTTGCTGTCGATCCCGACGCTGTGCAGCTCATGGGCGACGATCCGGTACATCAGGTAAAAGGCCCGGCGCGCCTGATCGCCGGCGCGGGCGGCGAGGTCCATCGGCGGCATCCAATCGCGCCAATGCGGCGCGCGCATGCGCTGCACGCGGCCGCCTTCTTGGTCGATGGTGATGACGGCCTCATGCCCTGCCGCCTCGCGCATCTCTTCGCAGAGCGCGCGCAGCTGGTCGGGGCTGTCGATGTTGCGGGCGAAGAGGATAAAGCCAAAGGGCCGCACGTCCCGAAAGAACGCCTTTTCCTCGCCGCTGAGCCGATGGCCCGTCGCGTCGAGGATCGTGGCCCCGAAGGGGCGCATCAGCGCATCACCACCGGGATGCAATCCGCGTTTTCGGCCACGAGGGCCGAGCAGAAGCGGCGCGCGTCGGCGATGTCGTTAAAGCCCATGGCACGCAGGCGGTAGAAGACTCGCCCGCCGCTGGTGGCCTTTTGCACGACGCGGCTTTTGCCTTCGAGATAGGCACCGAAACGGCCTTGCAAACGGTCCCATTGTTCGTGGGCGACCTCGGGGCTGTCAAAGGCGCCAAGCTGGGCCATGCGGGTGCCGACGGGCAGCGATGCGGGATCGACTTCGGGGGTGGCGGTGGCGACGGGATTGCGTTGCACGGCGGCGGGGGTCACCACGGCACCGCCCGCCGGACGGCGGCGCGGGCGCAGGGAGTTGCGCACGCCCGGCGCGTTCAGCACGGCCTTGACCACTTTGGGCTGCACGGAAGTGTCGGCCAAGGCCATCGCCACGGCGGCATCGACAGGATTGCCCGCGATGGCCTCTTCACCGGTAAGCGGGGCCACGCCATTGGTCAGCTGCGCCACGAGGTCTTGGACATTGCCTGAGCGGATCGCGGCGGAGGCGTCGATCAGGTCACCGTCATCCTCACGCGCCACGGCTGGGGTCGCAGTACCCTGTGACTTTGCGGCAACCATCGCCACTTGAACAGGCTGATCTTCGTCCTGCAATTCGATCTGGCGCGGCGCGAGGCGCAGCTCATCCGCCGGGCGCCCGGCGCTGCCTTCGGCGGCAACGACATTGACCGAAAGCCCCTGATGGCGCGCCAATTCACCGCCCGGCTCTTCGGGGCGCACGCGCATCTCGCCTTCGATCGCGCGGACCACCGGAATGCCGGTCACGTCACGCACGAGCAGTTTGTAGCCCCAAACACCGATCCCCGCCACCAGCGCCAAGGACACCACGGCGCCCGCGATATTGGTGAGCATTGTCAGGGTCTTGGGCGCGCTGCCCACTGCGTAGCTATGCGCGGAATCGGGCGCATAGCCCGCCGTCGTCGGGGAAGACGTGAAATCTGCCATCTCTGCCTCTTTGCCCGGCGTGATACATCGCCACGCGGGTCTGGTCATGGGGTTGCCTGTTTTCGGCGCGCTGGTGCGGTTACCGCATCTCCTGCGCCGGTGTGACCCCGAGAATACCAAGACCCGCCGCAATTACAATCGCCACGGCACGCGACAGCGCGATTTTTGCCTGCGAGGTGGGTGCGTCCCCTTCTTGCAAGGCGCGCAAGCCATCCTCGGACCGGCCCAAGTGGTAGAGGCTGTGAAAGTCAGAGGCCAGTTCATAGAGGTAGAAGGCCACCCGGTGCGGCTCATTGCTGCGCGCGGCGGTCTCGACCAAACGGGGCCATTCGGCAAGCTTGCGCAGCAGGCCGATCTCGGCCTCATGGTCAAGCTTGGACAGCTCCGCGTCCAGCAACGTGGCGTCCGCCACTTCGATCCCCGCCTCTTCGGCTTTGCGCAGGATCGACGCGACCCGGGCATGGGCGTATTGCACGTAAAAAACCGGGTTCTCGCGGCTTTGCTCCAGCACCTTGTCGAAATCGAAGTCGAGCATCGCATCGTTCTTGCGCGTCAGCATGACAAAACGCGTCACATCGGGGCCGACCTGATCCACCACGTCGCGTAGGGTCACGAATGTCCCTGCCCGTTTGGACATTTTGAAGGGCTCACCGTTCTTATAGAGCTTCACCAGTTGCGTCAGCTTGATGTCGAGCGGTACATGACCGTCGCTGAGCGCCGAGACAGCGGCTTTCATCCGTTTGACATAGCCGCCATGATCCGCGCCAAAGACGTCGATCAGCATGTCGAAGTCACGGCTGACCTTGTCGTAGTGATAGGCGATGTCGGGGGCGAAATAGGTCCAAGACCCATCGGATTTCTTGACCGGGCGGTCCACATCGTCGCCATGTTCGGTGGATTTGAACAGGGTCTGCTCACGCGGCTCCCAATCCTCGGGCTTCTTGCCCTTGGGCGGCTCCAACACGCCTTCGTAGATCAACCCCTTAGCTTCGAGCGAGGCGATGGCCGCTTCGATCTGACCTGTGCCATAGAGCGATTTTTCGCTATAGAAGACGTCCATCTCGACACCCAATGCCGCCAGATCGTCGCGGATCAGGTTCATCATCGCATCGGTGGCGAATTCGCGGATATCGTCCAGCCATTCGCTTTCCGGCTGGTCGACCAGCTTGTCGCCGTACATCTTGGCCAGCGCCTCGCCCAGCGGGATCAGGTAGTCGCCGGGATAGGTGCCATCGGGGAAGGCCACCTCTTTGCCGTTGGCTTCGAGGTAGCGCAGATAGACCGACCGGGCGAGCACATCGACCTGCGCACCGCCATCGTTGATGTAGTATTCCCGCGTCACGTCATAGCCCGCAAAATCCAGCAGGCTGGCCAGCGCATCGCCAAAGACCGCGCCCCGGGTGTGACCCACATGCAGCGGCCCCGTCGGGTTGGCCGAGACATATTCGACATTCACCCGCTGACCCGCGCCAAGGATCGCGCGACCAAAATCGGTGCCTTGGCTTAACACCTGACGGGCGACGTTCTGCCAAACCGAAGGCGCAAGACGCAGGTTGATGAACCCCGGCCCCGCCACTTCGGCAGAGGTGATGCGCGGATCGTTTTGCAATTGCGCGGCCAGTGCTTCGGCGATGTCGCGCGGTTTCATGCCCGCAGGTTTGGCCAGCACCATCGCGGCATTGGTGGCCATATCGCCATGGGCCGGGTCGCGCGGCGGCTCAGCGGTGATCGGGTCAAAGTTCAGGGTCGCAGGCAGGGCGTCCTGCGCGACCATCTGTTCCAGCGTCGCAATGATGAGATGGCGAATTTCGGCAAATAGGTTCATGTCGGGTATCCTTGTTCCCCGCCCGTTTATCATGTGCGGGGGTGCAGTCAATCAAGCGTCAGGCCGTCGCGGCCCAAGATCGGGAGTGGCGTTTGAACCGGCGCGCTCAGCCGAGGTCCAAACGCCCAGATCGGAGCCGTCGCCCCGCCTCGGAGCCGAGGAACAGCGCGCTTTCCGCTGCAAGCTCTGCCTGCCCCTCGGGCACGGTGATCAGGTGGAAATGCAGCCCCCGCGGCCCGAACACCTTGTCTAGCGCGGCATTGGCCGCTTCAAACGCACCGATCATGGCGTGCCCGGCCAGCGCCAAAGGTTGGCTCGGCCGCGCCAGGACGGTCACCACCGCCCCCTGCCCGGCCACCAGACCCCGGCCCAAGGCACGCACCATGGCCGAGAGCCCGCGGATCTGCGCGTCCGTGCCTTTGCAGCAATCTTCGGGGTCGAGCGGCATCAGGTTCAGCACCATATGCAGCGGCGTGCCGCCCCAATTGCGGTGCAACGGCTCAAACCGCGCAACAAGATCGCCCGCCAGCGCCAGCCCTTCGACACGTTTTGCCGATTGGCTCATCAACCGCGCCAGCACCGCAGGATCGCGGTCCATCGCCACGACCTCCGCCCCCAGTTCCGCCGCGCGTTTGACCACCGCAGGCCCCGGCGCCTGCCCCGCCGAGAGGATCGCGAAGGTCGCGTCACCGGCCAGACTTTCCGGCAGAACGGGGGTTTGTATCATGTCAACTCACCTATGGATCAACAAAAGCAGACTACCATGCCGCGAAGACTAGCGGAAGCTGCGCAGGTCGCTGCCGAAGAGACGGGCGTGTTCCTGCAGGGCGAAACGGTCGGTCATACCGGCGATGTAGTCAGACACCATCCGCGCCAGCGTGGTTTCATCCTCTGCCGCCTCGATTGCCGCCGCCCAATGGCGCGGCAGTAGGTTGGGCTGTGACAAGAACAGCGGGAACAGGTCTTCGACCACCTTGGTCACCTTCTCACGATTCTCCATCACCGAGGGCGCGCGATACATGCGGGTGAAGAGAAACTTGCGGATCTCGCGCAGGTCTTGCCAGACGGGGGCTGAGAAACGGATCACCGGGCGACCCAGATGACGGATGTCGTCAGGCGATTGCGCTCTCGAGCCATTCAGCAGCTCGGCCGAGGTTTCGATCACATCGCCGACCATCACCCCAAAGACCCGCCGCAGCGCCTCATGACGGCGGCGGTAGCTGTCGGTCTCGGGGTAGAGCCGGTCAACCTCGGCATAGGCGGGGCCGACCATGGGCAGCTCGGCGATCTCACTTTCGGTGAACAGCCCCGCGCGCAGACCGTCGTGCAGGTCGTGGTTGTTATAGGCGATGTCATCGGAGAGCGCGGCGACCTGCGCCTCGGCGCTGGCATGGGTGTGCAGTTCCAAGTCGTGCCGCGCGTTATAGTCGGCCAGCGCATGGGGCACCTCGCCCGTCACAGGCCCGTTGTGTTTCGCGATGCCTTCCAGCGTGTCCCACGTTAGGTTCAGTCCATCGAATTCGGCATAGTGCCGCTCCAGCGTGGTGACGATCTTGATCGCCTGCGCGTTGTGATCGAAGCCACCGTAGGGTTCCATCAGCTTGTGCAGCGCGTCCTCTCCGGTGTGGCCAAAGGGCGTGTGGCCCAGATCATGGGCCAGCGCCACGGCCTCGGTCAGCTCGCCATTCAAACGCAGTGCGCCCGCGATGGTCCGCGCGACCTGCGCCACTTCGATGGAATGGGTCAGACGGGTCCGGAAATAGTCGCCCTCATGCTCCACAAAGACCTGCGTTTTGTGCTTCAGCCGCCGAAAGGCGGAGGCATGAATGATCCGGTCCCGATCCCGCTGATAACAGGAGCGAAAAGTGCTTTCCTCTTCCGGCACCAACCGTCCCTTGGCGGTGTCCGGATCAGAGGCGAATTTTGCGCGCATCGCGGCTGGTCCTCTCTCGCGGTCCTTGTGACCTGTCCTTGTGCTTTCTATATGTTAGAGGAACGCGAAAGAAAACCGATGCATCGGAGCCCGCAGATGAACCTGCCCCCCAAAGTCACCCCCCGCGCCTTTGAACGCCTCGCCGAGATCGGGGCCGCAGACGAAGGCAAGGCCCTGCGCATCGCTGTCGAAGGCGGCGGCTGCTCGGGCTTTCAATACGACATCGCGCTGGATGAGCCCGCCGAAGATGACCTTGTTCTGGAAGGCAGCGGTCAGAAGGTGGTGGTCGATAGCGTATCCCTGCCATTTCTGGCCGACGCCGTGATCGATTTTACCGAAGAGTTGATCGGCGCGCGTTTCACCATCGAGAACCCGAACGCGACAGCGGCCTGCGGCTGCGGCACGTCCTTTTCGATGTAAGTCTTTCGGGCGCGCTTAGGCGCGCGCCCGGGCGAACCCCTCGAAGAACTCTTCGAAATACGGCCCGGCGCGTTCGGCGCGCAGCAGGGTCGCGTGGCTTTCCGGGCAGAGATACGACAGCACATGCGGGCGCATCTGCTCCCAGTCGGCCCGGCGGTTTGCGCCCATGTCGCTGAGGCAAGTTGCCAAGGGCCGCAGCGCCCCCACCGCCTTGTTACTTGTGCGAAAACGCAATGCGCCTTTGGGGATGGGCGTAGATCGCAACGGTCGGCCCGCAATCCGCATGGCCCAGCCGGTGACGAGCCATTGGTGGTAATCGTCCCGCAAAGGTGCACCCTCATCGGCGTAGACCCGCATGGCACGGTGGCTGGCGGCAATGGCATCCTCCCACAGCGGGCTGGGGGCTTGCCCGGCAAAACGCAGCGCGGCGCAGACCTCGGCCAGCAGGTCCATATCCTGATCGAGAAAGGCCAGCAGCCCCGTGAAATGCAGGCTTTTCAAAGCCGCCTCAGGCAGGTCGGGGCACCGGCGGCCATAGTCCGACAGGTAGAAAACGATATGGGTCAACTCATAGGCCGCCTTGCGATTGGGCATGGCAAAGGTGGCGCTGCGGGCGATGAAATCGCGCAACCGTTGGCCGAGCGCCCCGTCATTCACCTGCGGCCCGACGCCCCGGCGGCGCAGCAGACGGCGCGTCTCGGCCCGTTGCAGATCCGACAGTTCCGCCCCCTCCAGCCCTGCCCGCGCAACCTTGGCACAAAGGCCCGCGCCGTGGTGCCGAGGCAGGCCGAGGTCTTCGAGGTCGAGGCAGATCGACAGGATGAAACGGTAATATTGCGGGAAATCGCGCAGCAGATCCCGGCAGCCCCGATGGAAGCCAGCCAACGGCTGAAGCGCCGCACTGTCGAGGGTGGCGCCCGTGCTCGCCAGCGCCCCAAGAAACTCGGCGTTCTCCTTTAGCCAAAAGACATCCCCCTGCGCGCGCCGCCCCACGGCAAAGGCTTGGATCAGCCGGGCCGTTTGAATGGCCGGGTCTTGGCGTTCGTCAGGTCTCAGCAGAACAACATTGGTCACCGTATGGCCTCCGTCAGGGGGAACGGCGGGCGACAAAGCCGCCCGCTTGCACAGTTTCAGCCGCTGAAGGGCAGCACCTCAGCCGGGGCGAGGCCAGTGGTGAACAGGTCGACCCCGCCGCCTTGCGAGATGCTGCTGCGGTCCTGCTGTAACCCGGTGGTGAACATCTCAACCCCCTCGCCCAACAGCATGTCGCCGCCCCCACGGTTGAGGCCGGTGGTGAACAGGCCAACACCGGCGCCAAGCGCCATTGGATTGTCCTCTGTCTGTAGGGCTGTTACGGGGGCG
Organism: Sulfitobacter sp. 1A12157; assembly: GCF_043557345.1. Classification (NCBI taxonomy): domain Bacteria; kingdom Pseudomonadati; phylum Pseudomonadota; class Alphaproteobacteria; order Rhodobacterales; family Roseobacteraceae; genus Sulfitobacter; species Sulfitobacter sp. 1A12157. Next base: position 132,954 of record NZ_JBIFFV010000003.1, read on the forward strand.
AAGTCGTGTGCAAAAATAGCAGTCATCGTATGGTCCTTTCAAAGTGCTTTGCAATTTAAAGATGTAGTAGACCAACTGACGCACGTTAAGCGTGTTAATCCAAGCGTTTTTGAGCTAACACATTGTACTGCAACACCTATCCACATTAAGGTCGCTGCACAGTCTCGCCTCAATTCTGATTTTCTTTGTCGGACTGGGGAGAAAAACAAATCCCACCCACAGGGCAAGACCGAGACAATACGGGCGACCCACTCGCAGAACCTCTACAATAGCGGGAAATTGGGTCAGAGAATCACCTTAAGCGCGCATGCCTTCCCCTTGCTCCGCGCCGCCAATTGCGCGATAGCAGGCGGACGTCGAATGAGGGCCGGATATGAAGATCGCGAGTTTCAACATCAACGGTATCAAGGCCCGCGCGGCGGGCCTTCCCGACTGGCTTGACGAGGCGCAGCCGGACGTTGTCGTGCTGCAAGAGATCAAGTCGGTGGATGAGGCCTTCCCCCGCGAAATGCTCGAAGAGCGCGGCTATAACGTCGAAACCCACGGGCAGAAATCCTTCAACGGCGTGGCGATCCTGTCGAAACTGCCGCTTGAGGATGTGTCTCGCGGCCTGCCGGGCGATGATGCCGACGATCAGGCGCGCTGGATCGAAGCGACGGTGGTGGGTGACGACATGGCCCTGCGGGTCTGCGGGCTCTACCTGCCCAATGGCAACCCGGCGCCGGGGCCGAAATATGACTATAAACTCGCATGGATGGCGCGGCTGCAAGCCCGTGCCGAAGCACTTCTGGCCGAGGAAACGCCCTTCCTCATGGCGGGAGATTACAACATCATCCCGCAGGCCGAGGATGCCGCCACACCCGACAGCTGGCGCGAAGATGCCCTCTTCCGACCCGAATCCCGCGCCGCATGGCGGCGGCTGGTGAACCTTGGCCTTACGGATGCCTTCCGGGCGCGTACCCAAGGGCCGGGGCATTACTCCTTTTGGGACTATCAGGCCGGGGCGTGGAACCGCAACAACGGCATCCGCATCGACCACTTCCTGCTGTCGCCCACCGTGGCCGACCGACTGCGCGATTGCCAGATCGACCGCGACGTGCGCGGGCGCGACAAACCGTCGGATCACGTGCCCATCTGGGTCGAACTGGATATCTGAGATCAGGCCTCCAGTTCGGCATCCCAATAGAGGAAATCCATCCAGCTTTCGTGCAGATGGCCGGGCGGGAATTTGCGCCCCATGTTGCGCAGCTCTTCGGCGGCGGGTTGCCGCGGCGGTTTGCGCAGGGCAAGCCCCGTGCGGTGCAGGGGCCGCGAGCCTTTGCGCAGGTTGCAAGGGCTACAAGCGGCGACCACGTTTTGCCAACTCGTCACCCCACCGGCAGCACGCGGCACCACATGGTCAAAGGTCAGATCCCCCTTCGCGCCGCAGTACTGGCAGCGAAATTCATCCCTCAGAAATAAATTAAAGCGCGTGAAGGCCACGCGCTTTTGAGGTTTGACATAGTCTTTGAGAACGACAACCGACGGGATCCTGATCACCGTAGAGGGGCTGCGCACCACCTCGTCATATTCGGCAACGATCTCGACCCGGTCGAGCCATTTGGCCTTTACCGCTTCCTGCCATGGCCAAAGCGACAGCGGGTAATAGGATAAAGGTCGGTAATCCGCGTTGAGCACCAGCGCGGGGTGGTGTTTGAGCGCCGCCGGGTGGCGGGTAAATTCGGTCCTGAAATCGCCGTCCATCTGGTCGCGTCCTCTGCCCGTTTTAGCCACTATATCTCGCGGTTTCTCTCTGGCAAGACAAAGGTGAACCACTAGATGTCGCCGGTTTTGCCCAAAGATTACGACAGAGGTGTGACAGATGGGCAGAGTTTGGTAACCTTGTGGCATGTCGAAAAGCCCCCTGCCCGATGCGCCCGCCCCGCAATCCCTGCTCGAAGCCGCCGTCTATGTCGAGGATCTGGACGCGGCGCGGAGGTTTTACCGAGACGTTCTGGGGCTGAAACTGTTTCAGGAGGTGCCGGGCCGGCATATGTTCTTTGCGCTTGGGCCTTCGGTCTTGCTGGTCTTCAACCCCACCGCCACGGCGCAGCCGCCCGGCAATCCGAAAATGCCGGTGCCGCCCCATGGGGCGCAGGGGCCGGGGCATGTCTGTTTTGCGATGAAACGTGATGAGATCGCCGCGATGGAGACGCGGCTCCGGGCCGCCGGGGTCGAGATCGACACCCGCTTTGATTGGCCCAACGGGGCGCGCTCGCTTTATGTGCGCGACCCCGCTAGCAATTCGATTGAGTTCGCCGAACCCTGGCTTTGGGATGAGATGAAGGGTTAAAGCCCCAGTTTGTCGCGCATGAAGGCCAGCGCCACGCTCAGCCCATCGGGCGCGATGCCATGGCCCGTGCCCTTCATCACATGGGCGTAAACGTCCTGCCACCCCCCCTCTTGCAGCGCTTCGGCGGCCTGCGGCAAGGATTGCGGCGGCACCACGTCATCGGCATCGCCATGGACCAGCAGCACCGGCGGTTTGACCCGCGCCTCCTCGGCCAGCGCTTCGGGGTTGAGCAGACGCCCCGAGAAGGCCACGACCCCCGCCAACGCATCCTCGCGGCGCGGAGCCACATGCAACGACATCATCGTGCCTTGGGAAAAGCCAAAGAGCACGACCTGTTCGGGCAGCACGTCTTCGTCGACCATCAGCGCATCGAGAAAGGCGTCGAGGTCTTCGACCGCGCTCATCATCCCGCGCATCGATTCCTCTTCGGATGATCCGTCGATCCATGGGATTGGGAACCACTGATAGCCCATCGGCGCACCGGCGCAGGCCTCGGGCGCGTCGGGCGCGACGAAAAGCGTGTCGGGCAAATGCTCGCTCAGCGGATCGGCAAGGCCCAGCAAGTCAGCGCCATTCGCGCCATAGCCATGCAGGAACACCACCACCGACCGTGTGGTGCCAGAGACCGGCGCGCGGCGCTCGGCGTTCAAAACCCGTGTCATGACAATCCTTCCTTTTATTTCAACACCCGGTAGTAGGCAAAGAGCAGCCGCGCCGCAACCGACCGCCAAGGTGACCATGCGGCGGCCATGGCAGAGAAGTCTTTCGGGCTGGGACGGGCAGGCAGATCGAAAAGCCCCCGCGCCGCCTCTTGCAGCGCAAGGTCGCCGCTGGGAAAGATATCGCGGCGGCCAAGGCAGAACATCACATAGATCTGCGCCGTCCACGGCCCGATCCCCGGCATGTCGACCAGCGCGGCCATGGCTTCGTCATCGGGCAGCCCGTGCAGCGCGTCAAAGTCGAAATCACGTTCCGCCAAGCCCAACACATAGCGCGCTTTGGGGCGGCTTAGCCCTGCGGCGCGCAGGCCATCGTCACCGGCGCGCAGGACGTTTTCGGGCCGATCCAACCCCGCCGTGACAAGCCGCGCATAGATCGCGCGGGCCGAGGCCACGCTCACCTGTTGTCCCACGATGATGTCGAGCAGCCCCGCGAAGCCGGGCGGGCGCAGGCGCAGCGGCAGCGGGCCGGTCTGGGCCAGCGCCATGGCGAAACGCGGCTCATGCTCGGCCAGCCATGCCGCGCCCTCGGCCACATCGGCGTCGCAGGTGATCGGAGGCGTGAGGCTCACAGGCGTGCCACCCAATCCAGCATCGCGTCGAGGTCGGTCAGGCAAGGCGCGCCCTCGGGCAGTGGCGGTCTGTCGATCAGGATCACCGGCAGGCCGAGCGACAGGGCAGCGTCGACTTTCGGGCGGCTGGCCTGCCCGCCAAGGTTGCGACAAATCAGCAGGTCGACGCCAAAATCGCGGAACAATGCCGTCTCGCTCTCCACGGTGAATGGCGGATCGCCAAAGATCAGATCGACAAAATCATAGGGCGCGGCGCGGTCATGGCGGCTCGTTTGCCGCAGCATGAGGCGCGCGCCCTTGAACGGTTGGAATGCGGGCAGGCTGGCCCAGCCGGTCGCGGCAAAGACGCGGGCGGCGGGCGGCACGGCACGGGCGGCGGCCGCGACATCCGACACCGATTGCAGCAGCGGGTTGTCCAAGGGCCAAAGGGGCCGCGAAAAGCTGACGAAGGGTTTGCCCAGAGAAGTGGCGGCGGCATAGCCTGCGTGGCTCAGCCCCGCATCGAACCCATGGCTAAGATCAAGCACCGCATCGAAGCCCGCCATATCGCGCCGCAGCGCGGCGGCATCCCTGGCATCGCGCATCTCATAGGCCATCGGCATCGGGTTGCTGCCGCGCGGCGGCTCGGTCAGCCAAGCGGCGACCCGGTGCCCGGCCTGCACCAAGGCGGGTGCAAGCTGCCGCGCTTCGGCGGTGCCAGCAAGCAAAAGAAGGGTCAGCGAAGGGCGAACGGCGGCGGTCATCGGCGTGATCATCGGCGAGCTTGCCGCCGGGCGCAAGCGGGATCGGGGGCCAAAAACCGATGCCGGGCTTGCCCTTACCCAAGGGCAGGGCTACCCCTTGGCGGGAAGTGAGGAATTCAGACATGATCGACGACAGACGCGCGCGGCGCAACGTAGCGGTGCTGGTGGCAGCACAGGCCTTTCTCGGCGCGCAGATGCCGATGATTTTCCTTGTCGGAGGTCTTGCCGGACAGTCGCTTGCGAGCAATGTCTGCCTGGCCACCCTGCCGATTTCGATGATCGTTTTGGGCTCCATGCTCTCGGCCACGCCGGTCTCGGCCATCATGCAGCGCTATGGCCGCCGCGCGGGGTTCTTTCTGGGCGCGGCGGGCGGTGCCTTGGGCGGCGCGGTCGCGGCCTATGGGCTTTATCTCGCCTCCTTTCCGGTTTTCCTGCTGGGGTCGCTTCTGACAGGCATCTATATGTCGGCGCAGGGGTTCTACCGGTTCGCCGCTGCCGATACCGCCTCGGATGATTTTCGGCCCAAGGCGATCTCCTATGTCATGGCTGGCGGTCTTGTCTCGGCCATCATCGGGCCGCAGCTTGCCACGGCCACGTCGATGAGCCTCGTTGTCCCCTTTCTCGGCACCTATATGGCCGTGGTGGCGGTGAACCTCATCGGGGCGCTGCTGTTTCTTTTCATCGACATTCCGAAACCGCCGATCCCGGCCCATGACGCGCCCAAGGGCCGCAGCCGGTGGGAGCTTTTGACCACGCCGCGCATCGCCGTCGCTGTGATCTGCGCCATGGTCTCATACGCATTGATGAACCTCGTAATGACCTCGACCCCGCTGGCCGTCGTCGGCTGCGGCTATAGCCAAGACAGCGCGGGCTATGTGGTCACCGGCCACGTGCTGGCGATGTTCGCGCCGTCCTTCTTTACCGGCCATCTGATCAACCGTTTCGGGGTCGAGCGCATCATGGGCCTTGGCATTGCGATCCTTGCCGCCGCCGGGCTGGTGGCGCTTCAGGGGGTGGAACTGGGCAACTTCTTTGTCGCGCTGATCCTTTTGGGGCTGGGCTGGAACTTTGGCTTCATCGGGGCCACCACCATGCTGGCGGGCGCGCATGAGCCGCATGAGCGCGGGCGGATGCAGGGCTTGAACGACCTTTTGGTCTTCGGCGGCGTGACTGTGGCCTCGCTGGCCTCGGGCGGGCTGATGAACTGTGCGGGCGGCACGGCGCAGGAAGGCTGGGCGGCGGTGAACCTTGCCATGGTGCCCTTCTTGGTGTTGGCGGGCGGCTCGCTGCTCTGGCTGGTGCTGCGCAGCCGCAAGGAGACGCAGCTGAGTTAAGCGCCTACCAGCGCGACGCCATGGCCCGCAGCGCGAAATGGCGGCGCGGGTCAGGCAGCGCGGCTTGCGAGACCTTTTCCGGCGCATCCACCGCGGCCCGCAACACCGGCCCCGCATGGGCGGCCGGCAGCAGCGCCGCGCGCGCCGCCTTGGGGATCTTGCCCCGATTGGCGCGGGCCGACTTCAGCCTGTCGAGCGCCCCCTTGGCGAGGGCCGAGACCCCCTCTGCCGTGCCGTCCAACAGCGGCACGCGGCCCGCCTCTTCCAAATTCGGAATGGCGCAGAGCCATGCGGCGATCCCAGTGGCATAGGCCGCATCGCGCACGACCGCTTCATCCGCCGCCCCAAGGCGGCGGGCGGCGACCCACATCAGATGGCCTGCGGTCTGGTCGATATAGCGCTCGAAATGCCCGGCATCCTCGAAGGGGTCTTTGTAGATGTCCCACCGCCGCGCGGCGACGAGTTCGTCAAGCAGGTCCGCATCCTCCGGCGCGATCGCACGGGCCAGCGGCGTGGTCACCTCATGCCGCCGCACCGGGCCGCCCTTGGCGATCTCTTCCAGCGCGTCGCGCCACCATTGCAGCCGCATCTCGGCGATCATCGTCTCTTGGGTGACCCATGGGGCGCGGGCCACCTCGACGTTGAAGGCATAGAGCGGGAAGAGCAACTTGCGCGTGTCGACGGGGGCGGCCATGGCGGCGCGAAAGCGCCAAGGGTCGGCGCGCTCTACCATGGCGGCGCAGGCGTTCAGATCGGCGTCGAAGGTCATGCGGGGCGTGCCACCGTCAGAAGATAGCCGAACTCATCCCGATGCGCGCGCCAGCAGGCGATCTCTGCCTCGGCGGCATCGAGCACTTCGGCCAGATCATCCTCCGCCCCGGGGCGCAGCTTTCCGATCCGCGCCTCCAAGGGGGTGTAGTAATTCTCCCAAGCCTCATCCGACAGGACACGGGTCGCCACGACCTCATAGCCCGCCGCGCGGACCCGCTCGGCAATGCCCTCTGCATCGCTCATCGCGGGGTAATCCGCCCATTGCGCGCGGGCCTCTTCCGACGGGCTATTCGTCAGCCAGCAGGGTTCGGAGAAGGCCACAACCCCGCCCGCGCGCAGCGATTTGCGCCAGCGGGTCAGCGCCTCGGTCACGCCGAGGAAATAGACCGCACCGGCGCACCAAATGAGATCGTATTCATTGGCGATGGCGGCCATATCGGCGCGCAGCAGGGTGACATTGCCATCGGCCACAAACCGGCCCCGCGCGGTGTCGACGAAATGCGCCGTTTGATCGAGGGCGGTTACATGGCCCTGCGGGATCGCCGCGCGCAGGGCGCCGATGTCGCTGCCGGGGCCGCAGGCCACATCGGCAATCTCGGCCCTTGCAGGCAGATCGACCTGTTCCACGGCCCAGCTCACATCCGAAGGCTCCCCCGGCCCTTCGCGCGGTAGATCCCGGTGGAGGGTGAAAAAGGCGGTCATATCATCTGTCATTGGGCGCGGTCCCGGATCAATTTCCAACGTATCGCATCAAGCAGCGCTTCGAATGAGGCGTCGAGTATGTTGGCGCTGACGCCCACGGTGGACCAGCGCCGCCCCTGCCCGTCTTCGCTGTCGATGATGACGCGGGTGGTGGCTTCGGTGCCGCCTTGGGTGATGCGCACCTTGAAGTCAACCAGACGCATGTCATCCAACAGGCTGCTGTATTTGCCCAAATCCTTGGCCAGCGCCTTGGACAGCGCGTTGACCGGGCCGCGGTCGGCGCCATCCTCGTCCAGCGATTCCGAGACCGAGAGCCGTTTTTCCCCATCGACATCGACCACCACGACCGCCTCGGAAAGGCTGACCATCCGGCCTTCGGCATTGCGGCGGCGTTCGACGGTAACGCGGTAGCGCTCCACCTCAAACAGATGCGGCAACTGGCCCATCACGTCGCGGGCCAGCAACTCAAAGCTCGCCTGCGCGGTGTCATAGGCATAGCCCTGCGCCTCGCGGTCCTTGACCACCTCCAAAATCCGACCAAGCGCCGGGTCGCCCTTGGCGACCGAGAGGCCCGCATCGCTCAGCCGTTTGCGCAGGTTGGATTGTCCGGCTTGGTTCGACATCGGAATGACGCGCGTATTGCCGACGAGCGCGGGGTCGATATGCTCATAGGTGCTGGGGTCTTTGGCAATGGCGCTGGCATGCAGCCCCGCCTTATGCGCAAAGGCCGAAGACCCGACGAAGCCCGCCTGTTTCATCGGCACGCGGTTCAGGATTTCATCCAGCACCCGGCTGGTGCGCGTGAGCCCGCGCAGCGCCTCAGAGCTCACCCCGATCTCATAGCGGCTGGCATAGGGTTCTTTCAGCATCAGGATCGGGATCAGGGTGGTGAGGTTGGCGTTGCCACAGCGCTCCCCCAGCCCGTTGAGCGTGCCTTGGATCTGTCGCGCGCCCGCGTCGATGGCCGCCAGCGTGCAGGCCACGGCGTTCTCGGTGTCGTCATGGGTGTGAATGCCCAAGTGATCCCCCGGAATGCCCGCCGCGATCACCGCGCGGGTGATGCGGCCAATCTCATCGGGCAGCGTGCCGCCATTGGTGTCGCAAAGCACGATCCAACGCGCGCCCGCGTCATGGGCCGCGCGGATCGCTTCGAGCGCGTAGTCGGGATTGGCCTTGTAGCCGTCAAAGAAATGCTCGGCGTCAAAAAGCGCCTCGCGTCCTTGCGCAACCAAATGTGCGATGGATTTGGCGATGTTGTCGGTGTTCTCCGCCAGCGTGATGCCGAGCGCGGTCTTGACGTGGAAGTCATGGGTCTTGCCGACGATGCAGACCGATTTGGTGCCCGCGTTGAGCACGGCGGCCAGCACATCGTCATTCTCAGCCGACATGCCCGCGCGTTTGGTCATGCCAAAGGCGGTGAGCCTCGCCCGCGTCGGCGGGGCCGCGTCGAAAAAGGCGCTGTCGGTCGGGTTGGCCCCGGGCCAGCCGCCTTCGATGTAATCCACCCCAAGCGCGTCGAGCGCCTCGGCGATCTGGCGTTTTTCATCTGTGGAGAACTGCACGCCTTGGGTTTGCTGCCCGTCGCGCAGGGTGGTGTCATAGAGGGTGAGGCGGTCGCGGGTCATGGGGCGGCTCTCCCGAAACCAACCTGACCAAAGGCGCGCAGGCGCCATGCCCGACCTCGGGAGGGCTTTGCCGCCTGGGGCGACCTGAGAGTTTCCGCTCTCTGACCATAGCACGTGGGACGGGTGTTGCAAAATGCCCTCCCGGGGGGGGAGGTCGGGCATGGCGCCTGCGCGCCGGGAGGCGGTAGCGGCGAGGATCACAACACCCCCTCCAGCTCGCTGCGGTCGAACCCCGGCGGGGGCGTCAGCTTCACCCCGTCCTTGCTCATCTGCACCTCGATCCCGACCGAGGTCAGCGCCTTCTTGATCCGGTCCACCTCGGCGAAATCCTTGGTCTCCATCGCGGTGGCGCGGGCATCGCTGAGGAAGGCTTCAACATCGCTCAGATCAAGCGCCTGCACGGCGGCCCAATCGGGAATATGCGCGTCCATCAGCCCCAAGAGCGTCAGCGCACCGCGCAGCCCCTCCGCATCGCCCGCGCCCGAGAGCCGGTGGCATTCGGTCAGCGCGCCGTGGGTGTTGAGATCATCGGCCAGAAGCGCGACCAGATCGGGCCCGGGCGTCGCGGCCTCGGCCTCCGCCGCCTGAAGATACCATTTGCGCAGGGTCTTCTCGGCCTCCTCGCGCTTCTTCTTGGTCCAGTCCATCGGCTTGCGATAATGGGTCGAGAGCATCACGAAACGGATTACCTCTCCCGGCACGCCCTGGTCCAGCAGATCGCGCACGGTGAAGAAATTGCCCAGGGACTTGGACATCTTCTTGCCCTCGACCTGCAACATCTCATTATGCAGCCAGTAGTTGGCGAACCCGTGGCCCGCGCATTTCGACTGGGCGATCTCATTCTCATGATGCGGGAACTGCAGGTCGATGCCGCCGCCGTGGATGTCGAAACGCTCCCCCAACAGGTCATGTGCCATGGCGGAGCATTCGATATGCCAGCCCGGACGCCCCTCACCCCATGGGGAATCCCAGCCCGGCGTGCCCTCGTCCGAAGGCTTCCACAGCACGAAATCCATCGGGTCTTCCTTGTAGGGCGCCACCTCGACCCTCGCGCCTGCGATCATGTCATCGACCGACCGGCCCGAAAGCGCGCCATATTCGGCGTATTTACGCACCCGGAACAGCACATGGCCCTCGGCCTCATAGGCGTAGCCCTCCTCTATCAACCCGCGGATCATCGCGACCATCTGGGGGATATACTGTGTCGCACGGGGCATGTGGTCGGGCTCCAAGGCGCCCACGGCGGCCATGTCATCGAGATACCACTGCGTCGTCTCGGCGGTGATCTCTCCAATGCTGCGCCCGCTCTCAGCGGCGCGGGCGTTGATCTTGTCATCCACATCGGTAAAATTGCGCACGTAAGTCACATGCTGCGGCCCATAGACATGGTGCAGCACGCGGTAGAGCACATCGAAAACGATCACGGGCCGCGCGTTGCCCAGATGCGCCCGGTCGTAGACGGTGGGGCCGCAGACATACATCCGCACATTCTGCGCATCAATCGGCGTGAAATCCTCTTTCTTCCGAGTGGCGGTGTTATGCAGCTTGATCGTCAGGTCACGGGTCATGGGCAGGCGTCCTTGCGCGGGTGTGACGCGGGCTTGGCATAGTTTAGTCAGAATGGGAATGACGTGAACAGCGGCCCGCGAGGATGTCTCAGCGGGTAATGCAGCAAATAATGAGCGTTGTGGTGTTCATAACCGGGTTGTAGCAAGCGCGCCGTCCTGCGCCAAGCCCCTTGTCCGGTTAAGTTTTATGCAAGCCCGCCCCCGCCTTTCCCCGCGCGGATTGACAAAGCCCCAAGGCTCTGCCCCCTTGTGCGGAAATTTTCGGAGGCATCATGGATAGATCATCGCGCATCAAAGGGGTTCTGGCCGGAGGGTCCGACGGTTGGGAAGTGTTTCACAAATCACGCGCGATGATCGCGGCAGGGGTGCCGGTGAGCGAGCTGACCATCGGCGAGCATGACATCCGCACCGCCGCCCCGATCCTGCAAGAAATGCACCGCAGCGCCCTCGGCGGCCATACCGGATATGCCGCCGTGCCGGGCACCGATGCCCTGCGCGACCGGATTGCAAAGCGGGCCGAAGAGCGGACCGGCCTGCGCACGACGCGGGACAATGTGGTGGTGACCCCGGGCGGGCAAGCGGGGCTTTTCGCGGCATTCATGGCGGTCTGCGACCCCGGCGATGCGGCGCTGTACATCGACCCCTATTACGCCACCTACCCCGGCACCCTGCGGGCCGCCGGGGCGCGGGCCGTGGCGGTCGCGGCACGTGCCGATCACGGGTTCCTGCCCCGCGGTGCGGATCTGGCGGCAGCCGCCGAAGGCGCAAAGGCGCTGTTGATCAACACGCCCAACAACCCGACGGGCGTGATCTATGGCCGCGAAACCTTGGAAGAGATCGCGCAGGTCTGCCAAGATCACGACCTCTGGCTCGTCTCGGATGAGGTCTATGACACGCAGATTTGGGAGGGCGCCCATCTCAGCCCCCGCGCCTTGCCGGGCATGGAGGAGAGAACGCTGGTCATCGGCTCCATGTCGAAATCCCACGCGATGACCGGCAGCCGCTGTGGTTGGATCATTGGGCCCGAAGACATCATCGGCGATCTGATCGACCTTGCCACTCATACCAACTACGGCGTGCCGGGCTTCATTCAGGACGCGAGCGACTACGCCCTTGCCCAGGGCGCGGCTTTCGAAGAGAAAATCAGCGCCCCCTTCGCCCGCCGCCGCGCGCTGGCGCAGCGGGTTTTGGGCGGTCAAAACGTGGTGCGCTCGGTGCCCTCGCAGGGGGCGATGTATCTGATGCTGGATGTCCGCGACACCGGTCTCAGCGGCAATGAATTTGCCGATGCCCTGTTGGAAGACCAGCATATCGCGGTGATGCCGGGCGAGAGTTTCGGCGCGGCGGCGGCGGGCCATGTGCGCGTGGCCATGACGATCGAAGACAGCGCCTTTGAGGCGGCCCTGCGCGACCTCTGCCGCTTTGCCGAAGGGCGCGCGAGCCGCGCCGCGTAAATAAAAAGACCGGCCTCCTTTCGGAAGCCGGCCCTTCATCAAAGCGGGACATCCCGCCAAGACAGATCAGAAGCGCATGGAACCGCGCAGGGAGATCGTGGTCGCGTCCAGATCGTCGCCTGTGCCGCCTACGTCATCGAATTTGTGCTGCAGCACTTCGCCACCGACGGTGTAGCGATCAGTCACTTTATAGGTGACGCCCAGGCCGGCGAAGGGGCCGGTTTCATCGCCAACGCTGGTGTCGGCACGGGCCGCACCAGCGGTCGCGTAAACCAGTGTGTTGCCGAAGTCGTAGCCAGCTTTGACCTTGGCGCGTGCAACGGAATCGGCTGTCGCGCCGGATGTGCCCAGATCGATGTCGGTCTTGTCGTAGTCGAGTTCGCCACCGAGAACGAATTTGCCGAAGTCATAGTCGTAACCGGCGTGGAAACCGTAAGAGGTATCGTCACCGTCAAGGGCGCCGCTGTCGCTGTCGATGTCGGTCTGGCCAACCTGAAGACCGGTGTAGAAGCCTGTCCAGTCGCCATCAACAGCCACGGGTGTCGGCGCCGGAGTGAAAACCGGTGCTTCAACGGTGGTGTCTTCCAGCGAACCGGCTGCTGCGGCACCCGCGAAAGCGCTGGATGCGATCAGGGCGATGCTGGCGATTGTTGTCGTGCGTTTCATGTTCTGCTCCTTAAATACAGGTGACCCCGCGATCCTCGCCGCAGGGTCACTCACGCAACGCCCGATGTAAGGTTGGGTTTCAGTTTTTTCACTTCACAGAATTGCGATGCGCTGATTGTCGCACATTTGCAACATATCCTCGGCGCGGTGCCGCTCAAGTTATGTGTCTTCTGTTTGATCGACCGGCACTTTCCATTGATTTACTATGATTTGTCAATTAGTTACGCCCGCAATAGAGATTCCGCGCCATCTTTGCCCTCATTGCAGTGAGAAACGCGCCTTGAATGCGAAATCGAATGAGAGCGGCGCGTGCATACATCCGCCCGAAACGCACGGACCGATCCCCCTCACCCCCCCCCTTTTGGGCGGAACCACCCAAAGGCTTGCTGTCACCCGCGAACGCGTTATCTGCTTGTATTGTCAGTAAGAAGGAGCAAGCCCCACCCCATGTCTTGGATCACCACCCATCTGGAAGTCGTCATTATCGTGATCCTGACGCTGCTGGCGGCGATCGTGATCTTGCAACAACGCCGCACGCCGCAATCGACTGCCGCATGGCTGCTCTTTATCATCGTGCTGCCTTGGGTCGCGGTGCCGGTATTTCTGGGGCTGGGCTTTCGCAAACAATCCTCGCGCTACACGCCGGTGCATTTTCTGAAAGGCGATACCGGCGGCCCCCCGCCCCGCCCTGTCCATACGCTCGATGCGACGATGCAGTATTTCGGCCTGCCCGCCGCCGCCCATGGCCAAGACCTGCGGCTCTTGGGCGATCCGACCGCGGCGCATGAGGCGGTGATGGCGCTGATCCAAGGGGCCGAGGAGCGGATTGACGCGCTTTTCTACATCGTTGCCAATGACGAAACCGGGCGCATTTTTGTCGACGCGCTGACCGAACGCGCCAAGGCGGGCGTGAAGGTTCGGCTGCTGATGGACCGTTTGGGCACCCTGCGTGGCCCTTCCGCAGCTCTGCGCCATCTGCGCGAGGCGGGCGGCGACGTGCGCTTTTACTCTCCTTTGTTGCAACTGCCGGGCTCAGGCCATCTGAACCTGCGCAACCACCGCAAAATGATCATCGCCGATGACGCGCGGGTCTTTTCCGGCGGCATGAATATCGGCGCGCATTACCTCGGACCCACGGCGCTGGAGGACGGCTGGACCGATCTGGCCTTTCTGCTCGAAGGACGCGCGGTACAGAGTTTCGGCGATGTGTTCCGCTCGGACTGGAGCGTGGCCAGCGGCGAGGCATTGGACCCCGCCCCCTCGGTCGCGGCCCATACGGGCGGGACGGCAACGGTGCAACTCGTGCCCTCCGGCCCCGATATCGCCGAAGACCCGCTGCATGATGGGCTGATCCGCGCGATCCATCTGGCCGAGGCGCGGATTTGGCTGGTGACGCCCTATTTCGTGCCGACCGAAGCCCTTGGCGCTGCCTTGACCACAGCGGCCCGGCGCGGCGTGGATGTGCGGGTCTTGGTCCCTGAGCGCTCAAACCAACGGCTGGCGGAATTTGCGCGGGGTGCCTATCTGCGCGAGCTGCATGAGGCAGGCGGTCATGTGCTCTATTACCAGCCCGGGATGATCCATGCCAAAGCCGGGATCATCGACGATATGGGGCTGGTGGGCACCGCCAATTTCGACGTGCGCAGCATGTTGCTGAATTTCGAGGTCACGCTTTTTGTCTATGACGCGGGCTCGGTCGCGAAGCTGCATGATTGGTTCGAACATCTCTCAGAGCATTGCGCCATGGAAAGACCGCCCAGCGGGATGTTCCGCAAAGTGGCCGAAGGGCTGTTTCGTCTGGGAGCGCCCGTACTATGATCCCCGCCGTCGCCCCGCAATCGCTGCGCATCGTCAGCTACAACATCCGCAAGGCCATGGGCACCGACCGGCGCCGCGATCCCGAGCGGATCATGCGGATCATCCGCAGCCTGCATGCCGATGTTGTGGTGCTGCAGGAGGCCGACCGCCGCCGCGCCCCGCGCCCTTCGGCCCTGCCGCTCGACCGGGTCGAAAAAGTGACGGGCCTGCGCCCTGTGCCCACGCCGAGCGATGTAAGCATCGGCTGGCATGGCAATGCCGTTCTGGTCCGGCCCTCGGCCAAGATCGACCGGGTGGCGCATCTGACCCTGCCGGGGGTGGAGCCGCGCGGCGCGATGGTGGCAGACCTGCATATCGGTGCCCGCCAATTGCGCGTGATCGCCTCGCATTTGGGCCTGCTGCGCCCGTCGCGCAAGGAGCAGTTGAGCGCCATGATCGCCCATCTCGACGCCTGTGCCGCCTGCCCGACCTTGATTGCGGGCGATCTGAACGAATGGTCGCAAAAGGTCGGGCTGGGGCGTTTGGCGAAACGGTTCACCATTCATGCGCCGGGCAAAAGCTATCACGCGCGGATGCCCGTGGCCTTTCTAGATCGCATCGCCTTGGATCAACATCTTACCGTGCGCCAAGGCGGCGTGGTCGAAACGCCCCAGACCCGCCGCGCCTCGGACCATTTGCCGATCTGGCTTGACGTGGCGCATCGCTAGGCGCCCTCAGCCCGTGGCCCAAGCCAATTCGCCCACCATCATGTTGCAGGCCTGCTGCGGGGTCGAGAAAGCGACCTGCATATCGAAAGCCATGCGCACATCCGCCCGCGCTTTGGCGATGGTCGCATCCGTCGCCCCAAGCCGTCGCGCGGTGGCGATGTTTTGGTTCGCATCATGCCGCAGCTTGCGCACGCTTTCATAGCCGCCTGCAAAGCCCGCACATTGTTTCGCCGTCAATTCTGCCGCCGCCGCTCTGCGCGCCGCAGCCTCCATCGGTGAGGCCGGAGGCTCCACACAGCCCGCCAGTGTGCTGGCAAGAAAGCCCGATATAATAAGACGTTTCATCAAATTCTCCCTTTCATGACCTTGATAGGGAGAGACTGGTTTAATTTTGGTTAACGCGACCCGGATGGCAGCGCAAAGATTAACCCTTTCGCGCAACCACGCCTAAGGCGCCCCGGCCGCCTCGTCGGGGCGGGCCTCTCGGCCCTGCCCCTGCGCGCCCCTTTCGAGGCACATCTCATCAACTACAACCCGAGGTGCCGCCGCAGGTGTTGCACTTCATGCAGGTGCCGTTGCGGACCAATGTGTAGTTGCCGCATTCGCCGCAGGCTTCGCCCTCATATCCCTGCATCTTGGCCTTGGCCCGCGCATCGAGGCTGACCGCGCCGGACGCTGCGGGCGGCACCACGACCGCCACATCGCCATTGCTGACTTGAGGCGCGTAGGCAGAGCTTGCTTCGACGTTTTGCCCGCCTTGCAGCACCACCAACTCTTGCGGCAGCCGGTTGCGCAGATAGCCGGTGGAGCTGATTTGCTTGAGCACTTCCAAGGACTTATTCGCGGCCCCCTCGCTCAACTCGCTGACGTTCGAGAGGTTCTCTTCCTCGCCCCGACCCAGATCGTCAAAGGTCGCGCCCTCAGGCTTCACATGCGCCAGATCGGTACGGTCGAGGTAGCTCACCGCCAGTTCACGGAACACATAGTCGAGGATCGAAGTCGCCTGTTTGATGCTGTCGTTGCCCTGCACCATGCCCGCGGGCTCGAACTTGGTGAAGGTAAAGGCATCGACGAATTCCTCCAGCGGCACGCCGTATTGCAGACCGACCGAGACCGCGATGGCGAAGTTGTTCATCATCGCCCGGAAGCCCGCGCCTTCCTTATGCATGTCGATGAAGATCTCGCCCAGCTTGCCGTCCTCGTATTCGCCGGTGCGCAAGTAGACCTTGTGGCCGCCGACGTTGGCCTTCTGGGTATATCCCTTGCGGCGCTGCGGCATCTTCTCGCGGTGCGACTTGATGATCTCTTTGACGATCACCTTCTCGACGATCTTCTCGGCCAGCACGGCGGCTTTCTCATGCGCGTTGCCGCTTTCCAGCGTCTCGGCGGCGTCCTCGTCGTCTTCCACGAGGGCGGCAGCCAGCGGCTGGCTCAGTTTCGATCCGTCGCGATAGAGCGCATTGGCCTTGATCCCCAAGGACCAGCTGAGTTCATAAGCCTTCTGGCAATCCTCGATCGTCGCGTCATTGGGCATGTTGATCGTCTTGGAGATCGCCCCTGAGATAAAGCTTTGCGCCGCTGCCATCATGTGGATGTGGCTGTTCACCGAAAGGTAACGCTTGCCCTTCTTGCCGCAGGGGTTGGCGCAGTCGAAGATGCCGTAATGCGCCTCGCGCAGATGCGGTGCGCCCTCTAGCGTCATGGTCCCGCAGACGTGGTCATTGGCCGCCTCAATATCGGCCTTGCTGAAACCGAGGGAGCGGAGCAGATCGAAGGTCGGGTCGTTCAGCTTTTCCGTCGGGATGCCCAGCACTTGCGTGCAGAAGGCCTCGCCCAGCGTCCATTGGTTGAACACGAAACGAATGTCGAAAGCCTGTTTCAGCGCCGCGTCGATCTTGGCCAGTTCATTGGCGCCAAAGCCATGCCCCGCCAGCGTGGTGTGGTTGATCGCAGGCGCATTGCCGATCGTGCCGTGGCCCACGGCATAGCTGACGATCTCTTCGATTTGGGCCGACCCGTAGCCGAGCTTTTCCAGCGCGGCAGGCACGGATTGGTTGATGATCTTGAAATATCCGCCCCCGGCGAGCTTCTTGAACTTCACCAGCGCGAAGTCAGGCTCGATCCCCGTGGTGTCGCAGTCCATCACCAGACCGATGGTGCCGGTGGGCGCGATGACGGAGGTCTGCGCGTTGCGGTAGCCGTGGGCTTCGCCCAGTTTCAGCGCCTCGTCCCAGCAGGATTTGGCGATGTCGACCAGCCCTGCCTGCGGGCAGTTGACGTGATCCAGCGGCACCGGTTTGACCGAAAGCTGCTCATAGCCGTCGGCCTTACCATAGGCCGCCGTGCGGTGGTTGCGGATGACCCGTAGCATATGCTCGGCGTTCTTGGCATAGCCCGGGAAGGCGCCCAATTCGCCCGCCATCTCGGCGGAGGTGGCATAGGAGACGCCGGTCATGATTGCGGTCAGGGCACCGCCCAAAGCGCGGCCCTCGTCGCTGTCATAGGAATAGCCCATGTTCATCAGCAAGCCGCCGATATTGGCATAGCCCAGACCCAGTGTGCGGAAGTCATAAGACCGCTGCGCGATTTCCTTGGAGGGGAATTGCGCCATCATCACGCTGATCTCGAGCGTCACGGTCCAGAGCCGCGCGGCGTGCATATAGTCCTCGACCTGAAAGACACCATCCTTGAGGAAGGTCAGCAGGTTCATCGAGGCGAGGTTGCAGGCCGTGTCGTCGAGGAACATGTACTCCGAACAGGGGTTCGAGCCGCGGATCGCGCCGTCCTCGGGGCAGGTGTGCCAGTCGTTTACGGTGTCGTGGTACTGGATGCCCGGATCGGCGCAGGCCCATGCGGCATGGCCGACCTGATCCCAGAGGTCACGGGCGCGGATCGTCTTGGTCACCCGATTCTCGGTGCGGCTGATCAACTCCCAGTCGGCGTCTTTCTCCACGGCCTTCAAAAAGGCGTTGGTCACGCGGATCGAATTGTTGGAGTTCTGGCCGGAGACCGAGTTGTATGCCTCGCTATCCCAGTCGGTGTCGTAGGTCGGAAACTCGATCCCGGTATGGCCCTGCTTGGCATAATCCAGCACGCGTTTGACGTAAGTTTCGGGGATCGCGACTTTCTTGGCCTCGCGGATCGCCTGTTTCAGCGCCGCGTTCTTGGCCGGGTCATAGGCATCCGCCTCGGCGCCGTCCCAGGCCTTGATCGCGTCGAACAGGAGGTTCAGCTTCTGCTCGTGCATCTTGGAGCCGGCGACGATGGAGGCCACCTTCTGCTCTTCGAGCACCTTCCAGTTGATGAAATCCTCGATATCGGGGTGGTCGGCGTCGACGATCACCATCTTCGCCGCGCGGCGGGTGGTGCCGCCGGATTTGATGGCGCCGGCTGCACGATCGCCGATCTTGAGAAAACCCATCAAACCCGACGACTTGCCGCCGCCCGACAGCTTCTCGCCCTCTCCGCGGAGCGATGAAAAGTTGGTGCCCGTGCCCGAGCCGTATTTGAACAGACGCGCCTCGCGGACCCAGAGATCCATGATGCCGCCATCGCCCACCAGATCGTCACCGACGGACTGGATGAAGCAGGCATGCGGCTGCGGGTGCTCATAGGAGGACTTTGACCGTGTCAGCTTGCCGGTCTTGTAGTCGACGTAGTAATGCCCCTGCGCCGGGCCGTCGATGCCGTAAGCCCAGTGCAACCCGGTGTTGAACCATTGCGGGCTGTTCGGGGCCGCGCGCTGGCTGGCCAGCATGTGGCGCATCTCGTCGTAATAGGCGCGGGCGTCCTCTTCGGTGCTGAAGTAGCCGCCTTTCCAGCCCCAATAGGCCCAAGCGCCCGCCAGACGGTCGAAAACCTGCTTGGAGGAGGTCTCACCGCCCATCTCGGCGCCCTCGGTGGGCTCGGAGCGCCACAGGAATTCGGGCACGCCCTTTTCCTTGACCTTGCGGGTCTCGCTAGGCACGCCCGCCTTGCGGAAATACTTCTGCGCGATCACGTCGCTGGCGACCTGGCTCCAGGATTTCGGAACTTCGACGTTGTCGAGCTTGAAGACCACCGAACCGTCAGGGTTGCGGATCTCTGACACCGTCGTGACAAAGTCCAAATCCGCATAGGCATCCTGCCCGGCCTTGGTGAAATTCCGTTCAATCTTCATCGTCGCTGCCCTTTTACAAACTCTTAAAATCCCAAGCCGACATGCCCACGGCAGGCCGTCTCACCCCGATGTGCTGGCAGTTTGAACAAAGCTTCCCCGCGCCACCTGCTGACGCAAGCGGCCCGAAACCGATTGAAACGCTGGTTCTATACTCTGTCCCCGCCGCCGAAGCGCCCTGTCGCGTTAACCACAACATATTGTGGCGCTTTACTTGACCCCCACAAACTGACGTAGATCGCACTATTTGGTCAACGGTTTTTTTCGGAATTATTTTAGGACGGACAGTTGACCGAAAGCCGCTGATTTGCCCCGCGCGACACCCTAGTGATTCAGTCTCAGGATATCCCCAGAGATACCCGCAACTCCGACTGGCAGGCGGCCTTGGAAATAATCTATTGCCGGGGCCGGGTTAGCGGAGGTGTTTGGAAAAATGGTTTAATTCATCCACAGCCCAAGACCGCCCGCCGGGCGACAGGCCGCCGGAGGTGAACTCTGTGTCACGGTCACCCGGCCCAACGCCCCTGTCCGACGCCAGCGCCTGGAACCGCGGCAGAATCATCACGATATTGGCGCGCGCAGGCGCAAACCTGCCAATGCGGCGGCAGCAGCTACCATATCTTGTGCAGAATTCGGATCAATCGCCGGACGCGCCTCAACCAATAGGAGAAACGCCACATCATCAACGTTGGAAGAAAGTGGTCGGAGCGAGAGGATTCGAACCTCCGACCCCCTGTACCCAAAACAGGTGCGCTACCAGGCTGCGCCACGCTCCGACTGGGGCTTCTTTAGCCATAAGCCCACCAATTGAAAAGCCCCGATTGACCTGAAAATGGGAAAATCCGCGAAGTCTTTAGCAGGGCCAAGCCGGGGTGTTGCTGGCAAAGGCCGGATGGCGGATTTCGCTGCCTTCTGTGATGCCAAGGCGTTTCGACAGGCCGCCGTTGATCTCCAGCACCGACAGCAAATCGTCGCCGCCCGGGATCGGTGTTTCGTCCAGCGGTTTGGCGGAGTGGTGGATTTTTTGAACCACGCCCCTTTCGTCGATGAACAGCAGATCCAGCGGGATCAACGTGTTGCGCATCCAGAAATTCAGCGGCTGGGGTCTTTCGTAGATAAAGAGCATGCCCGCGCTCAGTGGTAGTGAACGGCGGTGCATCAGCCCTTTGGCGCGTTCCGCCGTGTCATCGGCGACTTCGACAGAGAACCGGGCCTTGCCCCACGCCCCGCGAAGCGTCACGGAATCCGCCCGGCAAACCTCGGCCACCGCCGCGCCGGTCAGCAGCAAGCCAGCCAGTGCCGCCCCTGCCATATGCCTTGCCAGTCGCTCGACCTTCAGCCGTCTATCACCGCGTCCCATGAGCTTACCTCCGCCGCCAGATGGCCCCGATCGCCAACAATCACACGCATGGCAAGTGCTTCGCCCGGTTGCAAATCACAAAGTCCGGATTGGCGCAGCACGTCGATATGCAGAAACACATCTTCCGCGCAGCCAAAGACATTTGCAAACCCGAATCCCTTTGCCTTGTCGAACCATTTCACGCGGGCGGGCTCAAATTGGGCCGAGGCCAGTTGCTCGGGGTCGAAACCGGCGAATTCTACCACGGCGGCGGGCAGTTCACTAGGCGGCTCGACAGAGAGCACTTCGACCGCCTGCGCGCCGCGCTCGGTCTGTTGCACCCGCACCGCCACCCGCGCCCCATCCGCGACAGAGCTTTGGCCGAAATTGCGCAGGACATTGACGTGCAGCAGAATATCCGCCCCGCCCGCATCCGCGACCACAAAGCCGAAGCCCTTGACCGGATCGAACCATTTGACCACCCCTTCGAGAGGGTCGTCTATCGCTGCTGTTTCCGATTGGGTCTCTGACACATCTTTCATCGGGTATCGCGCCGTCAGATCAAGGGTTGAGCCGGGTCACGGCCCAGGGTGCCGCGACATCTGCGCGCCGCCACTGGAAACGGTCGTGCAAGCGAAACTCGCCATCGGCCCAGAATTCAATTTCCAGCGGGGTGATCCGGTAGCCGCCCCAGAACGGCGGACGCTCAGGGTTCACCCCCTTCTGCGCCGTCACCTTGGCCACCTCGGCCATCAGCGCAGCGCGGCCCGAAAGCGGCTGCGACTGGCGCGAGGCCCAAGCCCCCAGACGGCTTTTGAGCGAGCGCGAGGCGTAATAGGCATCGGCCTGCGGCCCGTCCTCCCGGCTGATCAAACCGCGCACCCGCAGTTGGCGGCGCAGCGATTTCCAATGCATGACAAAAGCCGCCTTGCCCGCGCGGTCCAGTTCCTGCGCCTTCTGGCTTTCGTAATTGGTATAAAAGACAAAAGCCTCTGGCTCGATCTCTTTCAGCAGCACCATGCGGGCGTTGGGCAGCCCTTGCGAATCTACCGTGCTGAGCGCGATGGCGTTGGGATCGTTAAGCTCAGTCGCCTCTGCTTCGGAAAGCCAACGCTGCGCAATTGCAAAGGGATCATCCCCTGCAAAAATACCAGTCCGCGTTTCCATTCGGCATCTCCTTCAGAGTGCTTTGCCTGTCACCGGTTCTACGCCGGGGTCCGATCTCTTCGGTATGGCATTTGTTAACAACCGGCAACTCAAAGGACAACCTCACCCGATTTCCGACAGTTAGCCGCCGATCTAATGCCAGATCCCGAGGGGTAAGGCGCCAGTGCAGTCTTGATGGTAGCGTTGCAATCGCCTAGACCAAGACAACCTCAACGGAACATAGACAAGAACATAGACAAGGCGGCGGAATGGGAAACGAACTGATGCAGGGCAAGCGCGGGCTCATCATGGGGCTGGCGAATGACAAATCCATCGCGTGGGGCGTGGCCAAAGCGCTGGCCGACGCGGGGGCGGAGCTTGCTTTTTCCTACCAAGGCGAAGCGCTGAAGAAACGCGTAGGCCCGTTGGCCGAGCAGCTTGGCAGCGATATCGTCCTGCCCTGCGATGTGGGCGATGAGGCATCCATTGACGCACTCTTTGAGAGCCTGAAAGAGCGTTGGGGTGAGCTCGATTTCATCGTTCACGCCATTGGCTTTTCCGACAAGGGCGAACTGCGCGGGCGCTATGTCGACACCAGCCGCGGCAATTTCGCCATGTCGATGGACATCTCGGTCTATTCCTTCACCGCGGTGATGCAACGCGCCGAGAAGATGATGTCGCCCGGCGCCAGCGCGCTGACGCTGACATACTACGGCGCCGAGAAGGTGATGCCGCATTATAACGTCATGGGTGTGGCCAAGGCCGCACTTGAGGCGAGCGTAAAATACCTCGCCGAAGACCTCGGCAAGGACGGCATCCGCGTCAACGCGAT
The DNA here is from genome assembly GCF_043557345.1 of Sulfitobacter sp. 1A12157. NCBI lineage: Bacteria > Pseudomonadati > Pseudomonadota > Alphaproteobacteria > Rhodobacterales > Roseobacteraceae > Sulfitobacter > Sulfitobacter sp. 1A12157. Next base: position 155,438 of record NZ_JBIFFV010000003.1, read on the forward strand.
CTCGGCCGGGCCGATCAAGACGCTGGCCGCCTCGGGCATCGGCGACTTCCGCTACATCATGAAATGGAACGAGTATAACTCGCCCTTACGCCGCAACGTGACCACCGAGGACGTGGGCAAGGCCGCGCTGTTTTTGCTGTCGGATCTCGGCAGCGGCACCACGGGCGAGAACCTGCATGTGGACGCGGGCTATCACGTCGTCGGCATGAAGGCGGTTGACGCGCCCGACATGTCCAAGGAATAAGCCGCCCAAATGAATTCGCGCGGGTGCCCGCGCCAGTTGCTGCAAAGGACCACCATGACCAAATCCAAGGATGCCTCGCGCCTGCCCCATGAAAAGGGCTTCCACATCTCCTGGGATCAGATCCACCGCGACAGCCGCGCGCTGGCCTGGCGGCTCGATGGTCTGGGCCCCGACGATGGCGCCTGGCGTGCGGTGGTGGCGATCACCCGCGGTGGCATGGCGCCCGCGATGATCGTCGCGCGCGAGCTCGACATCCGCACCGTCGACACGATCTCGGTCATGTCCTACCACTCGGGCGGCGGCGCCGCCGATCAGCGCCGCGAGGCGAAGGTGCTGAAATCCCCCGATGCCGAGATGATGGGCGACGGCACCGGCATCCTGATCGTCGATGACCTCGTCGACAGCGGCAAGACCATCGAACTGGTCCGCGAGCTTTACCCGCAGGCCCATTTCGCCACCGTCTATGCCAAGCCCGAGGGCGAGCCGCAGGTCGATACCTTCATCACCGGCGTGAGCCAGGACACATGGATCTTCTTCCCGTGGGACATGGCCCTGCAATATGTCGAACCTTACCGCGGCAAGGACTGAGCCTCCCTCTTTCTGGCCCTAAATACTTATCCGACCTCTCATCCCGGAGCCCCAATGACGCTTTCGCGCACCGCCACCACGTTCTTCCCCCCGGTGATGGAGGCGCGGCGCTGGCTCGACGGCGTCGACTTCCCGCCCGACCGCCCGCTGATCAACGTGAGCCAGGCCGCGCCGGTCGATCCGCCCCCCGAGGGGCTGCGCCGGGCGATGGCCGATGTCACGCTGAGCAATGACGAGGCGCATCTCTACGGGCCGGTGCTGGGCCTGCCGGAGTTGCGCGCCGAACTGGCGCGACAGACGGCCGAGAAATACGCGGGCGTGGTGACCGACGAACAGGTCTGCATCACCTCCGGCTGCAATCAGGCTTTCGCCGCCGCCATCGCTACGCTCTGTGGCGAGGGTGACGAGGTCATCATCCCGACGCCGTGGTACTTCAATCACAAGATGTGGCTCGACATGAGCGGCGTCAAAGCGGTGCCGCTGCCGGTCGAGGCCGACATGCTGCCCGACCCCGAGAAAGCCGCCGCTTCCATCACCCCGCGCACCCGGGCCATCGCGCTGGTCACGCCCAACAACCCCGGTGGGGTGGAATATCCAGCCGCCCTCGTACAGGAATTCTTCGAGCTTGCCCGCCGCCACGGCATCGCCCTCATTCTCGACGAGACCTACCGCGACTTCCACAGCCGTCCCGGCGCGCCGCATGCGCTGTTCCGCGACCCCGACTGGCATGACACCCTCATCCATCTCTATTCATTCTCCAAGGCCTACCGCCTCACCGGCCACCGCGTCGGCGCGCTGATCGCCAGCCGCGCACGGCTCGCCGAGGTCGAGAAGTTCCTCGACACCGTCGCGATCTGCCCCGCGCAGATCGGCCAGCACGGCGCGCTTTGGGGGATGCAGAACCTCAGCGCATGGTTGGCCGAGGAGCGCGAGGAAATCCTGTCGCGCCGCGCCGCCATCGCCGACCTGATGCCCACGCTCGAACCACAGGGCTGGGAGCTTCTGGGTCTGGGCGGCTATTTCGCCTATATGCGCCATCCCTTCGAGGTCTCTTCGGCCGATCTGGCGCGCGATCTGGTACGCGACGCGGGCGTGCTCTGCCTGCCCGGCACGATGTTCCAACCCGAGGGCGACGCGCGCGGTGAAAGCCAGCTGCGCATCGCCTTTGCCAACCTCGACGCCGCCGGTCTGAAGGTGCTTTTCGACAGGCTTGCAGCCCTGCCACGCAACGCATAGACAGGTCCGAAATCAACGAGGGACCGTGTCATGGCCAAAAAGGGCTTCAGCTTTTCGAAAACCGCCGTCTGGGCCTTGATGGCCCTTCTGATCCTGGGTCTGGGCGGCTTTGGCGCGATCAATCTCAGCGGCAATCTGCGCAGCATCGGCACGGTGGGCGACAAGTCGATCTCGGTCGATCAATACGCCCGCCAATTGCAGCAGGAGATCCGCGCGATCGAAGCGCAGACCGGTGAGAGCCTGCCCTTTGCCCGCGCCCAAGAGATGGGGCTGGACCGCGCCGTGCTGCAACGGATCGTGCGCAACCGAGCGCTGGATCACGAAGCCGACCAGATGGGCATCTCCATCGGGGACGCCACCCTGCGCGATGAGATCGTGGCGATCTCGGCCTTTCAAGGGATCGACGGTAACTTTGACCGCGAAGGCTATCGCTTTGCCCTCCAGCAAAGCGGGATGAGCGAGGCCGAGTTCGAGCGCTCGATCCGCGAAGAAGCCGCGCGTGGTCTGCTGCAACGCGCCATTCTGGGCGGCGTCTCCATGCCCGACACCTATGCCCGCACGCTGGTCGACTACGTCGCCGAAGAGCGCAGCTTCACTTGGGCCCGGCTGAGCGAGGATGACCTCGACGCGCCCCTGCCCGCCCCCAGCGAAGACGAATTGCGCGCCTATTACGACGCCAACACCGATGATTTCATGTTGCCCGCCAGCAAAAGCATCACCTACGCTTGGCTCGCGCCCGAAGACCTGCTGGACGAAGTCGAAGTGCCCGAAGAAGAACTGCGCGCCGAATATGACGCCCGCAGCGACGAATACGACCAGCCCGAGCGGCGTTTGGTGGAACGTCTGGTCTTTGCCGATCAGGAGGCCGCAGACCGCGCCGCCGCGGCGCTTGAGGTCGACGGCACAACTTTCGAAGCGCTGGTTGAAGAGCGCGGCTTGGCTCTGGCGGATGTCGATCTCGGCGATGTTGCGAAATCCGACCTCGATGCCGCAGGCGATGCCGTCTTTGCCGCCGAAAGCGGTGACATCGTAGGCCCGCTGCCCAGCACGCTTGGGCCGGCCCTGTTTCGCGTGAACGCCATCCTCCCCGCGCAGCATGTGCCGTTCGAAGAGGCCCGTGACGTGCTGGAAGAGACCCTCGCCATCTCCCGCGCCACCCGCGCCGTCGAAGCCCGCGCGCAGGAGATTGACGACCAGCTTGCCGGGGGGGCCACGCTCGAAGACTTGGCCCAAGAGACCAAGATGCGCCTCGGCACCATCGACTGGACCCAAGACAGCAGCGAGAGCATCGCCGCCTATGGCGCCTTCCGCGAGGCCGCAGCGGGGCTGAGCGCGAATGACTTCCCGCAGATCGACCAGCTGGAAGACGGCGGCATCTTTGCCATGCGTCTGGATGAAACCAAGGACGCGCGCCCCGAACCTTTCGAAGCGGCCCGCGACGCGGTCGAAGCCGCATGGCGCGACGCCCAGATCGTCGAGGCGCTGACCGAGAAGGCCGAGAGCCTGACCGAGACGCTGGCCGACGAAGGAGGGTTCGAGACCGCCGGTCTCACGCCGCAGCTTGGCGAAGGCATGACCCGCAGCTCCTATGTAGACGGCACGCCGGGCAACTTCATGGATCAGGTCTTTGACCTCGCCGAAGGCGGTGTGGCCGTTCTGCCCGCAGGCGATAGCGTCGTGGTTCTGCGCCTCGATGCCGTGACACCGGCGGGCGAAGACGACCAGACCCAAGCGCTGATGGACCGCTTGTCGCAGCAGTTGGATCAGGCGCTGGCCCAAGGTCTTTTCGATATCTACAGCAATGCCGTCATGCGCGACGCCGATCCCCAGATTGACCAGCGCGCGATCAATGCCGTGCATGTGAACTTTCCCTGATAGGCAAATTTGATGGCCCTGACCCCGGATTTCGATAGTTTCGCCCGCGCCTATGAGGCGGGCGAAAACCAGATCGTCTACACCCGCCTTGCCGCCGATCTCGACACGCCCGTGTCCTTGATGCTGAAACTCACCGGCGCGGCGGAGAATGCCTTTGTGCTTGAATCCGTCACCGGCGGGGATGTGCGCGGGCGGTATTCGATCATCGGCATGAAGCCCGACTTGATCTGGCGCTGCCGGGGCAAGACCTCCGCCCTGAACCGTGCGGCGCGCTATGATGCCGACGCCTTCGTGGATATGCCCGGCGACCCGCTTGACCGTCTGCGCGACGTGATCGCGGAATCGCGCACCACCCTGCCCGACGATCTGCCGCAAGCCGCCGCCGGGCTTTTCGGCTACCTCGGCTATGACATGATCCGGCTGGTCGAGCATCTGCCCAATGTGAACCCCGACCCTCTGGGCCTGCCCGACGCCGTGATGGTACGCCCTTCGGTCGTCGCGGTCCTCGACGGGGTCAAAGGCGAGGTGACCATCGTCTCCCCCGCTTGGGTGTCCGAGGGCCAAACCGCCCGCGCGGCCTATGCCCAAGCCGCCGAGCGGGTGATGGACGCCGTGCGCGATCTGGAACGCGCCATGCCGCAGACCTCCCGCGATTTGGGAGAGGCGGAAGACGCGCCGGAGCCGGTCAGCAATTTCACCCGCGAGGGCTATAAATCCGCCGTGGAAAAGGCGCGCGACTATATCAAGGCGGGCGATATCTTTCAGGTGGTGCCAAGCCAGCGGTGGGCACAAGGGTTCACCCAACCGCCCTTCGCGCTCTACCGCAGCCTGCGGCGCACCAATCCCTCGCCCTTCATGTTCTACTTCAACTTCGGCGGCTTCCATGTGGTGGGCGCCAGCCCCGAGATCCTCGTCCGGGTTTTCGGCAACGAAGTGACCATCCGCCCCATCGCAGGCACCCGCAAGCGCGGCGCCACCCCGGAAGAGGACCGCGCGTTGGAAGCCGATTTGCTCAGCGACCCCAAAGAATTGGCCGAGCACCTCATGCTGCTCGATCTCGGCCGCAACGACGTGGGCCGGGTCGCCAAGATTGGCAGCGTGCGCCCGACGGAGGAGTTCATCGTCGAGCGTTACAGCCACGTCATGCACATCGTCTCCAACGTGGTGGGCGAATTGAAAGAGGGCAAAGACGCGCTCGATGCCTTCTTTGCCGGGATGCCCGCGGGCACCGTCTCGGGCGCGCCGAAAGTCCGCGCGATGGAGATCATCGACGAGTTGGAGCCCGAGAAACGCGGCGTCTATGGCGGCGGCGTGGGCTATTTCAGCGCGGGTGGCGACATGGACATGTGCATCGCCCTGCGCACCGCCGTGGTGAAGGACGAAACGCTCTACATCCAAGCAGGCGGCGGCGTGGTCTATGACAGCGACCCCGAAGCCGAGTTCATGGAGACGGTTCACAAATCCGGCGCGATCCGCCGCGCGGCTGCGGATGCGTCGCGTTTCGGCGGCAAGGGCAACGGCTGACCATGGCCCCCCGCGCGCCCTTCCAGATCGCGGGGCATTCCGTCGCCCCCGGCAGCAGCCTTGCCGTCGATCTGCCCGTCTCGATCCTACCCGATCACACGCCGGTGCATCTGTCGCTGGAAATCTTCCACGGCAAACGGCCCGGGCCGACGATGTTCGTCTCGGCGGCGGTCCATGGCGATGAGGTGATTGGCGTTGAGATCACGCGCCGCTTGCTGCGCGCCCCCCACCTCAGCGCATTGCGCGGGACGCTGATCGTGGTGCCGGTGGTCAATTCCTTCGGTTTCCTCAACCGCTCGCGCTACCTGCCTGACCGGCGCGATCTGAACCGCTGTTTCCCTGGCTCGCCTACCGGCAGCCTCGGCGCGCGGCTCGCGCATATCTTTCTGCAGGAGGTGGTGTTGCGCTGCGACTTCGGCATTGATCTGCATTCGGCGGCGATCCACCGCACCAACCTGCCGCAGGTGCGCGTCTCTCCGGCGGATAAGGTGACCCAGAAAATGGCGCTGGATTTCGGCGCGCCGGTGGTGCTGACCTCCCCGTTGCGCGATGGATCGCTGCGCGCGGTCGCCGCGAAACAAGGCACGCCGATCCTGCTGTATGAGGCGGGCGAAGGGCTCCGCTTTGACGAGATGGCCGTGCGGGCGGGTCTGGCGGGCATTCTGCGGGTGATGCGCGGCCAAGACATGCTGCCTGCCAAGGGCATCGCCCGCGCCCGCAGCGCGCCCTATATCTGCACCGCTTCCCATTGGCTGCGCGCCCCGGCAGGCGGGCTGTTGCGCACCTTCCGGGCTGAGGGGGAAACCGTCGCCGCAGGCGATCTTCTGGCCATCGTCTCGGACCCTTTCGGCAAGGAGGAGGCCGAGCTTCTGGCCGATGCGCCCGGCATCCTCATCGGGCGGGCGATGCTGCCCATCGTCAACGAAGGCGATGCGATCTTTCATCTTGCCAAACTCAGCCCCCGCGCGGCGGAGGCGACGGTGGACGAACTTGCCAGTCAGTTGGAAGAAGACCCGCTCTTCGACGAAGACGAGATCATCTAGCGCCAAAGCGCGCTTTGCGCGGGGTCACTCCTCGCGCAGCAGCACCGCCGAGATCGGGACCAAAGCCACATCGCTCGCGCGGTCCTGCAAGCCCCAGAGCAACAGGGCGGAGACGGTATCGGGGCGCAGGCGGCCCAGCATGATCACCGCGCCCTCCTGCCCTGCTCTGAAGGCCGCTTGATCCAGAAAACGCCGGATCACCCGCGCCGACTGATCCTTGCTGTCGAAATCGCGAAACACCGGATCGGCGGGCACACCCGCCTTGCGCGCCAGTTTGGGCATGGTGTTTAACCCCTTGTCCTGCGTGATCAGCCCGTGGCCGGATTGCGCGAGGATATCGGTCACCTGATCGGCCAGCGCGCGGCTGCCCTGAAAGCCGCTTTCGGTGCCTTCCAACACCCCTACCACCGGGCCGATCTGGTCGAGCGTGGCGGCGAATGTGGTCTCGGCGTCGCGGGGCTGCGCGCCCTGCGGCAGGTCAACCATGGCCAAAACCTCGAACCCGGCCTCGCGGTAGGTTGCCACCCGCGCGGCGGCATCCGGCAGGGTGCTATCTACGGCGAAACTCAGCGGATAGGGAAAGCTGCGCAACGCGGCCAACCCGGCGCTGCCTGCGGTGACCGAGGTGCCATCGTCAATCAGCACCACGCTCATCAGCGGCTTGCCCTCGGGCAGGTCAACGGCGCGGCTGTTGACCACCACAGGGCGCGGGTCTTCATTCACGATTTCGTCAGCTTCAGCGGGCTCTGCCACCACCTCTGCGCCCGGGCGGTTGATCACGACGCCCGTGGCCCGATCGGACAGGCTGGTCGCAGGTGTGCCGATGGCCGGGCGGCTGTCGGTTTCTGTTTCAGCAGGCTCTGGAGTGGCTTCGGCAACTTCCGCCTCTTCCGGCGGCGCGGGGCTCTCCGCTTCCGTGGCCTCCGGTTCAGGGGCCGGGGATGCCAGGTCAGCTTCAGCGGCCTCCGCCTCAGCGCGAGGCAGGTCTTCAAGCGCACCGGCTTCAGCCTCCGGCTCTTCGATCACGACCTCCTCCGCTGGCAGGGTGATCGCCTCTTCCTCTTCGACCTCCGGTGCGGCCATGCCCTCAGGCGCATCAAAGGCTCCTTCGATATTCGCCACATCCGGCGCGGGCGGCTGCGCGGGTTCGGTGCTGATCGAAAGCTCATCCGCCGCAGGCGGGGCATCCGGCGCTGCGGCCTGCGGATTGGGCAGCACAGGCTCTTCCGCGCCGGGCGACATCGGCGTCTGCCCCTCGGGAGCTGCGGGGGTGTTGAGCCCCTCGGCACCCCCGGTCTCCGGCAGGCTGGCCGAGGTTTGTGTGTCGGGGTCGAGCGCGGCAAGGCTGTCTTGCTGCGGCACATCCGCGCGCGGTGCGGGGGCGTTCAACACCGGCGCGCTATCGCGGCTGCGCGCCCGCTCGCCTGCGTCCGTCACATTGATCCGCGCCGGGGCGGGGCCGGATCCGGGCGCATCGCCCACCTGCGGCGGCAGCGGCAAAGGCATCATCAGCGACACCGCACCGGCCACACCGATGCTTGCCACACCGCCCCAAATCAGCCCGCTCAGAACTCCGCGTGCCATCTGCGCTACTCCTGCTGTCTGCGCCATGGCCAGAAAGCCCGGCGTTCCCCTCAATTGGCTTGCCCCAAACTCTTGACGATGGGGTTCAAGCCTGAACATGTATGCGAAAACCTATACCGCGCTCCGGCGCGGTTTCTCCAGTCCTAATACAAAGAAATGCCTGCCTGTGCTGCTGCTCATCGATAACTACGACAGCTTTACCTATAACTTAGTCCACTATCTGGGCAGCCTCGGGGCGGATGTGCAGGTGCACCGCAACGATGCGCTCAGCGTGGGCGAAGCGATGGCGATGAACCCCGCCGGTATCCTGCTGTCTCCCGGCCCCTGTGACCCTGACCAAGCGGGAATTTGCCTAGAGCTGACCCATGCCGCCGCCGCCGCGCGCGTGCCGCTTCTGGGGGTCTGCCTTGGCCATCAGACGCTGGGCCAAGCCTTCGGCGGTAAGGTCGTGCGCGCGGATGATATCGTGCATGGCAAATTGGGGCAGATGCAGCACGACGGGCGCGGGGTTTTCGCGGGGCTGCCCTCGCCCTTTGGGGCCACGCGCTATCACTCGCTGGTGGTCGAACGCGCGAGCCTGCCCGATTGCCTTGAGATCACCGCAGCGCTTGAGGACGGCACGATTATGGGGCTGCAACACCGCGAGTTGCCGCTACACGGCGTGCAATTCCACCCGGAATCGATCCGGTCCGAGCATGGCCACGCCCTGCTGCAAAACTTTTTGAACGAGATGAAGGTCCCGGCATGAGTAGCGCGCTGAAACCCCTGCTCGATGCCGCCGCGAACGGGCCGCTGTCCTCGGATCAGGCCATTGAGGCCTTTGAAATTCTGTTCGAGGGCGAAGCGACCCCAAGCCAGATCGGCGGCTTCCTCATGGCGCTGCGCACGCGCGGCGAAACGGTCACCGAATATGCCGCCGCGGCACAGGTCATGCGCAGCAAATGCAACCCTGTCCATGCGCCCGAAGGCGCGATCGACATCGTCGGCACCGGCGGTGACGGCAAGGGCACGCTGAACATCTCGACCGCCGCCGCCTTCGTGGCTGCAGGCGCGGGCGCTGTCGTGGCGAAACATGGCAACCGCAACCTCAGCTCGAAATCGGGTGCTTCCGACGCGCTGTCGCAATTGGGGATCAACGTCATGGTCGGCCCTTCGGTGGTCGAGCGTGAATTGGCCGAAGCTGGCATCGGTTTCATGATGGCGCCCATGCATCACCCCGCCGTCGCCCATGTCATGCCGACCCGGTCCGAACTTGGCACCCGCACGATCTTTAACATCCTTGGCCCGCTGACCAATCCGGCAGGGGTCAAACGGCAGTTGACCGGCGCCTATACGCGCCAGCTGATCGAACCGATGGCGCTGACGCTGAAACAACTTGGTTCGGAAAAAGCATGGCTCGTGCACGGCTCGGACGGCACGGATGAGTTGACCATCACCGGCGTCAGCTGGGTCGCAGCACTGGAAGACGGTGTCGTTAACCTGCGCGAATTGCACCCCGAGGATGCGGGCCTGCCGGTCCATCCGTTCGAGGCAATCGCCGGGGGCGAGCCCGCCGAAAACACCAAACATTTCAAAGCGCTTCTCGACGGGGTTCCCTCAGGTTACCGCGATGCGGTGCTGCTGAACGCGGCCTCCGCCTTGGTGGTGGCCGATGTGGCGCCCGATCTGAAAACCGGTGTCGAGATGGCCCGCGAAAGCATCGACAGCGGCGCGGCCCGTGACCGGATCGAAAAGGTGGCGCGGATCAGCCAGTCGGCATGACGCCACCCAGCCTCACTGCCCTCGGGTCATGGGCCGAGCTGCCCTTTTTCGCCGAGGATTGGCCGCGTATCGCCGAGCAACTTGCTGCGGAAACGAGGCTGATCCTACCGCCCGGCCCGCAGATATTTGCCGCCCTTGAGCATGTGCAACCCTCGGCTGTGGAGGTTGTGATCCTTGGCCAAGACCCCTATCCGACACCCGGCCACGCACATGGCTATGCCTTCTCTGCCGAACCGGATGTGCGCCCCATTCCCCGCTCTCTTGGCAATATCTTCAAGGAGTTAGACGCCGATCTTGGTGCATCACCTCAAGACCCAGACCTGCGGTTCTGGGCCGATCAAGGGGTTCTGCTGCTCAACAACGTGCTGACCGTTCCGGCGGGTTGTGCGAATGGCCATGCGCGGCTCGGATGGCAAAGATTGACCGCTCAGGTGCTCGCCCGGCTGTCTGATCGCCCCCGCGCCTACCTGCTTTGGGGGGCGCATGCGCAAAAGGCGGCAGCAGAAGTCGACCCGGCGCGCAACCTTAAGATTGAGACGCCGCACCCCTCACCGCTGTCGGCAAGGCGCGGCTTCTTCGGCTCACGCCCCTTCAGCCGCGTGAATGACTGGTTGCAGGGCCAAGGCAAGCCCGGCATACATTGGACAAAGCCGTGAGGATGCCATGACCGCCACAATTCTTGAAAAAATCAAAGCCTATAAGCTGGACGAAATCGCCGCGGCCAAGGCCGAAAAATCGCAGGCAGAGGTCGAGGCCGCAGCCCGCGCCGCCCCACCGGTCCGCCCCTTCGCTCAGAGCTTGCACAAGGCCTCCCGCGAAGGCTATGGCCTGATCGCTGAGATCAAAAAGGCGAGCCCTTCCAAAGGTTTGATCCGCGAAGATTTCAAACCCGCCACCCTCGCCCGCGCCTATGCCGCAGGTGGCGCGACCTGCCTGTCGGTGCTTACCGACACCCCGAGTTTTCAGGGCGCGAAGGAGTTCTTGGTCGAAGCGCGCGCCGAATGCGATCTCCCGGTACTGCGCAAGGATTTCCTCTACGACCCCTATCAGGTCGCCGAAGCGCGCAGCCTTGGTGCCGACTGCATCCTGATCATCATGGCCTCCGTCTCTGACGCGCAGGCCGCGGAACTTGAACAAGCCGCAGATGAATGGGGCATGGACGCGCTGATCGAGGTTCATGACGCCGAGGAACTGGCCCGGGCCGAGAAGCTCAAAAGCCGCATGATCGGCATTAATAACCGCAATCTCAATACTTTCGAGACCTCTCTTGATGTGACACGTCACCTGTCCGAGGCCGTCCCCCACGACCGTATGCTGGTCTGTGAATCCGGCCTCTACACCCCCGCGGATCTTGCCGATATGGCGGTCTACGGCGCGCGCTGCTTCCTTATCGGCGAAAGCCTGATGCGGCAGGAAGATGTCGAACAGGCCACCCGCGATCTGCTGGCAAACCCGCTCGTTCCCGGAGGGATGTAATGGCGCTCACCCATTTCGACGCCGAGGGCGACGCCCATATGGTCGATGTTTCGGAGAAGGCCGTGACTTCACGCGTTGCCAAGGCCGAAAGCCACATTAAGATGGCACCGGAAACGCTTGATATCATTACTGAAGGTCGCGCCAAGAAGGGCGACGTCTTGGGGGTCGCGAGGCTCGCCGGGATCATGGCGGCCAAACGCACGGCGGACCTGATCCCGCTTTGCCATCCTTTGCCGATCACCAAGGTCAGCGTCGATCTGACCCCCGATCCCGCCCTGCCCGGCATCCGCATTCTCGCCACCGTCAAAACCACCGGTCAAACCGGGGTTGAGATGGAGGCCCTTACTGCGGCCTCTGTCTCCGCCCTCACCGTCTATGACATGGCCAAAGCGGTGGATAAGGCGATGGAGATTGGCGGCACGCGGGTCGTTCTGAAAGATGGCGGTAAATCAGGCCGTTACGAGGCGACATGATCAGCGTCGAAGCGGCTTTGGAAGCCGTCCTGAACCTCGTTGCCCCTCTGGAAACCGAAGAAGTCGGCTTGCGGGCCGCCCATGGCCGTATCTTGTCGCAGCCCGTGCGCGCGCAGCGCAGCCAACCGCCTTTCGCCGCTTCATCAATGGACGGCTATGCCCTGCGCCGTGCCGAGGTTGAACCCGATGCGATGTTCAAAGTCGTCGGCGAAGCGGCGGCGGGTCACGCCTACGCAGGCACGTTGCGGGCGGGACAGGCCGTGCGCATTTTCACCGGCGCGCCGGTGCCCGAAGGGTCCGATTTCGTGGTGATTCAAGAGGATGTGACCCGCCGCGGCGACCTTATCACTCTCGGCCATCGTATTGACTATAAAGACAATATTCGCCCTGCTGGCGGAGACTTCACCGAAGGCAAAGAACTGAGCGCCCCGCGCATTCTGCGCCCCGCCGATGTCGCCCTGCTCGCCGCGATGAACGTGGCACGGGTGCCCGTCACCCGCAAACCTATCATCGCGATCCTCGCCACAGGGGATGAATTGGTGCAACCGGGTGACAGCCCCGGCCCCGACCAGATCATCGCCTCCAACAGCTATGGCCTCGCCGCCATGTTCGATGACGCCGGCGCCGAAGTGCGCATGCTGCCCATCGCGCGGGACACGACAGCCTCGCTCAAACAGGCCTTCGCCCTAGCCCGGGGTGCGGATTTGATCGTAACCATCGGCGGCGCCTCGGTGGGCGATCATGACCTTATCGCGCCGGTCGCGGCTGAGCTTGGCATGGAGCAGGCTTTTTACAAGGTCGCGATGCGCCCCGGCAAGCCGTTGATGGCAGGCAAGATCGGCAATTCCGCAATGATCGGATTGCCGGGAAACCCCGTTTCTGCAATGGTTTGCGGTGCGATCTTCGTGTTGCCGATGCTCCGGCGGATGCTTGGGCTGACCGAAGTCCATGCTGCCATGCGCGAAGCCCCCCTTGGACGCGAGATTGGCCCGAATGGGCCGCGCGCGCATTACATGCGTGCTCATCTCCGCGATGGCGCGCTCTATCCGGATGATCGGCAGGATTCGTCTCTTCTCTCCGTGCTGGCGCAGGCCGATGCGCTGATGATCCGCCCTCCTGGTGAACCGGCCCGTAAGGGGGGCGATTTGCAAAAGTACATCTTGATTTAGAGCCAACCCACGGTTGACACAAAACAAGAACATCCCTAGAACAAAAGCAATAAAACCTTCAGGGGCTGCGCGATGCTGACCAAAAAACAACTCGATCTGCTTTCTTTCATCCACCAACGCGTCCAGCGCGACGGCGTGCCGCCCAGCTTTGATGAAATGAAATTGGCGCTCGACTTGCGGTCGAAATCCGGCATCCATCGGCTGATCACAGCATTGGAGGAGCGCGGTTTCATCCGGCGCCTTGCCCACCGTGCGCGTGCGATCGAAGTGGTTAAACTGCCCGAGAGCCTCGGCGGTGCGCCCGGTTTTGCCCCCCGCGTGATTGACGGGGACCGGCCCGACGCCCCGCCTCCGCCCTCGGCGCAACCGGTCACCGCGCATCACGCGTTTGATGTGCCGGTGATGGGTCGGATCGCTGCCGGTGTCCCGATCGAGGCCATCTCGCAAGTTTCCCATAGCGTCACGGTGCCCGGCGGGATGATCGCCGGTCAGGGGGAGCATTACGCCCTCGAAGTGCGCGGCGACTCGATGATCGAGGCGGGTATCAACGATGGCGATATCGTGGTGATCCGCGAAACCTCCGTCGCCGACAATGGCGATATCGTGGTGGCCTTGGTCGAGGATCAAGAGGCCACGCTGAAACGTTTCCGCAGACAGGGGTCTTCCGTGGCTCTGGAAGCCGCCAATGCTGCCTATGAAACGCGGGTGCTGCCCTCGGACAAGGTGAAGGTTCAGGGGCGTCTTGTTGGGTTGATCCGCACCTACTGACGCGGCGGGCGGCTGTTCCACAAGCGCGTCCCGGCGCGGTCTTTCGCGGTGGTGACTTGCCAACCGTTGGGCGATTTGTTGAGGGCGATCGCGCCGGTCTCACGCAAGCGCTTGGAATCGTAGACCTGGCATGCCCAATTTCGGGCGGTCTGAATCTCGGCGGAGGCGATCACGATCTCCTTGGGTTGGCAGCCGCTGAAGGTGGCGACCGCCCGTTTTCCGGATAGATGGATGATACCTGCTCTTTGGTCCGCCCATCTTTGCGCGGCCACGGCCTGATCCGCGCCATCGCCGTCATTCTCCAACCAATTGCTCGCGACGAAACCCGCGGCTTTGTCTTTGCTGAGCGCCCTGCCCCCCGGGGTCATGACACCCACGAGCGTGCCCGTGTCGGCAACAAGCACGTCAGGGCGTGTGGTGTCTTGCCAGAGGGTGAAAGACAGCAAGATCGCGGGCAAGCCAAGCCAGCGCAGATGGCCTTCCCACAGGACGACCCAAAGAAACCCGAGCGACAGGAGCGGCAACACCCAGCCCCCCGGCCCCGGCACGAAGCTGCGCGCGCCGGGGAGATGCGCCACCACATCCGCGACCAATAGGATCCACTCAAGGCCGAGACCCATCGCCCAAAGCGGTATCCCTTCACCGCCGAAGGGTGCAAGGATCGCCGCGAGCACGGCGGCGGGAATGACCAAGACCCCCATCAAGGGGACCGAGAGCAGGTTCGCCACCAATCCGTAATGCGCGATCGTATTGAAATGCGCGGCGGATATGGGCGCGGTGGCAAGCCCCGCAACAGCCGAAGAGATCACCACCGCGGCAACGGGGCGGAGGCGTTTGGGAATGACCTCACCTTCGAAATCGCGGATCCAACCAAAAACGGCGACGAGCGCCGTGGTCGCGGCGAATGACATCTGAAACCCCGGCCCCATCAGCGCCTCAGGCCGTAGGGTCAGCACGATGATGCCTGCGATGGCGACGGCACGCAGAGAGATCGCCCGCCGCCCGATCATCAGGGCGCATAGTGCAACGGCGCACATGATATAGGCCCGCTCGGTCGCGACATTTCCGCCCGAGAGCGCGAGGTATCCGGTGGCGGCGATCAGGGCAGCCCCGGCGGCGATGCTTCGGCTGGGCCAACGGGTGGCGGTCACCGGATGCAACGCGAGACACAGGCGCGCCGCGCCGAAGACGACGCCGCTGAGCAACCCCATATGCAGGCCCGAGATTGCCAAAAGATGGGCCAGATTGCTGCTGCGCAGATCCTGCAAGGCGTCTTGCGAAATCGCGCTGCGGTCGCCAGTGGTGATGGCAGCGGCGAAACCTCCGATATCGCCGGGAAGATGGGCGCGCACCCGCGCGGAGGCGGCCATGCGCAGCCGGAACAGGAACAGCGCGATGCCTCCTCCCACAGGCTCCGCCATCCCCAAGAGCGGCACGCGGGTGTAGCCCACCGCGCCCAACTCGGCAAACCACGCATGGCGCTGAAAATCGAAACCGCCCGGCTCGACCGGGCCTGCGGGGGGCGACAGATGCGCCGTGGTCATCACCTGCATGCCGGGGCGCGGGGCAATTGCACCGGGAAGCGTCGAATGGAGTGAGACGCGAACCCGGGGCGGCGTGCGCGCGGGCGGCACCCGGTCCAACCGCACCTGATCGAGCGTCACGCGCGGCGCGTCGGATTGGCTACGGTCAAGCGCCACGACACGCCCCTCGACCGGGCCATAGTAGCGCCAGCCGAGAACCGGGGCCGCGACCGAATGCGCCCGAAACGCCGCCAGCAACACTCCCAGCAGGACCAAAGCCGCGCCGACCGCAAAGGGGGCCGTCGCCTCGGGCAGCGCCCGCGCGACGACCGCCAGCGCGACCACGAGACATGCCACCGCAGCCAGCATCGCCCCCGAAGGCTCCGCCCGCAGCGAAAAATACCAGCCGATCCCCAAGGCGAGGCAGACCGGCACCCAGCAAAACAGATGCCCGCGCTGGCGGAGCATCACGGCGCTAAACTGGTTCCAAAGGCCCATGCTTGCCCCCGCGGATCGCACTGGGTAGACAGGCGTCAAATCCTAGGACCGGGATGGTTACCAATTGGTAAACGCCGCTCCAAACACCATATCTCTGACCGAAAGGCCCGCCGCCATGAACGCCCCTGTTGTGACCCGTTTCGCCCCGTCTCCCACCGGGTTCCTGCATATCGGCGGGGCGCGGACCGCCCTGTTCAACTGGCTCTATGCCCGTGGCCGGGGGGGTAAATTCCTGCTGCGCATCGAAGACACCGACCGCGCCCGTTCCACCCCCGAAGCGACCGCGGCGATTCTGCAGGGCATGTCGTGGCTCGGTCTTGACCACGATGGCGAAATCGTCAGCCAGTTCGAGAATGCATCGCGCCACGCCGAAGTCGCGCAGGAACTGCTGGCCTCAGGAAAAGCCTATAAGTGCTTTGCCAGCCAAGAAGAAATCACCGCCTACCGGGAGGCCGCCAAGGCCGAAGGGCGCAGCACGCTCTACCGCTCCCCGTGGCGCGACGCCGATCCGGCAAGCCATCCGGATGCGCCTTACGTCATCCGCATCAAGGCCCCGCTGGAAGGCACCACCGTGATCCGCGATCAGGTGCAAGGCGATGTCACCATCCGCAACGACCAGCTTGACGATATGATCCTGCTGCGCTCGGACGGCACGCCGGTCTATATGCTGGCCGTGGTGGTGGACGATCACGATATGGGCGTGACCCATGTGGTGCGCGGCGACGATCACCTCAACAATGCCGCCCGCCAGATGATGATCTATGAGGCGATGGGCTGGGACGTGCCGGTCTGGGCGCATATCCCGCTGATTCACGGCGCGGATGGCAAGAAGCTGTCGAAACGCCACGGCGCCTTGGGCGCGCAGGAATATCAGGTGATGGGCTATCCCGCAGCGGGCATGCGCAACTACCTCGCCCGCCTTGGCTGGAGCCATGGGGATGACGAATTCTTCACCGATGCACAGGCGCAGGAATGGTTCGATCTGGACGGCATCCGCAAAAGCCCCGCGCAGTTTGACCTTAAAAAGCTGGAAAACCTCTGCGGTCAGCATATCGCGCAGGCCGATGATGCCGCGCTGCGGCGCGAGATCGAAACCTATCTTGAAGCAGCAGGAGAGCCCACGCTGACCGAAGGTCAGGCCGAGGGTTTGGAACGGGCCATGTACTGCCTGAAAGATCGCGCGAAGAAATTCCCTGAACTGCTTGAAAAAGCGGCCTTTGTCTTGGCCGAGCGCCCGATCACCCCGGATGAGAAAGCGGCAAAGAATCTCGATTCGGTATCCCGTGGCATACTGTCGGAATTGACGCCGCAATTGCAAAATGCTAGCTGGGACAAAGAAACGCTGGAGGAGGTACTGAACGGCTTTGCTGCCGCGCATGACACCAAATTTGGCAAGCTGGCGGGGCCGCTTCGGGCGGCCTTGGCTGGCAGGGCAGTCACCCCATCGGTTTTTGACATGATGTTGGTGCTGGGGCGCGATGAGACCCTTGCCCGACTGACGGACGCCGCGGCCTAAGTTTTGGTTCACCACTTCT
Source organism: Sulfitobacter sp. 1A12157 (assembly GCF_043557345.1). Taxonomy (NCBI): domain Bacteria; kingdom Pseudomonadati; phylum Pseudomonadota; class Alphaproteobacteria; order Rhodobacterales; family Roseobacteraceae; genus Sulfitobacter; species Sulfitobacter sp. 1A12157. Next base: position 172,735 of record NZ_JBIFFV010000003.1, read on the forward strand.
TTGGGCGGCAGGTATAACTGAACGGGACAGCCCCATTTGGGGCTAGGCCCAGACGGCGGGGGCATCTCCGCAGCCTACATTCGGGAAGGGATTTCATGACCAATAACAATAAAACCGCAACGCTGACGATCGACGATCGGAGCTTCGATCTGCCGATTCACAGCCCCACCGACGGGCCCGATGTCGTCGATATCCGCAAGCTCTATGCGCAGGCAGGTGTCTTTACCTACGACCCGGGCTTCACCTCGACCGCGGCTTGCGACAGCACGATCACTTTCATCGACGGCGACAAGGGCGTGCTGCTGCACCGCGGCTACCCGATCGAGCAACTGGCCTCGAAGTCGCATTACCTCGAAGTCTGCTACCTGCTGCTTTACGGTGAGCTGCCCTCCCCCAAGGCGCTGGAAGATTTCGAGTGTCTGGTGACCAACCACACCATGCTGCACGAGCAGATGATGAACTTCTTCCGCGGCTTCCGCCGTGATGCGCATCCGATGGCCATCATGGTGGGCGTGGTTGGCGCAATGTCGGCCTTCTATCACGACAGCACCGACATCAACGACGAGCACCAGCGTGAGGTCGCCACGATCCGCCTGATCGCCAAGATGCCGACGATCGCGGCGATGGCCTATAAATACACCATCGGCCAGCCTTTCATCTATCCGCGCAACGACCTTGACTATGCGTCGAACTTCCTGCGCATGTGCTTTGCCGTTCCCGCCGAAGAGCATGAGGTCAACCCGATCCTCAGCCGCGCGATGGACCGGATCTTTACCCTACACGCCGACCACGAGCAGAACGCCTCGACCTCGACCGTGCGTTTGGCATCGTCTTCCGGTGCGAACCCCTTCGCCTGTATCGCCGCTGGCATCGCCTGTCTCTGGGGTCCGGCGCATGGTGGCGCGAACCAAGCCTGCCTTGAGATGCTCAAGGAAATCGGCACGCCCGATCGCATCCCAGAGTTCATCGCCCGCGCCAAGGACAAGAACGACCCCTTCCGTCTGATGGGCTTTGGCCACCGCGTTTACAAGAACCACGACCCCCGCGCGACCGTGATGAAGGAAAGCGCCGACGAGGTTCTCGAACTGCTCGGCGTGGAGAACAACCCGATCCTTCAGGTTGCCAAGGAATTGGAGAAAGCCGCGCTTGAAGATCCGTATTTCGCGGAGAAGAAGCTTTTCCCGAACGTGGATTTCTATTCCGGCATCATCCTCGAAGCGATGGGCTTTCCCACGTCGATGTTCACCCCGATCTTCGCACTGGCGCGAACCGTGGGCTGGATCTCACAATGGAAAGAGCAGATCAGCGATCCGCAGCTCAAAATCGGCCGCCCGCGTCAGCTCTACCTCGGCGAGGACAAGCGCGATTACGTCGATATCGAGGACCGCTGAACCGGCTTTCGATGACTTTGCAAACGCCCCGGATTTCCGGGGCGTTTCGCGTTTCTCCCGCCGTTCCCGACAATACCTATGATTGAGGTCGTTGACCCTAGGGCAACAATGGCGCCGCCAGTGGAGGGACTGAGTCCGCCCGCGCGAATCGCGAAACTTGCTTCCCTCTCTTGCGGTGTGAGCAATGCCCCGGAAATTCCATTAATGTTTCCAAGCGTTTTGCCGGACGCGAAACACCGAGGCGGAAATTACGGCCAAATTACGGCACTGTTTCGGGCTGCGTGACAATCTGCCCGACCCGCTTGACGGGTTTCCCCCCGCGACGGTAGCTTTTTTTCAAGATGTCCTTTCGGGGTGGGACGGGCATCATTGCGGCACTGCCGAAGGGGTTCGCTCTTTCGCGGTGCGGTTGGCGTCCATCCCATTGCAGACGCCCAGCAGTGCAGTCGGGCCGCGACGAGGGAAAGCAGGATGACCGCAACGAACCGGACCAAAGGGCTTCGCTGGGACTGTGCCACCGGCTTGACGCCCGCAAAGACCGAGAACATCCCCGGCCCGCAGGGCGCGCTTGTCCCCGACACGTTGCATGATTGCGATCAGATCGCCGTGGTCTATGACAAGGGCCAGACCCCGCCGCGCATCACCATCGCGCAGGTCTCGAACTCGGTTCATACGGTTCTGGCGGATGGGGTCGCCGTGGCGGTGGTGGCGCGGGCCAATGGCCCGGCGCCTTCGGCGAGTGACGTGCTGCTGGTCGAGCGGAGCTGCTAGCGCTCAGCGCCCCTGAAACTTGGGGCTGCGTTTTTGGGTAAAGGCGCTCACCCCCTCGGCAAAGTCCTGCGACTTGCCGCAGCGGCCCTGCGCTTCAGCCTCGAGCGAGAGTTGATCTTCCAACCCATTGTCCCAAGAGGCGCGGATCGCCTTTTTCGCTTCGGCATAGGCCGCCGTCGGGCCCGCCGCCAGTTGCGCGGCCTTGGCACGCCAATGGGCATCGAATTCCGCATCCGGCACCGCCTGCCAGATCATGCCCCAATCATCGGCCTGCCGCGCGGTGATCTTATCGGCAAAGAGGGCCGCCCCCATCGCCTTGGCCATGCCCATCTGCCGCGGCAGCGCATAGGTGCCGCCCGCGTCGGGGATCAGGCCAATGCGGGTGAAGGCCTGCATGAAATAGGCGCTCTCGCTGGCAAAGACGACATCGGCGGCCAGCGCGATATTCGCCCCTGCCCCCGCCGCCGGGCCGTTCACGGCGGCGATGGTCGGCACCGGGCAGCTGATGATGGCGCGCAGCAGCGGCGCGTATTCTTCGCGCAGGGTTTTCTCCAGATCGGCCACGCCGCCCGCCCGGTCGGCCAAGTCTTGGCCCGAGCAAAAGGCACGCCCCGCTCCCGTCAGAACCACGACCCGCGCCGCGCGCCCGCCTTCGGTCACCGCATGGGTCAGCTCCGCCCGCATTTGTGTGGTGAGCGCGTTCATCTTATCGGCGCGGTTCAGCGTGATCAGCGCGACACCGTCGGTCAGCGCATAGGTGATCGTTTCATAGTCCATCTTGCTATCCTCGATTGCTTGGCCGCAGCATATCAAAGCAATGTGCCGCTGCCAGTGCAACGGGGCGTCAGCGGTCGAGAATATCGCGCAGGCGGGTTTCTTCCTCTGCCGAGAGGGGCGCCTCGCTTGGGGTTTTGCTGCGGGCGCGACCACGCAGATAGATCACGCCCAGCCCCCCGGCCAGCAAGAGCATCAGCGGCCCTGCCCCCCAAAGCAGCCAATTGGCCCCGGTCGCCTGCGGGTTCAGCAGCACATATTCACCGTATCGGTCGACGATGAAATCCACCGCCTCTGCGTCGCTGTCGCCCGCCACCAGCCGCTCGCGCAGCAAGATGCGCAGATCGCGCGCAAGGCTCGCGTTGCTCTCGTCAATGCTCTCGTTCCGGCAAACGAGGCAGCGCAGACCCTGGCTCAACTCCCGCGCGCGGGCTTCCAGCGCGGGATCGTCGAGCACTTCGTCAGGCTGCACTGCCCAGAGGGGGCTGGCGAGCAGCGTAAGGATCAGCAGCAGCCGTTTCATTCCGCAGGCACCCCCGCCGGCTGCTTGCGCGCACCCGCCGCGACCCGGAAGCGCCGGTCGCTGAGGCTCAGCACCCCGCCAAGCGCCATGAGCGCGCAGCCGATCCAAATCCAATTGGTCATCGGCTTAATATAGGTCCGCACGGCCCAACCGCCGCCGTCCTGCGCATCGCCGATCACCACATAGACATCGCGCGCGAGGTTATAGTCGATCGCCGCTTCGGTCGTGGGCATCTGCGCCACGGGGTAGAACCGCTTTTCAGGTCGCAGGGTCGAGATCAGCTTGCCGTCCTGCGCCAACGTAATCTCGGCCATGGTGCTGAGGTAGTTCGGCCCCCGAACCTCGCTTACGTCCCGCAGGGTCAGCGTGTAGCTGCCCACGTCAAAGGGCGCGTCGATCCGGGCCACGCGGATGTCATCCACGGCCCAGGCCATCAGCCCCGCGATTCCGGCCATGGTGACGCCCAGCCCGCCATGCGCGGTGGCCTTGCCCCAATCCGCACGCGGCAGACGGCGCAGACGGCGCAGCTTGCCCGGACCGCGCCCAAGGCGCTGCATCACATCGACCACCGTGCCCATCACCAGCCACGCCCCGAGGAACAGGCCCACAGGCCCCAGCAGGCCGCGCCCGGTCTGCACGGCAAAGGCCAGCCCCCCAAGCGCCAGCGCCAGCAGGAAGGCATAGCGCAGCGGGTAGAGCGCGCGCATAATCTTGGCGCGTTTCCATGGCATCGCGCTGCCAATCGGCAGGATCAGCCCGAGCGCTACCATGAAAGGGGTAAACGCGGCGTTAAAGAACGGCGGGCCGACGCTGAGTTTCCGGTCGAGGAACATCTCGGCCACCAGCGGCCACATGGTGCCCACGAAAACCACGAAACAAGCCACTGCGAGGAGCAGGTTGTTCACCACAAGGGCGGTCTCGCGGCTCAGCAGGCCAAAGACGCCTTTCGCCTCCAGCGCCGAGGCACGCAGCGAATAGAGCACCAGCGCCCCGCCGGTAAAGATCCCCAGAATGGCCAGAATAAAGACCCCGCGCTCGGGGTCATTGGCAAAGGCATGGACGGAGGTCAGCAGGCCAGAGCGCACGATAAAAGTGCCGATCAGCGAAAAGCCGAAAGCGAGAATGGCGAGTAGAATGGTCCAGCTTTTGAGGCTCTCGCGCTTCTCGACCACAATGGCGGAATGCAACAGCGCCGCCGCCAAGAGCCAAGGCATGAAGGAGGCGTTCTCCACCGGATCCCAGAACCAGAAACCGCCCCAGCCAAGCTCATAATAGGCCCACCAAGACCCAAGCGCGATGCCGATGGTCAGAAACACCCAAGCCGCCAGCGTCCAGGGCCGCACCCACCGGCCCCAAGCCGCATCCACGCGCCCCTCGATGAGGGCCGCCACGGCGAAGCTGAAAGCCATGCTAAGGCCGACATAGCCGAGATAGAGAAACGGCGGGTGGAAGGCCAAACCGGGGTCTTGCAAGAGCGGGTTCAGGTCTTGGCCGTCAAAGGGCGGCGTGCCCATGCGCAGAAAGGGGTTCGAGGTGAAAAGGATGAACGCCAGAAAGGCCACTCCGATCGCCGCCTGTACCGAGAGCACCCGCGCGCGCAGGCGCGGCGGCAGGTTGCCGCCGAACCACGCGGCCATCGCCCCGAAGAGCGCCACAATCAGCACCCACAGCAGCATCGACCCTTCGTGATTGCCCCATGTACCGCTGATTTTATAAAGCATCGGCTTAGCGGAATGGCTGTTGGCCACCACCAGTTGCAGGCTGAAGTCCGAGGTGACAAAGGCCCACATCAGCGCGCCAAAGGACAGGGCGATCAGGATAAATTGCGCCGCCGCCGCCGGTTCGGCCACCGCCATCCAGCCCGCGCGGCCCCGCCAAGCGCCCCACATCGGCACCACCATCTGTACAAGCGCCACGCCAAAGGCGAGCACCAGCGCGAAATGTCCAAGCTCTGTAATCATGGGCCGGACTATAGGGGGCCGAAGCCCCCTAAGCCATGGCAAATCAAACGTGAAAAACGGTCAATCGGTCGCAGTCAGGCGCGGCTGCGACGCCAGGCTTCAAGGGCCGCATTCTCCGACGGTGCGACCGCGGCGAGGGCCAAACGGCTGTCGGCACCTGTGTCGGCCACCCGAGGGCTATCGGCGCGCATCTCGCGCAAGGCTTCGATATTCTCGACCACCTGCGGCACCCGCGTGATGGTGCCAACGATGGCACGCTGAAACTCCTGCGATTTCACCTGCTGCCGCGCCCCAAAATAGAAGGAGACGATCACCCCCAACAACCACCAAAGCGGCTCGGGCACCAAGGCGATCCCCTGCATCCGTTCGGCGAACCACAGCGGATTGACCATGGCGGTGACGAACAGGCCGAGCGTGCCGAGCGCCAGCATCGGGCGCGGCAGCCGGTTGACCCCATCCATGAAGCGGTCAAAGCCACCTTGCCGCGCTTGGGCAAACTCGGCCCCATATTGCGCCATGGCTTGGCCCTGCACCACATGGGCGCGCTGCGCCCCGGCCTCGGCATTCTCGCGGAACACTTCGACCGTGTCGCGGATGACGTTCCGCTCACCGCCGAAGATCGTCGTGAAGATACGTTCGATCAGCCCCATTGTGCCACCCTCCGTGCGAAATCGGCGTCGCTCATGTGATACTGCGGTGCGATGAACTCCTCTGCGCGCCGGATCCAGCCGCCCTTGCCCCCCGCCCGGCTGCGGGCGTATTTGCGGCTGGCGGGGCGGCGGTCGGCAAGGCGAAAGTAATAGTTGCGCCGCGCGATGCCGTAGGCGTCGACCAGATGATCGGGGGCGACCTGCCAGGCGGCATGAGCGGCGCGGATTGTCTGCGGGCCGATCGCCCCGTCGGCACTGATGTCCTGCCCCATCTCGCGCAGCAGGTTTTGCAGGATTTTCACCGCATTGCTGCCAGCGTTGACATACATGTCGAAAACGCTCGGCTGCAAAGGCGCGGGCAGTTCGGCGATACGCGGCGCGTTGAAGTAATGCCGGACAAAGATATCGACCGCCTGCGCGCGGCTGAGGCGCCACACATCCGCCACGTTGACCGACCCATCGCCGGTCAGGTCGAGCCCCAAACGGCGCATGGTATGGATCGTCACCCCGTATTTCGTCGCCCCGCCGGGATCATCGGGATCATTCACAAAGCCGCCCTCGCGGGCGACGATGGCGCTGGCGATCTCACGCACGGACTGCATCGCGGCTCTCCTGTTTTGCATGCAAACAGGCTCCGCCGGATTGGTTAACCGATGCTCACGCCCCCGCGCGTTGCGCGCAGCGGTCAGCCCTCGGGTTCGCGATAAACGCCCTGCTCTTTCAGCGCGTCCGTCACTTCCTTAGGCATGTAGGTCTCATCATGTTTTGCAAGGATTTCAGTGGCTTTGAACACGCCGCCGACATAGCTGCCGGTGCCGACCATGCCTTGGTTCTCTTCAAAGAGATCGGGCAAGACGCCCGTGAAAACCACCGGAACAGAAGCCCCGCCATCGGTCACGGCAAAGCTGATCTGCTCGCCCTGCCCGCGTTTTAGCGACCCTTCTTCGACCAGCCCGCCGATGCGGAACACCTCTGATGGGCCCGGCGGTTCGGCAATGACTTGGCTCGGAGCGCGGAAATAGTTGATCCCGTCGCGCAGCGCATAGCCGATCAAGGCGGTCGACAGGACCAAGGCCACCGCCGCCACGGCGATGATCTGGATCCGGCGCTGTTTCTTGAGGCTCTTCATGGGAAGAGCGGGGCCATCATCAGCCCGTCGGTTTCTGGCAGACCCAGCATCAGGTTCGCGTTTTGCAAGGCTTGCCCGCTGGAGCCTTTGGTCAGATTATCCAGCGCCGCGACCACCGTCGCCCGCCCGGTCTGACGGTCGGCCACCACGCCGATATGACAGAAGTTTGAGCCACGCACATGCCGCGTGCTGGGCGCTTCGCCAAAGGGCAACACCTCGACAAAGGGTTCATCGACATAGGCTTTTTGCATCGTCTCATAGATCGACCGCGCATCGCCTTTGACATAGCAGGTCGCTAGAATGCCCCGGTTCGCAGGCACCAGATGCGGGGTGAACTGCACCTGCACGGGCCGCCCGGCGAGGGCCGAAAACTCCTGATCGAACTCCCCCAGATGCCGGTGTGTGCTGCCAAGCGCATAGCCGTGATAGCCCTCGCTCAACTCCGCATGAAGCAGGTTTTCCTTGAGCGACCGCCCCGCACCGGAAACGGCGCATTTCAGGTCCAAAATGATATCATCCAGATCAATCACCCCCGCCGCGATCAACGGGCGCAGGGCAAACTGCCCCGTGGCCGCATTGCAGCCCGTCCCCGCCACCAGCCGCGCGGCGGCAATCTCTTCGCGGTAGAATTCGGTGAGGCCGTAGACCGCCTCTTTCTGCTGCTCAAGGGCGGCATGTTCATTGCCGTACCACTTGGCATAATCTTCAGGATCGCGCAGGCGGAAGTCGGCGGAAAGATCGACGATCTTCAGGTCTTTGGGCAGCGCCGCGATCACCTCTTGGCTGGTCTTATGGGGCAATGCGCAAAAGCACAGGTCGATCTGCGAAAAGTCGATCTCTTCGATCGTGACCAATGTGGGAAGATCGAGGTGACGCAGATGGGGAAAGACCTCAGCCATGGACTGGCCCGCTTTAGAATTCGCGCCCAAAGCCTTGATCTGCATAGAGGAATGGCCAGCGATCAGCCGGATGAGTTCTGCCCCGGTATAGCCGGAGGCGCCAAGAATGGCGATGTTCTGGGTCATGGTCTGTCCCCTTGTTCGGAACGAAATGTAATCGGAGTTCAGGCGGCGGTGAATGTGATCTGTCGTCGCAGGAACTGCGTCGCGCGGTCGCTCACCCGGGCAGGATCACCGGTGGTGAGAAAGGCCGCCTCACCCTTGCCTGTCATATCAGGGTGCCGCTCGAGGTAATCGGCCAAGGACTCCGCCACCAATTCGGCCTGACTGAAGACCCTGACCTGCCCGCCCAAGGCCGCCTGAAAGGCTTCCTGCATCAGCGGATAGTGGGTGCAGCCCAAGATCGCCGCATCGGGGTTGGGCATCTTGCGCTTCAGCGCGTCGACATGGCTGCGCACCAGTGCTTCGGCAAGGATCATGTCACCCTCTTCGATGGCATCGACCACCCCGCCGCAGGCTTGCGCCTCGACATCCACACCGATGGCGCGGAAGGACAGTTCACGCTGAAACGCGCGGCTTGCCACCGTGGCGGGCGTGGCGAAGAGCGCCACATGGTTGACCGCCACCTCGCGCGGCGGGGAATTGTCGCCCCACTGCCGCTCCGTCATCGCCTCAATCAGCGGCACAAAGACGCCCAGCACCCGCTTGTCGCGCGGGATCCACCCCTCCTGCATCCGGCGCAGCGCGGCGGCAGAGGCGGTGTTGCAGGCGAGGATCACCAGATCGCAGCCCGCATCGAAGAGCCGCTGCACGGCGGCGCAGGTCAGCTCATAGATGTCATCCGCGTCGCGCACGCCGTAGGGCGCGTGAGCGCTGTCGGCGAGGTAGACGAAATCCACCTCCGGCAGCCGTTCTTGCACCTTGTTCCAGACGGTCAGCCCGCCCAGCCCCGAATCGAAAATACCAACTGCCATGGTCTGTCGTCACCTGTCGGCTCTATGCCGTTCCTCAAACTCATAGCCGAGACCCAGATACTGGCCCGGCCTTGATGACAACTCATAGGTGGCTTTGCGCAGGAAATCCATCATCGCTTTTGCATCCCCCGCCAGAGGGTCGAGCGTGGCGCGCGGGATCGGCGCGCCGATGGCTACGCGCACGGGGCTATCGACACGCGCGCGGAATTCTTTGATCAACAGCCCCATGCGCAGGTTGGCGTGCAGGTGGCTGGCGATCTGGAACAAGCGGCTGGTGTGACCGTCAAAATAGACCGGCACCACCGCGGCGTCAGACTTCGCGATCATCCGCGCCGTGAAACTGCGCCAGCCGGGGTCCATTGGCTGCGAAAAGGGCCGCGCGGCGGTGCTGACCGTGCCCCCGGGAAAGATGCCAATCGCCCCGCCCTGCGCCAGATAGTTCAACGCGTTCCGGCGGGTGGCGAGGTTCAGCGCCAGTGCCGCGCGGTCTTCGGCAAAGCTGATGGGCAGCAGATGATGCGCCAGATCGGGCGCTTGGCTGAAAACTGCATTGGCCATGATCCGAAAATCGCCGCGCGTCTGGCTTAGGATATGGCCAAGCATCAGCCCGTCCAGAATGCCGTATGGGTGATTGGCGATCAGAATGACCGGCCCCCGCGTCGGGATATCCGCCAAAGCGCCGCGCATCACCTCCAGCGTCAGACCACAGCGCTGCACCATCGCATCGAAGAACCCCAGCCCCGCGGCCAGATCGTCTTCGTAGCCTTCGGCCCGTTTTAGCAAGGAAACGCGGCCCGTGGTGTTTTCCATCAATCGAATGAGCGCCCTTCCGCCCCGGGTTCGGGCGGAATGGGCATAGCTTATGTCACGGGCGTAGGTCACATCTCGGCCTCAGGAGCGTCTTGGAGCACACCCTAAGGCAGAGATGTAACAGCGGTATTACTCCGCCGCCTTGGCCGTGGCGGTGCCACCAGCGCGGATCACCGCCAGCAGTTCCTCGCGCCGTTTCGCGGCCCTAGCCTCATTGGCTTGCTTCACCGGCCCGAAGCCGCGGATTTGCAGCGGCAGCTCGGCCAGCGCCACGATGGCGTCGCGGGTCTGGTCGGTCAGCTTTGGCACCACCTCGGCCATATCGGCCTCATATTGCTTGATCAGCGCACGCTCCATCTTGCGCTCGGCGGTATAGCCGAAAGGATCAAGCGGCGTGCCGCGCAGCCCTTTGAACTTCGCCATGACCCGCAGCGGCCCTTCGAGCCACTGACCGAACTCACGCTTCTGCGGACGGCCATTCGGGCCCGTCTTCGAGATCAGCGGCGGCGCCATGTGGAAGGTCATGTTGAAGTCGCCCTCGAACTCCGCCCGCGCCTTGTCTCGGCTGGTGATCAGCAGGCGGGCGACCTCGTATTCGTCCTTGTAGCTCAGGAGCTTGTGATACCCCAAGGCCACCGCCGCCTTGACGTCACGATCCTCGATACCGTCGAGCATTGTCAGGTAGCGTTTGGCCAGTTTCTTGCCCTGATAGTCGGTCAGGTGGTTCTCGCGGAAGGCGATCTTCTCCCCCAGCGACTTGGGCAGTTCCACGACGTTATCGGGCAGGCTCACCGCTTTCGCATCCTCGGGGTAGAGCACCGCCCAACGGCCGATCTCGAAGGCGCGCTTGTTGCGCTCCACCGCCGCGCCGTTCATCTCGATCGCCTGCATCAGGCTTTCGAGTGTGAGCGGCAGCAGACCGCGCTGCCACGCGGCCCCGAAGATCATCATGTTGGAGAAAATCGAATCGCCCAAAGTCGCCTTGGCAAGATCCGAAGCGTCGAACATCGCCACGTCGTCCTTCAGACGCGCCTCAAGCGCGAGGCTCAGCCGGTCGTAGGGCATCTGGAACTCGGTGTCGCGGGTAAAATCGCCGGTGATGATCTGGTGCGAGTTCACCACCGCCCCGGTGCGCCCGGCGCGGGTCAGCCCCAGCGTCTTGTGGCCCGCAGAGACCACCAGATCACCGCCGATCAGCGCATGGGCCTCGCCGGTGGCCACGCGGATCGCGCTGATGTCTTCGGGGCGTTCGGCCAGACGGCAGTGGATATGCACCGCACCCCCCTTCTGGGCGAGGCCCGCCATCTCCATCATGCCCGCGCCCTTGCCGTCGAGCTGAGCCGCCTGCGCCAAGAGCGCGCCAATGGTCACGACCCCGGTGCCGCCGACGCCGGTGATGACGACGTTATGGGTGCCGTCGATCTTGGGCAGCTCGGGCTGCGGCAGGTCGGGGATGGTCAGGTCGGTGGTCGGATCCTTGCGAATCTTGGCGCCTTCCAGCGTCACGAAGGAGGGGCAGAACCCGTCGAGGCAGGAGAAGTCCTTGTTGCACTGCGACTGGTCGATGGCGCGCTTGCGGCCCAGTTCGGTCTCGTTCGGGACCACGGCCACGCAGTTCGACTGCACGCCGCAATCGCCGCAGCCCTCGCAGACGTCCTCGTTGATGAAGACACGCTTGTCGGGGTCCGGGAACAGCCCGCGCTTGCGGCGGCGGCGTTTCTCGGCGGCGCAGGTCTGGATGTAGACGATGGCGCTGACGCCCTTGTGCTTGCGGTAGGCCTTTTGCACGTCCGGCATCTCGGCGCGCTCGTGGATCTCGACGCCCTTGAAACGGGCAAGGTCCACGTCTTCCTTCGCGTCATAGACCACGGCGATGTTCTTCACGCCCATGGCTTTCAGTTCATCGACGATGCGGTAAGCGTCGAGGTCGCCTTCGTTATGCTGGCCGCCGGTCATGGCGACGGCATCGTTGTAGAGGATCTTATAGGTGATATTGGTGCCCGCCGCGATGGCCGCACGGATCGCCAGCACGCCGGAGTGGTTATAGGTGCCGTCGCCGAGGTTCTGGAAAACATGCTGGGTGTTCGAGAACGGCGCCTCCCCGATCCAGTTCGCGCCCTCGCCACCCATATGGGTGAAGCCGGTGGTCTCGCGGTCCATCCACTGCACCATGTAGTGACAGCCGATCCCCGCATAGGCGCGGGAGCCGTCCGGCACTTTGGTTGAGGAGTTATGCGGGCAACCGGCGCAGTAATACGGCAGACGGGCGGCAATATCCTCGGCATTGTCAGAACGGCGCGCCTCGTTCAGCGCTTCCAGCCCGGCGCGGATGCCATCGGTTTCGCGTCCCTCTTCCAGAAGGATGCCGCCGATCTTCTCGGCAATCAGGATCGGGTCGAGCGCGCCGCGCGTCGGGAACAGTTCCTCGCCGTGCTCCATCCCCGCACCGCCCTTGTGCCAGCCATAGACCCGGCGGTGAGTGTCGTTGAACAGCGCTTCCTTGATCTGCACTTCGATCAGCTTGCGCTTTTCCTCGACCACGACCACCAGATCGAGCCCATCGGCCCAGTCGTGGAAGCCCTGCATGTCGAGCGGGAAGGTCTGGCCGATCTTGTAGGTGGTGATGCCGAGCCGCTCGGCCTCGTTCGCGTCGATGTTCAGCAGGCTCATCGCATGCACGAGGTCGAGCCAGTTCTTCCCTGCCGCGGCAAAGCCAATCTTGGCGCCGCGCTTGCCCCAGACACGTTTGTCCATCTTGTTGGCGTGGGAAAACGCCTCGGCCGCGAAGCGCTTGTAGTCGATCATCCGCGCTTCCTGCAGATGCGGCGTGTCGTTCAGGCGGATGCTAAGGCCGCCGTCGGGCATGTCGAAGTCAGGGATCACCAGCTTCATCCGGTTCGGATCGCCGTCAACCACGCTGGTGGCCTCCACGGTGTCCTTCATGGTCTTGAGACCGACCCAGAGGCCCGAGAACCGGCTCAGCGCCCAGCCGTAGATGCCGTAGTCGAGGATTTCCTGCACACCGGCGGGGGAGACTACGGGCATATAGGCATCCACCATCGCCCATTCGGACTGGTGCAGCACGGTGGAGGATTCGCCGGTGTGGTCATCGCCCATGGCCATCAGCACGCCGCCGTGGGGCGAGGTGCCCGCCATATTGGCGTGGCGCATCACGTCGCCGGTGCGGTCCACGCCCGGCCCCTTGCCGTACCACAAGCCGAAGACGCCGTCGTATTTCCCCTCCCCGCGCAGTTCCGCCTGCTGGCTGCCCCAAAGCATGGTCGCCGCGAGGTCTTCGTTCAGCCCCGGCTCGAAGCGCACGTTGTAGTCGGTCAAGAACTTCTGCGCGCGCTGCATCTGCAGGTCCACGCCGCCAAGCGGACTGCCGCGGTAGCCGGTCACATAGCCCGCGGTATTGAGCCCCGCGGCACGGTCCCGCGCCGATTGCATCATCATCAGGCGCACCAGCGCCTGTGTGCCGTTCAGCAGCACCGGGCTTTTGTCGAGGTCAAAACGGTCGTTCAGTGAAATCTTTTGCGTCGTCATGGCGGGCCCTCCCTAGCACGTCAGTCTTGCATGATTGCCCGGATTATAGGTCACAGTTGCTGACCTGTATAGCAGTTATTCCGCAACGACAGTCTCGCAGGCGACGGTTTGTGCTGTTTTCTCCCGTCTATTAAGGTAGGAGAAAGGCTGGGCAAGGAAAGTACGGGCCATGGATTGGGACAAACTCAGAATTTTTCACGCCGTGGCCGATGCGGGGTCGCTGACCCATGCAGGCGACAAGCTGAACCTGTCGCAATCCGCCGTCAGCCGGCAGATTCGCGGGCTGGAAGAGCAGCTTAACACCAACCTCTTTCACCGACATGCGCGCGGGCTGATCCTGACCGAACAGGGCGAGCTTTTGTTCGACGCGACTTCGGCCATGGCCAAACGCCTTGATGCCGCCGCCGCACGCATCCGCGACAGCGAAGAAGAGGTTTTTGGCGAGCTGCGTGTCACGACGACGACCGGCTTCGGCACCCTCTGGCTCGCCCCACGCCTGCCCAAACTCTACGAGCAATATCCAGACCTCAAAGTCGATCTGATGCTCGAAGAACGCGTGCTCGACCTGCCGATGCGCGAGGCCGACGTGGCGATCCGCATGAAGGAACCAAGCCAAGCCGATCTGGTTCGCAAACGGCTGATGTCCGTGCGCATGGGCCTCTACGCCAGCCCGGAGTATCTGGAAAAACACGGTACGCCCGCGCGGATGGAGGATATGACCGATCACCGGCTGATCTGTCAGAACACCGACAGCGATCAGGTCGGCGCAGGGCTGCAACTTGTCAAAGAGCTGATGATGTACGACCTGCGCTCGCTCTTGACGGTGAACAACTACTTCGGCGTGCTCCAAGGCGTGGTGCACCACCTTGGCCTCGGGGTGCTGCCGAACTACCTCATCCAAGACTTCCCGCATATCGTGCAGGTCATGCCCGATATCGAATCCGCCGAAGTGCCGGTCTACCTCGCCTATCCAGAGGAATTGCGCCAATCCAAACGCGTCGCCGCCTTCAAGGATTTCGTTCAGGAAGAGATCATCACCTACCGCAAACAATGGCGCGAACGGGTGGAGGGCGAAGGCTGAACCGCAGCCTATGGCCAGCCATGCAACAGGCGCATATCGGCCATGATGACTTGCGATGTTAAATAGCCTTGATTTGGGCAGCCCTGCCTCCTATTTCACCATCATGAAGATTGACAGCCTGAGGGCGCGTCGCTTCATACCTCCCTGTTGGACTTGGCCGAGCTTTTAGCTCGGCCTTTTTTTTGACCCAACGCCTTCTTTCAGCCCGCAGGCGGCCAAAGCCACTTCCCCCCCGGCATTTCCCCTTGTATGAGGGCGCAAACGCGCCAGCCGGGGAATTTCCATGCAAGATCCAGCCATCACGCCCGACCTCATCGCCAGCCACGGGTTCACCCCCGAGGAATACGCCGAGGTCGTCAACATCCTCGGGCGCGAGCCGAACTACACCGAGATGGGCATCTTCTCGGCCATGTGGAACGAGCACTGTTCTTATAAATCCTCCAAGAAATGGCTCCGCACCCTGCCCACCGACGGCCCGCAGGTGATTTGCGGCCCGGGCGAGAACGCGGGCGTGGTCGACATCGGCGATGGCCAAGCGCTGGTCTTCAAGATGGAGAGCCACAACCACCCCTCCTACATCGAACCCTACCAAGGTGCGGCCACCGGCGTGGGCGGCATCCTGCGCGATGTTTTCACCATGGGCGCGCGCCCGATCGCGGCGATGAACGCGCTCAGCTTCGGCCGCCCCGACCACCCCAAAACACGCCAGCTTGTGCATGGCGTCGTCGAAGGCGTCGGCGGCTATGGCAACTGTTTCGGCGTGCCGACCGTTGGCGGCGAAGTGCGTTTCGACAAAGCCTATGACGGCAACTGCCTCGTCAACGCCTTCGCGGCGGGCCTCGCCGATGCCGACAAGATCTTCTACTCCGCCGCCTCCGGCGTGGGCATGCCCGTGGTCTACCTCGGTGCGAAGACGGGCCGCGACGGTGTCGGCGGTGCGACCATGGCCAGCGCCGAATTCGACGACACCATCGAAGAGAAACGCCCCACCGTTCAAGTCGGCGACCCTTTCACCGAAAAGCGCCTGATGGAAGCCACGCTCGAGCTGATGGCCACCGGCGCCGTGATCTCGATCCAAGACATGGGCGCTGCGGGCCTCACCTGCTCGGCGGTGGAAATGGGCGACAAAGGCGGTCTCGGCGTGCGTCTCGACCTTGAGAAGGTTCCGACGCGCGAGCCGCATATGACCGCCTATGAGATGATGCTGAGCGAAAGCCAAGAGCGTATGCTCATGGTGCTGCGCCCCGAGCTTGAGGCCGAGGCCAAAGCCGTCTTCGACAAATGGGATCTCGACTTCGCCATCGTCGGCGAAACCCTCCCCGAAGACCGCTTCCTCATCTGTCTCGATGGTGAGGTCAAAGCCGACCTGCCGCTGTCGAAACTCGCCTCCACCGCGCCCGAATACGATCGCCCTTGGGTGGAAACCCCCGCCGCCGCCGCACTGACCGACGCGCCCAGCATCGACCCGATCGAAGGTCTGCGCGCCTTGATCGGCTCCGTGAACCACGCCTCGAAAGACTGGGTTTACGAACAATACGACACGATGGTCATGGGCGACACGGTCCGCCTGCCCGGCCTCGGCGCGGGCATCGTGCGGGTGCATGGCACCGACAAGGCGCTGGCCTTCACCTCCGACGTGACCCCGCGCTATGTGAAAGCCAACCCCACCGAAGGCGGCAAACAGGCCGTCGCCGAAGCCTACCGCAACCTCTGCGCCGTGGGCGCCAAACCGCTGGCGACGACCGACAACCTCAACTTCGGCAACCCCGAAAAGCCCGAGATCATGGGCCAGTTCGTTGGCGCCATCAAAGGCATCGGCGAAGCCGTGGGCGCGCTCGACATGCCCATCGTCTCGGGCAACGTGTCGCTCTATAACGAAACCGACGGCAAGGGCATCTTGCCCACGCCCACCATCGGCGCGGTCGGTCTGATCGACAGCCTCGATCAAGTCATCAGCAATCAGCTGCGCGACGGCCATGTCGCCCTGCTGATCGGCGCGGCGGGCAGCCACCTCGGCCAATCCGCCCTGCTCGCCGAAGCCTTCGACCGGGCCGAGGGCGACGCCCCCCATGTCGACCTCGCCACCGAACGCCGCCACGGCGAATTCATCCGCGCCCAAGCCAGCCAAATCTCCGCCTGTACCGACCTCGGCGACGGCGGCCTCGCCCTCGCGGCCTTCGAGCTGGCCGAGACCGCAGGCATCGGCGTCGAGATCGAAAGCGATGACACCGCGACCCTCTTTGGCGAAGACCAAGCCCGCTACCTCGTGGCCTGCACCGCCGAAGCCGCGGAAACCCTGATCGCGGCGGGCAAGGATTCCGGCGTGCCGGTCACCGCCGTCGGCGCCTTTGGCGGCGACAAGATCAGCTTCGGCAACACCTCCGCCCCCCTGTCGGACCTGCGCGCGATCTACCGCACCACTTTCGCCCAGACCTTCGCCTGAACCTCTGGTTTCGGAGCCGCCCTTGCTTGAGACCAAACGGTCGCGCGCAGGGCGGCGGGGCAAGCGAAATCGCCGAGGGGCCCCTTCAGGGGATACGGCTATTTCGCTTGAACCGACGACAGGCGGGTGACAGGCCGGGATCAATCAAGGGTGGGTCCGAAACCCCTCTGGTTTTGGTGAGACCCGCAGCCCTCCGCCTGCCCTTCATCGGCTAAACCTCTGCGTTCAACCCCGCCAGCATCCGCGCCTTTTCGCCCGCATCATCGGGGCGCGAGATCGCCTGGGCCAGCGCTTCCAAAGATGCAATCGAATGCCCCGCGCGAAAACTATCGACATGGGGCAGCATCGCGCGAATCCCCGCCGCCTTGGGCGCGAAACCGTCCCAGCGAAGCAGCGGGTTCAGCCAAATGACCCGCCGCGCGGTCAGGTGTAGCCGCTGCATCTGCCGCGCCAGTTCCTCCGGATCGTCCCGGTCCAGCCCGTCGGTAATCAACAAGACCACCGCGCCCTGCCCCATTACCCGCCGCGACCAGTCGCGATTGAAGGTCGCCAGCGCCGCGCCGATGCGCGTGCCGCCCTCCCAGTCCTGCGCCTTCGCCCCCGCCGCGGCAAGCGCCGCATCCACGTCGCGGGTGGCAAGATGCCGGGTGATATTGGTCAGCCGGGTGCCAAAGGTGAAACCGTGCACCTGCGCCCAACCTTTGCCCCTGCGGTTGGCCACCGCATGCAAAAAATGCAGGATCACCCGGCTGTATTGACTCATCGAGCCGGAAATATCGCACAGCACGACGAGGTTCGGATAGCGCGCGCGGGGTGTCTTCCGATAAAGCCGGTCCATCTCTCCACCCCGCCGCAGCGCGGCTTTCATCGTGCGGGCCACATCGATCCGCCCCCGCGCCGCCGCCACATCGCGGCGGCTTGGCATCGGCGGCACCGGCAGGTCGATCTTGGCCAACATCCGTTTCGCCTCAGCCATTTCGGCAAGGCTCATCTGTTCGAAATCCAAACTGCGCAACCGCTCCCGCGCGGACATGGTCAGGCTCGCATCCACCTCGACGAGGGTCTCCTCGGGCTGAGGCGCGTCCTCTCGCTCCGGCGCCTCGGCCCCGTCCAACAGAGCCTCCGCCGCGCGTTTCTCTGCGGGTGTGGCGGGGCGATCCTCTTGCACGCCGCGGATCGCAGGCAACATCGCGGCCATCATATGTTCCAGATAGCGCGGGTCACGCCAATAAAGCCGGAATATCTGCGCAAAGACCCGCGCCTGTTCGGGCCGGCTCACAAAACAGGCGTGCAGCGTCCAATAGAAATCGCGGCGGCTGGTGAAGCCCACGGCGGCGACAGCCTCCACCGCCTCTACCACCCGGCCCGGCCCGATTGACAGCCCCGCCCGGCGCAGGGCGCGGGCGAAATGGGTGATATTCCCCGCAAGTTTGGGGTCGTCGGGCAGGTCCAAGGGCAGGTCTTCGCCCATCGGTTCAGGCAGGCGCCAGCGATGCGCGGGCCTGATCAAGAATGCGCGCCGCCTCGGAGCCTTGCAGCTTGGCAATGTCATCTTGATACTTCAGCACGGCCCCCAGCGTATCGGCGATGACCTCGGGGCTGAGCGTCGTGACATCCAAGGCCAACAGACATTTCGCCCAGTCAATCGTCTCCGCCACGCCCGGTTTCTTGAACAGATCCTCGGTCCGCAATTGCTGGACAAAGGCCACCACCTCACGGCTCAGCGCCTCTGCGGCCTCAGGCGCGCGGGCGGCAAGGATCGCCATCTCGCGCGCCATATCCGGGTAATCGACCCAGTGGTAAAGACAGCGCCGTTTCAGCGCGTCATGCACCTCACGGGTGCGGTTCGAGGTCAGGATCACGATCGGCGGCTCGGGCGCGCGGATCGTGCCAAGCTCGGGTATGGTCACCTGAAAATCGCTCAACGCCTCCAACAAGAACGCCTCGAAAGGCGCATCTGTGCGGTCCAACTCGTCGATCAGCAGCACCGGGGCGCCCTTCTCATCCGGGCGCAGCGCCTGTAAAAGTGGGCGTTCGATCAGGTAGTCGTCACTGAACAACTCCTGCGTCAGCGCGCGCCGGTCTGCACCGCCGCCCGCCTCCGCCGTGCGGATCGCGACCATCTGCGCGGGGAAATTCCATTCGTAAACCGCGCTGGATGCGTCGAGCCCCTCATAGCATTGTAACCGGATCAACCGACGCCCCAGACCGGCGGCCAGCGCCTTGGCGATCTCGGTCTTGCCGACGCCCGCCTCGCCCTCCAAAAACAGGGGCCGCCCCAGCGTAAGGCTGAGAAACACCACGACCCCAAGCGCGCGGTCGCAGACATAGCCCTCGGCGCTCAGCATCTCTTGGACCGCGTCGATCGTATCAATGTTTTTCATGGCCCCAGTGGTGCATCCCCGCCCCGCCCCGTCAAGAGGGCAGACCGCGCCGCGGCAGATTGACGGGATTTCCCCGCGCTGGCATAGTTCCGCGCAATAAACGACGGCTTCCGGCAACAAGGGGGCCACAGGGGCGGATATGGGACAGAGCATAATCATCGCGATCCGGCGCGGCGGGGTCTGACATGCGCATCACCGCTGTCACCTGCGTCAAGAACGAAGGCCCGTTTTTGCTGGAATGGATTGCCTTCAACCGGGTGATCGGGGTCACGGATTTCCTGTTTTACTCCAACGATTGCAGCGATGGTACCGATGCGCTGCTCGACGCGCTTGCCCGCCACGGTATCGTCACCCATCTGCCCAACCCGGCCACCAATCGAAACTACCAGATGCAAGCGCTCAAGGATGCGCGGCGTCGCCCAATCATCACGCAGGCCAATTGGGTCTGGATCGCCGATGTGGACGAATTTCTGAACATCCATGTCGGCGACCACCGCCTGCCCGATTTGATCACGGCCTGCGGCAACCCGCAGGCGATCTCGCTGCATTTCCAGTTTTTCGCCAATGGCGGGGTCGAGGAGTTCGCCGACGCTCCCGTCATCGCGCAATTCACCCATAGCCATAATCCCGACATTTGCTGTGCCGATACGGCGATCGAGGTGAAGACTTTGGTGCGCCAAGATTTCCCCTTGGGCTATTACGGCGCGCATCGGCCCTTCCACGATGACACGAAACACCAGCCGCATTGGACCGATGGCGCAGGCCGACAGGTGCCCGCGCCCTTTCGCAGTGCCGCGAGCAAACGCCGCATCCGCGCCTTTCCGGCCCGTGATGCACGGCGCTTTGCCACGCTGAACCACTACGCGCTGCGCTCGCTTGACAGCTATCTGGTCAAGAACGACCGGGGCGACGTGAACCGGGAGCACCGCGCTTTCGATGACAGCTATTGGCGCGACCGGAACGATGCAGCTTGGGAGGATCGCTCGGTTCAGCGCTACCTGCCTGCCTTGCACGCCGAAATCGACCGCCTGAAGGCGCTGCCCGGCGTCGCCGATCTGCATGCCGCCTGCGTGGCCGCTCACCGCGCGCGCCGCGACGCGCTGCTGACCGATCCGGCATACCGCGCGATGCAGGCGCAACTGCGCGCAGCCAGCCCGTTTAGTGCCGCCGAGGCGCGGGTCCGCGCCGAGATCGGCCTGACATGACGGGGCCGCGGATCGTCAACCTCGGCCTGCCCAAAACCGGGACAACCACGCTCACGGATGCGCTGCGCCACGCCGGGCTCAGGGTCGCGGATTGGCGCATTCGCAAGGGCCAAAGCAACGCGCCCGAGATCACCGGAGCGCATCTGGGGCGGATCATCTATGCCGACTACTTTGCCAGCGGCGACCCGCTGGCGCGGTTGCATGAATTCGATGCAATTAATGAGATGAGCGCCGTACGCCATGACCGCAGCCTCTGGCCGCAGACCGATTGGGGCGTGATAAGCGCCATTCAGCACCACCATCCCAAGGTCAAGTTTTTGCTCTCGCACCGTGATCCGGCCAAGACGGCCAATAGCATGATGCGTTGGAACAATCTGGGCCGCCGCCGTTTGCCGCAGGCCGATGTGCCGGGGCTGCCCCGCGGTTTCGGCCGCGACGAGGCCGAGCTCGCCCGGTGGATCGAAGGGCATTTCGCCTTTTGCCGCCGTGTCTTTGCCGGCTGTGCCAACTTTTTGGAGTTCGACATCGAAGACCCCGAGGCGCGCGACAAGATCGCGGATTATCTAGAGATCGACTTGCCGTGGTGGGGCCAAAGCAACAGTGGCAAGGCGGAGGCCGGGTGATGCGGCTGACCCTCTTTATCGGCCCGACCGAACGCGCTGCCGCCCGGCTGCGCACTATCTTGCATCAGCAAAAGGACGCGCTGCTCAAGCAGGGGGTTCTGGCCGCCGATTGGAACCACGTCCGCCTCTATGCCGCCTGCGCCGCCCCGGAAGCGGTGGGTCTGCTACGCCACCGCCGCGGCTTGGACAGCCCCCTGATCGGCACCACCCTGCGCGATGAATTTCACGCGCTGATCCCGCATGAGTTGGCCAAGACCCGCGCCGAACATGTGGTGCTGAGCGCGGCACAATTGGGCAATCTGTTGTCACACCCCGAAGAGCTGCGCGCCCTGCACGATCTGCTGCGCCCCTATTTCGACGACATCCGCGTGGTCGCCCATCTGGATGAACAGGCGCGAACGCTGGTTGCGCATTACGGCTTTGCCGTGGCCGAAAGCCGCCGTCATCCGCTGTCACAGGAATTGGCCTTGGCCGAGCGCGGCGACTGGTGGCAAGGCGCGCTTGCTCAAAGGGAGGTCGCACCGGATTTCGGCCTCTTCCCCGAGGTGCAAGCCCCGCCCTTTTGGCTTGATTATCAAGCGCTGCACGCCCATTGGGCCGCCGCCTTCGGCACAGCGAGCATTACGTTTCGCCCCCTCGACCTGCCACATCTTATGTCCAAGGCCGGGGCCAGCGAGATCACCGAGAGCTTGGGCCTTTCCACGCCCCTCGGCCCCGTCGCTCCGGGCCGCGCCCTCGCAGCCCTGCCCGCGCCTTGGCTGACGCGGATGCGGCAGTTCAATGATGTGCTGATCCGCTATCAACAGGCCCATGACCTCGCCTGCCCGCGCAGCACATGGAGCCAGATGTTGCAGGCGCTGCAAATCGGCGGCCCCGTGATCAAACCCGGGAGCCTCGCCGCGATCTCTGACCATTTCGCCCGCGACAATGCCGCGCTCATCGCCCGTTTTCCCGCGCTGGATCAGGCGCTTACCCCCGATGCGCCCGAGGCTACATGGCAAGAAGCCGACCCTCAGTTCGGCTTTCGCGCCACCCAATACCTCACAGCCTTCGCCCACCGCATCCGCAGCGCCGCGACCCCGCTCGCGCAAAAACGCGCGGAGGTTGAGGAGGCGCGCCGATCTGCCGCAAAGTTCGAGGCGCTGTTGCACGATCCCGACGCCCCCAAAGAGGCACGCGCCGCGAATGCCCGGCTCCTCACCCGGCTGAAGGTCAACCACGAAACGATCCTGCGCGGCCCTTTCCGCCCCCACAACGGCGCGGCCCCTGCGGGCGAAGACCAGCCCGCGCCCGTTTACACCGCCGTCCCCCCGCGCGCATTGCCACCCGGCAACAGCGGCAATGTCATCGTCGCCTGCATGAAGAACGAAGCGCCTTATATCGTCGAATGGGTGGCCTATCACCGCGCTGTGGGCTTCGATAACTTCCTGATCTACACCAATGATTGCAGCGACGGCACCGATGCCGTTTTGGGGCGGCTGCAAGACATGGGCATTCTACAGCACCGCAACAACGACGATTGGAAAGGCAACTCCCCCCAACAACACGCGCTGAACCAAGCGCCGAAGGAACCGCTCGTCCGCCAGGCGGAATGGATCGCGCATATTGACGTGGATGAATTCGTCAATATCCGCACCGGCAACGGCAGGCTCCAAGACTTCTTCGCCGCCGCCCCCGAAGCCACGAATATCGCGATGACGTGGCGCCTTTTCGGCCACAACGGCGTGACTGCCCTGTCGGCAACCCCCGTGATCGGCCAATTCGACCACTGCGCGCCGAGCTTTTGCCCCAAACCCCATACCGCATGGGGGTTCAAGACGATGTTCCGCAACCTCGGCGCCTATGGCAAACTCTCCTGCCACCGGCCAAACAAATTGAATGAGGCCGCGGCGGGCCAAGTCAAATGGGTCAATGGCGCGGGCCGCGACATGACGCGCGATGCGTTGCGCAATGGCTGGCGGTCCTCGCGCAGCAACATCGGCTATGACCTGTTACAGTTGAACCACTATGCCCTCCGCTCAGCCGACTCCTTCCTCATCAAACGCCAACGCGGGCGCGCGCTTCACGTCGACCGCTCCATCGGGATCAACTATTGGATCCGAATGGACTGGAACGACCACCGTGACCTGTCGATCCAGCGCAACCTGCCCCGTCTGCGCACCGAGATGGACCGCCTCCTCGCCGACGCCCAACTTCGCAAACACCATAAAGCGGGCCTCGACTGGCACCGCGCCAAGGCCGAAGACCTGCGCCAGACACCGGAATTCCGCGATCTCTACCGCCAAGCGCTTAACATCAAGTTAACCGCGACCGAGCGTGCCGCCTATGCCCTTGCCCTCGATATGGAAAGCTGACCCGTGACCCAGGCAGCGCCCCCGCCAGAATCCAATTCCCTCCACTCCCGCGGCATGAAATTTCCCGACGATCCGGCAATCCTGCGCGGGCGGATCCGCAAGCTGTTGCGACAGAACGCCTATGAAGCGAAGGAAAGCGAAGCCGCGCTGCGCGTGGTCCGCGAAGGCGACAGGGTGATCGAATTGGGCGGCGGTATCGGCTATATGTCGACGCTGGTGGCCAGTAAACGCAATGTCGCCTCGGTCCACTCCTTTGAGGCGAACCCGGACCTTATCCCCTATATCCGAAGGGTCCACGCGGCCAACGGCCTGTCCAACACCCATGTCGTCAACGCCATCCTCGGCCCCACCCCCGGCAAAGCGGCGTTCTATGTGCGCGACCGCATTTTGTCGTCTTCCCTGACCCGTTTCAAAGACGAAGACCCACCTAAAACCCATCAGATCGACGTGCTCGACGCGGCCCAAGTCTTTGCCGACCTTACCCCGAGCGTCTTGATCTGCGATATCGAAGGTGCCGAAGTCGATCTGATCCCCACCATGCCGCTCGACAGCCTCCGCGCCGCGATCATCGAATTGCACCCACAATGGATCGGCCCCGAGGGCGTCAACAAGGTCTTCACCGCCTTCATGCAGGCGGGCTTGGCCTATTATCACCGCGGCTCGCACAACAAAGTCGTGGCTTTCCGCCGCAACTGGTAGGCAGCGCCCCCGGAAAACCGTCACATTCTCTTCATTTTCTCACGGATTTTCCGCATTTTCGCCCTAATATCCGGCTAGACCCAGCTGAAACGGCGGATCTGCCCCGCCCCGACAAGCCCGAGGATGCCCGATGCCGCGCGAGACGCCCACAATCGAAAGCTCACTGGCCGATATGCCCAAACGCGAATGGCTGCGCGCGGTTGAAGCCGTGGCCGAAGAAGACGGCTATTTCCAATCTCTGGGCAAAAGCCACTTCTCCGCCTTCATCGAACGTGAGACGACGCTGCTCGTCACCTTCGAGACCTACCAAGGCATGCATGCCCTCTCCGACAAGGCGCAGCCCTTGGGCTGGGACATGGTGCGCAATCACGACTGGTCGCATCTATGCTTGGCCAGCGACGGCGACACATGGTTCCGCGCCGAAGAGGTCTATGCCTATTTCGACCGGCTGATCGACGACGGCTTCTTCGACGAATTCGATCAAGTGCTCTTCTATGGCGCTGGCCCCTGCGCCTATGCCGCCGCCGCCTATTCCGTCGCCGCCCCCGGCGCGGCTGTGGTGGCGATCCAACCGCAGGCCACGCTGAACCCGCGCATCACCGAATGGGATGACCGTTTCGCCGATATGCGCATCCTCGATTTCACCTCCCGCTATGGCTATGCGCCCGATATGCTCGACGCCGCCGAACGGGTCTTTGTCCTCTACGACCCGCGCGAGAGGCTCGACGCGATGCATGCGGCGCTCTTCACCCGCGCCAATGTCACCAAATTGCGGATGCCCTTCATGGGCGATGCGCTGCAAACCGACCTGCTGGAGATCGACCAGCTCGACCCGCTGCTGCAAGCCGCCGCCGAAGGCACGCTGGACGCGGCCCGCTTCGCCGCCCTCTACCGCGCGCGGCGCGATTACCTGCCCTATCTGCGCAACCTCAGCCAAGCGATCAACACCCAAGGGCGCGAAAGGCTGCTCGAAGCGCTCTGCGCCAATGTTTCGGCCCGGATGAAGGCCCCCCGCTTTGCCCGCCGCCTCGAACGCATCCGCGCCAGACGCAAGGCCCGCGTGTCCGAGGCCGCAACCGCCACCGGATAGGTTTTCAATCTGGCGCGCCGCCCCGCTCTGTGCTAGCTCCGCGCCCATGACACAAAGCCTCACGATCCGCCGTCCCGATGACTGGCACCTGCACCTGCGCGACGGCGACATGCTGCGCGCCGTGGTCCCGCACAGCGCCCGCGACTTCGCCCGCGCCATCATCATGCCCAATCTCGTGCCCCCCGTGGTGACAGGCGCCCAGGCCGCCGCCTACCGCGACCGGATCATGGCCGCGCTGCCCGAAGGCGCCGATTTCACCCCCCTGATGACCCTCTACCTGACCGAGGAGACGGACCCCGACGATGTCGCCCGCGCCCATGCCGAAGGGTTGATCCACGCCGTCAAACTCTACCCCGCAGGTGCCACGACCAACTCTGCCAGCGGCGTGTCGAACTTCGACAATGTCGCCCCGGTGCTCGACCGCATGGCCGAAATCGGCCTGCCCCTTTGCACCCACGGCGAGGTTACCGACAGCGAGGTCGACATCTTCGACCGCGAAGCCGTCTTCATCGACCGTGTGCTCGACCCAATCCGCCGCGCCCACCCCGCGCTGCGCGTGATTATGGAACATATCACCACCGCCGAGGCCGCCGACTACGTGCGCAGCAACGACAGCGGTCTTGCCGCCACGATCACCACGCACCATCTGGTGATCAACCGCAACCACATCCTCGCCGGTGGCATCCGCCCACATTATTACTGCCTGCCAGTCGCCAAACGCGAGACCCACCGCCGCGCATTGCGCCAAGCGGCCACCTCCGGCGATCCGCGCTTCTTCCTCGGCACCGATAGCGCGCCCCATACCGATGGCGCGAAACTGCAACCCTGCGGCTGCGCCGGCTGCTTCACCGCGCCCAACACACTGTCGATCCTCGCTCAGGTGTTCGAAGAAGACGGCGCGCTCGACAAGCTCGAAGCCTTCACCTCGCTCAACGGCCCCGCCTTCTACGGCCTGCCGCCGAACGAGGCACAGATCACCCTGCGCCGCGAAGCGCCCCACCACCCCAGCAGCATCGACACGCCCGACGGGCCGGTCACGGTCTTCGACCCCGGTTTCGATCTGCACTGGACCACCTGATCTTCATCCTTTCTTAAATACCGCTCCGACCTTTCCCCCGCCCAAGGACGCCTGCCATGATCCCCACCAGCCACCCAAGCCCCCAAGAAATGGCCCGCCTCACCGCGCGCATGCTGCTGGAGATCGGCGCGGTACATTTCAACGCGGATGAGCCCTTCACACTGGCGTCGGGCCTGCCATCGCCCACCTATATCGACTGCCGCAAACTGATCTCCCACCCGCGGATCCGCGCGACGCTGATGGATTTCCTCACCGTCACCGTCATGCGTGACGCGGGCTTTGAGGCGTTCGACAATATCGCCGGGGGCGAGACGGCAGGCATCCCCTTTGCGGCCATGGTTGCCGAACGGATGGCGCTGCCAATGACCTATGTGCGCAAAAAGCCGAAAGGCTACGGCCGCAACGCGCGGATCGAAGGTGAGATGACGCCCGGCCAACGCGTGTTGCTGGTCGAAGACCTGACCACCGATGGCGGCTCCAAACTCAGCTTCGTCGACGCGATTCGCGAAACCGGGGCGAGTTGCGCCCACACGGCGGTGATCTTTCACTATGGCATCTTCCCCCAGACCGAAAAGACCCTTGGCGACCATGGCGTTACGCTTCATGCGCTTTGCACATGGTGGGACGTGCTGGCCGAGGCCCGCGCTCAAGGGGCCTTTGACGCGGGCACGCTGAGCGAGGTTGAAACCTTCCTGAATGCCCCGCGCGACTGGCAGGAATCCCGCAAAGGTTAACCGAATTTCCGCAAGATGTTGACCGAAGGCCCCACCACAAGGCAAAATGTGGTGGGGCCTTTTGTCGGTAAAGATATCCACAAAAGATACAATTTGCGCCGGGCGAACCCACTGGCTATGAGGTCCACCTGGGTAGAAATGGGTGAGGTCATGAACGAGATTACATCGCTGAACGCGAACCAATTGGCCGTGCAGGCACCGGAATCGATGCCGCATTCGATCGAGGCCGAACAGCAGCTTTTGGGCGCGATCCTGACCAACAATGACGTCTACGACCGCGTGGCATCCGTCATTGGCCCCAAACATTTTTACGAGCCGGTTCACGCCCGCATCTTTGATATCGCAGCCCAGCGGATCGCCAAGAACAACCTCGCCTCCCCGGTTACGCTCAAAGCCTTTATGGAGGACGACGAGGGGCTGAAGGAGTTGGGCGGCCCAGCCTATCTCGCCCGCCTCGCCGGTGCGGCGATCAGCGCCTTCGCCGTGCGCGACTACGCGCAGATGATCTATGACCTCGCCGTGCGCCGTGATCTCATCCAACTGGGCCGCGACATCTCGGCCAAGGCAGCACAGGTCGATGTCTCTTCCGAGCCACGCGAGCAGATCGTCGAGGCCGAGCAGGAGCTTTACAAGCTGGCCGAACAGGGTCAGGTGGAAAGCGGTTTCCAGTCCTTCCTCAAGGCCGTCACGGATGCGGTCAACGTGGCCAATGCCGCCTACCAGCGGGATGGCGGCCTCTCGGGCGTCTCCACCGGGCTGATCGACATGGACAAGAAACTGGGCGGTCTGCACCGCTCTGACCTTCTGATCCTCGCCGGGCGTCCTTCGATGGGTAAGACATCGCTCGCGACAAACATCGCTTTTAACGTGGCCAAGGCCTATAAGCGCGGGATGAAGCCCGACGGCACCGAGGGCGCCATCGACGGCGGCGTCGTGGGCTTTTACAGCCTCGAGATGAGCGCCGAGCAGCTTGCCTCGCGGATCCTGTCGGAAGCCGCCGAGATTCCCAGCCACCAGATCCGCTCGGGCGACATGACCGAGGCCGAGTTCCGCCGTTTTGTTGATGCCGCCAAGGCGCTCGAAGCCTGCCCGCTCTTTATCGACGACACGCCCGCCCTGCCGATCAGCCAACTTGCCGCGCGCGCACGGCGGCTGAAACGGACCCACGGGCTCGACGTGCTGATCATCGACTATTTGCAGCTGGTGCGCGGCACCGGCAAATCCGAAAACCGGGTGAACGAGATTTCCGAGATCACCATGGGTCTCAAAGCCATCGCCAAGGAACTCGACATCCCGGTGATCGCCCTGTCCCAGCTCTCGCGTCAGGTGGAAAGCCGGGACGATAAACGCCCGCAGCTTTCGGACCTCCGGGAATCCGGCTCGATCGAACAGGACGCTGATGTGGTGATGTTCGTGTACCGTGAGGAATACTACAAGGAACGCGAAAAGCCCGGCGATCACGAGCTCGACAAGATGGCGGTCTGGCAAGAAGAGATGGAGCGCCTGCACGGCCGCGCCGAAGTGGTGATCGGCAAGCAGCGTCACGGCCCCATCGGCACGGTGGATCTCAGCTTCGAGGGCAAGTTCACCCGCTTCGGGAACCTCGTGCAGCCTTGGCAGCAGGGTGGCGGGGACGATCAGGAATTCTGAGGGCCGAGGGCCTTCCGTTTCTCCTGAGCAGCGATCCTAAAGAACTTAGGGCCATCGCCTGCCCGCGGGTGGGCGATCCCCGGTGGCCTCGTGCCACTTTATGGTTCAGTTAAGATATGCGTTCCGCGAGGTACCAGCCAACCTCACCAAATCGCCTACCCGTCCGGGCGGGCAGGCGATGGCCCGGCGCCTACGGCTTGTTCCGGGCCTGGTGGCAATACTGGCCGAAGGGCCACCGTCTGCCCGCGGGTCGGCGATGCGACAGAGGTTCGATGCCCCTTTTATAGCTCAACCGTGACCTGTGTTCAGCGCAGTCGCGCCAAGCCCCACCAATCGCCTACCCGGTCGCACCAAAGGTGCGCCAATGAAAACCGGCACGCCTTCGGCGTGACGGAGCGGGCAGGCGATGGCCCGGCGCCTGCGGCTTGATTCCGGGCCCGGAGCAGCTCTGGCCCAAGGAGAGCGCGCCTAAGTCACCCGTCAAAACATCATATGCGAATAAATGATTTGGAATGTGCCGGGCCGCTGCTAGGCTGATCCCGTCCCGGCCCCGCACCCCGTGGGGCGGGCAGCAACAGGGAGCCATCACATGACAAATCTGATCCGCGCCATCTGCATCCTTCTGGCCAGCAGCCTCGCCTTCGCCCTTCAAGCCGAGGAGACCGAGCGCTATGGCAAGCAGAAGGTCGTCTACCACATCAACTACGACGGCGGCGAGGCCTCCAAGGCGCACCTCGGGGCCATGCGCAACATCCAGAACCACATCAATGCTGTCGGTGCCGAGAACATCGACATCAAGGTCGTGCTGCACGGCAACGGTCTGAGCCTTCTGGCCGACACCAAGGGCAACGAAAAGATGCAGACCACCGTCTCCTCGCTGAAGGGCCAGAACGTCGCCTTCCATGTCTGCGAGAACACCCTGCGCGGCCGCAAGATCAGCTACGAGAACGATCTCTACGATGTCTGGCAGGAGGATATCGTCCCCTCAGGCGTCGCCGAACTCTCGCGGCTGTAACAGATGGGTTATACCTATATCAAGCCCTGAGCCACGTCGCCCGGGGGGCGGCCCCGGGCGGTTCGGTCCGACGCGAGGCCCTCGGACAGTTCCAGTTCAGGAGGGCAGAAAAGAGAGGCCCGGCATTTACACCGGGCCACCGGCCTTACTCGGAGGCCGGTTTCACCTCATACATCAGCCCCTTCGCCGTCCCTTCCGGGAACCCCTTCCAGTAGCTGTGGTCTTCCTTCTCGGTTCCGTCCTCCTCGACCGACCAGACGCCGTCGTTTGAGTTCTCCACCAGGTCCAAATACGCAGCCTTCGCCGCCTCACCCTTCAAATGACTGTCCATCCAAGCGGTCACGAAATGCTGCGCGATATTGTTCATCCGCGCCGTGTCCCAGACCGCGTCGGTGTAATGCTCCGAGATATTGAAGCCCTTGTCTTCGCTGAAGTAATAGGCCTCCTCCGGCGCAGGCATCGGGGCGCCCGCGTTATGGCCCGCGTTCATGTAGGTCAGCAGCGCGCGGTCCACGTTCGAGGTGTTCTCCCAGATCGCGCGGATGCCGTTCTCATAAAGCGAGACATCATCCTGCGAGCCTGCGATGAAGAGCATCGGGATCTGCACGCCGGCCAGACCTTCGGCATCCCAGAAGCCACGGTTCATCCCCCAGGGGCCGAAGGCCACGGCGGTCTTGATGCGCGGATCGGGCAACGCGTCATGGGTCTCGGAGCCCGCCTGATGGATCCCGAGCGTGCCATGCGGCCCGCCCCAGGTGTAGCCGACCGACGCCTCGGTCACCCCGCCCCCGGCGGTGATGATCGCGCCGTAGCCGCCCATGGAATAGCCGATCAGACCGGTGTTCTCGGCGTCATAAAGCCCCGCGAAATCGCCCCCCTCGGCGGCCTTCTGCGCCATCTGCTCCAGCACGAAAAGCTGGTCCAGCGAGCGGTTCACCAGTGTCGAGCCAAAGGCCGCCTGCGTGCGGTAGGTGCTGTCGGTATGGTCGATGGAGGCCACGACATAGCCCTTGGAGGCGAGGTTCTCGGCCAGATGCGACAGCAGATACCGGTTGCCCGGATAGCCGTGGCTGATCAGCACCAGCGGGAAGGTCTTGCCCGTCGCCGGATCGACATCGCGCATCGCCTGCCCCTCCAACGTCACCTCGGTGGTGCCATCGCGCAGGAAGGCTTTGAAGGCGGTCTCGCCCTCCGCCCCTTCGGCGGCAGGGTAATACATCTCGACCGTCAGCGGCCGGTCATAGCGCGGCATCTCCTCGGGTTTGTCGGCGGCGGGGTCGATGGCGAGGATGTCGATCTGGTCGGGGTTGACCATCTCCAGCGTGCGCACGCCGACGGCGTGATCACCGTAGGCCGCAAGCTCGGGCGCGCCCGGCAATTGTGTGTCGATCCGGTTCTCCGCCTGCGCCGCCCCGGCAGCCAAGCCCGATGCGACGAGCGCTGTGGTCATCAAATGGTGCTTCATCTCTCTCTCCCTTTATATTTGGGAGCAGAGTAAGCGGCGCGCGACACCACGCAACCCCTGGCGCCGTGACGTTACGGAAGTTTCACATCTAGCCCCGCGCGGCCCGGGCCACTTCGGCCGCGCTCAGCCCGTATTTCCCGGCGAACCGCGTGCGCGCGGCCAGCAACCTCGGGTCATCGGGCCGCATCCCCAAGGTGCGGATAAAGGCGATGCGCTGCTGGCGCTTCAGCGCCTCGGTGTCGATATCGGTGCCCAAGGCCCGGTCAATGATCTGCCCGCCGGGGCTCACGTGGAACCACTTGTTGAAATCGCGGAAGTGATGCTGGTTGTGCAGCCGCGTGACATGGCGCTCCACCGCCGTCTTCGGCAGCGTCAGATGCGCCGTCATATGAAACCACTCATAGCCCAGAAAGGTCAGCACCCCGCCCAAGGGCACGATCGCCGTGGCAATCCAGACTGCCGCCTCGGCCCCCAAAAGCGCCGCGATGCCCCAGACCAGAAGGAAGTTTCCCACCAGCATCGGCAGCGCGACCCAGACCGGCACGAAGAAGAGCCCGTGATTGGTCGGGAAATCATGGTGCCCGTAATGGGCGCGGTAAAGCAGATCAAAAGCCCATTGCCGTTTGGGCGGGGCGAGGTGAAAGACATGCCGGTGCAGGGTGTACTCATTAAGCATCTGCGCCGCGCCCCCCAGCGGCACCAGCGCCCAGCACCACAGCGGCGCGCCCCAGAGCATGGCAGCAAAGGCCACCAAGGCCGCTAGTGCCATGAGCGACACGCCCGCATGGCCGAACATGATCTTGATCCGTGACATCCGCCTGACCTCCCCATCCTGCGCATCCCGTAGGCAAAACTGTAACAAATCCCCCGCCTCCCTGTCGCGGATGACGTTAGGTGCCCTTGGCCGCTTGACCTCCCCCCTCATTCCGGCCCACATCCGCGCATGAGCAAAGCGACCCTGACCATCGACCTACAAGCCATCGCCGACAACTGGCGTGCCCTCGACCGAATGACAAAAGCCGAGACCGCCGCCGTGGTCAAAGCCGACAGCTATGGGCTGGGCGCCGCCCGTGTGGCCAAGACTTTGGCCGAGGCCGGTGCGCGGCAGTTCTTCGTGGCCCTGACCGAAGAGGGCGTGGCCCTGCGGCAAGCCTTGGGCGAAGGCCCGGTGATCAATGTCTTTTCCGGTCATATGCCGGGCGATGCCGAGGCGATTTCCGGTGCCGCACTGACGCCGATGATCAATTCGACCGAGCAGCTGCTGCGCCAGCTTGAGACTCTGCCCGGCCATGGTTTCGGCATCCAACTCGACAGCGGGATGAACCGTCTGGGGATGGAGCCTGCGGAATGGGCGGCCCTGCGCGACATCGCGCTGAGCCAGAACCCCGGGCTGATCATGTCGCATCTGGCCTGCTCGGACGCGCCGGATCACGAGATGAACGACGCGCAACTGCGCAGTTTCCGCGACATGACCCAAGGGGTCGAAGCCCCGCGCTCGCTCTCCGCCACGGGGGGCATTCTGCTGGGGCCGGAGTATCATTTTGACGTCACCCGGCCCGGCATCGGGCTTTACGGCGGGCGCCCTTTCACAGAGGCGCGGCCCGTGGTCACCCTCGACGTGCCGGTGATACAGACCCGCAGCGTCACCCCCGGTGAAACGGTGGGCTATGGCAACACATGGACGGCGGAGAGCACCGTAAAGCTCGCCACCGTGGCTGCGGGCTACGCCGACGGCCTACAGCGTGCCATGGGCAATGCGACCGGCAACGCCTGTTTCCAGCATGAGGGTGTCCCCCTGCCCATCGTCGGGCGCGTCTCGATGGACCTGATCACGGTGGATGTCTCGGCATTGGACGAGGTGCCCGCGACCCTGCAACTGCTGGGGCAAAGCCAGGGCGTTGACGATTTGGCGGATTGGGCGGGCACGATCGGCTATGAGGTGCTTACCTCATTGGGCGCAAGATACGCGCGAAACTACGCCAATTAGGTCGGCAATTTTCCCCCGCTCGGCATTGCATAGCCAATAGAATCGCAGAGCGACCGATGGTTGATCTCCCCGACACAGCGTGGCCCCAGCCCGTGACGCGGATCTAAAATCACACGTAGATGCGCAAAAAACTTCCGAAAAACCTGAGGTTGTGCCATAATCCCGGCATCACTATGTTAAATCCTCAGCATAATTCCGCAGGGAATGGGAACAAAGAAGGATAAGGAGGCGTTGGTCGGCAGAAACTTGCTTAGTAGCTCTTCCAGGGGGGAGAAAGTATGTCCCAACTTCGTTCCTTTGCCTACCTCATCCAATTCGCCTTTCAGCGACTTGCTGTCGTGGTCTTCGCCCTCGCGGCGCTCGCGCTGACCGGGGCCAGCATCATGGCGGCCCTCGGCCTGTGGAATTGGATCAGCCTTGATCTTCAATACGGTGGTGAGCCTGTCGAAAACGCCGGGATGTACGCCCAACTGGCGCTGACCGTGCTTGCCGTGGGTCTGTGCTTTTTTCTGCCCACCAACCGCCGCGTCATGCAGCTTGAAACCTCGCACCGTCAGTTCAACGTCGGCATGCAGGACGTGGCCCGCGCCTATGCCGCCGTACATGCCGCCGACCGTGCCGAAACCTTTCAGATGAGTTCGGAATTCGATTCGGTGCGCGAACGTCTGGCTTACCTGCGCGATCACCCCGACCTCAGCACGCTTGAGCCTGCGGTGCTGGAGATGGCCGCTCAGATGAGCCACGTGGCCCGCGATCTGGCCGAGGTCTATTCGGATGAGAAACTGGCCCGCGCCCGCAGCTTCCTTAAGCAACGTCAGGAGGAGGTTGAACTTTTCAACAGCCGTCTCGATCAGGCCAAGGCGATCTCGACCGAGATGAAACATTGGCTGCACGAAGTCGAACTGGAAGAAAGCGTCGCCGTGGCACAGCTTGAACGCCTGCGTGACGAGATGCGTGAAATCATGCCAGAGCTCGGCCTTGAGCGTGTCGTCCCGACCGAAACGCCCGAGCGCAAACCAGAGACGACATCGCTCGACAATATCGTGATCGACCTGCCGCCCAAAGCCGCCGAGTAAAATCAGCGGCGGCATCCGGCCCAATGGGTTCCCCCCCGGGATCATCACCCAAGGGCCGGATGCTTTTCCTTTGACGCCATCGGGCAGCTACGCGAAAAGGGCCCATGGCCAAATCCTCCTCCAGTTTTTCCTGCGCCGAATGCGGCGCGAAACATTCCAAATGGTCCGGGCGCTGTGACGCCTGCGGCGCGTGGAACTCTATCGTCGAAGACAAAGGCATCTCCGCAGGCCCGCCCAGTAAATCCTTGGGCGCAAGGCGCGGATCGGCCATCGAACTCACCGATCTTGCCACACAGGAAACCCCGCCCCCGCGTGCACAGTCGGGCATCGCGGAATTGGACCGGGTGTTGGGCGGCGGGCTGGTGCCTGCCTCGGCGATCCTTGTGGGCGGCGATCCGGGCATCGGGAAATCGACCCTTCTGCTGCAAGCCGCCGCGCATTTCGCCAACTCAGGGCTCAAGACAATCTATGTCAGCGGCGAGGAAGCCAGCGCGCAGGTTCGCATGCGCGCGCAGCGTCTGGGGCTCTCCGAAGCGCCGGTGAAGCTGGCCGCGGAAACCAATCTGCGCGACATCCTGACCACGCTCGAGGCCGAGCGCCCGCAGCTTGCCATCATCGACTCGATCCAGACCATGTGGGCCGACAACGTCGAAAGCGCGCCCGGATCGGTCAGTCAGGTTCGCGCCGCGGCGCATGAGCTGACCAGTTTCGCCAAACGCCGCGGGGTCGCGGTGATCCTGGTGGGCCATGTCACCAAAGAGGGCCAGATCGCTGGCCCCCGCGTGGTGGAGCATATGGTCGACACCGTGCTC
This sequence comes from Sulfitobacter sp. 1A12157, assembly GCF_043557345.1. NCBI lineage: Bacteria > Pseudomonadati > Pseudomonadota > Alphaproteobacteria > Rhodobacterales > Roseobacteraceae > Sulfitobacter > Sulfitobacter sp. 1A12157. The sequence goes on from NZ_JBIFFV010000003.1 coordinate 207,859, forward strand.
TACTTCGAAGGCGAGCGCGGCCATCAGTTCCGCATCCTGCGCGCGGTCAAGAACCGCTTCGGCCCGGCGGATGAGATCGGCGTTTTCGAGATGACGGGCGGCGGCTTGTCGGAGGTGATCAACCCCTCGGCGCTGTTCTTGTCGGAACGCGGACAGCCCTCCCCCGGGTCGGTCGTCTTTGCGGGCATCGAAGGCACCCGGCCCGTTTTGGTCGAGCTTCAGGCGCTCGTGGCCCCCTCGCCCCATTCCCAAGCGCGCCGCACGGTGGTGGGCTGGGATTCGGGCCGTCTGGCGATGATCCTCGCAGTCTTGGAGGCGCGTTGTGGGATTCCCTTCGCGGGCTTGGATGTCTACCTCAACGTGGCAGGGGGCATGAAGATCTCCGAACCTGCCGCCGATCTGGCTGTGGCCGCCGCGATCCTCTCGGCGCGGGAGGACGCGGCCCTGCCCGCAGAAACCGTTGTTTTCGGCGAGATTAGCCTCTCCGGTGCGCTGCGCCCCGCCAGCCAGACGGAAAACAGGTTGAAAGAGGCGCAAAAACTTGGTTTTACGAGCGCTATTGCACCGCGCGGCGGCAAGGCTGTGGGTGTGACCGGAATTGCGCTGAATACGATGAGCGATCTGACCGGATTTGTTGGCGAAATTTTCGGGGCGGGCTGATCCCCCCTTAGACGAGGGCGAGAACGCGCATGGACGGTTTTACCATTATTGACGGGGTGGTCGCGGTTGTCATCGTGCTATCGGCATTGCTGGCCTATGGCCGCGGGCTGGTGCGCGAGTTGATGGCGATTGTCGGCTGGATTGCAGCGGCTGTCCTGGCCTTTCTTTTCGCGCCGCAGGTCGAACCACTGGTGCGTGAACTGCCCTATGTGGGTGAATTCTTGGCCGATAGCTGCGAATTGTCGGTGATCGGTGCCTTCGCGCTGGTCTTTGCCGCAGCGCTGATCGTGGTCTCGCTCTTCACGCCGCTGTTCTCCTCGCTCGTGCACCGCTCGATGCTGGGCGGCCTGGACCAAGGGCTTGGCTTTATCTTTGGCGTCGTGCGCGGCGTGCTCTTGGTGGCGATTGCCTTCTTCGTCTACGATACCGTCATCACCGGTGAGCGGACCACGATGGTCGAAAACAGCCGCTCTGCCGCCGTATTCTCGCGTTTCACCGGCCAGATTGAAGAGAAAGACCCGCAAGAGGCGCTTGGCTGGATCACCAACCGCTACGAGGCGCTGGTCGGCAAATGTAGCGCCTAAGGCCTTCATATTCTCTTAACACACTCCTTTTAGACAGGCGGCCAGAGCATCATGGCCGCCTGTTTTGCGTTTGCGTCGGGCCAGATGCGGGGGCCGCCTAGAGGGCGACCATTGCAGCGCTTTATCCTGCCTGTTGCGCCCCATCGGCGACATGCGGGGTGACAGCCGCTTGCGAAGCCCCTACATAGGCAACGACCTCACCCGGATTCGGAGTTGCCCCGTTGTCCAAGCACATGCCGCCCGCCCATCCCTTTGACACTTCCTATCTGCGCGACAGCGGAGATGAGGATAAACTAAAGGAGGAATGCGGCGTCTTTGGCGTGGTTGGCGTTGCCGATGCCGCCACTTTCGTGGCCCTTGGCCTGCACGCCCTCCAGCACCGTGGGCAAGAGGCTGGCGGCATCGTCAGCTACGATCCCACCGCCGGTTTCCAATCCGCCCGCCGCTTTGGCTATGTCCGCGACAACTTCACTTCGCAGGATGTCATGCAGACCCTGCCCGGCGAATTGTCGATCGGTCATGTTCGCTATTCGACATCCGGCAACAAAGGCCCCACCGCGATCCGCGACGTGCAGCCCTTCTTTGGTGAGTTCGCCATGGGCGGGGCCGCGATTGCCCATAACGGCAATATCACCAACGCCAACGCCCTGCGCCGTGAGTTGATCGAACGCGGCTCGATCTTCCAATCCTCATCCGACAGTGAGTGTATCATTCATCTGATGGCCCGGTCCTTGCAGCAAAACATCCCCGAACGGATGGAAGATGCGCTGCGCCGGGTCGAGGGGGCTTTCTCCGTCGTGGCGATGACGCGCACCAAGCTGATCGGCGTGCGCGACCCGCTCGGCGTGCGCCCGCTGGTGCTGGGCCGTGTCGGCGATGGCTGGGCGCTAAGTTCGGAAACCTGCGCGCTCGACATCATCGGTGCCGAATTCGTCCGCGAGATCGAACCGGGCGAGATGGTGGTGATCACCGAGAAAGGGGTCGAGAGCCATTTCCCCTTCCGCCGTGTCGCCTCGCGTTTCTGTATCTTCGAGCACGTCTATTTCAGCCGCCCCGACAGCATCCTCGGCGGGCGCTCGGTCTATGAAACGCGTGAGAATATCGGCCGCGAATTGGCCAAGGAAAGCCCCGTAGAGGCCGACCTCGTCTGTCCCGTGCCAGACAGCGGCACGCCGGCGGCGATTGGCTATAGCCTTGAATCCGGTATTCCCTATGCGATGGGCATCATCCGCAACCAATATATGGGCCGCACCTTCATCGAGCCGACCGAGCAGATCCGCAACATGGGGGTCCGTCTTAAGCTCAACGTCAACCGCGCGCTGATCCGGGGCAAGCGGGTGATCTTGGTCGACGACTCAGTGGTGCGCGGCACGACCTCGCGCAAAATCAAAGAGATGATCCTCGACGCGGGCGCGAAGGAGGTGCACTTCCGCATCGCCTCCCCGCCCACGGCTTGGCCCTGTTTCTACGGCGTCGACACCCCGCAGCGCGAAAAGCTGCTGGCGGCAACCATGTCCGAAGATGAGATGCGCGACCATTTGCAGGTCGACAGCCTCAAGTTCATCTCGCTCGATGGCCTCTACCGCGCGGTGGGCGAAGCCGAAGGCCGCAAGCCCGAGTGCCCGCAGTATTGTGACGCCTGTTTCTCTGGCGACTACCCGGTGACCCCTGCCGATCAGGTCAAGGAAGGTTTCCAGATGAAGCCCGCCGCCGAGTAACCGGTCAAACAGATCACACCAAAGCAAAGGCCGCGCCCGGTTCCCCGGACGCGGCCTTTGCTTTTTGGCTTTGCGTGGGCCTGCTTAATTCTGCGCCGCAGGCTCTGCCGCGTCATTGGCGCTGTCGGTGGCGTCGTCCACGGCATCGCTGATTGCCTCCCCCGCGGCATCCACGGTGCCCCCGATCGCATCGGCGGCGTCTTCGGCGGCCTTGGTCATATCTTCGGCCACCTCGGGCGCATTGATCGCCTCAGAGGCTTCGATGGCCACTTCCTGCGGCCCCTTGCCGGTGAAAAGCATATAGCCTGCCAGCGCAATCAGCGCCGCGACGACCAACCAGACCAGATTCTTCATTCCATTCCCCTTAATCTACGCCCCGCGAGGTTAAAGATTTCCCCCGGGGCCGCATAGCCGTGAATTGCGTCACAATCGCCCCAGATCAAGGGTAAATCGCCTCAAACCCCACGCATAGCGTGATTTTGCGGCTTGAAGATGGCCCCACGCGGGTTTACCTTGCATTCTCGAATTAGGTAACAATCAAAGGACCATCACCATCGCTCGCAGACCTCATAACGCGCCGCCCCAACGTGACACCGGCCCGCGCGTCAACGACAAGATCCGTGCCCCCGAAATCCGCCTGATCGGTGCCGATGGCGAAAACGTCGGCGTTGTCTCGCCGCAGCGCGCCATGGAAATGGCCGATGACGCCGGCCTCGACCTTGTTGAAATTTCGCCCAATGCCAAGCCGCCCGTGTGCAAGATCATGGATTTCGGCAAGTTCAAATATGAACAGCAAAAGCGCGAGAGCGAAGCCCGCAAGAAACAGAAGATCATCGAGATCAAAGAGGTCAAGTTCCGTCCCAACACGGACAAGAACGACTACGATGTGAAGATGCGCAATGTCTTCAAGTTTCTTGAAGGTGGCGACAAGGTGAAGGTTACCCTCCGGTTCCGTGGCCGCGAGATGGCGCACCAGAACCTCGGTCGCGAGCTTTTGGAGCGGGTCGCTGCCGACACCAAAGAGATTGGCCGGGTAGAGAACTTCCCCAAGATGGAAGGCCGCCAAATGGTCATGGTGATCGGTCCCCTGCCCAACAAGTGATGAGGCGCAATCGGGTCCGCGTGATGGGCCTGACTGACACTTTCACCATCCGATAACGCAAAACGCCCCCGGATCGCTCCGGGGGCGTTTTCTGTTTGGGGTGGCGGTCTGCTTAGCGCAGCAGACCTGTTATGTTGCGTACCACGGCACGACGGTTCGCGGGTTCCGCCGATGTGGTCGGCACGCGCAGCTGGCTCTCACCGTAGCCCTGCGTGATCAGGTTGGCTGGGGGCACATCAAAGTACTCCGTCAGCGCCAGTGCCACAGTTTCCGCACGGCGGTCCGACAGGGCGAGGTTATAGCTCGCATCGCCCACCGCATCCGTGTGGCCCTCAACGAGGATCACGGTGCGTGGGTCTTTCTGGATCAGGTCACGCAGCGTGGTGCCGATATTGGCCAATGCGCGGGCCTGTTCCGGCTGAATCGCGGCGGAGCCAGTGGGGAAGCGCACGGCATCTAGTTCCAACTCGGGCGCGAGGGAGCGCACTTCGCGGATTTCACGCACCTGACGGAGGGAAAATGTGCGCCCCTGATCGTTGCGCATCTCTGCCTGTAACGCTTGGCGCAGTGCTGCTTCGTCCTGATTGCTGGCGCGCTGGACCTGTTGGTTTTGCTGGATCTGCGGCAGGTCGTTCACGACGACTTCGCGCTCTTCCACGAGGTCATCAACCAGCACGTATTCGCGGCCTTGCGCGTCAAAATTGGTCCGGCGCAGCACGGTGCCATCGCGCGAGCGAATGGTCTCAATCCGGCTGCCGTCGCTTTTGGTGACGATGGTCCGGGTGGAGCCATCATCGAAAGTCTGGGTCCGCACCTCATCCCCGGGGCGACGCAGCAGGGCGTTGTCGTCCTTGAGCACGCGCAACTCACCGGTGTCGTCCTGAACCACCACCCGGTCGCCGGAGCGGCTGACGATTTTTTCGCCGTTGTTCAGAACAGAGCCGACCGCCACAGCACCGAGGCCAAGCAGCAGTGCCTTTTCAAAGTCCGACAGCCCGCTGTCGTCATCATTAGCGGCTGCGGCATTAGCTTCGCCAGCGGCAGTCACTTTGGTATCAAAATCTTCGTCCGAACTGCGCACGTCTTCTTCGGTCACTTCCTCGGTCACGACTTCGGCATCCGAATCGTTTTCTGCGGCAGCAGCAGCGGCGGCTGCGGCAGCCTCACGTTCAGCACGACGCTCCGCGCGGCGCTCTTCACGACGTTCGGCACGGCGGGCTTCACGGCGCTCCTCACGGGCTTGGATCTGCTCTTCGGTCAGACCGGCGTTGTCTTCTTCACCGACCGCTTCGCCGCTGGTCTCCGCTTCCATTTCGGCTGCGGTTTCTTCCGAGGTTTCGGCGGTGGCTGCGTCGGTTTCAGCAGTTTCCGTTTCGGAAGCAGCTTCGGTAGTTTGCTCGGTCTCTACGGTCTCGGTCGCCTCAGCATCAGTTGTTGCGTCCGCTTCTGTCGCTGTTTCGGCTTCCACCTCCGCATCCTGCGCGGTCTCGGCTTCTACCTCGGCGCTCTCGCTAACTTCAGCTTCCGCCTCGGTTTCCGCTTCGGCCTCTACCTGCTCTTCAACTTCGACCTCAGCCTCAGCCTCAGCCGTCATTTCCGCCTCAGCAGCCGCCGCTTCCGCTTCGCTCGCGGTTTCTTCAGCCGCCTCGGTTGCGGCTTCTGCCTGCGACTCTACCGCATCTGCTGCCTCTTCGGCCTGTTCGGTGGCGTCATTCACTGCAGCCGCAGCAGCGTCGCCGGTGGCTTCGAGTGCACCGGTCGCCTGATCAAGCAGCGTACCAGCCTCGGCATCGGCTTCGGTTTCCGCTTCGGCCTCGACCTCCGCTTCACCTTCAACTTCCGCTTCGGCCTCAGCGCTCAGCCCGGCGATAAGCCGAAGCTCTTCAGCATTCTCTACCGTCTGATCGTTGAAGGCGCAGGGAAACTCTGTCGCTTCGCCCACGGGGCCGCATTCAGCCAGATTTTGCTCCTGCGCAAAGGCGCCATGCGGGAAAGCCAATGCAAGGCTCAGACCCAGCGAAGTCGTAGATCTCAGTAGGTTTTTCATGTTCACGTCCTCATCATTACGGGAACGCCGTTCGGGCAGCGCTTGTCACCCAACGCATAATGGGGCCGCTGGTTCCGCTATCCAATATCAATAGCTTACCCCAAGAAAATACCGCGCCCCCGAGGAGGACGCGGCAAAGGTTTACGGGGGTGTTATCGGCTATCAGGCGACGGCGGCCACGGCGCGGCGGGTCATCACGCCGCAAAGGTGGGCGCGGTAGGCGCCGCTGCCGTGCAGATCGCTGATCATATCGCCCGCGTCGAGGGTTAGCCCCTCCAACGCCTCCGGCGCGAACCGCTCCGACAGGGCAGCTTCGGCCTCGGTCCAGCGGAAGACGCCGTCGTTCGACGCGCCGGTGATCGCCACGCGCACCCCATCGCCAAACCGTGCAACATAGGCCGCAACGAGCGGGAAGCGCGAGGCAGGCTGAATGAACTTCTCGTAATGCGCGGCTTCAGGGATGGGGAAGCGGACGCCGGTGACGATCTCGCCCTCCTCAAGCGCGGTGGTGAACATGCCTTGGAAATAGTCATCCGCAGCAATTTCGCGACGGTCGGTCTCAATGGTCGCGCCGCTGGCCAAAGCGCCCGCCGGGTAGCAGGCAGAAGGGTCGTTATTGGCGAGCGATCCGCCGATGGTGCCCCGGTTGCGCACTGCCGGGTCGCCGATCCTTGCGGCGAGGCTGGCGAGCGCCGGGTAACTCTCCGCCGCTTCGCGCATCACCGTGGCATGGGTCGTGCCGCCCCCGATCCACAGCGCCCCGTCGCGCATCTCAACCCCCTTGAGCGCATCAATCCCCGCCAGCGATACCAAAATCGAAGGCATCGCCAGCCGCGCCTTCAGCGTGGGGATCAACGTCTGCCCGCCGCTCAGCGGCTGCGCATCCTCCTGCCCCAAAGCCTTGACCGCATCCGCCACGCTGCCGGGGCGCTCTATTTCGAAATCATACATTTTTCATCCTTCCCAAAGGCCGCCCGAGCGTCGCCTCTTTTCTCTAACCAATCTTCAGCAGGCGCTTAGCCATTCATCGCCTCCCAGACCCGCGCGGGGCTGACCGGCATGTCGATATGGCCGATGTCCTTCCCGCCCGAGCGCATAGCATCGAGCACCGCGTTGACCACCGCGGGCGGCGAGCCGATCGCCCCCGCCTCCCCGCAGCCTTTGACGCCCAAGGGGTTGTGCGTGCAAGGCGTCTGGCAGGAGTGATCCACGTCATAAAACGGCAAATCGCTGGCGCGCGGCATGGCGTAATCCATGTAGGACGCGCTAAGCAGTTGGCCGTCCTCGTCGTAGGCGCAGTTCTCCAACAGCGCCTGACCGATACCTTGGGCCAGACCGCCGTGGACTTGGCCCGTCACGATCATCGGGTTCACCACATTGCCAAAATCATCGGCGGCGGTGAAGCGTTCGACCGTGACATGGCCGGTCTCGGGGTCCAACTCGACCTCACAGGCGTATGCCCCCGCCGGATAGGTGAAGTTCGACGGGTCGTAAAAGGCGGTTTCCTCAAGCCCCGGTTCGATCTCCTCCAACGGGAAGTTATGTGGCACATAGGCCGCGAGCGTCACGTCGCCCCAAGCCACGGATTTATCCGTGCCCGCAACACTAAAGGCGCCATCCTTCAACTCGATGTCCCCTTCCGAGGCTTCCAGAAGGTGGCTTGCGATCTTCTTGGCCTTGGCGATGATCTTCTCGGTCGCGCGCACCATGGCGCTGCCGCCCACTGCGAGCGAACGGGAACCATAGGTGCCCATGCCCATCGGTGTACGCGCCGTATCGCCATGGACGATCTCGACCATATTCTCGTCGATGCCGATCATATCGGCCACCACCTGCGCGAAAGAGGTCTCATGCCCCTGCCCATGGCTGTGGCTGCCGGTCATCACGACCAAGCCGCCGGTGGCATTGACCCTTACCGTGGCGCTCTCATAGAGCCCTGCCCGCGCGCCGAGTTGGCCCACGAGGTTCGACGGCGCAATGCCGCAAGCCTCGATGTAGCAGTTCACGCCAAAGCCGCGCAGCTTGCCCTTCGCCTCACTCTCACGGCGCCGGGCTTCAAAACCGGCATGGTCCGCGATCTCTTCGAGCTTGTCCAACGTGGCATTGTAGTCGCCCGTGTCATATTCCACCGCCACCGGGGTGGCATAGGGAAACTCCGTCACGAAGTTCTGGCGGCGCAGTTTGATGGGGTCGACCTGCAACTCATGTGCGGCCTTGTCGATCAGACGCTCCAACTGATAGGTCGCCTCGGGCCGACCGGCCCCGCGATAGGCATCGACTGGCACGGTATTGGTAAAGACCGCCTTGACGTTCACATAGATCAGCGGCGTTTTATAGTTACCGGCCATCAGCGTGCCGTGCAGCCATGTCGGCACCGAGGGCGCGAAGGTCGAGAGGTACGCCCCCATGTTCGCATAGGTATCGGTGCGGATCGCGGTGAAATTGTTCTCCGCATCCAGCGCCAATTCGATCTTGGTGACATGATCCCGGCCATGGGCGTCGGACATGAAGGCTTCCGACCGGCTCGACGTCCATTTCACCGGCCGCCCCACCGCTTTGGCGGCGAAGGTGCAAAAGGCCTCCTCCTGATAGTGGAAGATCTTGGTGCCAAAGCCGCCGCCCACATCCGGGGCCACCACGCGCAGCTTATGCTCGGGAATGCCCAGCACGAAGGCGCCCATCAGCAGGCGGATCACATGCGGGTTCTGGCTGGTGGTATAGAGCGTGTGTTCCCCGTCCGAGCGGTTGTAATCGCCGATGGCCACGCGCGGCTCCATCGGGTTGGCGACGAGGCGGTTGTTGACCAGCTCCAGCGTGGTGACATGGGCGGCGTCGTCGAAAGCCTTGTTCACCGCCTCCTTGTTCTCTTCCACGAACCCCCAGTCGTAGCAGAGGTTGCTGGTCAGATCGTCATGCACCTTGGGCGCATCCTCTTTCACCGCATCTTTCATGTTCACCACGGCGGGCAACTCGTCGATGTCGACGACAATCGCCTCGGCGGCGTCGCGGGCCTGCGCCAGCGTCTCGGCCACCACGGCGGCGATGGGCTCGCCCACATGGCGGACCTTCTCATGGGCCAGTACGGGGTGTTTCGGCTCCTGCATGGGTTGGCCGTGTTTGTCGGTCACCTGCCAGCCGCAGGGCATCCCGCCCACTTCGGCGAAATCCGCGCCGGTGAAAATTTTCAGCACGCCGGGCATGTCTTCGGCGGCAGAGGTATCGACCCCGGTCAGCCGCCCATGGGCCACATCCGAGCGCAGGAAAAACACATGGGTCTGGCGGCGCAGGTTGATGTCATCGGTATAGCGCCCCGCCCCGGTGAGAAAGCGCACATCCTCCCGTCTTTTGCTGCTGGCCCCAATGCCGCTCGTCGGTTCAAAATCCTTTGGCATAATATCCTCCCGTTTGGTGGCGGTGCGATGCACCTGATCCGTCACGCGGCCTCCGGTTCTGGCGGTCCTCCCTCCGCCATCACCGGCCCGCCCGGCGTGACGCCGTTACTCAGCCGCCAGCGCGCTGACCTCTTGGCCGCTTGCCGCCATGATCGCTTTGACGATATTGTGATAGCCGGTGCAGCGGCAGATGTTGCCATCAAGGTAATGGCGCACCTCGGCCTCGCTCGGTTTCGGGTTCTCTTTGAGCAAGGCCGCCGCCGACATCACCATCCCCGGGGTGCAAAAGCCGCATTGCAGACCGTGGTGATCCTGAAACGCTTGTTGGATGGTGTTGAGCGTGCCATCGGGGGCCGCCTGCCCTTCGATGGTCTCGACCTCGGCGCCATCAGCCTCGACCGCGAACATGGTGCAGGCCTTGACCGCAGCACCGTTCACATGCACCACGCAGGCACCGCATTGGCTGGTGTCGCAGCCCACATGGGTGCCGGTCAGTTCCAGATCGTCGCGCAGGAAATGCACCAGCAAAGTGCGGCCTTCGACCTCTCCCGACGCGGGTTTGCCGTTCACGGTCATCTTGACCTGTGTCATTTTCTTCCTCCCAGTCTGACGCTTGTTGAGATCAGTTAAGCACGACAAACCCTAGTTGAGAACATATATTTTCTTAAGGTTTTGCCTCAGCTGGCGCCCGCGCTTTTGCCGGGGTTGCGCGGCTGCGGGCGCGTTGGGATCTCTTTCAGCAAGCCGCCCACTCCCATGGCCGCAATATCCGCGCTGGTGACCGGAATGCCGCAGACCAGCCGCGACAGCACCCAATCCGCCCCGTTGAGCGCGGGCGAACGGGCGCAGCCCGGCAGGCCGATCACCGCGCGGGTGCCGAGTTGTCCGAGAAAGAGCAGATTGCCCGGATCGACCGGCATCCCAAAGCGCGTCACCTCGCCGCCCGCCGCGCGCAGGGCGGAGGGGGCCACGTCGTTGATGTCCGACGTGGCAGAGGCGGTGAGGATCAGGACCAGATCGGTCTCAGCCGCGGCAATCGCCGCGCTCAGCGGGGCGCTGCGATGGGGGACGGTGACGACATCGCGGAGGGCCACATTCAGCGCGGTCAGCCGCCCCTCCACCGCGGCGCGGCCCTTGTCCCCGGCGCCGCCGGGCACATCGGTGACGATCAGCGTGGCATCGCGCAGCACGGGCGGCGCGAGGCGCAAGGCGCCCTCTCCCGCCGCCGCACAGGCGGCTTCGACCGTGCGTTCAGGCAGGGCGTAGGAAATGATTTTGATCGTCGCCACCATGCCGCTCTCGCCCATCTGCTGATAGGGGGGCACGGTGGCCAGCGTGATCATCGGGTCTACCGCATTGACCGCCTCAAGCGCCGCGCGGTCCATCACCACCACCCCCGGCCCATCGGCCAGCAGGTTCACCCGCCCGGTAAAGGGTTTCGACATCCGCAGGCCCGGACCGCAGAGCGCGTGGGCCAGCCGCGCGGCGCCTGCGTTCTCGTCAATATCACCGGGGTCGAGCCGGGCGACGATCACCTCTTCGATGCCCGCGCCTTCCAGTGCTGCGATATCCTCTTGGGTCAGCACGCGGCCCTTGCGCAGCCGCCCCTGCTCAACGGCAACAGAATGGGCCAGCGTTGCGCCCAAAGCGGCGCTCAAAGGGACCGGGCCAAACCTCATGGGCGGCGCAGGCTTTGGATCATCTGGGCAAGGATCGAGACGGCGATCTCAGCCGGGCTGGCCGCGCCGATGTCGAGGCCGACCGGCCCGTGGATCCGTGCCGCCTGCTCTGCCGCCACACCTGCTTCCGCCAGCCGGTCAAGCCTGCTGGCCTGCGTCCGGGTCGAGCCGAGCGCGCCGATATAGAAAGCATCCGACCCAAGCGCGACATGCAGTGCCGGATCGTCGAGTTTGGGATCATGGGTCAGCAGGACCACGGCGGTGCGCGCATCAACCCCGATCTCACGCAGCGCGGCGTCGGGCCAATCGTTCACCACTTGGCAATCGGGGAAGCGGGCGGGTGAGCCGAAAGCCTCCCGCGGGTCGACGACGATCGGATCGAACCCCGCCTCTGTCGCCATGCGCACCAGATGCTGCGCGATATGCACGGCGCCCACGATCACCAGCCGCAGCGGCGGATTGTGGATGGCGATGAACCGCCCGGTTTCATCCTCCACGCCAGAGCGGTCGCGGCGAAAGCGGTCCTCATGCCCCGCCCCTGTCAGGCGACGGACGCTGCCGTCCAAGGCCACCGCATAGGCCACCGGCTGACGGGCCGCGCGCCTTGCCACCAGTTCCCGCAGCATCTCAAGGCTGAGCGCATCCGGCCCCACCGGCTCCACCAGCACCTTGATCGTGCCGCCGCAAGCCAGCCCCACGGCAAAGGCATCGCCATCGCTGACGCCGTATTCCAAGAGCCGCGTGCGCCCGTCTTCCAGCGCCTCCAATGCCTCGACCACCACCGCCCCTTCGACGCAGCCGCCCGAGACGGAGCCCATCATCGTGCCATCGCCCGCCACGACCAGTTGCGCGCCAGCCCGCCGGGGGGCGGAACCCCATGTTTCCACCACCGTGGCAAGGGCCACGGGCTGTCCGGCCTCGGCCCAGTCAAGCGCTTGTTCGGGGATCCGGTCCATCGGTCGTCCTTTCGTCGTGAGGGCGCAAAGTGTGTCGCATTGCGGGCAAAGGTCAATGGCCATCCGGCCTTCGGCTTCGCCTTGCACGCCGTGGCCAGCGGCACTACATCTAGCCCAAGCACACACAACAGCCGGAGCCACTCCATGCCCATGCAAGCCAGCGAAATCGAAGACCTGATCCGCGCGGCCTTTCCGGACGCCAAGATCACCGTCGAAGGCAATGACGGCGTGCATATGGCGGCCATGGTCGTCGACGAAAGCTTTCGTGGCATGAACCGGGTCCAGCAGCAGCGCGCCGTCTATGCCGCCCTCAAGGGCAAGATGGACGGATCGAACGGCGAATTGCACGCGCTGGCGCTGACCACCCGGACCCCGGACTAAACGATGTGGGGCTGGGTCGCTGCGGCAGTCGTGGGCGGGATCGCCGCCACCGCCTATGCCCAGCACCGCGCCCGGCGTGGCCGGCATGTGCCGCTGTCGCAGCGCCAGCCCCCCCGGCCTGAGACCGGCAAGGTGCCGCTGGGGATGGAGGCGCTGGATTTGGATGCCGTGGCCAGCACCGCGCGGCGCAACGAAAGCCTCGAGCGCGGGCATACGAATTGGACCAAGAAGCGGGGCGGCTTTTTCCTCGGCGGGGCCGAGGTTGAGGTCGAACCCTGGGCCGACGACGAAACCTATGCGCGGCGCTATCACGCTGCGTTCAAGAAACCAGATACGAAGGACGAATGACATGAGCGATGCCGCAAGCCAAATCAAGGAACAGATCACCAAGAACGATGTGGTTCTGTTTATGAAGGGCACCAAGGAAATGCCGCAGTGCGGCTTCTCCAGCCGCGTGGCCGGGGTGCTGAACTACATGGGCGTGAACTACAGCGACGTGAACGTGCTGGCGGACGAAGGTCTGCGCCAGGGGATCAAGGATTTCTCCGACTGGCCCACCATTCCGCAGCTCTACGTCAAAGGCGAATTCGTCGGCGGCTGCGACATCATTACCGAGATGACGCTGTCGGGCGAGTTGGACACGCTTTTCGAAGAGAACGGCGTTGCCTTCGACAAGGACGCTGCCGACAAGATCCGCGAAGCCAACGGCTAAGCCGGGCGCCCGCGTCAAAGAAAACACCCCGGAGCGGTTTTACGCGCCGGGGTGTTTTTGCATGTAAGGCCGGGGCGATGCCTCAATCTTCGATGGCCGAGATCATATCGACACGGCGGCCATGCCGCCCGCCCTCGAATTCGGTATCGAGAAAGGCATCCACGATCTCAAGCGCCAGACCGCCGCCGATCACCCGCGCGCCCATCGACAGCATATTCGCGTCATTATGCGCCCGGATCATCTTGGCCGAGAAGGTGTCGTTGCACACGCCGCAGCGGATGCCTTTGACCTTGTTGGCCGCCATCATGATGCCCTGCCCCGTGCCACAGATCAGAATGCCCAGATCGAACTCTCCCGCCGCAATGCGCCGTGCGGCGGCTTCGCCATGTTTGGGGTAATCGGTGCTTTCCGCCGTGGCGGGGCCGATGTCTTCGACCTTGTACCCGCGTTCGGCCACATGGCGCGCTATGTCTTGGCGCAGGGCGATGTCGGCGTGGTCACTCGAAATGATGATACGGGGTTTTGTTGTCATTGGAAGGCGTCCTGATTGTTACGTCATGGAGGGTCGCCCCGGAGGGGCGCAGAAGGAGAAGCCCCGGAGGGGCGCAGAAGGGTGAAGCCCCAAAGGGGCGCTTTTCGCGCCCCCCAGAGCATATTGCAGCCTGCGCCGCAATCCCGCCCCTTCAATCTTGCGGTAAACAGTCAGTGTAAATGGGGGTCACTTCGCCATCGGCCCCTGCCCGCCAAGACAGGCTTGCACGGCCCTGATGTTCCCACCACTCATAGGCGGCTCCGTCCGAAGGCCAGCCATAGCGCGCGCCCGAGGCGGATGGCAGGCTGCGCAACTGGATCAACCGCCCCTCGACATAAAGCACCGCCACGGCGGGATCGGCACCGGGCACATAGACCACCGGCACCGAGACTCCGCGCTCGCAAAGATACGAGACCGCGGTGGTTTCGGCGCCTACGGGCGCCGCCCAAAGCAGCGCGCAGATCGCTGCCCTGATGCCCATGCTCATTTGCCCGCCTTCTCCTCGATCTCGGCGGCCAGCGCCTCGGCCCGGGCGGCGATTTCGGCAAGGGTGTCTTTCACCCCCTGCGGCACCACGGGCACTTCGATCCGCTCAGGTTCGACCTTGACGTTGCGCAAGCTGGTGAGTTCGGCCTCACGCTCGGCCAATTCCGCGCGCAGCTCGGCGATGCGGTCCTCGACGCTTGCGGTCTTGTCGGCCAGAAGCAGGCCCGCCATCAGCAGCATCCTGGCCTCGGGCATACGGCCCACCTGATCGCTCAGCACGCGGGCTTCGTCGTCCAGCATCTTGGCGGCGGATTGCAGATAGCTTTCCTCACCTTCCTGACAGGCGACCTCGAAATGGCGGCCGCCAATGGTGATCCGTACCTCGGGCATCAGTCGGCCCCTCCTGACTTGGGTTCTTCTTCGGTGCTGTTGTTTTGCGCCGCCTTATGGGTCGCGGGCGTTTCGGCGCTGCCCTCTGCGGCGGCTTCACCTTCGGGCTCGCCCTCTTCGACCAAGGGGGCCAGCGCAGTCAATACCGCGTCGATCTCGGCCATTTCGATCGCGCGGGTGGCGCGCAGGCTCTCCAATTCGGCAATCACGGCAGTGTCGATCAGCTTGGGGTTGGCCAGCCCCTCGGCATTGGCCAGTCGCAACTGCTCGCAGGCCGCCGATAGCTGCTCATTCGCCTGACGCAGACGCTGCACGTCCATATCGAGCTGGGTCACCCGGTCGTTGTTGAAGTCCATCTGCGCGCGCAGGTCGTCCAACTCGCCCTGATGGCTTTCCTTCAGCGTCTTGATCCGGTCGGACAGCTGAGCGTTGGCTTGGCGCTCCTCTTCCAAGGCCTGCACGATATCCTCATCCGGCTCTGCCGGTGCGGCGCTGAGCCGATCCACCCCCTTGGCCATCTGATCCATCGCGGCCGTGATGCGGCGCTGATAGTCTTCAAGTTCACTCATCCGCATGAATTCTCCTCACTCGTCCTGCTCTTTCGGCGGCGTTTTCGCCTACCGTGCCCCGGGCTGCGCCCTGTTGCGGCGGCCCGTCCCGCAGATAGCGCGCGCCCCGCCCAATGTCACGCGGGCGAATCGCCCGTATCAGCCGGTTTTCGCAATCCTAGCCAAAGCGCGCCTAAATTGCGCCCCCCCTTTCGTTTCAGCAACTTGGGCCGCCAAGTCCGCGCTCGCCCGCGCCGGGGGCCGCCCCGCCCCCCCCCGCGCACCCGAGTTGTGCTTGAACTTTGCCCGATCGCTGGTATGCACAGGCCCAATCTGCCACAGCCCCAAAGGAAGCCCCCGTGGATCTGACAGCCCTCGCAAGCGCAAACCCCGACCACTGGTCCAAGGCCACCGCCATTCGCGCGCTGACCCTCGATGCCGTGGCCGCCGCCAATTCCGGCCACTCCGGCATGCCGATGGGCATGGCCGATGTCGCCACCGTCCTTTTCGAAAAGCACCTGAAGTTCGACGCGTCCAACCCGCTTTGGCCCGACCGCGACCGCTTCATCCTGTCGGCGGGCCACGGCTCCATGCTGCTTTATTCGCTGCTGCACCTGACGGGCTATGAGCAATTCCCCATCGAGGAGTTGAAGAACTTCCGCCAGATGGGCGCGCGCACCGCGGGCCATCCGGAGAACTTCCTCGCCGATGCGATTGAGACCACCACCGGCCCACTGGGCCAAGGCATCGCCAACTCCGTCGGTTTCGCCATGGCCGAAGAGATGCTGCGCGCGCAATACGGTGCGAAGGTCGTGGACCATTACACCTATGTCATCGCTGGCGACGGCTGCTTGATGGAAGGCGTGAGCCAAGAGGCAATCACACTGGCGGGTCGTCATAAGCTCAGCAAGCTCATCGTGATGTGGGACAACAACAACATCACCATCGACGGCCCCGTCACCCTGTCGGACACCAGCGATCAGGTCGCGCGCTTCAAAGCCGCACAGTGGCATGTGATCGAGATCGACGGCCACAACCCCGATGAGATCGACGCGGCCCTGACCGAGGCGAAAGCCTCCGACCTGCCCACCATGATCGCCTGCAAAACCCATATCGCTCTGGGCCACGCGGCGCAGGACACCTCGAAAGGCCACGGCGCGTTGACCGACGCCGACCAGATGGCCGAGGCCAAAAAGGCTTACGGCTGGACCACCGGCCCCTTCGAAGTGCCCGCTGACGTGAAATCCGCTTGGGAAGAGATCGGCAAACGCGGCGCCGACGCCCGCCGCGACTGGGAAGAGCGTTTCGACAAACTGCCCCGCGCCAAGCGCGAGACCTTTAACCGCGCCTTCGCCCTCGACGCGCCGAAAAAGATGAGCGCGACGGTCAAGGCCTTCAAGAAGCAGATCACCGAAGGCGCGCCCAAGATGGCGACCCGCGCGGCGAGCGAGAAAGCCCTCGAAGTGCTGAACCCGATCCTGCCGGAAACCGTTGGCGGCTCGGCGGACCTGACCGGTTCGAACAACACCAAGACCAGCGATCTCGGCATCTTCGACACCGACAACCGCGGAGGGCGCTATGTCTACTGGGGCATTCGCGAACATGGTATGGCGGCGGCGATGAACGGCATGGCGCTGCACGGCGGCCTGCGCCCCTATGGCGGCACCTTCATGTGCTTCACCGACTATGCGCGCCCCGCGATGCGTCTGGCGGCCCTGATGCAAATTCCCACGGCCTTCGTCATGACCCATGACAGCATCGGCCTTGGCGAAGATGGCCCGACCCACCAGCCGATCGAGCATCTGGCGATCAGCCGTGCCACGCCGAACACCTATGTCTTCCGCCCCGCCGACGCGGTGGAGACGGCAGAGGCTTGGGAAATCGCCTTCACCGCGAAAACCACCCCATCGGTTCTGTCGCTGACCCGTCAGGGCTTGCCCACCGTGCGTCTGGAGCACAAAAACAACAACCTGACCGAAAAAGGCGCCTATGTGCTGGCCGATGCCGAGGGCAAACGTCAGGTGATCCTGATTGCCACCGGCTCTGAGGTGCATGTCGCACTGGCCGCGCGCGAGTTGCTCCAAGCCGAAGGCATCGGCACCCGCGTCGTCTCCATGCCCTGCATGGAACTCTTCGCCGCACAGGACGAAGCCTACCGCAAGCGCGTGCTGCCCGGTGGCGCCGTGCGCGTCGGGATCGAGGCTGGCGCCCGTCAGGGCTGGGACCAGTGGCTCTTTGGCGAACGTGGCAAATACGGCAAGGCGGATTTCGTCGGCATGGACCGCTTCGGCGCCTCCGCCCCGGCGGAAGAACTTTTCGAACGCTTCGGCTTCACCGCAGAGAACGTGGCAGAGAAGGCCAAAGCGCTGCTCTGATCTGCGGATCATACAATACAAAAAGGGGGCGACGGTTCATCCGTCGCCCCCTTTTTCATCTGCTAGATAAGGTCGTACTTAAACGGCTGCCTTATGAAACACCTTGCGCCAGATTGGGGTCACGATCTTCTCTCCAATCGGGATCAGCACCAGACCAAGCGCTAAACCAAAGAGCCCGTCGATCCCCGCCGTGATGATCCATTCAACCGCCCCCTCGAACTGGGCCGGAACCGCGTGACCGACGGTCACGGCAATGTCGTGGATCCACTTATAGGGGGCGGCAAAGCCCATCTGCTCTAGCCCGTGAATGATGATCGACCCGCCGACCCAAAGCATGGCCGCCGTGCCGACGATGGTGAGCAGCTTCAAGAACCCCGGCATCCCGCGCACCAACGCCCGGCCAACGCTCCGCGTTAGGCCAAATCGCCCCTTGTTCGCCATCACCAGACCCACATCGTCCATTTTGACGATCAGGGCGACGGAGCCATAGACTGCCACGGTGATCATGATCGCCACCGCCGCAAGCGTCGCCGCCTCCATCCAAAAGTTGCTCTCCGGAATCGCAGAAAGGGCAATGGTCATGATCTCTGCCGACAGGATAAAGTCAGTCTTGATCGCGCCCGCGGCCTTCTTCTCTTCCAGCTGCGCAGGGTCTTCGACCACCTTCCCCTTATCGGGATAATCCTCATGCCCATGCCCCCAACCAAGCGCATGGGCGACCTTCTCGGCCCCCTCGAAACACAGGTAAGCCCCGCCCAGCATCAAAAGCGGCGGGATCGCCCATGGCGCGAAATTCGCCAAAAGCAGACCCACGGGCAGCAAGTAGACCAGCTTGTTGCGCAACGATCCCTTGGTGATCCGCCAGATCACCGGCAATTCACGCTCGGCCTTGAACCCGTGTAGATATTTCGGCGTCACGGCAGCATCGTCAATCACCGCACCCGCCGCCTTGGAGCCCGCCTTGGCCGCCTGCCCGATCACGTCATCCACGCTCGCCGCTGCAACCTTGGCAATGGCCGCCACGTCATCCACAAGTGCCAGTAAACCGCTCATTCCATGCCCCTTTTTGCGTGCTGCATCCGAAGTAGCATGTGCAGCCCATCTGGCAAGTCCGAAGCCGCTGCCACCTTTACCGCTAACATGGAAGTTTAACGCTAACATGTGGAAATCATTTGGTTTTGCCCCTTTCCCCTGACCGCCCGTGCCGGATATAGAACCCGCGACCCCGACATACGGCCCCCCATCGCGCGGCCCGAGACAAGGAATGCACCATGACCATCAAAGTTGGCATCAACGGATTTGGCCGCATCGGCCGCTGCACGCTCAGCCATATCGCGGCCTCGGGGCGCGATGATATCGAAGTGATCAAAGTCAACGCCACCGGCCCGCTCAGCACCGCGGCGCATCTCATCAAATACGATTCCGTCCATGGCCGCTTCCCGGGCGAGGTGCAGATCGACGACGGCTACATGAACCTCGGCCAGAACGACATTGAGATGATGTCGACCTACAACCTCGAAGAGCTCGACTGGTCCGGCTGCGACGTGGTGCTGGAATGCACCGGCAAGTTCAACGACGGCAACAAGGCCAATGTGCACCTCGAGAACGGCGCCAAACGCGTGTTGCTCTCAGCGCCCGGCAAGAACGTCGACAAGACAATCGTCTACGGCGTCAACGACGACCAGCTCGAAGCCTCGGATCGGATGATCTCCAACGGTTCCTGCACCACCAACTGCCTCGCCCCGCTCGCCAAGGTGATGCACGAGGCCGTGGGCATCGAAAGCGGCCTGATGACCACGATCCACAGCTACACCGGCGACCAGCCGACACTCGACCGCCGCCACAACGACCTCTACCGCGCCCGCGCCGCCGCCATGGCGCTAATCCCCACCTCCACCGGCGCTGCAAAGGCTCTGGGCGAAGTGCTGCCCGCGCTGAAGGGCAAACTCGACGGCACCGCAATGCGCGTGCCCACTCCCAATGTCTCCGCTGTCGACCTCACCTTCCAGGCCAGCCGCGACGTAACCGTGGAGGAAATCAACGCCGCCGCCCGCGCCGCCGCTGATGGCCCGATGAAACGCGTGCTGGCCTATGACCCCGAACAGAAGGTCAGCATCGACTTCAACCATACCGAGGAAAGCTGCATTTTCGCCCCCGACCAAACCATCGTCGTGGCAGGCCGCACCGTGCGGGTGCTGGGCTGGTATGACAACGAATGGGCTTTCTCGGTGCGCATGGCCGATGTCGCCGTCGCCATGGGCAAACTGGGCTGAGGCTTGCACGGCGGGGATGTGCCTGTAATATCAGGCCATTCCCCGGCCGGAGCCCCATCATGACCAATCCCATCGCCATCATGCTGGCCCTTGTGATCGCTGGGGCGATGGCAGTCGACCTCTCTTTCTATGGGGCCGACCACATGATCTATCTCGGCAAGAAACTCTTTGCACTGATCGAATGGATGGCCTTCTGGCGGTAACCTCCCCCCAATCGCCACCCTCCACAGCAGCCCAAAAAAAGACGCGGCCGCCATTCAAGCGCCACGCCCCTCCCCTTCATCCTTTTAAAAATACCTCGCAGAACCGCGCCGCACACGGCCCACTCGCCACCTAAACGCTACCCCTGCGAAAACCGCTCAATCAGCACCTTATTCACCGCCGGCGTCACGAATTTGCTGACATCCCCATCCAACCGCGCGATCTCTTTCACCAATTTGCTGGCGATCGCCTGATGGGTGGCCTCGGCCATCAAGAAGACCGTTTCGATGGAATCGTCCAACTGCCGGTTCATGCCAACCATCTGGAACTCATATTCGAAATCGGACACGGCGCGCAGACCGCGCACGATGGTCTGGGCGCCCACGTCGCGGGCACAGTCGATCAGCAGGTTTTCGAAAGGATGCACCACGATCTCGACGCCGGTCTCCTCGGCCAATTGCGCGCATTCTGCTTCGATCAGGGCGACCCGTTCTTCGAGGGTGAACAACGGCCCCTTGTCGCGGTTGATGGCCACGCCAATCACCAGCCGGTCGACCATGCGGGCCGCGCGGCGGATGATGTCGATATGCCCCAGCGTGATCGGGTCGAACGTACCGGGGTAAAGGGCTATGCGCATGTAATTGTCCTGCGTATCTGCTGCGTTGCGGCACAGCCAATCATTTCACCGCCCCAAGCGCAAGTCGGTTAGCGATAGCAGTGCCCCGCCGTCAGCCGGCGGGAACCACAGTTTCGATGCCGCATCAGTGCCCCATGATCATGCCTTCGAGGGCCTGTTTCTCCATCGACAGCTCTTGCAATTGCGCCTTGACCACATCGCCGAGGGAGATCAGCCCCACCAACTCGCCGTCCTCCAGCACCGGCATATGGCGGAAGCGCCCATCGGTCATCTTTTGCAGCACCGCATCGGACCGGTCGTCGCGGCTACAGGTTACCAGTTTGCGGGTCATGAGAGTTTCGGCCGCCTGCTCCAAACAGCCCGCCCCCGCGCGGCCCAACTCGCGCACGATGTCGCGCTCGGAGAGAATCCCATCCGGCGTTTTGCCATCGGCCGAAATCACCAGCGTCCCGATCCGTTTCTCGGCCAGTATCGCCGCCGCCTCGGAGATCGCCAATCCGGGTTTGGCCGTCACCACCTTATCATCGGGCTTGGTCTTGAGAATCTGCGATACGAGCATCTGGCGCCTCCTTGGGTACAGGGCTAAGTCACCTTCAGCGTCACCGCGAAATCCTTTTCTGTCAAGCTTTTGGCGCAGCCCGCCCCGAGGCCAGCGCCTCCAGCCGCGCGGTCTCGGCCCGCAGCCCGGTGGCCAGCGCCTCGGCAAAGGCCGCCAATCGAGCGTTGCGCCGGTCATCGGCGTGGCGGATCAGATAAAAGGCGCGTTTGAGGCTCACGGCATCGGTGAGGATGCGCCGCACCCCCCGTGTCGCGGCGAGCGAGAAGTCATGCGCGACCCCGATCCCCCCGCCCTGCTGGATCATTCGCACCTGTACGGATACGGAATTCGACGCCAGCGCCACCCGGCTGATGCCAAGGTCGGCGAGATAATCCAACTCACGGTCAAAGATCATATCGGGGATATAGCCGACCATCCGGTGCCCTTGCAGATCGCCCACGGCGGTCACCTCAGGATGCTGCGCCAGATAGCTTTCGGCGGCGGCAAGATGGAGATGGTAGTCCGTCACTTTCTGCACCACCAACCGCCCCGCCGTGGGCGCGCTCACCCCGATGGCCATATCCGCCTCGCGCCGGGACAGGTTGAAGACGCGCGGCAATGCGATGATCTGCACATCCAGATCGGGGTTTTTCTCGGCAATCGCCGCACAGACCTGTGGCAGCAGATAGTTCGCAGCCCCATCGGGCGCGCCGACACGGATCTGGCCCGATAGCTGATCGCTTTGCACCTGCACCCCGGCGGTGGCCGCGCGCATCGCCTGTTCGGCCCGCTCTGCCCGCTGCATCAGATCCCGCCCCGCTTCGGTCAACATATAGCCCTGAGGGGATTTCACGAAGAGCACGGTCTGCAACGCCTTTTCCAACCGCGCCATGCGGCGGCCCAGCGTTGCGGGATCGAGCCGCAGCAGCTTGCCCGCGCCAGACAGGCTTTCCTCTCTCGCGACCGCCAGAAACAGCCGCAGGTCGTCCCAATTCTGATCCATCCATCTGCCCTCACGCTTTGCAAAAATGCAAGACGGTTTTGCCATCCTTCCTCTGTTCCGGTTCTTTTTGCAAGGCTATCGTGCCGCCAACCATAGAGGAGACCGATCATGCAAGAGATGACGCATTACCTGAACGGCGAGCACGTCAAGGGCACCTCCGGGCGCTTCGCCGACGTGATGAACCCCGCCACCGGCGAAGTGCAGGCCAAGGTGCCGCTGGCCAATGGCGATGAGCTGAACAAGGCGGTGGAATACGCCCAAGCCGCGCAGCCGAAATGGGCCGCCACCAACCCGCAGCGCCGCGCCCGCGTGCTGATGAAGTTCGTGGCCCTGCTGAACCGCGACATGGACAAGCTGGCCGAGGCGCTGAGCCGCGAGCACGGCAAGACCCTGCCCGACGCCGCCGGTGACGTGCAGCGTGGCCTCGAAGTGGTGGAATACTGCATCGGCGCGCCGGAACTGCTGAAGGGTGATTTCACCGACAGCGCCGGCCCGGGCATCGACATGTACTCCATGCGCCAGCCTCTGGGCGTCACCGCGGGCATCACGCCCTTCAACTTCCCGGCCATGATCCCGATGTGGATGTTCGCCCCCGCTATCGCCTGCGGCAACGCCTTCATCCTGAAGCCGTCCGAGCGTGACCCCTCCGTCCCGCTGATGCTGGCCGAACTGCTGGAAGAGGCCGGTCTGCCCAAGGGCATCATTCAGGTCGTGAATGGCGACAAGGAAGCGGTCGACGCGATCCTGCATCATGACGTGATCCAGTCCATCGGCTTTGTCGGCTCGACCCCGATCGCCGAGTACATCTATGCCACCGGCTGCGCCAACGGCAAACGCGTGCAGTGCTTCGGCGGTGCCAAGAACCACATGATCATCATGCCCGACGCCGACCTCGACCAGGCCGCCGACGCGCTGGTGGGTGCAGGCTACGGTGCCGCGGGCGAACGCTGCATGGCGATCTCCGTCGCCGTGCCGGTGGGCGAGGAAACCGCCGACCGCCTGATCGAAAAGCTGGTGCCGCGCATCGAAAAGCTGAAAGTCGGCCCCTACACCGCAGGCAACGACGTGGACTATGGCCCCGTGGTCACCGCCGCCGCCAAGGCCAACATCGAACGTCTGGTCCAGACCGGCATCGATCAGGGTGCGGAGCTTGTCGTCGACGGGCGCGACTTCAAACTGCAGGGCTACGAGAACGGCTATTTCGTCGGGCCGCATCTGTTTGACCGCGCCACCAAGGACATGGACATCTACAAGCAGGAAATCTTCGGCCCCGTGCTGACCTGCGTCCGCGCCAAGGACTACGAAGAGGCGCTTGGCCTTGCGATGGACCACGAGTACGGCAACGGCACGGCGATCTTCACCCGCGACGGTGACGCGGCGCGCGACTTCGCCAACCGCATCAACATCGGCATGGTCGGTGTCAACGTGCCGATCCCGGTGCCGCTGGCCTACCACACCTTCGGCGGCTGGAAGAAATCCGTCTTCGGCGATCTGAACCAGCACGGCCCGGATGCGTTCAAGTTTTACACCCGCACCAAGACCGTGACGGCACGCTGGCCCTCGGGCATCAAGGAGGGTGGCGAGTTCTCCATCCCCGTGATGGAGTGATCCATCCCGCCGGTCGCCCAATGTGGCGGTCGGCCCCTGCCAAAGGTCAGAGCCATGCAAAAAGAATTCACCATCGGAATCGAAGAAGAATACCTTCTGGTCGACGCGGATTCACTGGCTCTGGCCGACGCCCCCGAAGCGCTGATGGAGGAGTGCCGCAAGGAGTTGGGCGATCAGGTCAGCCCCGAATTCCTGCAATGCCAGATCGAGATCGGCACCAAGCCCTGCAAGACCGTGGCCGAGGCCCGCGACGACCTGCGCCACCTGCGCGCCACCATCGCCCGGCTGGCGGGGAACCATGGCCTTTCCCCCATCGCTGTCGCCTGCCATCCCTTCTCGGATTGGAAGACCCAAGGCACGACCGAGAAACAACGCTATTCGCAGCTTGAATCCGAGTTGGAGGACATCGCCCGCCGGATGCTGATCTGCGGCATGCATGTGCATGTCGGCATCGACAGTGACGACCTGCGCATCGACCTGATGCCGCAGCTATCCTATTTCCTGCCGCATATGCTGGCGCTTTCCGCCTCCTCGCCGTTCTGGCAGGGCGAGGACACGGGGCTCGCCTCCTACCGCATGTCGGTGATGGACAACATGCCCCGCACCGGCCTGCCGCCGCAGTTCGACAGCTGGGCGGCCTACGAGCGGACCACCGGCACGCTGGTCGACCTCGGCATCATCGCCGACACCTCAAAGGTCTGGTGGGATCTGCGGCCTTCGGTCCACTACCCCACGCTGGAGACGCGAATCTTCGATGTGCAGCCGCAGTTGTCGCATACGCTTGGCCTTGCCGGGTTGACGCAGGCGCTATGCCGGATGCTGCTGCGCCTGCGTGACAGCAACCTGAGCTGGCGCAAATACGACCGTTTCCTGATCGGCGAGAACCGCTGGCGCGCGCAGCGCTACGGCACCGGTGACGCGCTGATCGACTTCGGCGATCGGCAGATGAAACCCTTCGACCAGCTTTTCGACGAGATTGTCTCGATGCTGGCCGAGGATGCCGAGGCGTTTGGCTGCCTCGACGAAGTCTGCGCCCTGCGCGAGGCGGCGCGGGGCGAAACCTCCGCCACCCGTCAACGCAAGGTCTGGGCCGAGGCCCCCGAGGGCGAAGGCGGCAAAGCCGTCGTGCGCCATCTGATCGAGGAATACCACGCCGATCTGTGACGCTTGTTGCGACTCCTTTCGGCTGATAGAATTAAACAAGTGTTCAGTTCCAAGGACACATGACTTCAGGGAGGAGCCGCGATGGATTTCGCATTGAACGAGGAACAGACCGCCATTTTCGATATGGCCCACGCCTTCGGGCAGGACAATATCGCCCCCCATGCCCATCAGTGGGAGAAGGACGGCACCATTCCCAAGGAGTTGTGGCCGCAGATCGGTGAGTTGGGTTTTGGCGGGCTTTATGTCTCCGAGGAGACCGGCGGCGCGGGGCTCACGCGCCTCGACGCCACGCTGGTCTTCGAGGCGCTCTCGATGGCCTGCCCCTCCGTCGCGGCGTTCCTTTCGATCCATAACATGTGCGCTAAGATGCTCGACACCTTCGCCAGTGACGAGATGAAAGCGCGCGTCATGCCCAAGGTGCTCACCATGGAGACGGTCCTGAGCTACTGCCTGACCGAGCCCGGCTCCGGCTCCGATGCGGCGGCGCTCAAGACCCGCTGCGAGCGCACCAACGAGGGCTATACGCTGAACGGCACCAAGGCCTTCATCTCGGGCGGCGGCTATTCGGACGCCTATGTCACCATGGTCCGCACCTCCGACGAGGGCGCGCGCGGTGTCTCCACCGTCTATGTCGAGGACGGCACCCCGGGCCTCAGCTTCGGCGGTCTGGAAGACAAGATGGGCTGGCGCAGCCAGCCGACGGCGCTGGTGCAGTTCGACGATTGCAAGATCGGAGCCGAGAACCTCGTCGGGGAAGAGGGCAAGGGCTTCAAATACGCCATGGCCGGCCTCGACGGCGGGCGGCTCAATATCTCCGCCTGCTCGCTCGGCGCCGCGCAGACCGCGCTGAACAAGACGCTGGACTACATGGGCGACCGCAAGGCCTTTGGCCAAACCATCGACCAGTTCCAGGGGCTGCAGTTCCGCCTTGCCGACGTGGAGATCGAGCTTCAGGCCGCCCGCACCTTCCTGCGTCAGGCGGCATGGAAGCTCGACACCGGCGCGCCCGACGCCACCAAGTTCTGCGCCATGGCCAAGAAATTCGTGACCGAGACCGGCAGCAAGGTTGTCGATCAATGTCTGCAACTGCACGGCGGCTACGGCTACCTTGCCGACTACGGCATCGAGAAGCTGGTCCGCGACCTGCGTGTGCACCAGATCCTCGAAGGCACCAACGAGATCATGCGCGTGATCGTTGCCCGCGACATGCTTAAGAACCGCTGAGGCCGTCCATGAGTGACATCGACATCCGCAAAACGGGGCGCGCGGGCCGCATCACGCTGACGCGTTCCAAAGCGCTGAACGCGCTAAGCTACGACATGTGCATCGCCATCGAGAAGGCGATCGACGCTTGGCGCGACGACCCGGAGGTCGCTGTCGTGGTGCTGGATGCGGAAGGCGAAAAGGCCTTCTGTGCTGGCGGCGACGTGGCGCAACTCTACCAGACCGGCAAGGACAGTGACCTCGACTTTGCCCGGCAGTTCTGGGCCGATGAATACCGGCTCAACAACAAGCTGCACGGCTATCCCAAGCCGGTGATCTCCTTCATGCAGGGGTTCACCATGGGCGGCGGTGTCGGCATCGGCTGCCACGGCTCGCACCGCGTGGTGGGCGAGACGAGCAAGATCGCCATGCCGGAATGCGGCATCGGGCTGGTGCCGGACGTGGGCGGCACGCTGCTGCTGGCGCATGCGCCGGGGCGGATGGGCGAATATCTCGGCCTCACCGGGGCGCGCATGGGGCCGGCGGATGTGCTGCACGCGGGCTTTGCCGACTGCTTCATCCCCGAAGACCAATGGCCCGCGCTGATCGCGCAACTGGAAGAAAACGGCGATCCCTTCATCCTCGACCGCGCGGCGACCACCCCGCCCCCGTCCAAACTGGCCGAGGTTCAGGAAGAGGTCGACCACCTCTTCGCCCCGGAGAATTTAGAAAAGATCGAAGCCACATTTTCCATATCGGAAAGCGCCTTCGCCACCGAGACGCTGAAGACCCTGCGCCGCAACTCCCCCCTGTCGATGGCCTGCACGCTGGAAATGCTGCGCCGTCTGCGCGGTCCGGGCATCGGCATGGTCCCGGCGCTGCAACAGGAATACCGCTTTACCGCGCGGTCGCTTGAAAAAGGCGACTTCATCGAAGGCGTGCGCGCCGCGATCATCGACAAGGATCGCAGCCCCAACTGGCAACATGCCGATTGGGATGTACCGCAGGCCGATGTCGACGCCATGCTCGCCCCCTTGGGCGACAACGAATTGAAGTTGGAGGAAAATTCATGAGCAAACTCACAATCGGTTTCATCGGTCTGGGCAATATGGGCGGCCCGATGGCGGCCAATCTCGCCGCCGCGGGTCATACGGTGCGCGGCAATGACGTGGCCGGCACCACCGCCGAAGGGGTCGCCGAGGCCAAGACCATCGCCGAGGCGGTCGCCGATGCCGATGTCGTCATCACCATGCTGCCCAATGGCGCGATCCTGCGCCAAGTCGCCGAAGAAGCGGTTGCCCATATGGCCCCGGGTGCCTTGCTGATCGACTGCTCCACCGTTGACGTGGAAAGCGCGCGCTTCGCGGCGGATGCGGCGCAGAAAGCCGGACTACTCTTCGTGGACGCCCCCGTCTCGGGCGGCATCGGCGGCGCGCAGGGCGGCACGCTGACCTTCATGGCAGGCGGTGCTGAGGCGGCCTTCGAGAAGGCCAAACCGCTCTTCGACATCATGGGTCAGAAAGCCGTTCACTGTGGCGATGCAGGCGCGGGCCAAGCTGCGAAAATCTGCAACAACATGATCCTCGGTGCCACGATGATCGCCACCTGCGAAGCCTTCGCACTGGCCGACAAACTGGGCCTTGATCGCGAACGGATGTTCGATGTGGTCAGCACCTCCTCTGGCTATTCCTGGTCAATGAACGCCTACTGCCCCGCCCCCGGCGTCGGCCCCCAGTCACCTGCAGACAACGACTACAAACCGGGTTTTGCCGCGGAACTGATGCTGAAAGACCTTGGCCTGTCGCAACAAGCCGCCGAAATGGCCAATGCAGACACCCCGATGGGCGCATTGGCGAAAGAGCTCTACACCCGCTTCGTCGAAGAGGAAGGCGGCAAGGGCAAAGACTTCTCTGCCATGCTGCCCCGTTTTGAAAAGCGCGGTTGGCAAGGTTAAGCTGATCGCATTCTTCTCGGGAACGACCTGATCCGGGCAGGCGTTGGCTTCAGAACGATCCTATCTATGGAGATCCCTGATGCGACGCCTGCTCTTCACCACGATCCTGACGACCGCCTGCGCGGCGGGCCCGCTGGCCGCCGCCGGAACCGGCTTTGCCCCGGCCCTGCCTGCCACCGCTGTCAACACCGATGGCCCCGAGACGCTTTGGCTCGCCAAAGACGATAAGGGCAAGGACAAGAAAGACAAAAAGGCAAAGAAGAAGGAAAAGCACGAAAAGAAGGCGGAGAAAAAGAAAGACAAGCGCGACAAGACGGCTGAAAAGTACAAAGAGAAAAAGGCAAAGAGAGACAAGAAGGACGACAAGGTCGAGATCAAGGTCAATGGCGACAAGGTCAAGATCAAGGGCGATAAGATCGAACTGCCGAAGGGCATTGACCGTGCCGAGTTTGATCAGCGCGTGACCCGATTTACCCAAGACCGCGAGACCACCGTCACCCGTCTTCTGAACACCCCCGCCCCCGAGGGGCGCGACATGGCCGTCATCCTCGGCGCCGCAGCCCTGGCATTGGCCGCGCCTGACCTGAATGCCGCCGCGCTTCCCGAGGAAGAGTTGATCACCTATCGCAATTGCCCGCCCGGACTGGCCAAGAAAGACCCGCCCTGTGTCCCGCCGGGCTTGGCGAAACAAGGCGTGTCCTATGAACAATGGGCAAGCTATTCCGATGATCAACTCAATGCGCTGTTGGAAGAGCGCCGCGAACCCTATCTGGAGGCCGACCCCCTTACGGAACGCGAATTGCTTTTGCTGCGGTCGGATCAAATCGCGCAGCTCTACAACCTAGACGCTGCCCCCGACGGGCATCGCTACGCCTTGATCGACGGGCAGCCTGTGCTGCTCAGCAACGAAGATCACACCGCCCTGCTGCGTATCAACGAACTCGCCCGGGTGCCGACCATCGGATCAGGCATCAACGTCGCACCGACCGCAGCGCTTACTCAGGCCGATCTGATTAACCTCTACGGCTTAGAGGCACCACAAGACGGCTATAACTACGCGGTTTTGAACGGTCAGGTCATCGCGCTGAAAGACAGCGCCTATGAAACCTTGCAGTTGATCCGCATCGCCCGCGCCGTGCTCTAAGGACACAGCGCTGGCAAAGCGTTTGGGTGGCGGCGGTTATTCCGCCGCTACTTTCGTTTGTTTATGCAGCATCGGCTTGAGGTATTTGCCCGTGTAGCTCTCAGCCACCTCGGCGACCTTCTCCGGCGTGCCCGTGGCCACGACCCGACCCCCGCCGTCCCCCCCTTCGGGGCCAATATCAATGATATGATCCGCGGTTTTCACCACGTCGAGATTGTGTTCGATCACCACAACGGAGTTGCCCTGATCCACCAGTTCATGGAGCACTTCCAAGAGCTTACGCACATCTTCGAAATGCAAACCGGTGGTCGGCTCATCGAGGATATAGAGCGTGCGGCCCGTGGAACGCTTGCTGAGTTCCTTGCTAAGCTTCACGCGCTGCGCCTCTCCGCCGGAAAGGGTCGTCGCCTGCTGACCGACCTTGATATATCCAAGTCCGACCCGCATCAGCGCATCCATCTTCTCACGGATCGACGGCACCGCGGCAAAGAAGCTTTGCGCATCTTCCACAGTCATATCAAGAACATCGGCGATGCTCTTGCCCTTGAACTTGACCTCCAGCGTCTCGCGGTTATAGCGCGCGCCCTTACAGGTCTCACATTCAACATAGACATCCGGCAGGAAGTGCATCTCGATCTTGATGACCCCATCGCCCTGACAGGCTTCACAACGCCCCCCCTTCACGTTGAAGGAAAAGCGCCCGGGCTTGTAGCCCCGCTCCTTGGCCTCCGGCAGACCGGCAAACCAGTCGCGGATCGGGGTGAAGGCGCCGGTGTAAGTTGCTGGATTAGAACGCGGAGTTCGCCCGATCGGGCGCTGGTCGATATCGATGACCTTATCGAGATGCTCCAACCCCTTAATGGTCTGACAGGGCGCAGGCGTCTGCCGCGCCCCATTGAGGTTCATCGAAGCGGTCTTGAACAATGTCTCAATTGTCAGGGTGGATTTGCCGCCCCCCGACACGCCCGTGACGCAAACGAATTTCCCCAGCGGAAAGTCCACCGTCACATTCTGTAAGTTGTTGCCAGTGGCTTTTACCACCTGCAACTTTTTCTTATTCCCCTTGCGCCGCTTTACCGGGACGGAGATTTCGCGAACGCCGGTAAGGTATTGGCCCGTCACAGAATTCGGATCAGCTGCAACCTCTTGCGGCGTGCCATGGCTGACAACCTGCCCGCCGTGCACCCCTGCTCCCGGCCCGATGTCAAAGACGTAATCCGCTTCGCGGATGGCCTCTTCATCGTGCTCCACCACGATCACGGTGTTCCCCTGATCGCGCAGGTTCTTCAAGGTATCGAGCAGACGGTCATTGTCGCGCTGGTGCAGACCAATTGACGGTTCATCCAGAACGTAAAGGACGCCCGTCAACCCGGAGCCGATCTGGCTTGCCAAACGAATGCGCTGGCTCTCACCGCCACTTAAAGTACCACTTGAACGTGACATCGTAAGGTACTCTAGACCAACGTTATTTAGAAATCCGAGACGCTCCCGGATTTCCTTCAAAATGGCCCGCGCAATTTCGTTCTTCTGATCGGTCAGGTGGTTCGGCACCGTCTGACACCAGTCGAAGGCCTCGCGGATCGACATCTCGACCACTTTGCCGACATGCAACAATTCATCTTCGCCGCCGTCCCGCGGGCCAATCCGCACCGCCAATGCTTCGGGCCGCAGGCGATAGCCGCCGCAGGTGCCGCAGGGACGGTTGTTCTGGTAGCGTTCGAACTCTTCGCGGACCCAATTACTGTCGGTTTCGCGGTAGCGCCGCTGCATATTGGGGATCACCCCTTCGAACACCCGCTTGACCTCATAGACGCGGCCACCCTCGTCATAACGGAAGGTAATTTCTTCCTTACCGGAGCCGTGGAGGAAGACGTTCTGCACTTTTTCAGGGAGGTCTTTCCAGCGCGTCTTCTGATCGAAATTATAATGTTTCGCAATGGCTTCGATGGTCTGCTTAAAGTAAGGTGACTTTCCCTTACGCCACGGCGCCAGCGCCCCGTCGTAGATCTTCAGGTTCTGATCCGGCACCACCAAACGCTCGTCGAAGAAAAGCTCGACGCCAAGGCCGTCGCAAGACGGGCAAGCCCCAAAGGGCGCGTTGAAAGAAAACAGCCGAGGCTCGATCTCTGGAATGGTGAAGCCACTGACGGGACAGGCAAATTTCTCAGAGAACGTATGGCGTTCCGGTTCACCTTCACTGGGGGCCGTCTCCAAAACGGCGATCCCATCGGCAAGGTCGAGCGCGGTGCGGAGCGAGTCCGCAAGCCGCGTTTCCAAACCTTCGCGCACCACGATCCGATCGACGACAACGTCGATGTCATGGCGGAATTTCTTATCCAAGGTGGGCGGCTCATCGAGATCATAGAAGTCGCCATTCACCTTGACCCGCTGGAAACCCTGCTTGCGCAACTCAATGAATTCCTTGCGGTATTCACCTTTCCGGTCGCGGATGATGGGGGCCAGCAGATAGGCCCGCGTGCCCTCTTGCATCGTCATGATCCGGTCGACCATGTCCTGCACCTGCTGGGCCTCAATGGGCTTGCCGGTGGCGGGGCTATAGGGCGTGCCGACGCGGGCGAAAAGCAGACGCAGGTAGTCGTAAATCTCGGTCACCGTGCCAACGGTCGACCTCGGGTTCTTCGAGGTGGTCTTTTGCTCGATCGAAATGGCGGGGCTGAGGCCGGAAATGTGATCGACATCCGGCTTTTGCATCATATCAAGGAACTGCCGCGCATAGGCCGAGAGCGATTCCACATAGCGCCGCTGCCCTTCGGCATAGATCGTATCGAAGGCAAGGCTCGACTTGCCCGAACCAGAAAGCCCGGTGATTACAACCAGTTGATCCCGTGGAATATCCACGTCGATGTTTTTCAAATTATGCTCGCGCGCGCCGCGCACTTCAATGTTCTTCAGCTCAGCCATCACATGCCCCTCTTAACGATTTGTACATAGGTGCTGATGCAGTGTTTTCCAACGGAAAAGTGAGAACTAAACAGGAACGCGCTGCCTGCGACGCCGGGCCGCACCGAGGAGGAGATGTGCCACAAGCCCCATGATAAAAGCCCCGCCCGCGAGGAGCGGCAGCGCCGCGGCGCCGAAGCTTGCCAGTCCGAAGGCCATGACCGGCGTGCCAAGGCTGTTGCCGAGGTTGCCCATCTGCGCCACGGCGCCGTTCGCCTGCGCCTGCGCGGCGGGGCCGGTGTTCAGCTGCGCCACGGCAGTAAAGCTGGCCCCTTGGATCAGCCCCATGGCACCTGCAAGCGCCAGACAGGCCAGCGGGGCACCGGGGGCGAGCCAAAGCCAAACCATGGAAAGGGCCGAAAGGCCAAAGCCCGCTTGCACAACATAGACCGCTGGCAAGTGGCGCAAAAGCGCCACGCCGATGGTCATCGACACCGCGATGCTGGTGAGCGGCATGGCCGCCATGGTGACCACCCGCCATGCCTCGGGCAGGTAGGGCGGCAAGACAGTGAGGATGGAGACAAAGCTGAATGTATAGAACAGCCAACCCGCCGCCGGGGCGGAAAGGAAGGGTGACCAGTAAATCGCAAGGTGATCGCGGAGCATCTGCGGCAGGGAGAACGGCGGCTGTGCGCCCTCCTCCGGCAAGCTGCGCAGGCTGGCGGAGAGCACCAGCGCGCAGCCCGCCATATAGGCCGCGTGAACGGCGAAAAGCGCTGGCACACCCCAGCCCAATGCAAGCGGGCGGCCGAGAAGCGTGAGGATCGCGAAGGCCACGCCGAAGAAGGTGCCCCAGAGGGTCAGGGTAAACCCGCGGTCTTTTACGGCGCTCAGCTGCGCAATGAGGGTCGGCGCGGCGACGACGATGGCCAGATGCGACAGCCCTTCGACGACACGGCTGGCCAACATCCAGCCAAAGCCCGGCAAGAGCGCCTGAAAAGCCGATACTGCCGCGCCGAGCCATAGCGCGAAGAGGAGCGCACGGCGATAGCGGACCCGGGCGACCACCAACCCCGCCACGACACCGAGGAGAATACCGACACCACCCACCAAGGACACCAAAAACCCAAGCGCCGCCCCGGCCTGCGGATAGATACTGGGCAGCAGGTCGAAGATGACACTCATCTTGCCATATTGCGCTGCCGCCCCCAGCCCCGCGGCCCAAAGTGCGAAGACGCGCAGAAAAGAGGTGTGTTCAGCCATCTGCCCTCAAGCCTTCTGGGCCAGCGCCCAAGCGCAAAGCGGCATTTCGGGGTCGTTGGTCAGATCATCTGTGGCCTTGTCGAAAGCCGGGGGCCAGTCAGCCTCCAGATTGCGGGCGGCCGCGGCGCGGTTGCCCCATTGTTTGGCGGTGATCCGATGCGCCTCGAACCCGGCTTCGATGAGCAGATTTTTCAGACCCCGGGCAGACCAGCGCGAATTGTCATTCGGGGCGGCATGGAAGGGGATGAAAAACGGCACGGCGATCCAGAAATATCCGCCCGGCCTGAGCATCTGTTGAACATGCCCCAAGGCCGTATAGGGCCGATCAAGATGCTCCCACACCTGATTGGCGAGGATCAGATCGAACTGCCGCACGGCACCGCTCGCGGGATCGGTGAAGGGCCCTGCGCAGATATCATAGGTTGGATAGGTGAACTGAGTATAGCTTTTGAACGCGAACCGTTTGCCGAACTTGCCCGAGATCTCGGCGGCATCCAGCGTTTCAGGGGTCAAACCACCGATCATCCGGCGGGTGCTGCGATGCATGACGACACGGTTAAGGCTGACCACGACAGGGCTCCCGACGGTTTGGCCAAGGTGCGGCGGGG
The DNA here is from genome assembly GCF_043557345.1 of Sulfitobacter sp. 1A12157. Taxonomy (NCBI): domain Bacteria; kingdom Pseudomonadati; phylum Pseudomonadota; class Alphaproteobacteria; order Rhodobacterales; family Roseobacteraceae; genus Sulfitobacter; species Sulfitobacter sp. 1A12157. Next base: position 241,918 of record NZ_JBIFFV010000003.1, read on the forward strand.
CACAGCACGTCGAACGCGCCCTGCCCCCGCGCACCCTACATATGGATCACGCGGTCGAAAGCGTCGAGCACCGATTCATGCATCATTTCGCTTAGTGTCGGATGCGGGAAGACGGTGTTCATCAGGTCTTCTTCGGTGGTCTCAAGCTGGCGCCCCACGACATAGCCTTGGATCAGCTCCGTCACCTCGGCGCCCACCATATGCGCGCCCAGAAGCTCGCCGGTTTTGGCGTCGAAGATGGTCTTCACCATCCCCTCGGGCTCGCCCAAGGCCACGGCCTTGCCATTGCCGATGAAGGGGAAGCGCCCGACCTTGATCTCATAGCCCTGTTCCTTGGCCTTCGCCTCGGTCAGGCCGACGGAGGCGACTTGGGGGTGGCAATAGGTGCACCCGGCGATGCTTTCGGGTTTGACGGGATGGGGTTTCTGACCCGCGATAAGCTCGGCCACCATGACCCCCTCGTGGCTGGCCTTATGCGCAAGCCAGGGCGCACCGGCGATGTCGCCGATGGCAAAGAGCCCATCGACCCCGGTGCGGCAGTATTCATCCGTCACCACATGGGTGCGGTCGACCTTGATGCCAAGCTCTTCCAGCCCCAGCCCTTCGGTATTGCCGACGATGCCGACGGCAGAAATCACGGTGTCGAACTCAAGCTTCTCGACCTTGCCGTCCCGTTCGATATGGGCGGTGACCTTGTCGTCCGCACGGTCGAGTTTCTTGACCGTGGCCCTTTGCATGATGGTCATGCCTTGTTTCTCGAATGCCTTTTTGGCGAATTTCGAAATCTCTTCGTCTTCGACAGGCAGCACGCGGTCCATCACCTCAACCACGGTCGTGTCGGCGCCAAGGGTGTTGTAGAAGCTCGCAAATTCGATGCCGATGGCACCGGACCCGATGACCAGCAGTTTTTTGGGGTCATGCGCGGGCTGAAGGGCGTGGCGATAGGTCCAGACGCGTTTGCCGTCCGCTTCAAGCCCCGGCAGTTCGCGGGCCCGTGCGCCGGTGGCCAGCACGATGTTCTTGGCCGTCAACTCTTCGCTGCCCTTGTCGGTTTTGACGGAGACCTTCCCCTTCGCGGGGATCGAGGCTTCGCCCATGAAGACCTCGACCTTGTTTTTCTTCAGCAGGTGTTTCACCCCGCCTTCCATCTGTTTGGCCACTCCGCGCGAGCGTTTGACCACGGCGGCAAGATCATAGTCGATCTTATCCGCCGCCAGACCGAAATCCTTGGCGCGATGCATCAGGTGGAACACTTCCGCCGAGCGCAGCAGCGCCTTGGTGGGGATGCAGCCCCAGTTGAGACAGATGCCGCCGAGGTTCTCCCGTTCGACCACCGCAACCTTGAGGCCAAGCTGGGCGCCACGGATCGCGGCGACATAGCCGCCCGGCCCCGCACCGATCACGATCAGATCAAAGGATTTGGCAGCCATGGCAAGGACCTCGCGTTAGGGTTTGCAAATATAGTTTACCGCTAAACCATATTTGCAATCGCCACAACCACGCGTGTGGCCCCCACCTGCCGAAGGCTCAGGCCGCTTGCCGTTCCGCGCGCAGTTCCTTGACCGTGCGGCCATAGCCGCCCGCGTTAAGGTAGGAGGTTTCCTGCGCGGTGAAACTGCGTGACAGCGCCTTATTGCGATAGGGAAAACGGCCAAACTGGCGGATCACTTCGCGGTGGGCGCGGGCGTGGAGCAGGTTGCTGCCGTCGCTTTTCGGCATCCGTTCGCACATCAGACGCACGCAGCGGTCCTGATCGCAGAGGTTCTCGGAATGCATCAGCGGCAGATAGAAGAACTGCCGCTCGGGCGCCTCCACGCGCATGTCCCAGCCTTTCTCGATCGCCAGTTTTGCCGCCGCCAGCGCGATACGGTCGCTGGAAAACGCCTTGCCCGTGTCGCGGAACATGTTGCGCGGGAATTGATCGGTCAGGATCAAAAAGGCCAGCGCGTCGGTGGGGTTGGTCAGCCAGTGGTTCAGTTTCCCGGCTTGTGCCTCATTCCAGAGCCCCTCGAAACGCGCGCGGATATCGGCATCCAGCGTTTCGGAACTGTTGTACCACCCGGCTGGGCCGACGTCTTCGAGCCAGAAATTCAGTACGTCTTGGGGTTCTGCATTTGTGGCAGCCATCCCGCACACTCCTTTGCCGCAATCTGGGCGTTTCGTTAAAGTTAAGAACGTCTTACCGCAAAAGCCTAGTCACGTTTTATGTCATCCGCGACATCGTTATCGCTATCACGGCCGTTTTTATCCGCTTCGGCGTTTTCTTGAGCAGCGTCCTCGACGGCGTCCTGCTCTGCTTCAATGGCATATTCCTGCGCGATTTCCACGGCCACAGCGGTGGCAGAGGGGTAAATCGGCACGTAGCTGCCTGTCTCATCAACCGGAACAGCAGCACGCTGCGTTTTACGGTAGGAAGCATAGCTCGCCAGTGCGGCAAAAAGCACGGCAGTAAAGAGGTAAAAGCCACCCGGGCCAAGCGCCGTGCCCATCATCCAACCGGTAATCACAGGGCCAAGGACCGCGCCTAAGCCGTTGATAAACAACATCCCGCCTGAGGCCGCAGCCATGTCCTCTTGTTCGAGGAAGTCGTTGGTATGGGCCATGATGAGCGAGTAAAGCGGGTTCGACATGCCGCCCACGACAAAGGCCGTGGCGAGCAGGATCGGAAAGATATGCCCCAGCATCATCCCGACCATGGAGCCCGCGCCACCGATCAGCGCGGTGATGACGATCAGGCTGCGTCGGTCCATCCGGTCAGAAATCCAACCGATGGGATATTGCAGGATCACCGAACCGACAAAGAAGGCCGCCACAAAAAGTGAGATCTGCGCGACGCTCAGCCCCGCCTCGGCGCCATAAACCGCCGCCATGCCGAACTGGGCCGAGAAGACGCCGCCCAGAAGGAACATGCCGACGCAGCCGAGCGGCGAAGTCTCCATCAGGGTGCTCAGGCTCATTGGTTTGGTGGTGCCGAAGGGCGGTGTGGGGCTGATCGACAAAAGGATCGGCGTGACCGCGATGCTCACCAAGACCGAAGGAATGACAAAGAGCACGAAGCCCGAAGGGTCAGCCGTCAGCAGCAGCGCTTGGGCGATAACGATGCCGAGAGTTTGGACGATCATATAGGCCGAAAGCGCCTGCCCCCGGTTCTCGTTCGTGGCGGCATTGTTGAGCCAGCTTTCGGCGGTGACATAGACAGCGGAAAAGCAAAAACCGATGAGCACCCGGCCAAGCGACCAGACGATGGTGTTGGGGAATGTCGGGTAGAGGATCATCACCGCCGAGATCAGTGACGCCAGCGCCGCGAAAACCCGCACGTGGCCCACTCGCCGGATCATCCCCGGCGCCATCCGCGACCCGCCCAAGAAACCGACGAAGTAAGCCGACATGACGATCGACATTTGCAGGGTCGAGAAACCTTCGATGCCGCCGCGGATACCCAGCAATGTGCCCTGCATGCCGTTGCCGACCATCAAAAGGCACATGCCCAGCAAAAGCGCCCATGCGCTTGAAACCACTTGAATCATCAGTCAATTCCTTGTTCGCTCAAGCCCTCCCATGGACGGCAATCGCAGGCTAGTCACCCCCTAGTGCGACATTCAAGCGGGTTTTTGCGCCTCGGGCAGCAGAAGGGAAGAGTCCCCATAGGAGAAAAAGCGGTACCCCTCGCCGATGGCATGGGCATAGATATCTTTCACCCGCTGCACCCCCATGAGGGCCGAGACCAGCATCATCAGCGTGGATCTGGGCAGGTGGAAATTCGTCATCAGCCCGTCGGTGACGTTGAACTGGAACCCGGGCGTGATGAAAATGTCGGTATCCCCTTCCCAAGCGGTGATGTCACCATCGCGAGCCGCCGTCTCGATCAGGCGCAGGGCGGTGGTGCCCACGGGGATCACGCGCCCTCCGCCGGCGCGGGTGGCGGCAATCTCTTCGGCGGCCTTTGCGCTGACCCGGCCCCATTCGGCGTGCATCTTGTGTTCCGAGATGTCGTCGACCTTGACCGGCAGGAAGGTGCCCGCGCCGACATGCAGGGTGACATGGCTAAAGGTGACGCCCTTCGCGGCCAGCGCTTCGAGCAGCGCCTCGTCGAAATGTAGCGAGGCCGTGGGCGCCGCGACCGCGCCCGCGTGGCGGGCAAAAACGGTCTGGTAGTCTGTCATGTCCTGCGCATCAGCGGCGCGTTTGGCGGCGATATAGGGCGGCAGCGGCATCGCGCCCGCCGCATTGAGCGCCGCGTCGAAGTCATCGCCCGCGCAGTTGAACCGCAGATGCCCCTGCCCGTCTTCCACCGCTTCCAGCGTGGCGCGTAGATCATCGGAGAAGATGACTTCTTCGCCGATTTTCAGCTTGCGCAGCGGTTTGATCAGCGCCGACCATGTGCCATCGCCGCGCGGCTCCAGCAGGGTGACCTCGATCTTGGCCTGCACCGCCCCTTGGGCCGAGGCGCGGTGGCGGATACCGCTCAGCCGCGCGGGGATCACGCGGGTGTCGTTCAGCACCAGTCGGTCGCCGGGGCGCAGCCAGTCTGTCAGGTCGGTCACGCGCCGGTCGTGCAGAGCGTCGCCCTCGGCCACCAGCAACCGCGCAGAGGAGCGCGGGTTGGCGGGACGGGTGGCGATCAGGGTCTCAGGCAGATCGAAATCGAAATCGGATAGCTTCATCGGCGCGGCTCCGGGTCTGGCGGCAGGGTCGCCCCGGCGCTTAGCGTTCCTCCGGCACCCGGGCAACCGGATTCGCCTGGCCCTGCACCTGTGGCGGCTGGGGCGGCGGGCGGCGGAACAGCTCGCGGAACATGCCGGGGGTGAGCGCCGAGAGCGGGTTGACCGAAACGCTGGGGTCTTTCGCTGCCCCCGTGAGCCGGTAGTTGAACCCGATCAACCCCTCGCCCTTGCGGGTGAAAAGCGACCCGATCCCGTTGAACATATAGACCGGAGAGATCACCCCTTGCATGTCGATCAACCCGCTGTCGAGCGCATAGACCCCATCCATCGACAGACCCAAGGAAGCGCCCACGGCGCTGGCCTCGGTCAAGGTCAGGCGGTTCGGGGTCAGGCGAAAGTTTGCCTCCACATCGTCAAAGTAAATCCCGTCGCCGTTGAGTTCATTGATCAGCCCCACGACCGAGATGGCATTGACCAGCGCCGCGATCCCCGGCGCGTCGCGAATGGCGACATCGCTGACCGTGAGCTGCCCGTCAAAGGCGCCGCCCGAGCCCACGGGCAGAAGGGTGAGCGACAGGTTGCCCCCGACCACCTGTTTCACCAACCCGGCCGAGCGCAGAACCCCGCCGGCGTCGTCCGAGACGACCCGCACCGCGCTGCGCCCCGCTTGGGGCAGCACCCGCCCCTGCACCGGCGTTCCGCCATTGAGCCGGGCGGTAAAGGCGCCATCCATCCCCTTGGTGGTGTCGAATGTGCCCGACAGATCGGTCAGGTAAATCGTGTCGGTGATCTGCAACCGGTCGAGCGCCACGCGCATCGGCGGACCGGCTTGGCCCCCGGCCCCGCCGAACTCGGCCCGGCGCATATCAAGCGTGCCGCCGCCTAGCACCACTTGCACCGGCTTGCCCTTGCCCCGCCCGATCAGTTGCAGCGGGATATCCAGCCAATCACCGCGCCGCAGCCGGTCGATCCGCACCCGGTCCAGCGCACCGCCGGGTTTCAGGTCGATGGAGCCCGCCACCCGGAGCCCCGGCGCGTTCAGTTGGAAGGCGTCGATATTCGGCGTCTCGCCCAAACGCCCCGCCAGTCGGAGTTCGCCCTTCGTTTTCGTCGCCTTGCTCCACGACAGTTGCGGGACCGAGACGCCCAAGCCCGCCAAATCGCTTTGCAAGGTGAAGCGCGGCGCGTCGCCCTTCTTGAGGTCCACGACCAGCCGCCCGCGCCCCTCCCCGCTCAGGCTCCCGGGGGGCAGTGCCACGCCAAAGGCTTCAAGCCCCGCCGGGGTCAGCGCCACCTGCGCGGTCAGGCGGCTTTCGTCCGAACCGGGGCCGATCGCCTGCGACCATTCCCCGTCGAAGCCCACCCCGTCGATACGCCCTGCGCCGCCGATGGTGATGCGGTCATTGTCGGCGGTGATGGACAGTTTGCTGGCCTGAAGGCTGCGGTCTTTGACCAGCGTATCGGTCGAGAGCGCCAGCAGGTCCCCCGCGAAGTGATAGCGCACATCTTCGGGCTTGCCGCCCTTTTTCAACGGCAGCGCCAGCGTGCCTTTCAGCACCGCCTCCCCATCCGCAAGCGTCACGGGCAACCCGGCCTTATCCATCACCCGCATCGGCGGCTGGTTGAGCAGCGACAGCGCCGCGGTCAGGGTGGAGCGCGTGTTGAGCCGGATCACCGAGGGGCTGCCGTCTTTCACCCGCACATCGGGAATGATGAAGGACGACCCATCCAGCGTCACCGCCCCGCCCTGCGGCGCGATCACCTCGCCCGCGTCCACCGTGACGACAAGGCGGTTGTCGAGCAGGCTCATATGGCCGCTGCCATCGGTGATATGCGGCAGGGTTTTGAGAAACCGCACCTCGGCCCCGGCATAGTCGAAGGCGACATAGGTCTGCGGCGCCTGCCCCGGCACCATGCGCAGCGCCAGATCGAGGTTGCGCATCCGGCCCGCGTGAAGGTTCTCGTCCAGCCATTTGCGGGTCTTGGGCTTCACCCCCTCGGGCCAAAGCGCCAGCAGGCGTTCGGGGCTGAGCCGGTCCATCCGCCCATCGAGGGACAGGTTCCAGCCCTCAGGCTCGGCCACCAGCGCACCGTCAAGGCGCAGGGTGCGGCCCTGATCGCTGATTTCCAGACGGCCCAGCTTCAGGCGAAACGGGTCGAGGCTGAGTTCGAAGTCGATATCCGCCTGATCCAAGGCCACCGTCTCGGGGTAAACTTCCGCCGGATTGGCCCGCAGATCGCGTAGGGAAAACTGCCCCACCATCCGCCCCGGAATGCCGCCCGTGACATCGCCCAGTTGCGAGGTTCCGGTGATATTACCCGAGACCCAAGGGCTGTCGAGTGACATCTCGTCAAAGCGCAGCAATTGCCGCGCGGGGTTGTAGCTGAAATAGCTCTGCGCCCCGTCGAAGGGGATCGGTTTGGTCTGCGGATTGGGCTGCAACACCCCTTTGCCAATCTGCAAAGAAGCATTGATCGGCGCGAAACGCCCTGCGCTGTCGATGCCGCTGCGCACCGCGCCCGAGATATTGGTCCGCAACACCTCAAGCCACGAAAAGGCAGGCCCCTGCGCCGCGATGTCGCGCGCGTCGACCCCGTCGAAGGTTACGCCAAAGGTCGCCGCATTGTCCCCGATCCGGCTGCTGTAATTCGCGGTCAGCGTGGCCACCCCCGCGCCCCCGCTGAGCACCGCGAGGTCCGCCGAGAGGTCAAGCGCATCGCCGTCGCGCGACAGGCGCAGCCGCCCGCCATCCCCGGTCCAGGCGCGGCCCGCGCGGGCATCCTCGAACCGCAGTGTCAGCGCGCGCAGCTCGACCGAACGGAGGGCGGAAAGCGCGGGGGCGGCCAGCACCTCGTCAATCTGGCCGATGAGTTGCGGCAGAGTCGCCGCCTCCCGCTCCGGCGGAGCGATCCCGGCCCCGGCGCTCAGGCTCACCCGGCCATCCGCCCCGCGGCGCAGGTTGGCCACCACGCCCGAAAGCGAAATCGCCCGGGGCTGCGCCACCCCGCGCAGCAGGGACCGCATCGACAGGCTGGCCTTGAACTCATTGAAACTGACGATCTCATCGCCCTCGGGCGTGGTGACAAAGATGTCTTGCAAACGCACGCGGGGGCGCCATCCCTCATCGACGACGAATTCCATCGCGCCGAACTCCACCCGCGCCTGCGGCAATGCGTTCGCGATCCGGGCCTCGATCCGTGTCTGTACCCAAAGCGGCGCCGGGATCGGACGCCCGGTGAAATAGACCGCCGCCCCGGTGGCCAGCGCCGCCAAGAGCACCAGCACCAAGGCCGAGACGATGCCCGCGCGGCGGCGCGACCGGCGGCGCGGCGGCCCTTCGCCATCTGGCGCAGGGGGGCTGGAAGGGGACGGGTCGCGCATCGGGCTCCGTTTCGAACAGGGCGGCTTTCTGGGGCGGCTTTGACGTTGTCAAATCAGATGCAGTATGACAGCCCTGAACGACCCTTCACAAGCCAAAGGAACCGCCCCATGTCGCAGATCGGACCCCAGCCCGGCCAACCGGCCCCGGATTTCACCCTTCCCGTGACCGGCGGTGGCGAGATCACGCTGTCTACCTTACGCGGCGCGCAGGTGGTGCTGTTCTTCTATCCGCGCGACGACACGCCCGGCTGCACCAAGGAATCGATCGGTTTTTCCGAGCGTTTGTCTGACTTCGCCGAGGCAGGCGTACAGGTCTTTGGCATCTCGCGCGACAGCATGGACAAACACGACAAATTCGCTGCCAAACACGCGCTGACGGTGCCGCTTTTGTCTGACACCGATGGCGCGGTGACCGAAGCCTATGAGGTCTGGGTTGAAAAAAACATGTACGGCAGGAAATCCATGGGCATTGAACGCGCGACCTATCTGATCGACGCCGAAGGGCAGATTGCGCAGGTCTGGCGCAAGGTGAAGGTGCCCGGCCATGTGGATGCCGTGCTCGACGCGGTGCGCGGCGCATGATGCCGCTGGCGGAAATGGCCGAGGCGGTGCTGCGCACGGCGGATGGGCGCGAGAAGACGGCGCTGTCGCGGAAATACGCGGCGCAGTGGCTCTCGGCCCGCGAGGCCGGTGAACGCCCCGAAGTGGGACGCGCCGACCCGCCGCTGCACCCTGCCCGGCCCGCGCAGCCCGAGTTGCTCTCACCGCGCGACGTCCCGCGCCGCCGCCCCGGCACGCCTGAAGGCCGCGCGGCTCTGCTTCATGCCGTGGCGCATATCGAGTTGAACGCGGTCGATCTGCATTGGGATGTGATCGCCCGTTTCTCTCATGTGCCCCTGCCCTTGGGCTTTTATGACGATTGGGTCAAAGCGGCGGATGACGAATCCAAACATTTCAATCTGATGTGCGACTGTCTTGAGGAAATGGGCAGCCACTATGGCGCCATGCCCGCCCATGCCGGCATGTGGCGCGCCGCCGAAGACACGGTGGACGATCTGATGGGCCGCCTTGCCGTGGTGCCCATGGTGCTGGAGGCGCGCGGCCTTGATGTGACCCCCGGCATGATCGAGATTTTCCGCAAGGCGAAGGCCGACAGCGCCGTGGCGGCGCTTGAGACGATCTATGCCGAAGAAGTCGCCCATGTGGCCTATGGCAGCAAGTGGTTCCACTTCCTCTGTGGCCGCCATGACGACGACCCAAAGGACCGTTTTCATGCCCTCGTGCGCAAGTATTTTCACGGCGATCTCAAGCCGCCCTTCAACGAGGAAAAGCGCGCCGAGGCGGGAATCCCACCAGATTTCTACTGGCCCCTGACGGCGGATGGCGGGCCTAGCTGATCAGGATCTGACGCAGCAAGTGCTTGGTATCGGCGGATTTTTGCCAATGACAAAGCGCTTTTTCAGGCGAATGGGGGAATGCCGCGCAGCCGCGGGTCAATAGGCTTGCCCCATTCGCGGGCACTGGCTATTGACGTTGGGCGCGAAGGGGCCGAGCCCCGCGCACCGACGGGACGGGACAAAGGACGACAACGTGCGCACACGGATTGCCATCAAGACGCATGCTCAGCTTGAGCAGTATTTTCCCGAACGCCGCGTCTTTTTGAAATCCGACAGCGACACACGTTTCATCCGCCTGCGGCCCGGCACCCAGATCATCGGGCTGGCGGGATCGGCCTTTCTGGTTTCTTGGGCCATCATCGCCACCGCCATTATTTTGATGGACAGTATTGGCTCGGGCAATTTCCGCGAGCAGGCCAAACGCGACCAGCGCACCTATCAGGCCCGGCTGAACGAGCTTTCCGCGCAGCGCGATCTGCGCGCCGAAGAGGCGCTTGCCGCCCAAGACCGTTTTAACGCCGCGCTGACGCAGATTTCCGTCATGCAGTCCGAACTGCTGGCTTCCGAGACCCGCCGCCGCGAATTGGAAACCGGGATCGAAGTGATCCAATCCACCCTGCGGGACACGATGAAAGACCGCCAGAAGGCCCGGCTGAAACTGGCCGAACTGGAAGGCAGCCTTGAGAATGGCGAGGCGGGAAGCCTGCGCGCCGACGCCGATCAGGCGCCGGTCGATTTCCTTGCCCAAGCCCTTGCCCGGACCGCGGCGGAGCGTGACAAAGTCGTGGTCGACGCGCAGGATGCGCTTTTGCAGGCCGATGAGATGGCGCAGGAAATCGCCCTGATGCGCGATCAGAACGATGCGATCTTCCGCCAGCTTGAAGAGGCAATGAGCGTCTCCGTCGCCCCGCTCGACAAGATGTTCCGCAGCGCGGGCATGCCGACCGACCGCATTCTCGCCACCGTGCGCCGGGGCTATTCGGGCCAAGGCGGGCCGATGACGCCGCTGTCCTTCACCACCCGCGGCGAGGAGCTGAGCCCCGACACGCTGCGCGCGAACAAATTGCTGGGGCAGATGGACCGGCTGAACCTCTACCGCATTGCCGCCGAAAAGGCCCCCTTCGCCAACCCGGTCAAAAACGCTTTCCGCTTCACCAGCCAGTTCGGCTATCGCCGTGACCCCAAGACCGGCGGCCGCCGGATGCACAAGGGCGTCGACTTTGCCGCCGGGATGGGCACGCCGCTTTATGCGACCGCCGATGGCGTGGTGATTCATGCAGGCTGGTCTTCGGGCTATGGCCGTCTGGTCAAGATCCAGCATGAGTTCGGCATAGAGACCCGTTATGCCCATATGTCCAAGCTGCGCGTGAAAGTTGGTCAAAGAGTCTCGCGCGGGCAGCATATTGGTGATATGGGAGCATCAGGACGGGTCACCGGTGTCCATCTCCACTATGAAGTCCGCGTAGGTGGCAAGGCTGTTAACCCCATGATCTATATCAAGGCTGCAAACGATGTTTTCTAAAAGCAAAATCAACGATCCCGCCCCTCAGGATGCAGATGTGTCCAAACCGGCACCTTCCGGTGCATCCTCGGCCCCCGCGCCCTCCAAGCAGAGCGAATTCAAGGCCAGCGCCCCCAAGGCAAAGCCGCCCGCATCCGTTCTGTCTTCGGACCTGCATGTGACCGGCAACATGAAAACGACAGGCGACGTTCAAGTTGAAGGCACCGTCGAAGGCGATATCCGCGCACATTTGCTGACCATCGGTGAGACGGCGACAATCAAGGGCGAAGTGGTTGCCGATGACGTGGTCATCAATGGCCGCATCGTGGGCCGCGTGCGTGGCCTCAAGGTACGTCTGACATCGACCGCGCGGGTCGAGGGCGACATCATCCACAAGACCATCGCGATCGAATCCGGCGCGCATTTCGAAGGCTCTGTGCAGCGTCAGGACGACCCGCTGAATCCCGGCGCGAAATCCGCACCGGCGCAGAAGCCGAACCCAGCGTCCTAAGACCGCGGTCGGAAGAGTCATCGGCGGGCGTCGCGGGCAACCGCGGCGCCCGTTCGCTTTTGAAGCTATCGCGCGGTCAGCGGCCCAGCATCCAGATGCCGTCGGGCCAGAAGGCATCGAAGGCAAAGGCGAACATCACATCATGCGGCAGGTCGCGGCCCGCGCCGTCGCGCACCCTGATGCTGCCCACGTCGCGCCCCTGCCCGATCGCGCTGCTGTCCAGCGCCGAAGCCTGCCCCGGCTGCCAAGAGATCGTCACCCCCGCCTCGCGCACCTCGCCTGCCTCGGCCAGACGTTTCAGCCGCCAAGCGCGCTCCCCCACCCGCACCACACGCTCCAAAGGCGCAATGCCATGCGGCGGCTGGCGCCCGTCATAGAGGAAGGGTTTGGCCGATGAATCATAGCCCCGGTAGGGGTTGCGCCCGTAGGCGCGGTTGTAGGACGGCTCGGCCATCACCAGCCCGTCGGGGTTGCGGGCGGTGAAATCGGCCCAGCTTTCCAGCCAGCTCGGCAGGTGGCGCAACTCGGTGCCGGTGAGCGTGCCGACGATGGCGCGGCCCTCGGCCTGCTGCCACCAGCTTTCTGTCTGGCGGTCGTACATCACCATGTCGGAATGGCGCAGCTTGCCCGAGACGCCGAAGTCGAGCACCCGGCCCCCGACCCGCCGGTCGAAGACCAGCGCGGAGTTGCACAGCGGGCAGAAGGTGACGGCGATGGGCCGGCCGTTCACGCTGTCGTTCACGATCTCATGCCATGTCAGGTAGCGGATCGGATAGGCGCGCGGCTTGGCGCCCTCGATCTCCACCGTGATGACCGGCTCGCGCGGGGCGATGCGGGTCTCGGAGGACGCGGGCAGGAACTGCGCCGACTCCAGCGCCGGGATGCCGTCCTTCGGCGGCCCGCCCGAGATAATCTCGGACCAGTTGGAAATGCTTGTCTTGGAGAAATCGGTGTGCGGCCACTCGCCCTGCCAGCGGGCGGGGTCGGCGGCGGCGGTGCTGGCCCAGAGGCCGAGGATCGGGGCGGCGATATATCTCATGCCGCCAGCCTGACCCATGCGAGGGCGGGCAAGCAAGCCCACCCCACGCGATCCTGATCGGGCGTTACTCGGTCACGGTGACCTTCTGCATCACGTCCGGCGCGCCGACGACACTTCCGTTCGGACCCGTGCCGCGCTTGATGGCGTCGACCACGTCCTGCCCCTCGGTCACCTTGCCAACGACGGTGTACTGACCGTTGAGGAAGGGCGCCTCGTCGAACATGATGAAGAACTGGCTGTTGGCGCTGTCCGGGCTCTGGCTGCGGGCCATGCCGACAACGCCCTTCTCATAGGCGATGTCCGAGAACTCGGCCTTCAGGTCGGGCTTGTCAGAGCCGCCCATGCCCGCACGGGCGGTGTCGCCCTCGGCCCGGCCAAACTGCACGTCGCCGGTCTGGGCCATGAAGCCGTCGATCACGCGGTGGAAGACCACCCCGTCATAGGCGCCTTCTTCGGCCAGTGCGGTGATCTGCGCGACATGGTTGGGCGCCACATCTTCGAGCAGGTCGATTCGAACGGTGCCATTGGCCTCGCCCGCGACTTCGATCTCGAGCCCGGTGGCCATGGCCGCCGAGCCGAGGAGCGCGAGAAGTGCGCTGGTGCCTGCGATCTTACGCATCTGCAGCGACCTTGACCGAGATCATGCGGTCGGGGTTCGCAGGCGGCTCGCCCCGGGTGATCGCATCGACATGTTCCATGCCCGAGATGACCTGCCCGTAAACGGTGTATTGACCGTTAAGGAAGTCGTTGTCCTTGAAGTTGATGAAGAATTGGCTGTTGGCGCTGTCGGGGTTGGCCGAACGGGCCGCACCGATGGTGCCGCGCGCATGAGGAACCTTGGAGAATTCCGCAGGCAGGTTCGGCAGGTCCGAGCCGCCAGTGCCCGCTGCGCGCAGGTTGAAGTTGTCTTCCATATTGCCATTGGCCACGTCGCCAGTCTGGGCCATGAAGCCTTCGATCACGCGGTGGAAAGCGACGTTGTCGTATTTCCCGGCGCGGGCCAGTTCCTTCATCCGTTCCACATGTTTGGGCGCAAGGTCGGGCATCAACTCGATGGTGACGGTGCCGCCTTTCAGCTCCATCAGGATGGTGTTCTCGGGGTCTTTGATCTCGGCCATGGGGCAATCCTTTGGTTTGTCTTTGCCAGATACCTAAGGAGCTTGGCCGCGATTGCCAAGCCGCGCATTGACCTGAGGCCAGATAACAGCAAAACACAGCGCAAGAGACTGGATTGGGAGAAGACCGATGGGCTGGAAATCACTGGACGATATGGAACTGGACGGCAAGCGCGTGCTCTTGCGCGTCGATATCAATGTGCCGGTCGAAGAGGGCCGCGTCACCGATGCCACGCGGATCGAGCGGATCGTGCCCACGGTGAACGACATCCTGTCGCGCGGCGGCAAGGTGACGCTGCTGGCGCATTTCGGACGCCCCAAGGGCAAGGTCGTCGAGGAGATGAGCCTGCGCCAAGTCCTCCCCGCGCTGGAAAAGGCACTGGGCCGTGATGTGGCATTCCTGCCATCGCTCGATGCCGCAGGCGACGCGCAGGCCGATCTGCAACTCATGGAAAACATCCGCTTCTACCCCGGTGAAGAAGCCAATGACGAAGGTTTCGCCCGCCAATTGGCCGCGCTCGGCGATATCTACTGCAACGATGCTTTCTCTGCCGCGCATCGCGCCCATGCCTCGACCGAGGCGCTGGCGCGGCTGCTGTCCGCCTGCGCGGGCCGTTTGATGCAGGCGGAACTCTCGGCGCTGGAGGCGGCACTGGCCAAGCCCGAGCGCCCGGTGGGCGCGGTCGTAGGCGGGGCCAAAGTCTCGACCAAGATCGCGCTTTTGGAAAACCTCGTGAACCGGCTGGACGTTTTGGTCATCGGCGGCGGCATGGCGAACACCTTCCTCGCTGCACTCGGGGCCGATCTGGGCAAATCGCTGGAAGAGCCGGACTATTACGACACGGCCAAGGACATCATGGCGCAGGCCGAGAAGGCGGGCTGCCGGGTCATCCTGCCGGTCGACGGTCTGGTCGCGCGGGAGTTCGCCAAGGATGCGGCCCATGAGGTGGCCTCGCTTGGCCCCGATGCGAAGCTCGCGAAAGATCAGATGGTGCTCGACGCTGGCCCCAAGACCGTCGCACAGGTCGAAACGGCCTTCGCCGAGCTGCGCACCCTTATCTGGAACGGCCCCATGGGCGCCTTTGAAATTCCGCCCTTCGACACCGCCACCGTCGCCGCCGCTCGGGCTGCGGCCGCCAAGACCCGCGACGGCACGCTGATCTCCGTCGCCGGGGGCGGTGACACGGTCGCGGCGCTGAACCAAGCGGGCGTGGCGGATGATTTCACCTATATCTCCACCGCCGGGGGCGCCTTCCTTGAGTGGATGGAGGGCAAGACCCTGCCCGGCGTCGCCGCATTGGACGCATCGGCTGGGTAAAAAGGCGATTTAACGCTAAAAACAACGGGTTTCCCGCAATTGTGGGATTCCCATGACGAATCGCCTGTGCCATACTGATGTCACGTCCGCCAAGAGACGCAGAGGCAGTACCATGACACGCAACACCCGACCGGCTTTCGGCACATTGCTGTTCTTCGCAATCGCTTTCGCGCTGAGCCTGTATTTCACCTTTGCCGCCGTGCAGGGGGATTTCGGCCTGTTCCGCCGGACCGAGATTGTGGCCGAGAACCAAAAGCTGAGCGACCGTCTGGCCGAGGTCCGCGCCGAGGTGGCCCGGATGGAGAACCTCACCCGCCGCCTGTCGGACGACTATCTCGACCTCGATCTTCTGGACGAACGCGCGCGCAAGGTGCTGGGCATGGTCCGCACCGATGAGATCGTCATTCGCTGAGGTTCCCCGGCGCATCGTCTATCGGCCCCTGCCCCGCGCCTGCGGCCTTGCAATCACGCGAAATCTCTGGCCTCCTTCGCCTTGTCAGCCGTGGTGCGCGCACCACGTCACAAAGTCTCTCGCAATCCACTTTGGAATGCGTTAGGGAATAGTTTAACGCTAAACTACTTTTGGCACCTGACCAAAGCCGACGGAGGAGACGCCCATGGCCGCGAGGAAATCGAGCAAGAAACCCAATGTCTCGGCGGAGGAGCTCACCAGCTACTACCGCGACATGCTGCTGATCCGGCGGTTTGAAGAGAAAGCCGGACAACTTTACGGCATGGGGCTGATCGGGGGATTCTGTCACCTCTATATCGGACAAGAAGCGGTCGTTGTCGGCCTTGAGGCCGCGGCCGAGGAGGGCGACAAGCGCATCACCTCCTACCGCGATCACGGCCATATGCTGGCCTGCGGCATGGACCCCAATGGCGTCATGGCCGAGCTGACGGGGCGCGAGGGCGGCTATTCTAAGGGCAAGGGCGGCTCAATGCATATGTTCTCGAAAGAGAAGCATTTCTACGGCGGCCACGGCATCGTCGCGGCACAGGTGCCGCTTGGCGCGGGGCTGGCCTTTGCCGATCAATACAAGGGCAACGGGCGCGTCACCTTCACCTATTTCGGCGATGGCGCCGCCAACCAGGGCCAAGTCTACGAGACCTTCAACATGGCCGCGCTGTGGAAACTGCCGGTGATCTTTGTCATCGAGAACAACCAATACGCCATGGGCACCTCGCAGCAGCGCTCGACCTCCTCGGCCGAGATCTGGGAGCGCGGCCGCGCCTTCGGCATCCCCGGTGAGGCGGTCGACGGCATGGATGTGCTGGCGGTCAAGGAAGCCGGTCAAAAGGCCGTGGCACACGCCCGCAAGGACGGCCCCTATATTCTGGAGATCAAGACCTACCGCTACCGCGGCCACTCCATGTCCGATCCCGCGAAATACCGCACCCGCGAAGAAGTCCAGAAAATGCGCGACGAACGCGACCCGATCGAGGCCGTGCGCAGCCTGCTTCTGGAGGGCAACCACGCGAGCGAGGAAGATCTCAAGGCCATCGACAAGGAGATCAAGAAGATCGTGAACGAAAGCGCCGATTTCGCCAAGGAAAGCCCGGAGCCCGATCTCGACGAGCTCTGGACCGACATCTACGCAACCGAAGTTCCGCAGGAGGCCTGAAGCAATGGCAACCGAAATTCTCATGCCCGCCCTCAGCCCCACCATGGAAGAAGGCACGCTGGCGAAATGGCTGGTCAAGGAAGGCGACGAAGTCTCCTCCGGTGACATTCTGGCCGAGATCGAGACCGACAAGGCGACGATGGAATTCGAGGCCGTGGACGAAGGCACCATCGGCAAGATCCTCATCGCCGAAGGCACCGAAGGCGTGAAGGTCAATACCGCCATCGCCGTGCTGCTCGAAGAGGGCGAAAGCGCCGACGACATCGACACCGCGAAATCCGCCCCCGCTGAGGACAAGGACGAAGAGGCCAAGCCCGCACAGGCCAAATCCTCGGACGATGACCGCGAAACGCCTGCCGAAGGCAAGAAACAGCCCGAGCCCGACACCAGCCCGGACTGGCCCGAGGGCACCGAGATGAAGCAACAGACCGTCCGCGAAGCGCTGCGCGACGCCATGGCCGAGGAAATGCGCCGCGACGAAAACGTCTTCCTCATGGGAGAGGAAGTCGCGGAGTACCAAGGCGCCTATAAAATCTCCCAAGGTCTGCTGGACGAATTCGGCGCGAAACGCGTGATCGACACGCCGATCACCGAGCACGGCTTTGCCGGCATCGGCGTCGGCGCGGCCTTCGGCGGCCTGCGCCCCATTGTCGAGTTCATGACCTTCAACTTCGCCATGCAGGCGATGGACCAGATCATCAACTCCGCGGCCAAGACGCTTTACATGTCCGGCGGCCAGATGGGCGCCCCCATGGTCTTCCGCGGCCCCAACGGTGCGGCGGCCCGCGTCGGTGCCCAGCACTCCCAGGATTACGCCGCCTGGTTTATGCAGATCCCCGGCCTCAAGGTCGCGATGCCCTATTCGGCCTCCGACTACAAAGGCCTGATGAAAACCGCAATCCGCGACCCCAACCCGGTGATCTTCCTCGAGAACGAGATCCTCTACGGCCGCAGCTTCGATGTGCCCGACATCGAGGATTACACCGTCCCCTTCGGCAAGGCCCGGATCTGGCGCGAGGGCGCGGATGTCACCATTGTGAGCTTCGGCATCGGCATGACCTATGCCCTCGAAGCGGCCGAGAAACTGGCCGAGGACGGTATCGAGGCCGAGGTCATCGACCTGCGCACCCTGCGCCCGATGGATACCGAGACGGTGCTGAAATCGGTGATGAAGACCAACCGCTGCGTCACCGTCGAGGAAGGCTGGCCGCAGGGCTCCGTCGGCGGCTACATCAGCGGCGTGATCATGCAAGAGGCGTTCGACTACCTCGACGCCCCGGTCATCACCTGCACCGGCAAGGACGTCCCCATGCCCTATGCCGCCAACCTCGAGAAACACGCGCTGGTCACCACCGACGAGGTGATTGAGGCCGTGCGCAAAGTCACCTACCGGTAAGGAGCGGATCATGCCCACAGAAATTCTCATGCCCGCCCTGTCTCCCACGATGGAGGAAGGCACGCTCGCCAAATGGCTGGTCAAGGAGGGTGACGAAGTCGCCTCCGGTGACATCCTCGCCGAGATCGAGACCGACAAGGCCACGATGGAGTTCGAAGCCGTCGACGAAGGCACCATCGGCAAAATCTTGATCGAGGAAGGCAGCGAAGGCGTGAAGGTGAACACCCCCATCGCTGTGCTGCTCGAAGACGGCGAAAGCGCCGACGATATCGCGGCATCCTCCGCCCCGGCCAAGGAAGAAAAGCCGCAGGCCGAGGAAGCGCCCAAAGCAGCTGAGGCTGAGACGCCCGAAGCCGGCTATGGCCGCGGTGCGACGGAGGCGAATGACAGGCCGACCAAGAGTGACGCCAAAGCCCCCGCCGCCCCCAAAGACGAAAAGGGCGGGCGCATCTTCGCCTCCCCCCTCGCCCGCCGGATCGCGGCGGACAAGGGTCTCGACCTCACCCAGATCGAAGGCAGCGGCCCGCGTGGCCGGATCGTCAAAGCCGATGTGGAAAGCGCCCAGCCAATGGCTGCCAAGGCTGACAGCCCCGCCGCCACCAAAGACGCCGCGCCGGTGACACAGCCTGCCCCCGCTGGCCCCTCCTCCGATGCCGTGCGCAAGATGTACGAGGACCGAGAGGTCGAAGAGGTCAAGCTTGACGGGATGCGCAAGACCATTGCCGCGCGCCTTACCGAGGCCAAGCAGACGGTGCCGCATTTCTACCTGCGCCGCGACATCCAGATCGACGCGCTGCTGTCTTTCCGCAGCGATCTGAACAAGCAGCTCGAAGCCCGCGGTGTGAAACTCTCGGTCAACGATTTCATCATCAAAGCCTGCGCGCTGGCGCTGCAATCGGTGCCCGATGCCAATGCGGTCTGGGCCGGGGATCGCATCCTGAAGCTGAAGCCCTCGGACGTGGCCGTGGCCGTGGCCATCGAGGGCGGGCTCTTCACACCGGTCTTGCAGGACGCCGACACCAAGTCGCTCTCGACCCTCTCGGCGCAGATGAAAGACCTCGCCACCCGCGCCCGCGACCGCAAGCTCGCCCCGCATGAGTATCAGGGCGGCAGCTTTGCCATCTCCAACTTGGGCATGTTCGGGATCGACAACTTCGACGCGGTCATCAACCCGCCGCATGGCGCGATCCTCGCCGTGGGGGCTGGTGTTAAAAAACCGATCATCGGCAAGGATGGTGAGATCACGGCAGCGACAGTCATGTCCGTCACCCTCTCGGTCGATCACCGCGTGATCGACGGGGCGCTCGGTGCGCAGTTGTTGAACGCGATCGTCGAGAACCTTGAAAATCCGATGATCATGCTGGCCTGAGGGCTGCACCATTCAAACGAAGAAAGCCGGGGCATGCCCCGGCTTTTTAATGCGATACTGGCAACTGCCCCTATTCGGCGTCCGGCCCGAAAAGATGGTTCATCGACATCGACGGCTGATCGCAGCCCGCCTCCCCAACGATCCGCGCCGGGATCCCGGCAACGGTCTTGCAGGCAGGCACCGGCTCCAGCACAACCGACCCCGCCGCGATGCGGCTGCAATGGCCGATGGAGATATTGCCCAAAACCTTCGCGCCCGCGCCAATCAACACGCCATTGCCGATCTTGGGGTGACGGTCCTCTTCCTCTTTGCCAGTGCCGCCAAGGGTCACCGAATGCAGCATCGAGACGTTGTCGCCCACCACCGCCGTCTCACCGATGACGATGGAATGCGCGTGGTCGATCATGATGCCCTTGCCCATCTTGGCCGCCGGGTGGATATCCACGCCGAAAATCTCGCTCACCCGCATCTGGATGAAATAGGCCAGATCGCGTTTGCCCTTGGTATAAAGGTGGTGGCCCACACGGTAGGCCTGCACCGCCTGATAGCCTTTGAAATACAGAATCGGCTGCAACAGCCGGTGGCAGGCCGGGTCACGGTCATAGATCGCCACGAGATCGGCACGCGCTGCCGCCACGAGATCCGGGTCTTCGGCATAGGCTTCCTCGACCATCTCACGCACGACCATCATCGACATCTCATTCGACGAAAGCTTGGCCGCGATGCGGTAGGAAAGCGCATTCTCGATGGATTTGTGATGCAGGATACAGGCATGGACAAAGCCGCCGATCAGCGGCTCGTCGCGCACGGCATCTTCGGCCTCTTGCTGAATCTGATCCCAGACCGGGTCCACTTTCGAGATATGTCTGCGTGTCTGCGCCATGGGACGGGCTCCTTCACTCTGCCGTAAGGGTAGCTCATGCAATAGCGTAGGGCCATTTGTAAATCCGCACATGCTCAAAATCGTGATAACGCGCGGGCCTATCCGGTGACGGTCCGCCCCGTAGCCGGCCCAGCCCCATAGCTGGCCGAGACCTGCGCCACCGTCACGTCAAACGCCCCACTAACGCCATCCGCTGCCCGTGCGGAAGTGCTGTAGCTCCATCGCGGCGCTTCCAGCAGCACCTCCCGTCGCAATTGGTTGCCCTCGAAAACGCGCAGAAGGTAACGCTCACTTTCTTCACCAAGTGGCACCTCCGGCCCTTCCCAAGCGTCGCCTTCGATCCGTGTTCGGCGAATCCAGCCAAAGGTGATATCGCCATTGGCGCCAGCCTCGGCCCGCAGATGACAGGGGCTGTAGGGCCGCAGACCATTCCCGTCAAAGGCATGAACCTGATGCAGGTAAGAGGGGTCATCCACCGGTCGCCGCGCAGGCCCGATGCGGTAATGCTGTGCCACGCGGCGCAGATGCGGGCTCAGCTCGATCTGTTGCGGCGTTCCGTTCATCAGCACAAAGCGCGAGCCAGCGGGCCAAACCTCGGGTATCAACCCATCGCTGCCCGCCTGTCCGCGCAGACGGCCCGTCAGCCAATAGGTCATCGGGGCGACAAGCTGCACCTCTTGAAACTGGAACAACTCCCACCGGTCCGCGCTCCCATCCCCGATGGCGGCAAGGTTCGCCCCATTCAAAAGCGCCTCTCTGGTAACGGATTGAAGACTGCCGCTGGTCAGTTTGACCTCCAGCACCGGCCCCGCGTCGATCACCCCCGGCCGTGCCGCGCGCAGCGGCGTTTGGGTGACGCCCATGATCGACCGGTTCGCCACGATGGCGTTCAGCGCATAATCCGAATCCACGGCAGAACGGTAGACCGCGACAGACCCCGGCCACGGGGTCGCCGTCACCGCCAGATGCGGCGCATGGGGCACCTCGTCCCCGCGCAACAGCGGCAGGTCCATGAACTGCGGCAGAACCGGCAGCGGCGGGACGAAGGGGCGCAACGTTGCAAGCTCCTCTTCAAGCGGTGCGGGATCATAGACTTCGGGCTCAATCCGGACCGCGTCGATCAGCAACGAACCGGCCTGCTCCACCCGGTCGACGCGGTAGCGCCCCGGCCCCTCCGCCCCATCGCCCGGCAGTTCGATCACATCCCCCGCCCCGACAGCCATCTGCGACGGCGGCAACGCCAACCGCAGCGTCTCACGCGCAACGCGCGCTTCGGTCAGCCAACGTTCAGCCACCTGCCGCCCCTCGACCCTCGTCAGGGCCATGTTAAGCTCGGTCCCGGTGACCGCATGGGTCGCCTCATCCGCCAGAACCGCCTCTTCGGCAATCGCGTCGAAATCCGCATCGGCCTGAATGAACCGCAGCCGCACACGGCCCGAAACTTCGGCCTCCGCCTCGCGCAACTGCTTGGTCAGCCCGCTCAGGTCGGGGTGAACCGCGAGGCGATCTGGGTCGAGGGGCAGCGCATCCGCCCCGTCACGCATCTGAAACTGCAAAACCCCGTCGCGTTCGATTGCGTCGAACCCATAGCGCAGCATCAGCGGTTGCAAGGCGGTACGCGCCGCGCCAACCTCGGCCACCGTATAGCCGCGCACATAGCCGAACAGCGCGGAGGTATCGAAATGTACCACACCCGCCCGGCGGCAAATCTCCCCCACGACCGAGGCCAGCGACCGCGCCGAGGCCCGCCCGTTCAGCCAGTGGCCCCGGCTGTAATTCTCCCCATCGCTCCAGAGATCGACATTATTGGGAAAGAAGGGAAACGGCCGCGTGTCCCATGCCCAGACGAAAGCGCGGGTCATATCCAGCATCGGCGCGTCATATTCATCCGAGATCGGGTTATGCGCCGGATCGCACCAGTAGTCCGAGATCGCGCGCAGGTATTGCATCTGCATCAGATCGTCCCGCGCGCCGGTGGAATAATGCGGCAAAGCGCTTTCCGAGCTCTTCAGATCGAGGAACTTGTTGGGCTGGTTCGCCCCTTTGTCGATGGCCGCGCAGCCGTATTCCGTGAACCAGATCGGTTTCGACATCGGCTGCCATTCCGTTGGGGCCGCCTGCCGCTGCCCGCCAATACGCGGATGGTGATAATTCTCCCACCAGCGGCGCAGGTCTTTGTAGCGGTAGACCCAAGGCTCATCATGCGCGCCATCGGTGATCGGCGTGCGGATCTGCGCGTCGCGGGCCTCGGGCGAATGGTAGTACCAATCATAGCCCTCGCCGCCTTCAATGTTGGATTTCAAATAGCCGACATCGTAGATCGCGGGCCAGTTCTCGCCGTCCAGATGCCCCTCCTCGTCGCGCCAATCGGACAGCGGCATGTAGTTGTCGATCCCGATGAAGTCGATCTGCGGATCGGCCCATAACGGATCGAGGTGAAAGAAGACATCGCCGCTGCCATCCTGCGGGTGATAGCCGAAATACTCTGACCAATCAGCGGCATAGCTGATCTTGACCTCTGGCCCCAACAAGGCGCGCACCTCTCCGGCCAAGGCCCGCAGCGCGGCCACCGCCGGGAAACTGTTCCCCGCCGCGCGTATCTGCGTCAGCCCGCGCATTTCCGAGGAGATGCAAAAGGCCTCGACCCCGCCTGCCGCGGCGCAGAGCGCGGCATAGTGCAAGATGAACCGCGACAGGGTCCATTCCTCGGGGCCACTGTAGACGACCGAGCCTTCGCCTACCGCGAAATCCGCAGCGGTGACGGCTCCGAAAAACGCGGCCACCTCGGCTTCTGCCGCCGCCGTACCATCCGGGCTGCCCGGTTGCCCCGGGGCCACCGAAAGCGTGATCCGCCCGCGCCACGGCAGGCGGGGCTGGTCCTCGGCATCGCTATAGGGGTCCGGCAGCCCGTTGCCTTCGGTCTGATCCATCAAGATGAACGGGTAGAACATCACCGCCTTGCCCGCCGTCTTCAGCGCGTGGATGGCCTCGACCACCGCCGCATCGGCTGGCGTGCCGCCGTAGATCGGGCGCGCGTCTTGCTGGGCGATCACCTCCGCCGTGCCACGCGTCACACCAGAGACCCGCCAAGGCATGTTCTCGCCGTCAATATCCGGGTCTTCGACCTTGGGGCGCAGGCGACAGTCGGCGCAGCGCAGATCGCCCCCAAACCACGACACAACGAGAGAGGCCGCTTCCAACCGTGGCAATTCCTCGGTCAAGCTTTCCAAGGACACCGCGAAATCGGTCTTGGCGGCGGGCGAATTGACATTGGCGCTCCACCGGCTGCCGGGGCCGTCGGTGTAATGCACCGGCGTCGTCGCCAGCGCGTATTCCCCCGTGCCGGGGATCAAGGCGACCCCCTGAACACCATAGGCAGGCGCGTGTTCCCACCCCGGCGCCTGCGCCTGTTCGGGGCGCATCACCTCGAAAGAGAACTGCGGCACCCTGTTGCCGAATTGTGCAAGCGGGAGGTCTTCCATAACGACATAGGCCGTGCCGCGATAGGCGGGCACCCGATCTGCGCCCTCGATCGCGGCGATGGTCGGGTCAGGCTGCTGGTCCGCCGCGCCCCGGTAAACGCGCATGTTCAGATCATTGGGGGCAATCTCCTCCCCATCCGCCCAGATGCGCCCGACGCTGGTGATCTCCCCTTCACAAAGCGCGATGGCAAGGCTGACGGTATAGCTGTATTCGGTGGTCTTCGGCGACGGCGGGCCGCCCTTGCCGCCGCCACTGACTTGGGTGACCTCTTGGAACTGCGAGGCCCAAATCACATGCCCCGCCAGTCGCATCCGCCCGTATAGCTGCGCGATCGCCGCCCCCTCGCCCGAGCCTGTCAGGCGAAAGCGATCCACCTTACCGGTCTCGACCGCCTCCCCGCCTTGGCCAAGCAGGCGCTGATCCACCAATCGCCCAAGGCTCGCCCCCACCGCGCGGCCCACCGCGACCGAAGACAGCCCCGCCAGCGTGCCCCCGATGGAGCCGCCAACCGCCGCCCCCGCTGCCGAAAGAACAATCGTCGCCATCAGGAGACCTCCTCAGGAAATAGAAATCGCGCCACGACGCGCCGCTGCCATGGCGGGCTGAGCGGGCTTTCCACCACCCCGTGCCGCGCATAGGCGTGAATGAAACTGGCGTTGGCCCCGACGCGGGCCTGCAGCCCAAGATGTTTTGCCACCGCGCCCTGCCGCATTCGGAAAAGCAACACGTCACCAGGGGCAGCATCGCCGCTGTCTTTTACCGCCATATGCCGCAAGGCCGCCGCCCAGAGCCGCTCCTCCCCCTGCGGCTCGGACCAATCCATCGAATAGGCCGGGACCGCCTCAGGCTCCGCGCCCAGCAACTCCCGCCAAAGCCCCCGGATCAGCCCGAGACAATCGCAGCCCGCCCCTTTCGTTGCGGCCTGATGCACATAGGGCGTCCCGATCCATCCGCGGGCGGCCTGCACCAAACCCTCCCCCGCCGCGCTCATCGGCGCGACCCGCCGCCGTTCGCACCGTCCGACCGGGGCACGGCCATCATCCAATCGTCCCCCGGCAGATCGGGAAAGCCGCGATAGTTCAGCAGGTTGTTGAACTTCAACCGACAGGTTTCCATCCGCTTGTCGCAGCCTGCGGTAATCCGAACACGGGTGCCCGGCGCCACCGCGGCGCGGATCGGCTGCCAAAGCTCGATCACGCGCTCCCCGTCCTCGCGGTAGTCACGTTTGACCATGCCCCAGAGCCCGGCCGCCGGCCCCTCCAGCACATCAAGCCGCCCCCGGGCGAACCAACCCTCCTCGTAGCCCGGAAAAGCTGCCCAACGGAAATACTGCGCCTCCGACACCGTCTCGACCGCGCGCGTCTCTGCATAGCCGGGCGCGGTGAGATCGAACCCGCACGCGCTATCCCCCAAGACCGCCGAACAGGGCTTTTGATAGACCCGCCCCAAGGGCCGGTTGAGCGGTTCCGTCAGCCCGCGCAACTCAGCGCGAAAGCTGCCTCCCGCGCGGTGCAACTCACCGATTGAGCCGCGAAATTGCAGCAGCCGCTGCGCGGGGTCCGCCCAGTTCACCAACCACGCCTGCACCTCGGCCCCATCAAAGCGCCCTTGTTCGATCTCATCCTCGCGGATCGCATCATCGCTGAGCGCGCCAAGCGCCTCTGTGTTATCAACCGACAGCCCGCTGGTTTGGGCCAGCGCCCGCGCGCTCAGCCCGGTATCGGCGCGAAAGGTGACCCCGTCGAACACCAGCGGCATGTCGTGGTCGGTAAAGGCAAACACCGCCCCATCCGCGCGCGTCACCTGCCAGCAATGGCAGAGCGTCGTCACGCCCTGCGCGATATGGGCGGCAAAATCCCTATCCAGCCCCGCCATCAAACCCGCACCTCGATCACCGGCACATCGGGCACCTGTCCGGCCTGAAAACTCTCGACCGAGACCAGAATGCGGTCGGTGTCAAAGCGCACCGGCACGTCGAACTCGAAACCCGCGAAAATCTCGATCTCAGGGTCGGGCGGATGCGCAAAGGTGATGATCCCGCTCTCTGCGTCGACCTCATATTCGACACCCTCGCGCAACTCATCTTGCTCAAGCCCCACGCGCACCGTTCCCGCCACCGGTTTGGTGATCGGACGGCGATAGGATTGCGCGCCCGAGCGGTAAGTCTTGGTCAGTTGAAACGCCGCCCGGACCCCATCCCCATAGCCGATGCTCTGGTCGTCGAAAGCCACCGGAAGCGCCATCTTCCCCGACTTATAGTCGGCCCAATCCTTCCAGCGAAAGCCGTACATCTGTCCCATACGCGCCTCGAAAAAGGCAATCAGCACCTGTAGATCGTCGATCGAGCGCATCCCCAACCCGGCATCGTAAACCCGCCGCGAATGGGCCCATGGCGTGTTGCGCTCCTCATGGCCGTTGGCCAAGGTGACCACATCCGTCTGCCGCCGCGGCCCCCCGACAGAACCAAAGCTCAACGACGGGGGAAATCTGACCTCGTGAAACTGCATGATCTACTCCTTTATCCGCCGCGTGGCCTATCGGTTGCGGTTGCCGGTGCTGAGGGCACGGCTCAACTGTGCGGCAATCTGGCTTTGGCTGCGCTGAAACCCCTGCACATCGGGGCTGGTGATATTCATCACGACGGTCGTCGCGCCGCCGCCCATGCCGCGCACGCCCAGCTTGCCATCCGCCCCCCGCGCCAAGGGCATGATCGCCTCCGGCCCGGCCTCCCCCATCAGCCCCGTGCCGCCGCGCATGGGAAAGGCCGTGGCCGAGGTCACCACACCGCCCTGCGCGAAGGGCATGACCTTACCTTGCGAGAAAGGCGCGCCATCGGCGAAGGGCAATATCCCCTCCACGATGCTGCCCACACCCTCGCTGATCAGCCCGCCGAAATGGTCCGTCACCGGGCGCATCGCGGCATTGTAGGTCGTGCGGATCATCGACTGCGCCAAGTCGCTCAGCGCGTCCGAGAGTTTGGCCCCGTCAAAGACCACCCCGTCGAAGGCCCGCCGCAACCCACGGCTCAGCCCCTTCTCAAGGGTCGCCACGTCTTTGCCCGTCGCGGCAAGCGCGCCGCGCATCCGCCTTAGCTCACCATCGAACCCGGCCACCAAGCCGCTGGTCTGCGCCAACGTCTCATTCAACCCCTCGGCGCGGCTCTCAAGGTTCTCGAAATCGTCAAAGTCAGCCATCACCGGCCCCTTTCGTCTCATCTGGATAGGCCGCCATCAGCGCGGCGAGACCGTCGCTCAGCAGCGGCGCGGGGCCGGACTTCGGCCCCAGCATCAACTGCAACTCCGCCGGCGTCAGCGCCCAGAATTGGTCCGGCAGCAGCCCCAATCGCGACAGCCCCACCCGCAGCAACGCGGACCAGTCAAAGCCGCGTGCCGGGCTCATGCCTGCACCGTAAAGGCCCGCGCCAGCAATTCCGCCGCGGCCCGTGCCGCCGCCATCGGCCCACCCTCGATCTGCGCGTGCTCAAGCGTCGCGGCATCCATCTGCGCCCCGCCGCCGCGCAGCCCGGCCAGCAGCAGCGCCAAGACATCCCGGCTCGAAAAACGATTGCCTTCAAACCGCTCGACCAGCGCGACAAGGCTGTCGGACTGCAACGCCATCTCTAACTCGGCCAAAGCCCCAAGGGTCAGCCGTGCCTCATGACGTTCACCATCAATCACGATGCTCACCTCGCCGCGCCACGGGTTGGTCATGCTCACACCACCACATCGGGGGTAAAGATCAGCTCCCCCGCCGATTGCAGGCTAAGCTCAAAGGTGGCCTCCCCATTCAGCGACCCCGCGTATTCCAAAGCGGAGACCTGAAACGGCCCCTGCACCACGCCGAAATCCGGAATGATTACCTGAAAATCCGGCGTCAGCCCGTTGAAGAACAACTGCCGCGCCCGTTCGTCCGTGCCCGCATCGCGAAATACTCCCGACCCGCTGATCGCGGCTGAGCGGACACCCGCACCCGCCAGCAACTCCCGCCAACCGCCACTTGAATCGAGCGAGGTCACATCCACCGTCTCAGCGTTGAAACTCACCCGTTTGGCCCTGAGCCCGGCGATCGTCTCGAACTGCCCATCGCTGGTCATATCCACTTTGACCAATAGGTCTTTGCCCGCTTGAACTGCCATCACTGTCTCCTCGCACCAATCTGAAATCTAAAGTCTTATGCGTCCGCGACCCGGGCGCGGAATTGCAGGTCGATCCGCCGGGCCGAGGCCCCGTCAATCCGCCGCGCCGCAGCTTTGAGAAAAGCCATATCCACCACACGCCCCCGGCCGAGCGCCGGCTCCGCCCCATGCAACAGGTCCGAGATCACCGCCGCGCAGCCCTTCGCCGTGCTGAACCCCGGCGCGCTGGTGACGACAGACAGGGTCAGGCGATGCTCCGCGCCCGCGCCCTCAGGGTCTGACGCATCCTTCGCCATCTCCTGCCCAAGCAGAACGTAGGTCTCGGGCAAGCTCCCCCCCGGCACCGCGTCATAGACCGCGTCACCGATCAACGCGGTGAGCCCTGGATCACCCTGCAACAGATCATAAACCGCCGCTTGCAAAGCCCCTGAAAGCGCGTAGGTCATACCGCCACCTCTTCGTCGGCAAAGCAGATCAGATACCGCCCGCCCGCATCGCTCTCGGCCACGGCCCGGATCACGAAAACCCGCGTGCCCTCGCGAAACCGCTGCGCGGGGGTCGGTCGCTGCGGGGTGCCCTCCGGCGCCGCACGCACTGTGATCTTGACCCCCATCCGGCTGACGGCCACACCGCCCTGCGCGGTCTCCCGCCCCGTGCGCGCGCGCAGCTCGGCCCAGAGGGTGCCCAAGGGCTGCCAGACTTCGCGATGCCCCCCCGCGCCATCGCTCACGCGCTGCGGCGCTTCCAATATAAGGGGCCGGTTCAACTGCGGGCGGCTCATGCCGTTCCCCCAAAGCCGAGGCGCACCCGGCGGTGGCGTTCGATCAGGCTGCTGACGCCAAAGGGCATGCACCCTTCGCCAAGCGCCGTATCGTCGCGGTATTCATAGTAATGCGCCGCCAGCAGCATCACCGCTTGGGCCAGATCATCGGGCAATCCACTCCAATCGGCGGCCATGCCCGCGTCGAAATTGATCAGAGCGGCTCCGGCGCTCGGGATGCGCGGCAGGGCCGCGGTGCTGGCGCGCAAACGCGGCGCTTGGGCATCGCGCTCCAGCCAGTAGCGCTCGGGGTTCACCGACGTTTCCACCCCGTCTCGCGCCACCAGCGCCACCCGCGCGATCTCTTGCACCGGTGCCACGGGCAAGACCTGCGCCGCCGCATCGCGCCAGAAGGTCAGCGACAGGGCAAAACGCCGAACGATAAGCACCTTGCCCGTCCGCGCCTCCACCGCCGCCATCGCCGCGCGCAGGAAACTGCGCAACACCGGGTCTTGAAGGCCGTCCTGCGCAAAGCCGGTGCCAAGGCGCAGATGCATTCTGAAGGCCTCAACCGGCAAGACCGCATCCGGCACATTTGTCTCTTCGATCAACATCATCGAACGTCTCCAAAAATCGCTCCCGCGCCCCTTGGGGCCATGCGGTTAATCCCGGACGCGCACCGGTTGCATTGCTCGGTCGGAGGGGAGCAGCTAGACAACGCAACCTTGCAGGCGCACGTCCGGACCGGGGCCAAGTTGCCCCGGCCCCGGCTTCGGCACCAGCTTACGCCAGGCCGAATTTCATCAGCTTGATCGCCGCGAAATCGCTCACGTCGCCGCCGACACGTTTGGTGGCATAGAAAAGCACATGCGGCTTGGCACTGAACGGATCGCGCAGGATCCGCAGATCGGGGCGCTCGGCCACGGTGTAGCCTGCCGAGAAGTCGCCAAAGGCGATGGCCATCGCATCGGTCGCCGGATCGGGCATGTCCTCGGCCACCAGCACCGGATAGCCCATGAGCCGCGCAGGCTCCCCCGCCGCCAACCCGTCCGACGACAGGAACCGCCCGTCGGTGTCTTTCAACTTGCGCACCTTGGCCGTGGTCTTGGAGTTCATCACGAAGACCGCGTTCTTGCGGTAGGCCGCGCCAAGGGCGTACACCAATTCGATAATCGCATCGGCCTCGGGGTTGGCATTGGTGCCGCTGGGAACATAACCCAGATTGCCCCAGCTCCAGACGTCGTTATCGACCGCCGGATGGGTCAAAAAACCGGTGGGCTTGTCGATCCCGTCACCGCTGACAAAGGCCGCGGCCTCGGCCCGTGCGAATTTGTCGGCGATACGCCCCGCCAGCCAACCTTCGATATCAAAGGCGCTGTCATCCAGCAGACGCTGGCTCGCCTTAGGCAGCGCGCTCAGCTCATGCAGCGGCACGGTGATCCGGTCGATTTGGGGCGTGTCCGTCTCGGCCTGCGCGCCGCTCTCGGTCGCCCAACCAGCGCCCACATCGGCGTGATCGACCAGCACGTCATAAGACGTGGCCTCCACCTGCACCACCGAGGCAATCGCGCGGATCGACGCGCCTGCGTTCAGCACAGATTGCACCCGGTCTGCCGTCTGGGGATCCACCAGATAGCCACCATCCAAATTAACCGCCGTCGACATCGATTTGCCGTCCAGTTCCAGCCCGCGCAGCCCGTCGTCGTCGCCGTTGCGCAGATAGGCGTCAAAGGCTTTCTTATGCGGCGCATCGTGATCGATCGCGCCCCCCAAAGGGCTGCGGGCAGGCAGGGTCATCTTGCGGTCCATCATGGCAATTCGCTCTTCTGATTGTTGAAGTTTCGTATTGATTTCGGCCCGAAAGCCGTTGAAGTCACTGACAAAACCGCTCACGGCCTGCCGCACTTCCTCTGCCGGGGACAGGTCTTTGCCCGCCTTTGTGCTCATCTCACTCTTGGTCATCGCTTTCCCTCTGATCTTGCTCAGTCAAACTCAGGCACAGCCCGCGCCATCTCGGCCCGCGCGGCATCAAAGGCCGCCGCCATCTCGCGCAGGACATGGCCCACGGCCCTGAACTCTCCCTTGGCCGCGACCCGCGCTAACGGCAGCATCGGGAAGGTCACCAAAGACACCTCCCAAAGCTCCAGCTCCGAGAGCAGCCGCTGCCCCTTGGTGGTCTTGCCCGCCTTAACGGTCCGGTAGCCGATGCTGAGCCCGTCGATGGCCCCCGCCTCAATCAGCGCCGCCGCTTCTCGACCCTTGGCCACAGTGCTGAGGATACGCCCCTTGACCCAAAGACCCCGGCCATCCTCGCGCACCTCGTCCCAAACGCCGATGGGCTGGGCCGGGTCATGCTGCCACAGCATCTTGACGCTGCGGCCCGCCTTCGCGACCGCCGCAAGGCTCGCGGCATAGGCCCCCGCTTCGACCACATCGCCGCCCTGATCAACCGCGCCAAAGAGGCTGGCATAGCCGCTGATCTCCAGCCCATCCTCCACCGGCGTCACGCTGCCGAAACGGGCAAATTTATGCTCCAACCCGCTTCCCACAGGCACAGCTTCCCCGTTCTCCGGCCAGCCGCCAGAGGCATCCAATTGATACGTCATCGTTTTTCCCTCGTTCAGCCCACTACGGCGCCACCGCCAGAAAGGATTGCATCGCCTGCGCCAAGATCACCGCCACCACGCCGTAGACCGTAAGCCACAGCCGCCGCTCCAACCGCTCCATCATCTGCTCGATCCGGTCGAGCCGCTTTTGCATGTTCTCGCGGTGCACCGCGCTGAGCGTCTCATGCGCCTGAAGCCGCAACCCCGGCGCGCATTCGAAACGCTCGATCTCACGCAGCTCAGGCATCATCGGCCACCGCCGGAAGCCCCAACAGGCTGCGCTTCTCGGCATCGCTCAGAAACGCCGCAGCAGAGACCCGCGCCCATTGCGCATCGCGCTCCGCCGCCAATGCAGGCACTTGGTCAAGGTCCGGCTTCACCATCACCGCCGCCCCCAGATACCCGCTCAGCCACTCCGCCAATGCTGCCGTCACCCGTGTCGCCAAGGGCAGCACCGTCAGCCGATAGAAAGCCCGATGCGCCTCTTGATAATTCGCGTAAGTCGCATCGCCCTGCACGCCGATCAGCATCGGCGGCACACCAAAGGCCAGCGCGATCTCCCGTGCCGCACTCTCCTTGGTCTTTTGAAACTCCATGTCCGAGGGCGAAAAGCCCATCGGCTTCCAGTCGAGCCCGCCCTCCAGCAGCATCGGCCGCCCGGCATTGCGCGCGCCCTGATGATGGCTCTCCATCTCACTCACCAGCCGGTCATACTGGTCCTCGCTCAGCTTGCCCTGCCCCTCGGCCCCGCGATAGACGATCGCACCAGAGGGCCGCGCGGCATTGTCCAACAGCGCTTTCGACCACCGGCTCGCCGCGTTATGCACATCCATCGCCATGGCCGCCGCCTGCATGGGGCTGAACCCGTAGTGATCGTCCTGCGGGTGAAAGTTGCGGATATGACAAACCGGCGTCGCCGCACCGCTCGCATCAAAACGGTGCTTGCGCCCGCCCACCGCATACTCATAGGCGACAGGCCAGCCATCCGCCCCCGGCACCACGCTCATCCGGTCCGAGCGCAGCACATGCAGTTCTACCGGCAAACCGCTCTCACCGCCCACGGCTTCGACATAGCCATCGCCGCTCAAAAGCATCTGCCCATAGAGCGCCTCGAGCATTTCCGCCCGGCCTTGACCCGCATTCGGGCGGCGCATCAGCTCGATCAGCGGGTGTTCATCATAGCGCCGTGCGCTGTCCTGCACGACCAGCGGCAGCGCCGCCGCAGCCTCGGCAATCAGCTTGACCGAGCGGAACCCCACCGGATTGCCGCAGAACCCGGCGCGCGTCAGGCTTACGCTATCGCGCGGGCTCCAGGCGACACGACCCGAGGTCTGATAGGCGACGACCGGCCCCGTGGCAGATGCCTTGCGCTCCGCTGTCTCACCCGCCGCGCCCCGCCGTAGAAAATCGAATACCATGTCGTCGCTCCTCATTCTGCCCGGCCCCGGCGGCGAAGACCTGCCCCGCATTGCCCGGCGTTGTCAGACTGTCCCTGAAATCTCTTAACGCTGGAGAAACCCACCGTGCGCTGCCCCGCGCAACGGCCCGCTCACAGGCTTCGCACCCCCGGGCTGCGCCACTGCGCAGCAGGTTCGATCATCAGCTCATGCAGCGCCCAAACCAACGCATCGACGCGGTCCGGGCTGCCCTTGCCCTCGTACCCCCGCGCCGTCATCAGACACATCTGATCCTCCAGCGCATCGAGCCCCGGCAAATGGCTCACCCGGCCCTGCTCATAAAGCGCGGCCACTGGCTCTGCCCGCGCCACCTTGCCCCGCGCCGCATGCACGGTCTTGAGCGAGACCAGCGGATCGACCTGTCGCAAGACCTCGCCGACCAACTGCCCACCCTGATTGACCTCGGCCACCAAGCGATCCGCCCCATAGCGCGTCATCGCCGCAATCGCCGCCTGCGCCCAGCCATTGGGCGTGGCCCCCTGCACCGTGCAATCAGCGAGCACCACCGCCCGCCAATCCTGCGGCGGCCCCTTGGTCTGTGCGCCCACCACCAGGATGCCGCACTCATCCGACCCCGCCCCGCTGGTCGTCGCCGGGTCGAGGCCCACCACAATGCGGTCCAACTCCGGTGCCTCTCGCAGGCGCCCCGCTTCCAACAAGCCCGAGGTCCAGAGCGCCCCCTCTGCGTCCGCCAAGAGCACGCCATCCAACTCCTGCCGCCCCAACCGCGTCCCGCGGTAGCGCGCCCGTACTTCCTCAAGAAACGACCCCGCCAGATTGGCCGCATTCGCCTCTGTCGGCGCATGGGTCGTCACCGTCGAAGGCGCGGCCAAAAGCGCTTTCAACACATCCACATTGCGCGGCGTCGTGGTGACACAGACCTGAGGCCGCTCCCCCAAGCGCAGCGCAAACTGCAACTGGTCCCAAGCCTCCTGCCCGCGTTTCCACTTCGCCAATTCATCCACCCAAGCCGCATCAAACTGCGGGCCGCGCAGCCCTTCAGGGTCATGCGCCGTATGCACCGTAGCAATCGCCCCATTCGGCCAGACCAACCGCTTGCGCGTCGCCTCCCAATCGGGCCGCCGATCCGGCGGGCTACAGGCCAGAATGCCGCTGTCGCCAAAGATCATCACCTCACGCACCTGCTCGATGGTCTCGCCCACCAGCGCCACGCGACTACACGCACCGGGGTCAAGCGGTCGGCTCCCCTCAACCTTGCTGCGCACCCATTCCGCCCCGGCCCGCGTCTTGCCCGCGCCGCGCCCGCCCATGATCACCCATGTCCGCCAATCGCCCTTGGGCGGCAATTGGTGGTCAAGCGCCCAGAACTCGAACAAAAAAGGGAGAGCCAGAAGCTCTCCCTCACCGAGGTCATTCAGAAACTGCGCCTGGGTCTGAGCATCGGCGCAGGCGATCCAGCTTGCACCCGATGTCAGCCCGCGCTTTGTCCATGTCGAGGGCATAGCCCCCGCGCGCGATTCCAGCTTGTCGGTTTCGACAGTCATTCAGCGTGTTCTCCGCTTTCAGGCAATGCGCCAGCAATCCCGCCACTTTGGACGTTTTGCCAGACACCGCAGTTTCCTTGAGTTCCCCCCCGGACCGGGCCTGTTCCGTCAGGCCTTCGATTTCCCGGCGCAACGCGCCGATTGCTTCTTGGAGACCGCGCAGGATTTCCGCGCTGTCTTCCGTCTCTTGCTCCGGGGTAATGATCGTCATCGCTTTACCTCTTGTTGGTTATCCCCAACCGAGCAGACACAAAAAAACGACCACCGGGTCCCCCCGGGGCCGTTCGCCCATGTCCTCTAGCGTGCCACAAGCCCTACGTCAGACCGTGCGCAAAGTCAAGAAAAACTGTGTTAACAAGACCTTACAGCGCCGTTCGGTAAAGTACCCGGGCAATAAAAACCCCGCTGTCTCCAGCGGGGTTTTCAAATCTCTCAGTTTCCGCCCGTTGAGGCATTGCCCGCCGCTTCCGCGCCGCGCTCCGCCTCGATCTCGCGCCAGCGTGCGACATTGCGGTTATGCTCGTCCAAGGTTTCCGCAAAAGCGTGCCCCCCGGTGCCATCCGCCACGAAGAAAACGAAATCCGTCTCCGCCGGTTGCGCCGCCGCCATCAGGCTCGCCCGGCCCGGGTTGGCGATGGGGGTGGGCGGCAGACCGTCGATCACATAGGTGTTCCACGGCGTCTCTGCCCGCAGTTCCGAGCGCCGCAGTCCCCGGCCCAGCACGCCCTTGCCCTCGGTTACCCCGTAGATCACCGTGGGGTCGGTCTGAAGCCGCATCCCTTGGTTCAAACGGTTCACGAAAACGCTCGCCACCTGCTCACGTTCGGCAGCGACACCGGTTTCCTTTTCGATGATCGACGCAAGGATCAACAGTTCTTCGGGCGTCTCGATCGGCAGATCGGGGTCGCGCGCCTCAAAGGCTTCGGCCAAGAGCACCTCTTGCGCTGCGGCCATTCGTGCGATCACCTCGGCGCGGTCGTCGCCCGGGCGCACCTCATAGCTATCGGGCGCGAGGCTGCCCTCGGCCGGAAGCTCCTCAACCTCGCCAGTCAATTGCTCGACCTGCTTGAGCGCTTCGACAACTTGCCAGCTGGTCACACCTTCGGCCAATGCCACACGAAACCGCGTGTCGTTCTTGCTGGAGATTTCGGAATATGCCTCAGGGGCCTCTTCCTCACCCGGCGTGAACTCTGCGCGTTCGACGAAACGGCTGGTGACCGGGTCCAACTCGCGAACCTGCACGCTCACCCGGTTCACGCCCACGCGATAAACAACCTCGGTGCCGCAGGTGCTGGCCCCGCCTTGGGTCACGATATCCACGATCCCCTGCATCGAGGTGCCGGGCTGCACCAGAAAGCTGCCCGCTTTCAGGCTGCTCGACTTCTCCTCATAATCCGCGCCAATGCGAAAGATCGCGGGCGAGGAAACCGCGCCCTGTTCCTCAAGGTTCTGGCTCACCTGCCGCATATTCGAGCCGCGCTCGACCTGCACACAGATCGCCTGCTCCAACGGCCCTTCCGAGACATAGGCCGACTTGCCCCAGAGGATGATCCCCCCAAGCAGAAACAGGCCGACCAACAGAAACGTCACGGCGTTAGAGGCGATATGACGCCACATTTAGCTGACTTTCCCGAACAGAACCGAAGCGTTGGTGCCGCCGAACCCAAAGGAGTTGCTAAGCGCCACGTCGATCTTGCGCTCGACCTTCTTGTTCGGCGCGAGATCGATCTTGGTCTCCACCGCCGGATTGTCGAGGTTGATCGTCGGCGGCGCCACCTGATCTCGGATCGCGAGCATGCAGAAGATCGCCTCGATCGCACCCGCGGCGCCCAAAAGGTGCCCGGTGGCGGATTTGGTCGAAGACATGGTCACATTGCCCGCCGCATCGCCCATCAGACGCTCGACCGCGCCCAATTCAATCGTGTCGGCCATGGTCGAGGTGCCATGCGCGTTGATGTAATCCACATCCGCAGGCTCCAGCCCCGCGTTCTTCAGCGCAGCCCGCATGGAGCGTTCGCCGCCCTCGCCATCCTCGGAAGGGGCGGTGATGTGATGCGCATCGCCCGAAAGGCCATAGCCCAAGACCTCGGCATAGATTTTGGCACCGCGCGCCTTGGCGTGTTCATACTCTTCCAGCACCACGATGCCCGCGCCCTCGCCCATGACGAAACCGTCGCGGTCCACGTCATAGGGGCGGCTGGCCTTTTGCGGATCGTCGCCGCGTTTGGTCGACAGCGCCTTGCAGGCGTTAAAGCCCGCCATGCCGATCTCGCAAATCGCCGCCTCGGCACCGCCCGCGATCATCACATCCGCATCACCGTATTTGATCAGCCGCGCCGCATCGCCGATGGCATGCGCGCCGGTCGAGCAGGCGGTCACGACCGAGTGGTTCGGCCCCTTGAAACCATAGCGGATCGACACCTGACCCGAGATCAGGTTGATCAGCGCGCCCGGTACGAAGAAGGGGCTGACCCGGCGCGGGCCTTTTTCGTGCATCATCACGGCAGTATTGGCGATGGAGTTCAACCCCCCGATGCCCGAGCCAATCAGAACGCCGGTGCGCTCCTGATCTTCCTGTTCGGTCGGCATCCAGCCCGAATCTTCAACCGCCTGCTGGGCGGCCGCCATGCCGAAGAGGATGAAGGTATCGACCTTGCGCTGTTCTTTCGGCTCCATGTATTTATTGGCATCGAAGGTGCCATCGCTGCCGTCACCCAAAGGGACTTCGCAAGCGTATTGGGTCACCAGTTTGCTGGCGTCAAAGCCGGTGATCGGCCCGGCCCCGGATTGCCCATCGAGGATCCGTTTCCAGCTTTCTTCCACGCCGTCCGCGAGCGGGGTAACCAAACCCAAACCCGTTACTACAACTCTGCGCATCTCAGTGCCCCTTGCCGATAATGTCTCGGCGAACCTCTTACCCTGCAAAAGCCTGTAGGCACAAGCATATCGGCAGGGGTCCGCAGGCAAAGCGCAAAAACGCCGATGGGTCAGATCTCAGGGGCCGCCGCCCGATTGGGGCTCAGTCCGGCGGGCCGCGCCGGGTCATCAGATGCACCGCGCCGCCTGCCGTTGTCACGTCGCGCAGCGCCTGATAGCCAAGCGCCCCCGCGATCCGCAAAGCGGCCTCGTTCCCCGCAGAGATCACGCAAACCGTCCGGCCCGTGATCACCCGATCAAACCACTCATGCGCGGCGCGGGCGGCCTCGGCTCCCAGCCGCTGGTCCTGCGCCTGAGGGGCCAAGACCAGCCGCGCTTCGGGATAAGTGTCGAAATCCTCACCGAAATTGCGGGTGCCAAAGACGAAACCGGTCTGGCCCAACATCTCGCGCTGGCGATGGAGCTGCACCGCCCACTGCCCAAATCCCGTGATCTGCCAATGGCCCGCGTTGCGCAGAAAAGCGTCCCATGACTGCCCCTTGGGCCGAGGTTGGTCGAGGATCCGGTCCGCCACATCGGGCATCGCCCAAATCTCGGCATAGCGCTGAAAGTCCTCGGCGCGCATGGCGCGCAGGGTCAGTCTGGCGGTGTTGATGGTCGGGATCGTGCGGGACATGGGGTGAATTGCCTTCACGCTTGAGACTTCTTGGCGCAGACATGCGGCCTCCGCCTCCAAGGGACAAGCCCACCCCGTCCAGACAAATAAAAACGGCGTCATTCCGCTAGGAACAACGCCGTTTTCAAAACTCAAATCCGCCGGTCGCCCGGCAAAGCCTTAGGAGGCTTCTTTGATGAACTTGACCGCATCGCCAACGGTCTGGATGTTCTCAGCCGCGTCATCGGGGATCTCGATGCCGAACTCTTCTTCGAACGCCATCACCAGTTCCACGGTGTCGAGGCTGTCTGCGCCGAGATCGTCGATGAACGACGCATTCTCAGTCACTTTGTCCTCTTCCACGCTCAGGTGTTCTACAACGATCTTTTTCACGCGGTCTGCGACGTCGCTCATAATAAGTCCTCATGTCTTCGGGCCATTCAAGGCCCCTTTTGGTTTCCGCCCGCCGATGATCAGCGTTTGGAGGATGCCCCAAAAGGGGCGGCTATTTCCTTGTTCGCACAAGGCGCAGGGGGTGATCAAGCACCCTCCGTTTCGATTCTGCGCCCCCTTTAGCACATGCGCCGGGCTTGGCAAACGCTATTGAGGCGCAGGGTCACAACATGGCCATACCGCCGTTCACATGCAAGGTGGTCCCTGTCACATAAGCGGCCTCGGCGCTGGAAAGATAGACCACGGCGGCGGCGATCTCATCCGGGTCGCCCATGCGGCCTGCGGGAATTTGCCCCATGATTCCAGACTTTTGCTCATCCGTCAGCTTGTCGGTCATGGCGGTGGTGATGAACCCCGGCGCCACGGCGTTCACGGTGATCCCGCGGCTTGCCACCTCATAGGCCAGCGACTTGGACATGCCCACGACACCCGCCTTCGAGGCCGCGTAATTCGCCTGACCGGGGTTGCCTGTGGCGCCCACCACGCTGGAGATATTGATGATCCGGCCCCAACGCGCCTTCATCATGCCGCGCATCACCCCTTTGCAGAGCTTGAAGGTCGCGGTGAGGTTCACGTTCAGCACCGAATTCCACTCGTCATCCGACATGCGCATGAAAAGATTGTCGCGGGTGATGCCCGCGTTGTTCACCAGAATATCGACCGAACCCATGGCCTCCGCCGCCTGTTTCGGCAGCGCGTCGACGGCCTCCATATCGCTCAGGTTACACGGCAGCACATGGGCGCGTTCGCCCAACTCGGCCTTTAGCGCCTCAAGCGGTTCGGTCCGCGTGCCCGACAGACCAACGGCGGCGCCTTGGGCGTGCAGCTTGCGCGCGATATCCGCGCCAATGCCGCCCGAAGCGCCGGTGATCAGGGCATTCTTTCCTGTAAGATCGAACATGTCTCTTCCTTTATTCCCTTAAAGGGCGCGAGGCCCCGATGCGGCGGAAATGCCGCTTATTCTATGCCTCAGACGTCAGAAGCGGCTTTTACCTCATCCGGCGTGCCGATGCTGCGGGT
The DNA here is from genome assembly GCF_043557345.1 of Sulfitobacter sp. 1A12157. Taxonomy (NCBI): domain Bacteria; kingdom Pseudomonadati; phylum Pseudomonadota; class Alphaproteobacteria; order Rhodobacterales; family Roseobacteraceae; genus Sulfitobacter; species Sulfitobacter sp. 1A12157. The sequence goes on from NZ_JBIFFV010000003.1 coordinate 281,069, forward strand.
GGCGAGACTCTTGTCGATGCGTCGGATCATGCCCGAAAGCGCCTTGCCCGCGCCGATCTCCCAAGCCTCGGTCACGCCTTGAGCCGCCATCCATTCGACGGAGGAACGCCAGCGCACCGGGCCCGTGACCTGCTCGACCAGCAACTCGCGGATGCGGGCGGCGTCCGAAACCGCCTCGGCGGTGACATTGGCCACCAGCGGCACGACGGGGTCGTTGAAGGTCACCTCGCCAAGTGCTTTCGCCATTTCTTCCGCAGCCGGCCCCATCAGTGGGCAATGGAAAGGGGCGGAGACGGGCAGCAGCAGCGCGCGCTTGGCCCCGGCGTCCTTGGCCATGGCGACGGCGCGTTCGACCGCGGCCTTCTCGCCCGAGAGCACGTTCTGGCTCGGGTCGTTTTCATTGGCGACCTGACAGACCGCGCCCTCGGCAGCGGCTTCGGCCAGTTTCTCGGTCTCTTCGATGCCAAGGCCGAGAATCGCCGCCATGGCGCCCTCGCCCACCGGCACCGCGGCCTGCATGGCCTTGCCGCGGATCCGCAGCAGCCGCGCGGTGTCGGCCAGTGACAGGGCACCTGCGGCACAGAGCGCGGAATATTCGCCGAGGCTGTGACCGGCCACGAAAGCGGCTTTCTCAACGGTCACACCCTCAGCCTTCAGCGCGGCCATGGCAGCCATCGAGGTCGCCATCAGCGCGGGCTGGGCGTTTTCGGTCAGGGTCAGCGTCTCGATGTCGCCCTCCCAGATCAGCTCCGACAGCTTCTCGCCCAAGGCCGCATCGACCTCGTCGAAAACGGCGCGGGCCTCGGGGTAGGCTTCGGCCAGATCGCGGCCCATGCCGATGGTCTGGGCGCCCTGCCCGGGGAAAACGAATGCGATGCTCATGGTTGCAGCCTCTTATTAGCGGTTTCACCCGATGTATCGCGTCCCATGCCGCAAGGGCAAGCCCGTCCCGGCCCACGCGGCCCCACCAAGGGGTTGCCGTAGCCGGGAAACCGTGTATACGGGCGCTTCCTTGCACAGCATATGAACCGCGCAGACTCTCGTGGTGGGGAGCAAGGATGACCGCCCCGCCTATGAAATGCGCCTTGATACAAATAGGAGTGCACATGCCGCTTTATGAGCATGTTATGATTGCGCGTCAGGACCTGTCCAACACGCAAGCAGAAGGCCTCATCGAACACTTTGGCACCGTCCTCGCGGACAACGACGGCAAGCTCGTCGACAGCGAGTACTGGGGCGTCAAGACGATGGCCTACAAGATCAACAAGAACCGCAAGGGCCACTATGCCTTCCTGCGTTCGGACGCACCCGCGACCGCCGTGCAGGAAATGGAACGCCTGATGCGTCTGCATGATGACGTGATGCGCGTCCTGACCATCAAGGTCGACGAGCACAAGGAACTGCCCTCCGTGCAGATGCAGAAACGTGACGAACGCGACAACCGTCGCGAGCGCCGTTGATCGCCAGCTTGAAGAAGAGGACATAAACCATGGCTGCAAAACCATTTTTCCGCCGTCGCAAAGTCTGCCCCTTCTCGGGCGACAACGCACCTGCGATCGACTACAAGGACACACGTCTGCTGCAACGCTACATCTCTGAGCGTGGCAAGATCGTTCCTTCCCGCATCACCGCCGTATCGGCCAAGAAACAACGCGAGCTGGCCCGTGCCATCAAACGCGCCCGTTTCCTCGCCCTGCTGCCCTACGCCGTCAAGTAAGGAGAGAGCACATGCAAGTTATCCTTCTGGAACGTGTGGCCAAACTGGGCCAGATGGGCGAAGTCGTGGACGTAAAGCCCGGCTATGCCCGCAACTACCTGCTGCCGCAGGGCAAGGCGCTGTCGGCCTCCAAGGCCAACGTCGAAGCCTTTGAAGGCCAGAAAGCCCAGCTCGAAGCACAGAACCTCGAGACCAAGAAAGAAGCCGAGAAACTCGCCGAGAAGCTGAACGGTCAGCAGTTCGTCGTGATTCGCTCCGCTTCCGACGCCGGCGCGCTCTACGGCTCCGTCACCACCCGTGACGCCGCCGAAGCCGCGACCGCCGAAGGTTTCTCGATCGACCGCAAACAGGTCGTTCTAGGCAACCCGATCAAGGAACTGGGCGTGCACGACGTGCGCATCATCCTGCACCCTGAAGTCGACGCCACGATCGAGCTGAACGTTGCCCGTTCGCCCGAAGAGGCCGAGCTTCAGGCATCGGGCAAATCGATTCAGGAACTGGCCGCCGAAGAGGAAGCCGCCGCTGAATTCGAGATCTCCGAACTCTTCGACGACATCGGCTCCGCCGCTGACGAAGACGGCGACTCGGACGTGGTGCGCACCCCCGAGGGCGACGCACAGGACGACAGCAACAGCTGATCCGGCCTGTCCGATCTGACATGAAACGCCGCGCGGTCCCCGCGCGGCGTTTTCTTTTGTGACGGAGCGAGAACCGCCCGGCCTGCGCCTCTGACGCAAAGCCCTGCAAAAACAGCGCGATTTATGCTATGATACCTCCATTCAGCATGGAGGATGACACATGCGTTACATCACCATCACCACTTGGGAACTCACCGACGGGGCGGATTACGACCTGGCCCTGCGCGCCATCGAAGAAAAGCGCCTGCCCGCCCTCAAGGGTTTTGGCGCCAACCGCATCACCGTGGTCCGCACCTCTGAGCGGACCAGTGCCGTGATCACCGAATGGCCCGACAGGGCCACGCGCGACGCCGCCGAACTCAAGATCGACGAGGTCCGCCGTTCGGTAAAGCGCGAAGATCAAAGCCGCATGACCGGCGAAATGAAAGGCGAAATCGTCGCCGACGTTTAAGCGTGGCGGAAAGCCGCGCCTGACGCCTCGAAGCTTGGGCAAGGGGCCGCGTATCCTGCGCCTGCACCCTTGCCCGATTGCCCCCATGGGGTGATCTTCGCGCCGGATATAACAAGCCTCCGGTGCATCATGCCTCAGACCACACGCCGCATGTTCCTTTCGTTCATCGCCGCCAGCACGATCACCGCGTGCAGTGCCGCGCCCGATGTCTCTCCCGCGCCGCCGCAGCGCCCCGCCCTGCCGCTGCACCCGAATGAAACGCCCGAACTGCGGCGCAAGATCAACCACTGGGCCGACTTCTATGAGCTGCCGCGCCCCTTGGTTCACCGTCTGGCCATCCGCGAAAGCACCCACAATCCCCGCGCCCGAAACGGCCCCTATTATGGGCTGCTGCAAATCCTGCCCGCCACCGCGCGGTCGATGGGATTTCAGGGCCAGCCTTCCGATCTTTTGGATGCCGATACCAATCTGAAATACGCGCTAAAATACCTGCGCGGCGCCTGGCTCCTGTCGGACGGTGACCATGGCACCGCCATCAAATGGTACGCCCGCGGTTACTATTACGAGGCCAAGCGCCGCGGCATGCTTGTGGAAACCGGCCTACGGGACGGGTGATTAATTTTCGGGCTTGCGCGGCCTCTCGCTTCGCCTCAGGTAGGTGTTGACCACGACAGAAGGAACGCCGCATGACCCTCCGCCTCAACCGCCGTCACTTCCTCGCCGGCACTGCCGGATTGCTGGCCCTGCACCCCTTCTCTCTCCGCGCCGCGGCCAATCAAGCCCATCTGCGGTTGATGGAGACGACGGACCTGCATGTGCATGTCTTTCCTTACGACTATTACGCCGACAAGGATGTCGACACCGTGGGCCTTGCCCGCACCGCGAGCATCGTCAAGTCGATCCGCGCCGAGGCGACCAATACGCTGATGCTCGACAATGGCGACTTTTTGCAGGGCAATCCGATGGGCGATTACATCGCCTATGAGCGCGGCATGAAAGAGGGCGATATGCATCCGGTGATCCAAGCGATGAACACGCTTGGCTATGACGCCTCGACCCTGGGCAATCACGAGTTCAATTACGGGCTCGACTTTCTGATGAAATCCCTCGCCGGGGCCGAATTCCCCGTGGTCAGCGCCAATGTCGTCAAAAAGATCGGCGCCAAGCCAAGCGACGACCAGACGCTGGTCAAACCCTATGTCTTGCTGGACCGTATGCTGACCGATGGCGCGGGCGAGACGCATCCCATCAAGATCGGCATCATCGGCTTTGTCCCGCCCCAGATCATGAGTTGGGACCGCCGCCACCTCGAAGGCAAGGTGCAGGCCCGCGATATCCTTGAGGCTGCCCGCGCATGGGTGCCGCAGATGAAAGAGGCAGGCGCGGACATCATCATTGCCCTGTCCCACTCGGGCATCGGTGCGGCCAAGGAAGAGGATATGATGGAAAACGCCTCTGTCCCCCTCGCCGCTGTGGAAGGGATCGACGCCATCATGACCGGGCACAGCCACCTCGTCTTCCCCTCGGGCAGCTATGCGGACTATCCGGGCGTGGACGTTAGCGAGGGCACGATCCACGGCAAGCCCGCCACCATGGGCGGATTCTGGGGCAGCCACCTCGGCCTGATCGACCTGATGCTTGAACGTGACGGCAGCGGCTGGCGCATCGCCAGCCACAGCGCCGAGGCCCGCGCCATTTCGCAGCGCAACGAAGACCGCTCAGTGATGCCGCTGGTGGAAAGCGATGCCGAGGTGCTCGCCTCCGTCCAGCAGGACCATGACGAGACGCTGGCCTATGTCCGCCGCGCCGTGGGCAAGACAGATGCCAATCTGCACAGCTATTTCGCACTGGTGGCGGATGATCCTTCGGTGCAGGTCGTCTCAAACGCGCAGCGCTGGTATATCGAACAGATGCTCAAGGGCACCGCGCATGAGGGGCTGCCGATCCTCTCTGCCGCCGCCCCCTTCAAGGCCGGTGGCCGTGGCGGGTCGGAGTATTATACTGATGTGCCCAAAGGCGATGTGGCGATCAAGAATGTTGCCGACCTCTACCTCTACCCCAACACCGCCCGCGCGGTGCGCGTGACCGGGGCGCAGGTGAAGGATTGGCTCGAACGCTCTGCTGGCATGTTCAACCAGATCACCCCCGGCAAGGCCAACCAACCACTGCTGAACCCGGAGTTCCCCAGCTATAATTTCGACGTGATCGACGGGGTGAGCTATCAGATCGACCTTAGCCAGCCTTCCAAATTCGGCCCCAAGGGCACCGTGGCAAACCCTGAGGCGAGCCGGATCGTGAACCTTGAGTTCGAAGGCAAACCCGTTGATCCGAAGGCCGAATTCATCATCGCCACCAACAACTACCGCGCCAGCGGCGGCGGTGCCTTCCCCGGTGCCATGGGCGATACCATCGTGTTCGAGGGGCCAGACACCAACCGCGATGTCATCGTGCGCTATATCGTCGAGAAAGGCACCATCAGCCCCCGCGCAGATGGCAACTGGCGTTTCTCGCCGTTGGAGGGGACGAGCGTATTGTTCGAAACAGGGCCGAAGGCGGCGGAATACGTCGATGAGGTGACCGGCGTAGAGATGGAACAGGTAGGCGACACGGAAGACGGTTTCGCGCAGTTCCGGATTACTTTGTGACATCCCCGATACGTATCAGCATCTGACACTGCCACAAAGGGCAGCGCCCTCCCTCGGGGGGCGTTGCCGCGTTTGAGTTCGACGGATCGGCGCCGCCTCCACCAATGCCGCACTCAACCGAGACCTCGCAAAATCGCCCTCCGGGGGGGGAGGGAGGGCGATGCCCGGGGTGCCCCCGGGCGGGCCGTCGGCAGTAGGTTCGGTAATCCTTCAAGCCCATCCAGCGTGGCAGGCAAAGGTCACGCTTATCGTGCGGTCCAAAGGAAACAGGGGCGACGGTTGCCCGTCGCCCCTGCCCCAAATTCCGATCTGGTAAGACTTACTCGTCTTCCAGCTCTTCAACAGCTTTCTGAAGCTCTTCTTTCGAGATTTCTTTCTCGGTCACCTTGGCCTGTTCGACCACGTGATCGACAACCTTGTCCTCGAAGATCGGCGCGCGCATCTGCTGCTGCATCTGCTGGTTCTGCTGCACGAATTCAAAGAACTGGCGCTCCTGACCCGGGTACTGACGCGCCTGGTTCATGATCGCTTGGGTCATCTCGGCGTCGGTCACCTGAACGTCGGCTTTCTGGCCCAGCTCGGCCAGCAGCAGGCCCAGACGGACGCGGCGCTCGGCCAATGTCTTGTGCTCGTCTGTGGGCTCGATCTCGGGGTGGTCATGGCCCTGAACGTCGGGGTTTTCCTCGTGCCACAGCTGATGCGCGATCTGCTTGGCTTCGGCGTCGACCAGCGACGGCGGCAGGTCGAAGCTGACCTCTTTGTCGAGCGCGTCCAGCAGGTTACGCTTCATCACGGCACGCGATGCACCGGCATATTCCGCTTCCAGACGCTCAGCGATCTGACCTTTCAGCGCTTCGAGATCCTCGGCACCAAATTTCTTGGCCATCTCGTCGTTCACTTCAGCGGCGACGGGCTCTTTCACTTCTTTCACGGTGCAAGCGAAGGTCGCTTCCTTACCGGCCAGATGCGCGGCCTGATACTCTTCGGGGAAGTTGACGACGACAGATTTCTCTTCGCCCGCTTTCACGCCAACCAGCTGCTCTTCGAAACCGGGGATGAAGGAGTTGGAGCCCAGCACCAGCGGGTAATCTTCCGCCGCACCGCCTTCGAATTCTTCGCCGTCGACGGAGCCTTTGAAGTCGATCACAACCTGATCGCCATCTTCCGCCTTGGCACCCTCTTCGCGGGCTTTGAAGTCCTGCGCGGTCTCGGCAAGGCTCGCCAGCGCTTCTTCGACAGCCGCATCGTCAGCTTTGACCACCATCTTTTCCAGTTCGATCTTGCTCAGATCAACTTCGGGAATCTCAGGCAGCTTTTCGTAGGACATAGAGACTTCGACATCATCGCCTTCTTTCCAGTCCTCATTGGTCATCTTGACCTCGGGCTGCATCGCGGGGCGGTCACCGGTCTTCTCGAAATGCTCGTTCATGGCGCCGTCGATGCTTTCCTGCATCGCTTCACCCATGATCCGCTGGCCAAACTGCTTTTTCAGCAGCGCCATCGGCACCTTGCCCTTGCGGAAGCCCTTCATCTCGACTTCGGGCTGCGCTTCGGCCAGCTTCTCGTTGACCTTGGCTTCAAGCTCATCGGCGGTGACGGTGATGTTGTAACCGCGTTTCAGACCTTCGTTCAGCGTCTCGTTGACCTGCATGTGTGCTCCATAGGGTAAGGCCGCGCGGCGGGGGCGCGGGCGAAAATTTGTGTCCTTCTATGGGTGTTGAACCGCCTGCGCAAGGGGGTCCGCGGCCCATCGCGCCACATCCGCAGAATTCGCCCCCAGCCCCGCCGGACAACCCAGTGCCGGGCTAGACCAAAAGCACGGCGACATAGGCCACATAGGCCAGCGCAAAGAGCGCCCCCTGCCCGCGTGAAAGCCGCCCGCCAAAGGCGCAGGCGATCAGCGCCACGGTGGCGCCCAGCATCACCCAGATGTCGAGCGTGGCGATCTGCGCGCCCACCCCCACCGGCTGGATCAGCGCGGTGATGCCCAGCACGCCGAGGATGTTGAAAATGTTGGAGCCGACGACATTGCCCAATGCCACATCGCTCTGCCCGCGCCGTGCGGCGATGATGGACGTGACCAATTCCGGCATGGAGGTGCCCACGGCCACGATGGTCAACCCGATCACCGCCTCCGACAGCCCCACGGCCTGCGCAAGCGCCACGGCCCCGGTGACGAGAAAGCGCGCCGAAAGAATGGTCAGCAAAAGCCCCCCAAGCAGCCAGACGAGCGCCCGCCAAAACGGCGCTTGATCCGGCAGCGGCGCCATCGCCTCCGCCGCGCTTCGGTCGCTGCGAAAGGTGTAAATCAGATAGGCCGCCAGCCACATGAGGGCGACACCCCCCGCAAGCCGATCCACCTGCCCCAGCAGCACGGCGCCGAGGCACAGCAGGCTCGCCGCCAGCATGACCGTCCCGTCCCGCGCGAAACTACGCCCAGAGATGGCCACCGGGGCGATCACCGCCGCAAGGCCGAGAATCAGCAGGATATTCGCGATGTTCGATCCCACGACATTGCCAAGCGCGATGTCCGGCGCACCCAGCAAAGCCGCCTGAACCGAGGTCACCAATTCAGGTGCCGAGGTGCCAAAGCCCACGACCGTCAGCCCGATCACCAAGGGCGACAAGCCCACCCTCTGCGCCAGCGCCACCGCGCCGCGCACCAGATACTCACCACCGAGCACGAGCCCCAGCAGACCACCAAGGACAAATAGAATGTTCACGGGAAAAATCTCACCGGCCTCAGACCATCGGGCGCCGCGGAGACCGCGCAGACGCCCGATGCAGATGGGGATGGGCCGCAGGCGTTCAAGGCCGCGCGGAAAATTCAGGTCCGCTGCGGCAGGGCGCTCACATGCCCAAGGCTTCCTTGTACATCTCCATCACCGCTTCTTCTTCGGCGATGTCGTCCTTGTCGCGCTTGCGCAAGGCGATCACCTTGCGCAGCACCTTGGTGTCGTAGCCGCGCGATTTCGCTTCGGCCATCACCTCTTTTTGCTGTTCGGCAAGGTCTTTCTTCTCGGCGTCCAAACGCTCGATCCGCTCGACGAACTGGCGCAGCTCATTGGCGGTGACCCGGTAGGTCGCGTCGCCCTGGGATTCGACGACATCGGGATTGGTGCTGGTATCGCTCATGGGAAGTCCTCACGGAATGGCTGGCTCTGGCGGGTTTGACTACAGGCTGCACGCCTAGCCCGCAAGCGGGACTTGCCCCCCTTGGCGGTTTGGCGTAGCTCTGGCCCCATGGAAAGCGCAAACACATCTATTTTCGATCTCATGGTCTGGGGCGGTGCGGGTCTGTCCCTCTTGGGATTGCTCGGTCTGGGCTGGTGCATCATCAAGGTGAGCCGTGCAAAACGCGCGCAGCTCGACGATGAGGAGATGCGCGTGGTGCTGCGCAAGGTCGTGCCGCTGAACATGGGCGCGCTGTTTCTCTCTGTCATCGGCCTGATGCTGGTGATCCTCGGGATTTCGCTGGGCTGATCGGCAGGTTTGAACGGCCCGCTTCGGCGGTGCTGGACAGGGCCGCTGCATCTGCTTAAATCGGCCCATGGATATTCGCCAAATCACCCCCCGCTATTTCGTCGCCCCGCAGATCGAGCCCGGTGACATGGAAAGCCTGCGCGCCCAAGGCATCACCCGCATCCTGTGCAACCGCCCCGACGCGGAAGTGCCGCCCAGCCATCAGGCCGCCGCCATGCGCGACGCGGCCGAGGCCGCAGGGATTGCCTTTGCCGAACAGCCGCTGACCCATCAGACCATGACCCCCGATGTCATCGCCCAGAACCGCGCCCTTGGCGTGGAGACCGATGACACCGTGCTGGCCTATTGCGCCTCGGGCACCCGCTCCACCATCGCTTGGGCCTTGGGCCAAGCCGGTGCGATGGACAGCGACGCGATCATCGAAGCGGCGCGTCAGGGCGGGTATGACCTTGAAAACATGCGCCCCATGCTGGGGCAAAGCTATACCTGAGGTCTCTGCCGGTCCCATCGGGGGCCGGTATTTTACGCCGCTGCGGTCAAGGCACGGGCGGGCAGTTGCACCCGGAAGGCCGTGCCGGGCACATCGCGCAGGAAGCTGATCTCTCCGCCCAAGCGGCACATGATCTCACGGCAGATGGCAAGGCCAAGCCCCGCGCCATCGCCCTCCCCCGTGATGCGCGAGAACTTCTCGAAAATCAGCGCCTCTGACCCTGCGTCGATCCCATGGCCGTTGTCGACAAAATCAATCACCAGCCCCTGCGCCGTCACCCGCGGGGTGATCACCAATTGTGGGTGATCGGCGGCGCAGTATTTACGGGCGTTGGTGACGAGGTTGATAAAGACCTGCACCAGCCGGTCGAGATCGCTGGTCAGCACGATATCCTCGGCCTGCGGATCACGCAGCACTTTGAGCGGCCGCGTGGCCCCCGCCTGCGCCGTGGTCACCGCCAGATCCAGCAGATCACGCAGGTTGCCCTCGCGCTGGTTCAGCGTCACCTGCCCGTTCTCCAGCACCGAGAGGTCCAACAGGTCATCCAATAGCCGCGTCAGGCGGATCGTCTCGCTATGGATAATCGTGGCATAGCGGTTCTTGTCGGCGTCCGTGAGACCGGGCGCATCGCGCAGGATCTCGGAAAACGAGCGGATCGAGGTCATCGGCGTGCGCAATTCATGGCTGATCTGGCTGAGGAAACTGTCTTTTTGCAGCGACAGCTGCGTCAGCTTCTCATTCGCCGCGCGCAGCTGCGCCGCCGTCTCGGTCAACTCGCGGGACTTGGCCTCCAACTGGCTGGAATACTCCAGCATCTGCGCGGATTCGTCGGCCACGGCCAAAAGGTCTTGGACCGAGACCGAGGCTCCGCCGACGATCTGCGCCACCATTGCATGGGCCGTGGCCGCCCCGACAGAGGCCGCCAACTCCCGCTCCAGCGCCTGCACGAATCGCGGCGTGGGCTCCGGCAGACGCTGCCCCTGCCCTTGCCGCTCGGCCTCACGGGTGAAAAAAGCCTGCGCCTCCGTTGCGCCCAAGATACGCTGCGCCATGATCATCAGGTCTTCGCTGCCCGCGACCGAGGCCGTCCACCCCCGCGCCGGGCCGGAATGGTCAAAGACATTGACGAATTGCGCGCCCTGAAGCCGCTCCAACGGTGTGGGGAAGCTAAAGAGAGACACGACCACGAAAACCAGCGCGTTGAGCGCGAGGCTCCAGACCACCGCATGCACCGTCGGGTCGATCCCCGGCAGTCCGAAAAGCGCCTCGGGCCGCAGCCAAGCGAGGCCCCAAAGCCCCTGCTCCAAAGTCGCGGTCGACAGGGCCACATCCGGGCCGAAACTCGGCAGCAACATGGTAAAAACCCAAAGCACAAAGCCCGTGCCCAGCCCGCAAAGCGCGCCGGTCCGCGTGGCCCCGCGCCAGAGCACCCCGCCCAGCATCGCGGGCAGAAACTGCGCCACCCCACCGAAAGAGATCGTGCCGATCGCTGCCAGCGCCCCGCTGCCGCCCGAGGCGCGATAATAGAGATAACCCAAGCCCACCACGCAGAAGATCGACAGCCGCCGCGCAAGGATGACGATATTGCGCACATCCCCCGACTGCGTCGCACCATCGCGGCGCAGGGCCAACCAGATCGGCATGACAATATGGTTGCTGACCATGGTCGAGAGCGCCAGCGTGGCGACGATCACCATCGAGGTCGCCGAAGAGAAACCGCCCAAGAAAGACAGCATCGCCAGTCCGTTTTGCCCTTGGCTGAGCGGCAGGCTCAGCACGAAAAGATCGGGGTTCGCGCCTTCGGGCATCAGGTCCAGCCCCACCACCGCGATGGGCACGACGAAAAGGCTCATCAGCATGAGGTAAAGGGGGAAGGCCCAGCTTGCGATTTGCAACTGCCGCTCGTCGTCGTTCTCGACAACCATGACTTGGAACATGCGCGGCAGGCACAAAAGCGCGGCCCCCGAAAGCACGGTCAACGCGGCCCAACGGCTGCCCTGCACCTCCCATTGGCCGATGGCGGAGGCGTCTATCCGGGCCAAAGTCTCGCCCAAGCCGCCGGCCAGCCCCCAGATGACGTAGACCCCCACCGCCACCAGCGCCAAGAGCTTGACCACCGCCTCCACCGCGATGGCGATGACCACGCCGTGATGCCGTTCGTTTACGGTCAGGTTCCGAGTGCCGAAAAGCACGGTAAAGAGCGTCAGCCCCGCTGCGACCCAAAGCGCCGCCTGCCCCCGGTTGATCACATCGCCCCCTGCCTCGGCCAGCGGCACGTCGGCGGCCGCGAAGATCGACAGCGACAGGATAACCGATTGCAATTGCAGCGCGATATAGGGCGTCACACCGATCACGGCCATGACCGTCACGACGATCGCCAGCGTGTTGTACTTGCCGTAGCGCGATGAAATCAGGTCCGCAATCGAGGTGACGCGATGGCTTCGCCCGATCCGCACCAAACGCCGCAGCCCCCACCACCAGCCGATCATCACCAGCGAAGGGCCGAGGTAGATGGTCACATATTCCAGCCCCGAGCGCGCCGCATATCCCACCGCGCCGTAAAAGGTCCAAGCGGTGCAATAGATCGACAGCGACAGGGTATAAACCAGTGGCGAGCGCAGCAGCCAGCCGCCCTGCCCGCGCAGCGCCGCGCGTTCGGCGGCGAAGGCCACGATGAACAGCCCCGCCACATACATCAGGCAGACCGCCACCAACTGGTTGAGCGACACCATCAGCGCGGCCCGTCCGGCTGCGCTGCATCCTCACCCGAGACCACATCCCGCGTCCGCCGCCAAAGCGCCCATGTCCCCAAGATCAGCAGCGCCCAAACCCCAAAGAGATAGCGCAGCGCCACGCTCATCGGGATGGTCGGTGCCGTGGGGTCCGGGCTGTCCGCTGGCACGGGCCAGAGCAGCGGCACCATCCACAGCATCAACCCCAGAAACGGCAGCAGGCGCACCGCATCCATCATCCGCCGCTGACGGTAGCCGCGTTTTTCCAGAAAGATCGGCCTACGGGGCATGGCGGATCAACTGGCGATCAGGTCGCGCACCGCGTCGAGCATTTCGGCATTCGAAAACGGCTTGGTCATGAAGCGGCTGACGCCCGCCTTTTCGGCCATGGCACGGTCCCGGCTCTGGCCCCGCGCGGTCAGCATCAGCACCGGCAACGCGCCGGTTTCGGGGTCACCGCGCAGCTCGTCCAATATCTCGAAACCGCTTTTGCCCGGCAGCATCACGTCGAGCATCACCAGATCCGGCGATGCCTTACGGATCACCTCCACCGCCCCCGACCCATTGGCCAAGGTCTCCACACGCCAGCCCTCTTGGCTTAGCAAAAAGCGGATGGCCTCGGCGATATTCACCTCGTCCTCCACCAGAACTACGAGTTTGCTCATCGGCAAAAAGTCTCCCCCTCGGTGTGCGGCCGCCCCGTCTTGCTGCGGGGTCTCGCGCACCGGGGGGAGCATGCATCGGTTTGCCAGCCCTGTCAAAAACTGCCTTCCGCGCGGCCTTAGATCCCCTCGCGCAGGATCGAAGGCTCGCGCCGCGCGCGGCATCCTTCGACCGGGCAAATGCGACAGGTCGCCCCCACCGGCTGCGCAGGCGCCGCCCCCGAGGGCACCGGCAAGAGCAGCATGACCGACTGGCTCAGCGGCGGCGTGTTATAGGCGGCGGCGGCCTGCACCTCACAGGTGGCAATCGCCTCGAACTGCGCCTGCCCGCGCCCCATCTGCATGACGCGGGATTTCATCACCAACCCCGGCTGCCCCTGCACCGCAAAGAGCGGCCAAAGCGGGCAGCAGGCGCCAAAGCGCGGCACGGTGAAACCTTCGACCGACTTGGCGAATGTGACGCTGCCAGAGCGGTCACAAACCACCAGCCCCGCGCCGAGGTCGGGCAGTGAGGCCAAGCGCCGCAGCACCCGGCCCATCGGTTGATCGAGTGCCCGCGCCAGTTCGGCAGGGTCATGCCCCGCCTCCGCCGTCGCCCGCTCCAGCCTTGCCAAAGGCAGCGCCGCCGCGTCGCGGGCGATCTGTTGCAACACTCCCGTCGCGATATGCTGCGCGGCCTTGGTTTTAAGCGTTTCGGCCTGTTCGACCAGCGCCGCAATCGCCGCCTGCGGGGCGCGCGCCTCTTCCAAAGGGTCGAAACGGTAGTCATGCGCGGCGAGGAAACTCTCAACCTCGGCCTGTGGCGAATGAGCGACCTCTCGGGTCTCGGCGGCATTGTCGAAATAGGTCACCAGCGCTTGCGCGCTGTCGGACAGGCGGCGGCTGTCTTGGTGGATATTGGCGTGAAACCTGTCGCGCCACTCGGCCTGCAAACTGTCCGTTTCGGCCAGAATAGCGGCGGTAGAACGGATCGCCGCGGCGGTACTCAATAGTTCGTGCATGGAGGTGGCAAGTTGCGGATCATGGGCCAGACGGTCCGAGAGCGCCTCGACCGTCTGCTCCAGCGCCGCAATGCGCCGCTGGCTGTTGGCCAGCACCTTGGCCCAGCCCGGAAACCGCCCCGCGAATTCATCCGCCCGGTCGCCCTCGGGCCCGGTCAGCCCCGCATCCTCTGCCGCCTCGCGCAGTGTGGCGATCAGCGCGGCTTCGGCCCCTTCGGTCAGCGCCTGCGGCTCGACCCCAAGCGCATGGGCGATATTGAGCAAGAGCTTTCCGCCGATTCTGCGCCGATTGTGTTCGATGAGGTTAAGATAGCTGGCCGAGATGCCGCTTTGCTGCGCAAGCTCGGCCTGTTTCAGCCCCGCCATCACACGCCGCTCACGAATGCGGCTGCCGGTCAGACCCTCACGCATGGGACGTCCTGGCCCTATGTTTCGCCCGTTGTTTCAAGGCCTTTCTGCGCCGCAATATCATATTCTTTACAATCCTCCCGGCAGTATTGCGAATATATTTACAAAAAAATCGTTTCGATCAAGCGCCTTATTGATCGGTTTTCATTTTCCGCGCCATAGTTTCTTTGCACTATTGCGTGTTGTGGCATCGGGGGGAGGTTCCGCTGCCGCGACTTACAAAAAAGGGAGGACTTCATGTCGTTTACGAAACTGACACGCCGCGGACTTATCCAGACCGGCGCGGTTGCCGGTGCAGGGTTGGCGCTGCCGACCTATCTGCGCGCGGAAAATCACGCGGGCTTTACCAACGCCCCCACGGGCAGCACCGTGACGCTTGGCTTCAACGTGCCCCAGACCGGCCCCTATGCCGAAGAAGGTCTGGATGAGCTGCGCGCGCAGGAGCTTGCGGTCGAACACCTCAATGGCGGGGGCGACGGCGGCATGATGAACACCTTCAGCTCCAAGGCGCTGAAAGGGAACGGCATTCTGGGCAAGAAGGTCGAATATGTCACCGGCGACACCCAGACCAAATCCGACGCCGCCCGCGCCAGCGCCAAGTCGATGATCGAAAAAGACGGCGCGGTGATGATCAACGGCGGCTCGTCCTCGGGCGTGGCCGTGGCGGTGCAAGACCTTTGCCAATCGGCGGGCGTGATCTTCATGGCGGGTCTGACCCACGCCAATGACACCACCGGCAAGGACCGCAAGGCCAATGGCTTCCGGCATTTCTTCAACGCCTATATGTCCGCTGCCGCCCTCGCCCCGGTGCTGAAAAACGCCTATGGCTCTGAGCGTCGCGCCTATCACCTGACCGCGGATTACAACTGGGGCTGGACCCAGCAGGAATCCATCGCCGCCGCGACCGAGGCGATGGGCTGGGAGACCGTGGAGAACGTGCTGACGCCGCTCGCCTCGACCGATTTCTCCTCCTATATCGCGCCGGTGCTGAACTCGGGCGCCGACGTGCTGGTGCTGAACCACTACGGCGGAAACATGGTGAACTCGCTCACCAACGCGGTGCAGTTCGGCCTGCTCGACAAAGAGGTCAACGGCAAGAAGTTCGAGATCGTCGTGCCGCTCTACTCCGAACTGATGGCCGCCGGTGCCGGGGCCAACGTGCAGGGGGTTATCGGCTCGATGAACTGGAACTGGCAGCTGCAGGATGAGGGGTCGAAGGCCTTCACCAAATCCTTTGGTGAGAAATATGGCCGCCCGCCCTCGAACTCGGCGCATACCTGCTACGTGCAAACGCTGCTCTATGCCGATGCGGTGGAACGCGCAGGCTCGTTCAACCCCTGCGCCGTGGTCGAGGCGCTTGAGGGCTATGAGTTCGACGGTCTGGGCAACGGGCCGACGCTCTACCGTGCGGACGATCACCAGTGTTTCAAGGACGTGCTCGTGATGAAGGGGGCGGAGAACCCGACCAACGAATACGACACGCTGGAGATCGTCGAACAGACGCCCCGTGCACAGGTCGAATATGCCCCCGATCACCCGATGTTCGCGGGCGGTGATCTGGGCAAATGCAACCCCGGCGCGTGATCCGCTGACATCAGATGGCGCGCGGGCCTGATCCTGCGCGCCCTTTTTATCGCTGCAAGCGGCAAGGCCGCTTGTAAACGCTTCCCTTACAGGTGGGGACCATGGACGCAATCCTTCTGCAAATACTCAACGGCCTCGACAAAGGCTCGGCCTATGCGCTCATTGCGCTCGGGCTGACGCTGATTTTTGGCACCCTTGGCGTGGTCAATTTCGCCCATGGGGCGCTTTTCATGATCGGGGCCTTCTGTTCGGTCACGCTGCAACGCATTCTGACGCTGAGCGTCGAGACCATCGACGAGACCAAGAAGGATTTCCTCGGCAATCCGCTAAAGGTCAAAACCCCCTATGTCGAACAATGGTTCGGGCCGGAAACGGGACAGGCGATCATTGACTGGTCGGTGCCGCTGGCGATCCTCTTTGCGATCCCGGTGATGCTGCTGATTGGCTTCATCATGGAACGCGGACTGATCAAGCACTTCTATAAGCGTCCCCATGCGGACCAGATCCTCGTGACCTTCGGCCTTGCCATCGTCCTGCAGGAAGTCGTCAAATATTTCTACGGCGCAAACCCGATCCCCACCCCTGCGCCGCAGGCTTTCGTGGGCAGCTTCGATTTTGCCCCGCTTTTGGGGTTGGACACGTCTTTAGCCTACCCCTATTGGCGCTTGGTCTACTTTGGCTTTTCCACCCTCATCATCGCTGCGGTTTTTGCTTTCTTGCAATTCACTACCTTCGGCATGGTCGTCCGCGCCGGCATGGCGGATCGTGAGACCGTGGGCCTTCTGGGCATCGACATCGACCGCCGCTTTACCATCATGTTCGGCATTGCTGCCGCCGTGGCGGGGCTTGCGGGCGTGATGTATGCGCCGATCAACTCGCCGAATTATCACATGGGCATGGACTTTCTGGTGCTGAGCTTCGTCGTCGTCGTGGTCGGCGGCATGGGCTCGCTGCCCGGCGCAGTGCTGGCGGGGTTCCTTTTGGGCATCCTCGAAAGCCTCGCATCCATGAATGAAATCAAAAACATCATCTACGGTATCGACCAGATCATCATCTACGTCGTTGCCATCGTGATCCTGCTGGTCCGCCCGCGCGGTCTGATGGGGCGCCGCGGCGTGATGGAGGAATAAGACATGTTCGGACTGGAAAAACGCGATACGCTTCTCTTGGGGGTCGTGATCGTTCTCACGCTCTTCGCCCCCTTCATCCTCAACCCCTTTCCGGCGGATTCGGGCCTTGCACAGTTCAACGCCGGCTACCCCGACCTGATGCAACGCTTTGTGATCTTTGGCATCTTCGCCATCGGGTTCAACATCCTCTTCGGGTTGACCGGCTATCTCTCCTTTGGCCATGCGGCCTTTCTGGGGGTCGGTTCCTACTCTGCCGTCTGGATGTTCAAACTGCTCAGCTACAACGTCGTGCCCGCGCTGGTACTCGCCGTCATCATGGCCGGGCTGTTCTCGGCACTCATCGGCTACATCAGCCTGCGGCGCTCGGGCATCTACTTTTCGATCCTGACACTGGCCTTCGCGCAGATGTCCTTCAACCTCGCCTATTCAGTGCTGACGCCGATCACCAATGGTGAGACGGGGCTGCAGATCTACACTTCCGATCCGCAATACCTCCAATCCGTAGATGCGCCCAGCTTCCCCAATCTTTTCGGGGCGGCGATGAACTCCTCGACGACACTCTTCTTCGGCGGTTGGACCTTCACCTTCTCGGTCGGCTACTACTTCTGCGCGGTCTTCCTGATTCTCGCCTTCTATCTGGCGATCCGCATCTTCCGCTCGCCCTTCGGCATGATGCTGCGGGCGGTGAAATCGAACCAGCAGCGGATGAACTACACCGGGTTGAACACGCGGCCTTATACGCTGGCGGCCTTTGTCATCTCGGGCATGTATGCCGGGCTTGCGGGCGGTCTGCTGGCGGCGATGGACCCGCTGGCGGGGGCCGAACGGATGCAGTGGACCGCCTCGGGCGAGGTGGTGCTGATGACGATCCTTGGCGGCGCGGGCACGCTCATCGGGCCGGTGCTGGGCGCGGGCTTCATCAAGTATTTCGAGAACATCTTCGCCAAGATCAACGACAACGTGCTGCACGGCTGGTTCGCCTTCATGCCCGACGGGATCGAAGACGCGATGGTCGCGATCATTCACCCCTTCGTCGGCAAGGGCTGGCACCTGACGCTTGGCCTTCTGTTCATGCTGGTCGTGATCTTCCTGCCCGGTGGGCTGGTCGAGGGTGGGCAACGTCTGGGCCGGGTCTTCCGCCGCCGGGACAAGAACGCAGGCTCGGTCGAGGCCGACGCCGCCCAACAACGCAGCGAAGCCGCGGAATAGGAGAGACATCATGGCCATTCTCGAAGTCAAAAATGTCGGCAAGCGCTTTGGCGGGTTGCAGGCGCTGAGCGATGTGAACCTCAGCGTGGCGGAGAACTCCGTCCACGCGATCATCGGCCCCAATGGGGCAGGCAAATCCACGCTGCTGAACTGTCTGGTGGGCAAGCTCATTCCCGACACCGGCTCAGTCATGTTCGACGGGCAGTCGGTGCTGGGGCGCAAACCCTATGAGATCAACCAGATGGGCATTTCCCGCGTGTTCCAAACGCCCGAGATCTTTGGCGATCTCACGGTGATGGAGAATATGCTGATCCCCTGCCTTGCCAAACGCGACGGGGCGTTTCAACTGAACGGCTGGTCGCGGGTCGTGGGCCAGCGCGACATGATAGACAAGGCCGAGGAAATGCTCCGGGACATGCGTATGATCGACAAACGGCACATGCCCGCGGCCTCCATGTCGCGGGGCGACAAGCGGCGGCTGGAAATCGCCATGTGCCTTGCCCAGGATCCGCGCCTGCTGCTTTTGGACGAACCGACTGCCGGGATGGCGCGGGCCGATACCAACAACACCATCGACCTGCTCAAACAGATCAAGGACGAGCGCGACATCACCATCGCCATCATCGAACACGACATGCATGTCGTCTTTTCACTTGCCGAGCGGATCACCGTGCTGGCCCAAGGCACGCCACTGGTCGAAGACACCCCCGACCGGATCAAGGGCCACCCCAAGGTGCGCGAAGCCTATCTCGGCGAAAGCCAAGACGCCGCCTGACCCCCTCCTATTGCCGCAGATCTAGGACAGCATATGACCACCAGCACGCTCGACAAAAACGCCAACCACGCCCAAACCGCCCCGGCCTTCCTCTCGATCTGGGACATTCACGCCTATTACGGCGAAAGCTACATCGTGCAGGGGGTGAGCTTTAACGTCCATGAGGGGGAGATTCTCGCCCTGCTGGGCCGCAATGGGGCGGGCAAGACCTCGACCCTGCGGGCCATCGCGCGGGTGAGCGACCCGGAGTTGAAACGCGGGGAGGTCTGGCTTGACCATCAGCCGCTGCACAATATGGCCAGCCACCAAGCGTCTGCCGCGGGGCTGGCGCTGGTGCCCGAAGACCGCCGCATCATTTCCGGCCTTACCGTCGAAGAGAACCTCAAGCTCGCCCAGATCGCCCCGCCCATCGGCTGGTCGCTCGACCGGCTCTACGATCTC
The DNA here is from genome assembly GCF_043557345.1 of Sulfitobacter sp. 1A12157. NCBI lineage: Bacteria > Pseudomonadati > Pseudomonadota > Alphaproteobacteria > Rhodobacterales > Roseobacteraceae > Sulfitobacter > Sulfitobacter sp. 1A12157. The sequence goes on from NZ_JBIFFV010000003.1 coordinate 300,435, forward strand.
TTCCCCCGCCTGCGTGAGCGGCGCCATCAAGAGGGGGTGACCCTCTCGGGCGGGGAGCAGCAGATGCTCGCCATCGCCCGCGCCTTGGCCCGTGACATCAAGGTGTTGCTGCTCGATGAACCCTACGAAGGGCTGGCGCCGGTGATCGTGGATGAGATCGAAAAGACGCTCGGGCTGATCAAGGCGCAGGGCATCACCACGATTCTGGTCGAACAAAACGCGGTGCGGGCGCTGAAACTGGCCGACCGGGCGGTGATCCTCGACACCGGCGGCGTGGTCTTCGACGGCACCGCCGCCGAGGTGCTGGACAACGCGGAACTGCGCGCGGAATACCTCGCGATCTGACCCAAGGTCACTCAGGTCCGGGGCGCGGGGCTGGGGCACAGCCTCAATCTCGCGCCCCGGGACCGCTTTGGCGACAAAAAACCGATCCTACCCCCTAGACAACAGTTGGCTTTTCATGGCTTTGCCCATGCCCTATAAGCGTGCCAATCAATCGCGCAGCGACGGGCCGCAGGCCTGCCGAAATCTTCGAGGATCCAATGACAAACAAAACCCATGACGCTGACGTGGCCTTCATCAAGGCCCTCGCCGAGCTGCTGAACGAAAACGACCTGACCGAGCTTCAGGTGAAACGCGACTATGCCGAGGATGACAGCCTGAACGTGCGCGTCAGCCGCAAGCCCCCGCAGCAGATCATGGCCGCCCCCCAGCAGCAGTACCAAGCCGCCCCCGCGCCTGCCGCGGCACCGGCGCCTGCCGCAGCCGCGCCCGCCGCTTCGACCCCTGCCGCCGATGCCGATCCCGCGGATCACCCCGGCGCGGTCACATCGCCCATGGTCGGCACCGTCTACCTGCAAGGTGAGCCGGGCGCGCCCGCCTTCATCTCGGTCGGTGCCTCTGTCTCCGAAGGTGACACGCTTCTGATCGTCGAAGCGATGAAAACGATGAACCATATTCCCGCCCCCCGCGCAGGCACCGTCAAACGCATCCTCGTCGGTGACGGCGATGCCGTCGAATTCGGCGCGCCGCTGGTCATTCTCGAATAAGGGCCGGACATGTTCAGCAAAATCCTAGTCGCCAACCGGGGAGAGATCGCGCTGCGCGTGATCCGCGCGGCCCGCGAAATGGGCATCCAGACCGTCGCGGTGCATTCCACCGCCGACAGTGACGCGATGCACGTGCGCATGGCCGACGAATCCGTCTGCATCGGCCCGCCCTCCTCGACGCAATCCTACCTCTCGATCCCCGCGATCATCGCAGCCTGCGAGATCACGGGTGCCGAGGCGATCCACCCCGGCTACGGCTTCCTGTCGGAAAACGCCAATTTCGTTCAGGTGGTCGAGGATCACGGCCTTACCTTCATCGGCCCCACCGCCGAGCATATCCGCGTCATGGGTGACAAGATCACCGCCAAGGACACGATGAAGAAGCTCGGCGTGCCTTGCGTGCCCGGCTCCGACGGCGGGGTCACCTCGCTGGAAGAGGCCAAGCGCATTGGTGAGGAGATCGGCTATCCGGTCATCATCAAGGCCACCGCCGGTGGCGGCGGCAAGGGCATGAAGGTCGCCAAGACCGCCAAGGACATGGAAAAGGCCTTCCAGACCGCCCGCGCCGAGGGCAAGTCGAACTTCGGCAACGACGAAGTCTATATCGAGAAATACCTCACCACGCCGCGCCACATCGAGATTCAGGTCTTTGGCGACGGCAAGGGCAACGCCGTGCATCTGGGCGAGCGGGACTGTTCGTTGCAGCGCCGCCACCAGAAGGTTTTCGAGGAAGCACCCGGCCCCTCGATCACCGCCGAAGAGCGCGCCCGCATCGGCAAGACCTGCGCCGACGCCGTGGCCAATATCAACTACATCGGCGCCGGCACGATCGAGTTCCTCTACGAGAACGGCGAGTTCTACTTCATCGAGATGAACACCCGCCTGCAGGTGGAACACCCGGTGACCGAGGCGATTTTTGGCGTCGATCTGGTGCGCGAGCAGATTCGCGTGGCCGAAGGGCTGCCGATGTCCTTCACCCAGGACGATCTGAGCATCAACGGCCATGCCATCGAGGTGCGGATCAACGCCGAACGTCTGCCGAACTTCGCGCCCTGCCCGGGCAAGATCACGCAGTACCACGCCCCCGGCGGGCTTGGCGTGCGGATGGATTCGGCGCTCTACGACGGCTATTCGATCCCGCCCTTCTACGACAGCCTGATCGGCAAGCTGATCGTGCACGGCCGCGACCGGCCCGAGGCGCTGGCCCGACTGGGGCGCGCTCTGGGTGAGCTGATCGTGGATGGTGTCGACACCACCGTGCCGCTGTTCCACGCGCTGCTGGCCGAGGAAGACATCCAGTCGGGTGGCTACAACATCCATTGGCTTGAGCATTGGCTGGAAAACAACCTCGGCGACGGCTGACATGACATGTCGGATCTGACGCCCGAGATCCTGCTCCACGGCTATTCCATCGGGATTTTCCCCATGGCGGAACACCGCGACGACCCGGAAATTTTCTGGGTCGACCCGCGGCGCCGTGGGGTGATGCCGCTCAATGGTTTCCACATCTCGCGCTCTCTGGCCCGCGCCATGCGGCGCAGCGCGTTCCACCATACGATCAACCGTGATTTTCAAGCTGTCGTCGCCGGTTGTGCCGACCGCGAAGACACATGGATCAATGCCGAGATCACCGCGCTCTACACTGCGTTGCACCGCGCGGGCTATGCCCATTCGCTTGAGGTTTGGGACGGTGATGCGCTGGTGGGCGGCGTCTATGGCGTGACGCTGGGCCGCGCGTTTTTTGGCGAGAGCATGTTCTCACGCCGCACCAATGCGTCAAAAATGGCTCTGGCAGCGCTGGTGGATCGGCTGCGCCGCGCGGGGTTCACCCTCTTCGACACGCAGTTTTTGACCGATCACCTCGCCTCTCTCGGGGCGGTGGAGATTTCGCGGGCGGACTATCACGCGCAGCTTGATGTGGCGAAACGAGGCAACGCGCGGTTCAGCGCGCCCAGTTTGGACAGCTTTCAGGACGTGCTGCAGCGCATGACCCAGATGTCATAGCGAAAATGCTCAAGCGCGTGCAGCGCGGGCGCGGAGGCGATCATCCAACCAGAGAACAACGCGCTGTCGCTGCCCTCTTCGGTGATCTCAAGCGCGGCATAGGCATTGGCCGCCGGATCCCCAGCCGGATAGCGGCAATCGACCATGGTGATCTGCAAATTGCCCAAGGTCAGCCGGTCGCCCTTGGCGATCTCCAGATCGGTCGTATCGCCCGAAATCTTGTCCAAGGCGCGCAACACGCCGCCCGAGGCACTAGCGACCTGCCCCCCCTCTTGAGCGTGAAGCGGCGCGGCCAGCACAAGCGCGGCCAAGAGAAGCTTTTTCATGGGACCACCCGGATTGCGTGAGACTTGGGACCGCGCAAAAGACGCGGCCAACCGATCATTCAGGCTGCCAGGCCTCGTAATCCTTACGCTCGACAGGTTCGGCGCGGCGCAGCGACCCGGCGGGCGCATAGGCCATGGCGGTGCCGGTGCGATTCTCCACATGGGCCTTTTCCCACGGCTTATGCGCCAGCGGCTTGTCGGTCGGCGGCTCATCCCATGTGCGGTGCAGCCAGCCATGCCAATCGGGGCTCACGCGGCTCGCCTCGGCCTCACCGTTGAAAATGACCCAGCGTTTACTGTCATCGGCGTTGCGGTAATAGATGTTGCCCTGCGCGTCTTCGCCCACCTTGCTGCCCTTGCGCCAAGTGAAAAGCTGGGTGTTCAGCGTCTGGCCGTTCCACCATGTGACACCGCGCAGAAGTGAATTGAGAATGCCCATCGAGGTCTCCGTTCCTGTTGCCCGTTATATGCACCATGGAGGCTTTGGCGTCCAGCCTCACCGCGCAGGAGTTCCCCGCGCGGCAGGATTCACCGCCGAAAGTTAACCTTCTGCCGCCGCGCGCAGAAGGGCCGTGCATTCAATCTCAATCCGGTATTTCGGGTCGATCAGCCCGCATTCGATCATCGTCGCGGCGGGCGGATGCGCGCCGAAGGCCGCCCGTAGAAGCGGCCAACAGGCTTCGAACTCCGCCGCGTCGGGCAGCATATAGGTGACGCGCACCACATGGGCGAAATCACTGCCCGCCTCGGCCAAGGCGGCCCCGATCGTTGCCAGTGCCGCCGCGCATTGCGCCGTCACCTCTGCCCCCTCACCCACGGTGCCCGAGACATGGATCATGCCCCCCGCCACCACTGCGCGGCTATAGCCGATCTTGTCCTCATAGATGCCGCCCGATGAAATGCGCCGCATCAAACCCTCCCCTGAAACGCGAAAGGGCGGACCAGATGGCCCGCCCCTATGCCTTCGCTTGGCGCGCTTACCCCGCGCTGGCCGGTTCTTTGCTTTCGCTGTCGGCGTGGATCATCAGCGGCTTGGCCTCGGATGTGACGGCCTCTTCGTTGACGACCACTTCGCTCACCGTTTCCAGCCCCGGCAGTTCGAACATCGTGTCGAGCAGGATGTCTTCGAGGATGGAGCGCAGACCCCGGGCGCCGGTTTTCCGCTCGATGGCGCGTTTGGCGATGGCTTGCAGCGCGTCATCGGTGAAGGTCAGCTGCGTGTCCTCCAGTTCGAACAGACGCTGATACTGCTTGACCAAAGCGTTCTTCGGCTCGGTCAGGATGGTGACCAAAGCGTCCTCGTCCAGATCTTCGAGCGTCGCCAGAACCGGAAGACGGCCTACGAATTCCGGGATCAGGCCGAACTTCAGCAGATCTTCGGGTTCGAGATCGGTGAAAATCTCACCAATGCCGCGGGCGTCATTGTCACGCACATCGGCGCCGAAGCCCATGGCAGAGCCCTTGCCGCGCTGCGCGATGATCTTGTCGAGACCGGCAAACGCACCGCCGCAGATGAAGAGTATGTTCGTGGTGTCCACTTGCAGGAACTCCTGCTGCGGATGCTTGCGCCCGCCCTGCGGCGGGACAGAGGCCACGGTGCCTTCCATCAGTTTCAAGAGCGCCTGTTGCACGCCCTCGCCCGACACGTCGCGGGTGATCGAGGGGTTTTCCGACTTGCGGGTGATCTTGTCGACCTCGTCGATATAGACGATGCCGCGCTGCGCCCGCTCGACATTGTATTCCGACGCCTGCAACAGCTTGAGGATGATGTTCTCCACGTCCTCACCAACATAGCCGGCCTCAGTAAGCGTGGTCGCATCGGCCATGGTGAAGGGCACATCAAGGATGCGCGCCAGCGTCTGCGCCAGCAGCGTCTTGCCGCAGCCGGTGGGACCGATCAGCAGGATGTTGGACTTCGCCAGTTCGATATCGCCGCCCTTCTGGGCGTGGTTCAACCGCTTGTAGTGGTTGTGGACCGCCACCGAGAGCACGCGCTTGGCCATCGCCTGACCGATGACATAGTCGTCCAACACGCCGCAGATGTCGCGGGGCGTGGGCACGCCATCGGTCGCCTTGAGGCCCGAGGCTTTGGTCTCTTCTCGGATGATATCCATGCACAGCTCGACGCATTCGTCGCAGATGAACACGGTCGGCCCCGCAATCAGCTTGCGCACCTCGTGCTGGCTCTTGCCGCAGAAGCTACAGTAGAGCGTATTTTTGCTGTCGTTGCCGGAATTATTCGCCATCTCAAACCTTTCAGGTCTGTCGTGTATGTCCGCCCCGGTCTTGGGGCCGCGAGATTTGGCCTCAAGCTTAGGCCAGTGACCCCGGCGCTACAATCGCAAAATATGCAGCGCCGGACCCCTTCGATTACTTGTCTTTCTTGTCCTTGCCACCGGCAGCGGCCTCATCGGCCTTGCCACGGCTTTCGACGATCTCGTCCAGATGGCCCCATTCCTTGGCTTCCTCGGGCGTCATCCACAAATCACGGTCGAGGGCTTTTTGAACGGTCTCCAGCGGCTGGCCGGAGTGTTTGACGTAGAGCTGGTACATGCGCTCACGGGTGCGTTCAATGTGGCGCGCCGAGATCAGGATATCTTCGGCCATGCCCTGCGAGCCGCCAGAGGGCTGGTGGATCATCACCTCGGCATTGGGCAGTGCAAAACGCATCCCCTTCTCGCCGCCGATCGCAATGACCGACCCCATGGAGGCCGCCATGCCGCAGATCAGGGTCGAGACCTTGGGTTTGATGTATTGCATCGTGTCGTAGATCGACAGGCCCGCCGTCACCTCGCCGCCGGGCGAGTTGATGTACATGCTGATTTCCTTGGAGGGGTTTTCGGCCTCAAGGTGCAACAGCTGAGCGACGACCAGATGGCTCATCCCGCTGTGGATCGGCCCGTTGACGAAAATGATCCGTTCTTTCAACAGACGCGAGAAGATATCGTAGGACCGCTCGCCCCGGCTGGTTTGTTCAACCACCATCGGGACAAGCGTGTTCATATAGGTGTTGATCGGATCGTTCATGCGTGCCTGCCTCAGTTCCTGTTCGCGGGACCATACCCGCAAAACTGTTACCCAGAGATTAGTCCCCCCGGTATGGGGGTTCAAGGGGGGCAGGCACGACAGTCTGCGCTAATCGCGCCGATCACTCCGACGCGTCGCGCAGGTAAGCGATCAACGCGTCGATATCCTCGGGCTTGCGCACGCCCCGGAACGACATTTTTGTGCCTTTCATGAAGCCCTTAGGGTCCGCCAGAAAGGCGCTCAACTCATCGTGAGACCAGACCAACCCCTCTGCCGCTGCGGCCTGCATGGCTTTGGAGTAGCGGAAGCCGTCGACCGCACCCGCCGGGCCATCCACGATGCCGTTCAGCATCGGGCCGACACGGTTCTTGGCCTTGGCGCCGATCTGGTGGCAGGACTTGCATTTGCGAAACACCTTCTCTCCGGCCTTGATCTGGACCGGATCGGCGGCGGGGGCTTTGGCCACTTCGACCGGCGCGGGGGTCTCCTCGGGCGCAGGCTCCGCCGCGGCTTTGGTCTCTTCGGCCTTAGCCTCCACGGCTGCGGCCTTAGCGGCGGTCTCTTCAGGCGTCACGTCCAACACGGCGGCGCGCATGGTGATCTCGACCGAGGGTTTGCAATCGCTCATACAGGGCTCTTGCTTGAAGGACGCAAGCTCGACCTCCGCCCGGTCATCGGGTTTGAAGGCCGCCTCATTCGGCAGGCGCAGCCCGGCGAAGTTCTCTGACGAGAGCACGAAATCCTCCTCCACCTCGTCATTGAGATAGAGCAGATAGGCGGTGATCGCATAGACCTCATCATCGCTCAGCGACTGCGCATCGCCGAAGGGCATCGCCCGGTTCACATAATCGTAAACCGTTGAGAGATATGGCCAATAGCTGCCGATCGTCTTGACGGGGCGGGCGTTGGTCAGGCTGCCCTGCCCGCCTGCCAGCACCGGCCAGCGGCCCGTGCCCTCGCCAAAGACGCCGTGGCAGGAGGCGCATTTCGCGGTGTAAATCTCATCCCCGGTCATCACGTCGCCACGGCCCTCGGGTAAGCCCAGACCATCGGGGCGCACGTCGATGTCCCACAGCGCGATTTCCTCGGGCGTGGCGGCGCGGCCGAGGCCCAAAGGCTCGGCGGCCAGCGGGCTTGCCAGCGCGGTGGTCAGGAGGGCAGCTTTAAGAAATCTCGACATTTTCGGCCTTTCCGTCTGCATCGACCGCCCAGGTCTGGATGCCGTTGTTGTGATAGATCGAATTCTCGCCCCGAACCGCGCGCAGCGCGTCCTTGGTGGGCTGGACGTAGCCGGTGCTGTCATGCGCGCGGCTCTGTAGCAGCAGGGGTTTGCCGTCCCATTCGAAGTCAAAGTAGAAGCGGTGCAGCGCCTTGGGTGTGCTCGGCCCGTCCATCCGTGCCTGATGCCACGTGATGCCGCCATCCAGCGTCACGTCCACGCGCGGGATCGTGCCGCGGCCCGACCACGCGAGGCCGGTAAGCACGGTTGGCCCCGGTCCATGGGTGATCGGCGCCTGCGGGCTGGGGCTGGTGATGACCGATTTCGCGTCCATCTCCCAGGTAAACCGCCGCGCCACGCCGTCGGCCATGAGGTCGGTGTATTTGCTGGTCTCCTCGCGGTGGTGCCAGGGCTGATCGCCAACCTCGAGCCGGCGCAGCCATTTGACCCACATGTTGCCCTCCCACCCGGGCACCACGAGGCGCACTGGGTAGCCCTGTTCGGGACGCAGCGCCTCGCCGTTCATCTTGAAGGCGACGAGGCAATCGTCGAGCGCCTTTTCCATTGGGATCGAGCGGCTCATCGCCGCGGCATCCGCGCCCTCGGCCAGAAGCCACTTGCCCTCGGGCTTCACACCGGCCTCTTCCAGCACCAGCCGCAGCGGCACGCCGGTGTATTGGACGTTGTGGATCATGCCGTGGGTGAACTGGCAGCCGTTGAGCTGCGCGCCGCGCCATTCCATACCTGAGTTGGCCGCGCATTCGAGGAAATAGACATGGTTCTCGCGCGGGAAGCGGTGCAGGTCGTCCATTGTCAGCACCAGCGGCTTGTCGACCTGCCCGTTGATCATCAGACGGTGCTTGGCCGGGTCCACCTTGGCAACGCCTGAGTGGTGCCGCTCGAAACACAGCCCATTGGGCGTGATGGTGCCGTCTAGATCGTGCAGCGGGGTGAAGTTGATCGAGCTTACCGGGTCGGCGGTCAGCCATTCCACGGTGCGGCGTTTCACGTCCGCCTCATGCGGCGAGGGCATCCCGTAGGGCGCGACGTCGACGCCGTCGCCCAACTCTTGCATCCATGGATGGATTGCAATGCCCGGATCGATCTGGGCAGCGCTGGCCTGCCCCGCGAATGTCCCCGCAGCCGCCGCCCCTGCCCCCGTCAGAAAGGCACGGCGCGATGGCCCCTTGTGGTTCTCTTCTGTCATGTCGTGGCCCTCACATATTCAAATTCATTTTATTGAATTTGTATCTATGTGAGAACCCCTATTCTCATTTTTCTTACTTTGGCAGAACGATTTTCACCGGGGTCCGGGCGCCTTCGCCCACGGTGTTCAGTTTCGAGATATGGCTTTCCACCACGTCCCAGATCGGCGGGCCTTCGGTGCCCTCGTTGACCGAGGCCCAGCCGGCAACGACATAGCTGCGCTGCGGATCAATCGGCTCCCCGGTGCTGAGCAAGGTCATCTCGCTGATCCGCTCACCCTGCGGCTTGGCGATGTCCATCTTGAAGCCCATGCCGCCGACCCGCACCATGTCGCCGCCCTGCTGGTAATAGGGGTCGGGGTTGAATAGGTTGTCGCCCACGTCCTCCAGCACCACTTTCAGGAATTCGCCCGTCATTTCCGTGCGGTAGGCGTTCGGGTAGGTCATCGAGGTGACGTTGAAAATGTCCTCGCGGGTGATGTCCTGCCCCGGCAGGATCGACGGCCCCCAACGCACCCCGGGGCTGAGCGCGATCTCGGCGTCGCGCTCGCTCAGCAGGGCGTCGCAGATGAGGTCGTCCCATGTGCCGTTGAAGTTGCCCCGCCGGTAGAGCAGCGCATCCGACTGTCCCACCACATGAGTGAGTTCCTCAAGGAAGGGCGCGCGCTGCGCGTCGATCAGCTTGGCCACCTCCGCGTCCGGCGTGATCAGGTCCGAGAAGATCGGAATGAGCTTGTGCCGCAGCCCCATCATCTTGCCGTCCCGCACGTCAAGATCGACGCGGGAGACGAATTTCCCGTTCGAGCCGGAGGCGATGATATGCGTCGCGCCCACCAGCACCGGCTCGGGCAGCGCGTCATGGGTGTGGCCCGAGAGGATCACGTCGATCCCCTTGACGATACCTGCCATCTTCTTGTCGACGTCAAAGCCGTTGTGGCTCAGGCAGACCACCAATTCGGCCCCCTTGCTGCGCACCTCGTCGACCATTTGGTGCATGTGCTCGTCGCGGATGCCGAAGGAGTATTCGGGGAACATCCAGCCGGGGTTGGCGATCGGCATATAGGGGAAGGCCTGCCCGATCACGGCGATCTTCACGCCGCCGCGCTCGAAGAACTCGTAGGGTTTGAACAGTTCCGCCGGCTCGTCCCATTCGCGGTCGAAGATGTTCTGGCCAAGGGCGGCGAAGGGCAGCCCCTCGACGATCTCCTGCACCCGCTCGGAGCCGAGCGTGAACTCCCAGTGGAAGGTCATCGCGTCAGGCTTCAGCGCGTTCATCACGTTGACCATGTCCTGCCCTTGGGTCTTCAGGCAGGTCATCGAGCCGTGCCAGGTGTCACCGCCGTCCAGAAGCAGCGCATCGGGACGGTCGGCGCGGATCGCGTTCAGCACGGTGGCCACGCGGTCAAGCCCGCCGACCTTGCCGTAGGCCTGCGCATGGGCGACAAAATCGTCATAGGTCAGCGCGTAATCCAGCGGCGTGCCGCCGCCGATGCCGTAGCGGATGCGGAAATCCTCGCCAGTGATATGGGGCACCTTGCCGCGGTTTTCGCCGACGCCGATGTTGACGGCAGGCTCGCGGAAATAGATCGGTTTCAGCTGGGCATGGATGTCGGTCACATGCATCAGAGTGACATTGCCGAAGGTCTCGAATTCCAGTAGCGCGTCCTGATCGAACTTGTCCTGTGCCGCGAGCCGCGCCCAGTTGCCGAAGCCCGAGCCGCCGTAGATGGAGGCCGCAGCCATGGACATTTGCAGAAAATCACGGCGAGACAGCATGTTACGCTCCAGCACTTGAAAACAGGGAAAGGCCCGCCCCCATGTGAGGGGCGGGATCATGTCAGGCGAAACGCCCGGATGTTAATTCAGTTACGCACCGAAGGCGCTTCGACCGACAAGCCGTTGCCGCGGCTGGCGACGTAGAGTTCCAGCGCCACGAACTCGGGGCTGCCGGGGCTGAAAGTCTCAGCCCGCGTGTCGCGGACGCAGCCCTTAAAACGCGCATGGGCGCTGTTGAGCTTGGTATTTTTCAGACGGTAGACCGGGAAGCCGTTGATCTGGCCCTGGCTCAGGTGGTCGGCCCGGATCATGTTGCCGTAGTTGTCCTCGTGGCAATTGGCGCAGCTCAGCTCAAGCTGGCCGTAGCGGGTGTAATACATCTCTTTGCCCTGCTCCCATGTGCTCTGGGCCGGGCCGTCGATCGCCACGTTGACCGGCATGCCGCGCGACTGGACCGAGATCAGCGCCTCCATCGCGGTCATCTGGCTGCCGGTGTATTTGTAGGGTTCCGCGCCCATCTGGTTCTCGCGGCAGTCGTTGATCTGCTGCGCCAGCGTGCGCACTTCGCCCGCGTCCTCGTTCCACTTCGGATAGACCGCGCGGACACCCTTCATAGAGGTCTCCACCTCGTTATGACACGACGCACAGGACTTGCCCTCACTGCCCTCTGCCGTGTCCCACGCCGCCTGCGCCTGATCGACGAAGATCATGCCGGAGTTGTCGAAGTCGTCCATTTGAAGCTGCTGCGTCTCGTCCGAGCGGAAGCGCCAGCCAGACATGATCTCGGGCAAGGCGCCGTCGAGATGCGCAGGCGGTTCGGTCTTGGTCACCATCTCGATCTCGCCGTTGACGACAAGCTCGGCCTCCTCATCGGCGGCCCCCAGCGTGGGGGCGGCCACCAAAAGCGCCGCGACCGCGGTCATTGCCTTGAATTTCATGTCTTTCCTCCCTGTTCCATGCGCCGTCTGGCTGACCCGAAAGGTCAGCCGACAGTGATGGATTTGACTTCTTCGTAGACCGAGCCGTCGTCGTCGTACCACGTGAACTTGAACTCACCCGCTTCCGGCACGGTGGCGTCAAATTCGAAATAGGGGTTGGTCGACATCGCCGGTTCCATCTTAACGTCGATCACGCTCTCGCCGTTGAACTCGGCGGTGAAGCGGTTGATGATCGAGCGCGGGATCGGGTTGCCGTCGCTGTCCTTGCGCTGGCCCGATTCCATCGGGTGGCTGATCAGCGTCTTGATCGTGATCACCTCACCGGCCTCTGCCGATTTCGGCACTTTGACGCGGGGTGTTACACCTTCTGCCATTTTCTTGACTCCTGAATATGGGGCGCGCGGGCTTAGCCGCCGCAGCCACCGATTGTGACTTTGATCTCGGCGCTGGTGCGGGCGAAGGTCCCGTCTTCCAGCTTGGCGATGGCGATGACATCTTGGGTCTGCGCCAACCGGATGCGGGTGGAGGCGCTGCGGGAGCCTGCCAGCGGGCCGAAGTTAAAGGTGCCCACGGGCGGCGTCGGGTTGCCTGCGGCCAGCACCATGATCGCCGAGGCGCCGGGCGCCTCAACCGAGATCGGCACGGTGTTGCCGTTCTCGGCGATCTCGGGCGCGGTCAGGGTCACGCCGGTCTCGGCCATGTCGGCCCCGCCGGTGAATTCCGCAATCAGTTCGTCCACCGTGGCGGCCGAAGCCCCCACCGGCAGGATGGTCAGCGCCATGGCGCCAAGGCCGAGGCCCAGAGTTTCACGTCTTGAGAAGTTCATCTCGCATCTCCTTGTTCGTCTGCGGCGCGCGGCGCCGTCGTTCCGTTCCACGAGGCTTAGGCTCGCGATCTCTTGCGCCGGTCCACCGCCGCCGCCTGCTCTCGCAGGGTGGCGGGGCCGCGTTACTCGTCCTTGAGCGTCGCCAAAAAGGCCACGACATCCTCGATTTGCTGCGCGTCGAGCAGCGGTGGCAACGGTTCTGTCCCCGCTTTCCCGGTGAAGCCGTCGCCGGGGCGGATATAGCCGCTGGTCTTGTAATAGGAAGGCATCATGGAGCCTTCGAAGGTCATCTTGCTATTGGCCACGATGCCGCGCAACTCGGCCTCGTTCCAGCGGTCGCCCGCCCCGTCGAGCATCGGACCGATTTCGCCCTGAAAGGGAACCTCGCTAAGCGCGCTGATCTGGTGGCAGGCCACGCAGTTGCCCGCCTTCTTGCTGCCGACGATGGCCGCCCCCTTGGCGGCATCGCCGGGTGTCCCTGTCAGGGATTGTTCAACCGAACCATAGTCATCATAGGTCACGTCGGCAGGTGCCACGGTTTCAGCGGCGGCCAGAACGGGCGCGCCCGACACAATTGCGGCGGCGATCCATCTCATCATCGAAAACTTCCTCCCAGTGCCGATCACGGTCATGTGTGATCCGGTTTACCTGACCCTAAGACAGGGATGCGGCGCGGCGCAACAACAAATTCAAACTTTTGAATAGCTTTCCCCGTGCGGCGCCGCTTTCCCCCGGTCAATCCGTGCTGCCATTGTTGCGCTCTTGGATCATCCGCGCGTGGTAGCGTTGGAAATCCTCACCCCCTTCGAGCGCGTAGCGTTCCTCGTTGACCCATGTGAGCATATCAAGCGTGGTTCCCTTGCCAAAGGCCCCCGGCATCACCGCCACCGCGGCCTGCGGCGCGGTCGCCTCTTCGGGCACCTCATGGGGCAGGAACATCAGCGTCGGGGTAAAGAGAATCCCCCATTTCCGCGCCATCTGCTTTTCCGAAAGCGTCTCCCCGTCGAAATCGGTCACTTCGATATCGCCGTGCAGGTTCAGCTGCACGACGAAGTAATTCTCATCGATGTAATTGGCGATTTCGGGGGTGGGAAAAACCTCTTCGTGCATCTTGGTGCAATAAATGCAGCCGCGTTGCTCGAACATCAGCATCAGACGTTTGTCCTCGCCCCGAGCCTCCTCCAGATCCTCGCGCAGGTCTTTGAAGGTGTCGCGCATCCAAGGCGCCTTGTGCAGCCCGTCGTCGCCCAGTTCCGCCGCGGCCAAAGGCCAAGCCAGCGTCGCCGCCGCCACCGCGGCCCCTATCCTCGATCCAATCATCTTGGCGTCCTCCTCCTGATTGTGCGTCTATCCTAGCGTCGTGAAGCTGGGGAACCAACGGATCATCGCATCCGCGATTAGTTGCACCCCGCCGGTCACGATCAGCACGGCAAAGAGGATCAGCATCACCCCCATCGCCTTTTCCACCTTTTGCACCAGCGCCATATGCCGCGCGGCCCAATTGAGAAACGGTTTGGCGAAAAGCGCCGCCACCACGAAGGGCGCGGTCATCCCCGCGCCATAGGCGGCCAGCAACAGCCCACCCCGCGCGACATCGCCCATGCCCGAGGCAATCATCAAGATCGCCGCCAGCGCGGGGCCGACGCAGGGTGTCCAGCCAAAGCCGAAGGCCAGCCCCATGACATAGGCGCCCCAGACCGAAGTGGGCTTGCCGCCCCCCTCCAGCCGCGCCTCGCGGTAGAGCAGCGGCACTTTGATCACGCCGAGGAAGTGCAGACCGAAAACCATCAGGATCGCCGCCGCCACCCAGCTCAGCGGCTCGAGGTACTGGGTGAACACCTGCCCGATGGCCGTGGCACCCATGCCGAGCAGAACGAAGATCGTCGTGACCCCAAGCGCGAAGAGCAGCGAAGACAGCACCAAGCGCCGCTGCGCCCCCGGCGCGATTGCACCATCGCCGCGCAATTCGGTCACGCTGAGCCCCGCCATATAGCTGAGGTAGAATGGCACCATCGGCAGAATGCAGGGCGTAAAGAAGCTGAGCAGCCCTGCGAAAAGCGCGCCTGCATAGGTGATGTCGAACATGTTACCCCCCGCCCACGCCGCGCTGGTCCGCCGCGCTTGAACAATTCACATATTCAAATTACGTTGAGTGTCGTCCAAACGTCAATCAGGCAAGCCGATGATCCGCACCCTGACCGCCTTGAGCCTTGCGACCCTGACCGCCCTGCCCGCCCAGCCCCTACAGGCGGTGGAACTGGTCATGGTCGAACAACCCGGCTGCATCTATTGCCAGCGTTGGGACGAAGAGATCGCCCCCGCCTATCCCAAGACCGCCGAAGGAGCATTCGCCCCGCTGCGCCGCGTCGATATCTCTGCCGTGGAAGAGAGCGTCACCCCGCAACGTGCGGTGATCTTTACCCCGACCTTTTTGCTGGTCGAAGACGATGTCGAATTGGGCCGCCTCGAAGGCTACCCCGGTGCGGAGTTCTTCTGGCCCATGCTTGATAAGCTCTTGCACGACACGACCGATTTCGAGGATCCGAGCGAATGACAACCTTGCCCGTGATGACCCCCGACATGTCCCAAGAGGACATGGACCGGATGCTGACAAATGCCGTGACCGCGTCGAATTTCCTCAAGGCGATCAGCCATGAGGGGCGGTTGATGATCCTGTGCCACCTCGTCTCTGGCGAAAAATCGGTGAGCGAGTTGGAGGCGCTTTTGTCCACCCGGCAGGCGGCGGTGTCGCAGCAACTGTCGCGGCTCAGGCTCGAAGGTCTGGTCACGCCGCGCCGCGATGGCAAGACGATCTATTACCGGCTGGCCGACGACCGCCCGCGCAGGATGCTGGAACTGGTCTACGAATTGTTCTGCAAGGATGATTGAGCTTTGGGGCCAGCCGCTGACCGCCGCCCTTCTGGGCGGGCTGGGCGGCGTGTTGCTGGGCCTCGCCGCACGATTGGGGCGGTTTTGCACCCTGGGCGCGATCGAAGACCTGCTTTATGGCGGATCGGGCGACCGGATGCGGATGTGGGGACTGGCCATCGGCATGGCGATGCTGGGCAGTTTCACCCTCTCGGGGCTGGGCCTGATCAACCTCGACCGCGCCTTTCATCTGACGATTGCCTTCGCATGGGCGCCTGCGGTCTTCGGCGGGCTGATCTTCGGCTATGGCATGGCGCTGGCGGGCACCTGCGGCTTTGGCGCTTTGGCGCGGTTGGGCGGGGGTGATCTGCGCGCCTTCGTGATCGTCTTGGTGATGGGGCTTGCGGCCTTCGCCGTACTCTCCGGCCCGCTTGCCCCGGCGCGCGCCCTGCTCTTTCCGCGCCAGATGAACACCGGCCTGCCCGATGGGATCGCCCATGCGGTCGCCGCGCTGACGGGCGGATCGGTGGCGCTGGTCGGCATTCTGCTGGGCCTTGCGGTCTGCCTGCTGATGCTCAGCGCCCGCAGCTTCCGGCATGATCTGCGCAAAGTGGTCTGGGGCGCCGTGGCCGGGCTGGCCATCACCTCGGGCTGGGCGGGCACGGCATGGCTGGCGCAAACCGGGTTCGGCGCGCAAACGCTAATGTCGCATAGCTATGCCGCCCCCGTGGGAGAGACACTGCTCTATGCGATGCAGGGGTCGGTCCGCCCGCTGAGCTTTGGCATCGGCTCGGTCGCCGGGGTCTGGATCGGAGCCTTTCTGGGGTCGCTCTGGCAGGGGCATTTCCGCTGGGAAGCTTGCGAAGACCCGCGCGAACTCCGCCGCCAGATATTCGGCGCGGGGCTCATGGGGGCGGGTGCGGTGATCGCCATGGGCTGCACCATCGGGCAAGGCATCTCGGCCATCTCGGTGCTGGCCTTCAGCGGGCCGGTGACCCTCGCTGCAATCTTTGCGGGCGCGGCTTTGGGCCTGCGCCAACTCATCGTAGGATTTCGCCGCAGCGCCGTCTGACGCGTCATAAAACCGTGACAGTCATGGTGCAGATGGGGGCCAGCCAAGTCACCAAAGGACATATGATGACCCGCCGCGAGATTCTCAACGACCCCGCCATCGGCAACAAGGCCGAAGCCTTTGAAGCCTTTGACGACATCCCCACCAATGCGAACCTGTCGCGCACCATCGGCGATGTGATCAACGCCCGCTATGGCCGCCGCGACATTCTGCGCGGGATGCTTGGGGTGTCGGCCACCACCGCCCTTTTCGGCAGTGCCGCCGCCCTCGCCCCGTCCAAGGCCCGCGCCGCCGAAAGCCGCTATGTCTTTGACGAACTGGCTTGGGGCAATGATGAAACCCACCACGTCGCCCCCGGCTATGACGCGCAGATCCTGCTGCGGTGGGGCGATCCGATCACCGCCGACGCGCCGGAATTCGACGTGATGAACCAGACCGCCGCGGCGCAGTCGAAACAGTTCGGCTATAACAACGACTATGTCGGCTTCGTGCCCCTGAACGACGACGCCAGCCGCGGGCTGCTCTGCGTGAACCACGAATACACCAACGAAGAGGTCATGTTCCCCGGCCTTGGCCGTCAGGACAAGGTGAACTTCAAAGGCATGACGCCTGAGTTGATCGACATCGAGATGGCAGCCCACGGCGGCTCGGTCGTCGAGATCGCCCGCGACGCGGCGGGCAAGTGGCAAGTGGTGCGCGACGGCAAGATGAATCGCCGCATCACCCCGCTCGACACTGCGATGACGTTGAGCGGCCCCGCCGCCGGTCACGCGCGGCTGCAAACCAACGACGACCCCAGCGGCACCAAGGTCATCGGCACGCTCAACAACTGCGCGGGCGGGCTGACCCCTTGGGGCACATGGTTGATGGCCGAGGAGAACTTCCACGGCTATTTCTGGACCGACAAGCTGGATGCCGATGGCAAGCCCGACATCACCGGTGCCGCGGAAGAGAAATCATGGGACCGCTACGGCGTGCCGGGCATGTGGTACGCTTGGGGTCAGAAACACGACCGTTTCAATGTGGATGCCGAGCCGAATATGCCCAATAAATTCGGCTGGGTGGTCGAGGTTGACCCGATGGACCCGAGTTCGACCCCCGTCAAACGCACCGCTTTGGGCCGTTTCCGCCATGAGGGCGCCGAGACCACGGTCAGCAAAGACGGCAAGCTCGTGGTCTATATGGGCGACGACAACCGCTTTGATTATCAATACAAATACGTCTCCGCCGGGACCGTTTCCGATGATCCGGCGGCCAATGGCGATCTGCTGGACGAAGGCACGCTTTATGTCGCGCGGTTTGAGGAGGACGGCACGATCAATTGGCTGCCGCTGGTGCATGGCACCGGGCCGCTGACCGCCGAGAATGGGTTCAACGACCAAGGCGACGTGATGATCGACACCCGTCTTGCCGCCGACCTGCTGGGCGCCACCCCGATGGACCGCCCCGAAGACGCGCAGCCGCGCGGCGATGGCACGGCCTATATCCTGCTGACCAACAACACCAAGCGCAAACAGGGCGACACCAACGCCGCCAACCCGCGCCCGGAAAGCAGCTTTGGCCATATCATCGAGATCAAGGAGGCGAATGCCGACCACGCGGCCACCAGCGGCACTTGGTCGATCCTCGTGCAATGCGGTGACCCGAAGGTGGCCGAGGTCGGCGCCCAGTGGAACCCCGAGGCATCGGAGAACGGCTGGTTCGGCAGCCCCGACAATGCCGCGATGGATGCCGACGGGCGGCTCTGGATCAGCACCGATCAGGGCAGCGGCTGGGGCAAGACCGGCAAATCCGATGGGCTGTATGCGCTTGAGACCGAAGGCGAGGCGCGTGGCACCTCAAAGCTCTTCTTCCGCTGCCCCGTGGGCGGTGAGATGTGCGGCCCCTACTTTACCGAGGATGGCGAGACGCTCTTCGTCGCGGTGCAGCACCCGGGGACGGATGGCACCAAGGACATCCCCGGTTTCGAACGGGAAAGCACCTTTGAAGATCCGGCCACCCGCTGGCCCGACTTCGACCCCAAGATGCCCCCGCGCCCTGCGGTGGTCGTCATTACCAAGCAAGGCGGCGGTAAGATCGCCGTCTGATCAGAATTCCATAAAAGTCATTTCAGCATGTAAGATGTGGTGCAGCTTCCCCGGCTGCACCACTTTTCATTGGCCTGTTCCTATAGGCCGTTTCCTTGCCAGTGGCCAAATCAGTTCGACAGGCAGTCAGACATGCTCTGCGCCATGCCGCGCAGCAGATCGGGGTAGAAAGATACGCCAAGCTCTAGGTCTGCGCCGATCGGGTCGAGCGTGCCGGTCCCGGTCTCCTGCCCCTCGGTCACGGCGGCGATCAGGCCGGGGTTGAACTGCGGTTCGGCAAAGACGCATTTCGCGCCGCTCTCGGCCACGAAGTCGCGCAGCTTGGCCACACGTGCCGCCCCCGGGGCGCGGGCGTCATTTTCGCTGATGGCACCACGGGCTTCGATGTCGAAACGCGCTTCGAAATAGTGGTAGGCGTCATGGAAGACGATGAAGGGGCGGTCTTTGACCGGGGCGAGAGTCTCGGCGATGTCTTCCTCCAAGACGCCAAGCTCGGCCTGAGCGGCCTCGGCATTCGCACGGTATTGCGCGGCGTTCTCAGGGTCCAGTTCCGCCAGCGCCTCGGCGATCTGGCCGAGCCAAAGCTGCCCGTTGCGCGGGTCAAGCCAGACGTGGGGATCATCGCTGCCATGGGCGTGATCGTGACCTTCGTGGCCGTGATCGTCGTGATCCTTCTCGCCATGTCCGTGATCGTCCCGATCGCCGTGGTCCTCGTGGTTATGTCCTTCGTGGTCCTGCGCCCCGTGGTCATGCGCGTCGTCATGTTCCTCATGCCCATGCGCGTCGTGGTCATGCCCTTCCTTGGCATGATCATGACCCGCGTGCTGCCCCTGCCCCTCGTCACCATAGCTATGCGGCTCGAAGGTCGCCCCTTCGCGGAAGGCCAGAACCCGCGTGCCGGGCTGTTCCATCAAGGCCAGATGGCTGGCGCTGCCGGCCAGCGATTGCAGCGGATCGACCAGCCATGGGGTCAGCGACGGGCCGACCCAGACGACCAGATCGGCCCCGCTCAGCGCGCGCGCCTCGGAGGGGCGCATGGCATAGCCATGGGGCGAGCTGCGCGGCGGCACAATGAGATCGGGCGCGCCGACCCCTTCCATCACCTGCGACACCAGCCCATGCACCGGGGCGATATCTGTCGCAACGGCGGGGACATCCGCCCAAAGCGGCAAGGCGGCAGCGGCGAGAACAGCGGCGGGAAGCGAGAAACGATACATGGCAGACCTTCAAAATGTTATAGTATCACCTTGCTAACACCGCTGTTATAACATATCAACACCGAAACGAGTTGAGGCCCCCCATGCGCCCCATTGGATTTAGTGATCATGACCACGCCGCCTGCATGCGCAGCACCATGCAGGCTGCCGAGGCGCAATGCGCCGAACGTGGGCTGCGGCTGACCCCGGTACGCCGCCGCGCGCTGGAGATCCTGCTGTCGGAACACCGCGCCTTGGGCGCCTATGACCTGCTCGCCCACCTGTCGGCCGAGGGGCTGGGCGCACAGCCCCCCGTGGCCTATCGCGCGCTGGATTTTCTGGTGAAGGCGGGGCTTGCCCATAAGATCGAAGCGCTCAACGCCTATGTCGGCTGCGTGCACCCGGGCGAGGATCACGCGCCCGCCTTTCTGATCTGCCGCAGCTGCCGCTCGGTGGCCGAGGCCGAGACCACCCCGAACAAAAGCCGCCTTGGCGATGCTGCCCGCGCCGCAGGCTTCCGCATCGAACGCAGCGTGGTCGAGGCCGAAGGCCTCTGCCCCGCCTGTCAGGAGCCCGGTGTATGAGCCTGATCAAGACGCGCGGCCTGACCCTGCGCCATGACGGTCAGATCGCCCTGCGCGACGTGAACTTCAACATCGACGCCGGTGAGATCGTCACCATCGTCGGCCCCAACGGGTCAGGCAAATCCAGCCTGCTGCGCGCGCTGATCGGCGCGTTAAGACCGGCGGCGGGCAAGATCACCCGCAAACCGGGGCTGCGCATCGGCTATGTGCCGCAAAAATTGCAGATCGACGCGACCCTGCCGCTTACCGTGCGCCGCTTCATCAACCTGCCCCGCCGCCAGAAGCCCGAGACGATCCGCGAGGCGCTGGCCACCGCTGGCGTGCCGGAATTGGCCGAGCGGCAGATGGTCGACCTCTCAGGCGGGCAGTTCCAGCGCGTGCTGCTGGCCCGCGCACTGCTGGAAAGGCCCGATCTGCTGATCCTCGACGAGGCGACGCAGGGGCTGGACCAACCCGGCTCCGCCGCCTTTTACCGCCAGATCGAAGCCGTGCGCCAAGACCTCGGCTGCGCTGTGCTGATGGTCAGCCACGATCTGCATGTCGTCATGGCGGCGAGCGACCGTGTGCTCTGCCTCAACGGTCATGTCTGCTGCGAAGGCACGCCCGAGACCGTCTCCGAAGCGCCCGAATACCGCGCCCTCTTTGGCAGCGGCACCCAAGGGGCGCTGGCGCTTTACCGGCACGATCACGACCATCACCACCACCACCATCACGGCGCTGTCTGTGACGGCCACCACCAAGAGACTGAGAATGCTTGACGATTTCATTCTGCGCGCCGCCCTCGCCGGCCTCGGCGTGGCGCTGGCCGCCGCCCCCTTGGGCTGTTTCGTGATCTGGCGGCGCATGGCCTATTTCGGCGATGCCACCAGCCACGCCGCGCTTCTGGGCGTGGCGCTGGCACTGGCGACCGATCTGCCGATCACCGCGGGCGTGCTTTTGGTGGCACTCGTCATGGCGCTGGTGATCAGCACGCTGTCGGGCCGCAATGTCAGCGCCGACGCGCTTTTGGGTGTGATGGCCCATTCCGCACTGGCCCTTGGCCTCGTGGCCGTGTCGCTGCTGCCGGGGCAACGGGTCGATCTGTCGTCCTATCTTTTTGGTGAGATCCTCGCCGTGACGCGTTTTGACCTTGGCGTGATCTGGGGCGGCGCCGTGGCGGTGGCGCTGTTGCTGGCCTGGCGCTGGTCGGCGCTGCTGGCGGCGACGCTGAACCCCGATCTGGCGCAGGCCGCTGGCGGCAATCCGCGGCGCGAGCAATTGATCCTGACGCTGGCGCTGGCAATCATGGTGGCCGTGGCGATCAAGGTGGTCGGCGCGCTGCTGATCGCGGCGATGCTGATCATCCCCGCCGCCACCGCCCGCCCCTTTGCCCGCACGCCGGAAACCATGGCCCTTTGGGCCATGGGTCTGGGCGCGGTGGCGGCCCTCGGGGGGCTGATGGCCTCGCTGGAGTTCGACACGCCCACGGGGCCGAGCATTGTCAGCATCGCGGCGGGTCTCTTTGCGCTTTCCTCGGCCTTTTCGGCGGCCCTTCCGGCGCTGCGCCGCCGGGGCTGACCCCGATGGCGGCTTGGCTTAGCGCGCGATCACCGCGTCGGCTTCGATCTCAAGCTTGGCTTCATCCTCGACCAGACCGGCGACGACCACCATCGCCATTGCCGGGAAATGCTTGCCCATCACCTCGCGATAGGCGCGGCCCACGTCCTTTTGCGCGGCGAGATATTCTTTCTTATCCGTCACATACCACGTCAGACGGGTGATATCCTCGGGCGTGCCGCCGGCGGCTTCGACCACATCGCGGATGTTTTGCAGCGCCTGTTTCATCTGACCGATGAAGTCATGACATTCAAACGTCTGCTCGGCGGTCCAGCCGATCTGACCGCCGACGAACAGATGGCCATCCGCGCTCAGCACGCCGTTTGCATAGCCTTTCGCGGGGGCCCAGCCGTCGGGCTGAATGATTTGATGCGACATGTCGTGTTCCTTTTTGTTAACAGTCACACGCCGAGGAATTGATCGGCGATTTGGGTGTCGAGCGCGGGCATCGGACCGGCCCAGACCGAGCGGCCCCGTTCAAGGATGACGGCGTGATCGGCCACGCGCCGTAACTCGGCGAGGGATTTGTCCACCACCAGAAGCGCCAGACCGCTGTCGCGCTTCAACTCGGCCACGGCAGCCCAGATTTCTTGACGCACCACCGGGGCCAACCCCTCGGTCGCCTCGTCCAACAGCAAAAGCTGCGGGTTGGTCATCAGCGCGCGGCCGATCGCCAGCATCTGCTGCTCCCCGCCCGAGAGGGAGCCTGCGGTCTGGTCGCGCCGCTCGCCCAAGCGGGGGAAGAGCTTGACCACCCGCGCCTCGTCCCACGGGCCGGAGCGCGCGGCGGCGATGAGGTTTTCATGCACCGTCAGCGGCGCGAAACAGCGCCGGCCTTCGGGCACCAGCCCCAGCCCGGCCTGAGCCGCACGAAAGGACGGCAGCCCGGCAATGTCGCGCCCATTCAGCCGCAGGCTCCCGCCATCGTGTTTCAGCATCCGGCAGATCACCTTGATGGTGGAGGATTTGCCCATCCCGTTGCGCCCCATCAGCGCGCAGACCTCGCCCGCCTCCAGCGTCAGATCGACACCGAAAAGCGCCTGTGTCGGCCCGTAGGAGGCGGTGATGTCTTTCAGTTCCAGCAGGCTCATGCCGCGTCCTCCTCGCCCAGATAGGCCACGCGGACCTGTGGATCGGCCTTGATCTCGGCCGCCGTGCCGCTGGCGATGATGCGCCCGTAGACCAGCACCGAGATGCGGTCGGCGAGTGCGAAGACCGCGTCCATGTCATGTTCCACCAGCAGGATCGGCGCCTCGGCCCGAAGGCCATCGAGAAAGCCGGTCATCTCGCGCGACCCACTTGCGCCAAGCCCGGCCATCGGTTCATCCATCAGGAAGACCTTGGGCCGCAGCGTCAGCGCCACCGCCACCTCGAGCTGGCGGCGTTGTCCGTGCGACAGGTCCGAGGTGCGCTTGGCCGCGTGATCGGCCAGCCCCACCAGTTCCAGCGCGCGCATCGCCTCGGCCCGCAACTCAGGCTGCCGCATCACCGGCGCGAAGAAGCGCATCACCCGGCCCGATTGGCCAAGCGCCCCCAGCACCGCGTTTTGCAGCACCGTGTATTCCATCGCCAGCGAGGAGATCTGGAAGGTCCGCCCCAGCCCGGCCCGCGCGCGCTGCACGGTGCTGAGCGGCGTCACGTCCTGCCCCGCAAAATGCACCGTGCCACTGTCCGAGCGCAGCCCGCCCGCGATCTGTTTGATCAGCGTCGATTTGCCCGCCCCGTTGGGGCCGATCAGCGCATGGATCTCGCCCGGGCGCAGGGTGATGGAGACATCGTCGGTGGCCTTCAGCGCCCCGAAGCTCTTGTGCAGGTTGCGCACGTCCAAAAGCACATCAGTCATCTGCTCAGTCATGGGCCACCTCCCGTCCGGCGATCAGGCCGATCATGCCGCCCCGGGCAAAGAGCACGACCATAAGGAGCAGCAGCCCCAGATAGATATGCCAGAACTCCGACAGCCCGCCCAAGACATGCTCCAGCAAGATGAACAGAGCCGCCCCGGCCACGGGACCAAACAGCCGCCCCACCCCGCCGAGGATCACGAAGATCATGATCTCGCCCGAGGTCTGCCACGAAAACATCGTTGGGCTCACGAAGCGGTTGAGATCGGCGAACAGCGCGCCCGCAAGCCCGGTGACAGCACCCGAGATGACAAAAGCCACCAGCCGCAGCCGGAAGGGCGCGAGGCCCACGCTCTCGACCCGCTCGGCGTTTTGGCGCGCCGCCGAGAGCGCGAGGCCAAAGGGCGCGCGCGCCAAACGGCCTGCGAACAACAGCACCAGCGCCAGCACGGCAAAGGCGATGGCGAAAAAGGTCAGCGGGTCCAGCGTGTTCAGCCCCGGAAAGCCATTGCGCACATAGATCGACAGCCCGTCCTCGCCGCCATAGGCCGGCCAAGAAATCGAGAAGTAGAACAGCATCTGCCCGAAGGCGAGCGTGACCATGATGAAATAGACGCCTGAGGTGCGCAGCGACAGCGCGCCGATCAACAGCGCCGCCAGCGCCGAGACCACGATCGCGACCAGCCAGATCACCGGCATCGACTTCGTGCCCTCGATCAGGAACGGGCTTTCCATGATCGGCGTATAGCTCTGCGCATGGGCGGCAAGGATGCCCATGGCATAGCCGCCAAGCCCGAAGAAGGCGGCGTGGCCAAAGCTGACCAACCCGCCCAGCCCGAGCGCGATGTTCAGCCCCACGCCGGCCAGCGCGAGGATCGCGGCCTTGGTCGCCAGCGTGATGATGAAGGGCTCATCCAGCACAAAGGCCGCCAGCGCCGTCACCGGCAGGAGCAGGAAGAGGAAGACGTTCAGAAGTGTTTCGCGCATCATGGCTCAGGCCTCCCCGAACAGGCCGGTGGGTTTGAACAGCAAGACCCCCGCCATGAGAATGTAGATCGACATGGAGGCGAGCGAGGAGCCGACCGAAGTGGCCGCCGAGGCCTCCATGAAATTGGCAAAGAACAGCGGCAGCAGGACCGAGCCCAGCGTATCCGTCAGCCCCACCAGCAGCGCGCCGATGAGCGCGCCCTTGATCGAGCCGATGCCACCGATGACGATGACCACGAAGGCAAGGATCAGCACCGGCTCGCCCATGCCCACCTGCACCGACTGGATCGCCCCCACGAGCGCACCGGCGAGCCCCGCCAGAGCGGCACCAAGCGCGAAGATCAGCGTGTAGAGCTTGGCGATATCGACGCCGAGCGCCGCGATCATCTCGCGGTCGGCCTCCCCTGCACGGATCTGAATGCCGATGCGGGTGCGCGCGATCAGCAGGAAGAGACCGGCGGCGATGGCAAGGCCCACGCCGATGATGACGAGGCGGTAGAGCGGATATTGGATGCCCCCCGGCAGGGTCACCGGCCCGGCGACGGCGTCCGGCATGTCGAGAAACAGCGGGAAGGAGCCGAAGAGGAAGCGCGTGCCTTCGGAGAAGATCAGGATCAGCGCGAAGGTCGCCAGCACTTGGTCGAGATGGTCGCGGTCGTAAAGCCTACGGATCACCGTCATCTCTATGAGGCAACCTGCCAGCGCAGCCGCGGCAAGGGCCGCCACCAGCGCCAGGAGGAACGACCCGGTGGCCGCCGCCACCGCCGCGGCGGCAAAGGCGCCGACCATGTAGAGCGACCCATGGGCGAGGTTGATCAGCCCCATAACCCCGAAAATGAGCGTGAGCCCCGCGGCCATGAGAAACAACATGACCCCGGACTGGATCCCGTTCAGCACCTGTTCGACGAGCAGGATGAATGACATTTGGCAAAGCCTCCCGGCGCGCCGGACCGAGGGACCGGCGTGAAAGCGTTGGACCGTCGGCCCCGGCGCAAGGCGCACCGGGGCCGCGCGGGATTACATCTTGCAGTCAGCCGCGTAGGCGTCCGCGTGGTCGGTCAGCGAGGGGCCGATGAGCTTGTTGGTATAGATATCGCCCTCCTTGACCACTTCGCGCACGTAGTAGTCCTGCACCGGGTGCTGGTTGTTACCGAAGGAGAACTTGCCGCGCACACTCTCGAAATCGGCCTCTTTCAGCGCTGCCTGGAAGGCGTCCTGATCCGATACATCGGCCTTTTCCATCGCGCTCAGCAGCAGGTTGGCGGTGTCATAGCCCTGGCTTGCGTAGAGCGAAGGCAAACGGTCGTATTCCGCCTGGAAAGCCTCGACGAAGGTCTTGTTGGCCTCGTTGTCGAGGTCCTTGTTCCACTGGCTGGTGTTCTTGATGCCCAGTGCGGCCTCGCCCACGGCCTGAAGGATGCCCTGATCAAAGCTGAAGGCCGGGCCCACCACGGGCAGGTCCACGCCCGAGTTGGCGTATTGCTTAAGGAAGGAAATCCCCATGCCGCCAGGCAGGAAGAAGAACACGCTGTCCGCACCCGAGGCCCGGATCTGCGCGATCTCGGCGGCGTAGTCGGTCTGGCCCAGATCGGTATAGACCTCGCCCGCCGCTTCGCCCTCATAGGTGCGTTTATAGCCAGTCAACGCGTCCTTGCCCGCCGGGTAATTCGGCGCCAGCATGAAGGTGTTCGCATAGCCCGCGTCGTTCGCATAGGCGCCCGCGGCCTCATGCAGGTTGTCGTTCTGCCATGCCACGTTGAAGTAAAGCGGGTTGCAGCCCTTGCCCGCCAGCGCGGAAGGACCGGCGTTGGGCGAGAGGTAGAATTTGCCCTGCGCCGTCGCCGCCGGCACCACGGCCATGGCGAGGTTGGACCAGATGATGCCGGTCATCACGTCGACCTTCTCGGACTGGATCATCTTGTCGGCCAGTTGCACCGCGATCTCGGGCTTGCGCTGGTCGTCTTCCACCACGACCTCGAGGTTCTCGTTCCCCGCCATCTTGGTGGCCAGCAGGAACCCGTCGCGCACGTCGATACCAAGGCCCGCGCCGCCGCCCGAGAGGGTGGTGATCATGCCGACCTTCACCTTGCCCTCTTCGGCCCATGCGCCGCCCGCCGCCAATGCCGCGACCGAGGCCGCCATCACGAATGACTTCAATTTCATCTTTCTCTCCCTAAGTTTGGACCTCTTTTCCGGGTCCGTTTGGTTGGTCGTCTCGCCAGCTTAGCGAGGGTGCCTGACGCTGTCAGGTCACCCGCGCGCGGGTCTTGTATTTTTCGTTGTCCCAGAGGCGGTTCTCCATCACGTCGCGGATGATCGCGACGGCTTTGGAGACATCCTCGGCATCCAGATAGAGCGGCGTGAAGCCAAAGCGCATGATGTCGGGCGCGCGGAAGTCGCCGATCACGCCGCGGTCAATCACCGCCTGCATCGCGGCATAGCCTTCCTCGAAACGGAAGGAGACCTGACTGCCGCGCTCGGCGCTGTTGCGGGGGCTCGCCAGCGTCAGCTGCGGCACGTCGCGCTCGACCTCCTCGATGAACTGCTCTTGCAGCGCCACCGAGGCCTCACGCAGCGCCTGCATGTCGACATCGGCCCAAAGCTCCATCGCCACTTCCAGCGCGGTGAGCTGAATGACCGGCGGGGTGCCGACACGCATCCGCTCGATCCCCAGTCCCGGCTGATAGCTTTGCTCAAAGGCAAACGGCTGGCGATGGCCGAGCCAGCCCGCCAGCGCCGGCTGCACCTCGTCGGCCAGATCGGGGCGCACGTAGATGAAGCCCGGCGCGCCCGGGCCGCCGTTGAGATACTTGTAGGTGCAGCCCACGGCGAATTCGCAGTTGGAGCCCGCCAAATCCACCGGCAGCGCGCCCGCCGAATGCGCCAAGTCCCAGATCATCACCGCGCCATTGGCATGGGCCAGTTCGGTGACCGCCTTCATGTCGTGCTTGCGCCCGGTGCGGTAGTCGACCTCCGTCAGCATCACGGCGGCGATGTCCTCGCCAATGGCCTCCGTCACCTCCTCGGGCGCCACGGTGCGCAGCTCGTACCCCTGCTCCAAGAGCCCCACCAGCCCCTCGGCCATGTAGAGGTCCGACGGGAAGTTGCCGTTGTCGGACAGGATCACTTTCCTGCCCGGGCGCAGCTTCAACGCCGAGGCCAGCGCCTGAAAGACCTTGATCGACAGCGTGTCGCCCATGACGACCGAGCCTTCCGGCGCGCCGACGATCTTCGCCACCATATTGCCGACACGGGCGGGCTGCTCCATCCAGCCGGCCTTGTTCCAGCCGCGGATCAGCATCTCGCCCCATTCGCCGGTGATCATCTCCTGCACCCGCGCGGCGGCGGCCTTTGGCAATGGTCCCAGAGAGTTGCCGTCGAGGTAGATGACGCCCTCGGGCAAGACGAACTGATCTTTTTTCAAAACAGACACTTACAGTGCTCCTCTCACATGCCAAAGCTCGGGGAAGAGCTCCACTTCGAGCATTTTGCGCAGGTAGGTCACCCCCGAGGTGCCCCCGGTTCCGCGCTTGAACCCAATGATACGTTCCACGGTGGTAACGTGGTTGAACCGCCAGCGCCGGAAGTAATCCTCGAGATCGACGAGCTTTTCCGCCAATTCGTAGAGTTCCCAATGGGTTGTCGGGTCTTCGTAAACCTTCTGCCAGAGGTCTTGCACTTCTTGCTTGGCCTCCCATGCGCGCGGCTCGGGATCGCCCGCCAACGCGGGCACCCCCATCCGGTCGCACATCAGGTCGATCGCCACTTGATAAAGGCTCGGCTGCTGCATCTCCGCCACCAGCGCGGCATGTGGCGCGGGCGTATGTTCGTGCAGCTTGGTCAGCGCCGCGATGCGGTTTCCCAGAAGGTACTCGATCAAGCGATACTGGTAGGACTGGAAGCCCGAGGAAGCGCCAAGGTAGGGGCGGAACTGGCTGTATTCGCTGGGCGTCATGGTCCGCAGCACGTCCCAGGCCGAATTGAGTTGCTCGAAGATCCGCGCCACCCGGGTCAACATCTTGAAACTGGGGCGCAAATCGCCGGCCTGCAACGCCTTGCGGCAAGCCGTTAGCTCGTGGATCGCGAGCTTCATCCAAAGCTCCGAGGTCTGGTGCTGGATGATAAAGAGCAGCCCGTCATGCGCCATGTCGAGCGGGTTTTCGGTTGTCAGGATCTGGTCCAGCCCAAGGTAATCGCCATAGGACTTGTCCTTGGCGAAATCCATCTTGGCGCCGCGGGAGGCTTCGTCGAAAGTGCTCATTTGTCCTCTCTCAGCGCGAAACGCTGGATCTTGCCGGTCGCAGTCTTGGGCAGTTCCTTGATGAAACGAATGTCGCGCGGGTATTTGTAAGGCGCGATCGTCGCTTTAACATGATCCTGCAAGGTCTTGATCGTATTGGCATCTTCCGGCGCCCCCTCGACCAGAACCACATGCGCCTGCACGATTGAGCCGCGCGCCTCGTCGGGGGCCGCGACCACGCCGCATTCGCTGACCCAAGGATGGCTCAGAAGTGCGGCCTCTACCTCCGGCCCCGCGATATTGTAGCCCGAACTGATGATCATGTCGTCGTTGCGGGCGGCGAAATGCAGGTAGCCGTCTTCGTCCATGATGAAGCTGTCGCCGGTGATGTTCCAGCCGTCCTTGACGTAATCGGCCTGCCGCTTGTCCCCTAGATAACGGCAACCGATCGGCCCGCGCACTGCCAAACGGCCCACCTCGCCGCGCGGCACCTCCTTGCCATCCGCGTCGATCACCTTGGCCTCGTAGCCCGTCACCGGCTTGCCGGTACAGGCCGCGCGGTGGTCGTCAAAACGGTTGGAGATGAAGATATGCAGCATCTCCGTCGCGCCGATGCCGTCGAGCATGGGCTTGCCGGTCTTCTCCTGCCACTCGTGGTAGACAGGCGCGGGCAGCGTCTCCCCGGCAGAAACGGCGGCGCGCAGGCTGCTGAGGTCCGCGCCCTCCTCCATCGCCTGCAGCATGGCGCGGTAGGCGGTGGGGGCGGTGAAACAGACGGAGGCTTTGTACTTCTCGATGATCTCGATCATGTTGGGCGGGCTGGCGGTCTCCAACAGCGTCGCCGCGGCGCCGAAGCGAAGCGGGAAGACGGCGAGCCCGCCAAGGCCGAAGGTAAAGGCCAAGGGCGGGGAGCCGACGAAGACATCTTCAGGGGTGACGTTCAGCACCTCGCGGGCATAGCCATCCGAGATGATCAGAAGATCGCGGTGAAAATGCATTGTGGACTTAGGGTTACCGGTCGTTCCTGATGTAAACCCGAGCAGCGCCACATCGTCCTGTGCGGTGTCCACCGCCTCAAAATGAACCGGTTTTTCCAGCGCGAGGCGGTCCAATTCGGCATCGTGATTGCTGGTGCCGTCGAAGCCCGCGACGGTCTTGAGAAACTTCGAGGTCTTGGCGCAGGCCGTCATTTCATCCATCAGCCGCGTGTCGCAGACGGCATGGGTGATCTCGGCCTTGTCGACGATGGCCGACAGCTCGCCCGCGCGCAGCATGGGCATGGTGTTGACCACAACCGCGCCCGCCTTGGTCGCCGCCAGCCAGCAGGCCACCATCGCGGGGTTGTTGGCGGAGCGGATCAGCACCCGGTTGCCGGGTTTCACGCCCAGATCCTCGACCAGCGCGGCGGCCAGACGGTTGGTCCAATCCGACAACTCCTTGTAGGTCCGCCGCCGCCCGTTTCCGATCAGCGCTGTGTGGTCGCCAAAGCCCTTTTCCACCATCTTGTCAGTGAGTTCGACGCCGACGTTCAGGCGCTCTGGGTAATCGAAGCGCTCCAGCAGGAGGTCCGGCCACTGGTCGAAGGGCGGCAGGTTGTCGCGGGCGAAAGTGTCCTCATGTCCGGTTGGATGCAGCTTCATGACATGGCTCCCAAAGTCTGTCGCGCGATGACCACACGTTGCACGTCCGAGGCGCCCTCGTAAATGCGCAAGGCCCTGATTTCACGGTAAAGTCGCTCGACTGCCTCCCCATTGCGCACACCATCGCCGCCGTGCAGTTGCACGGCCTTATCGATGACCTTCTGCGCCTGATCGGTGGCAAAAAGCTTGGCCATCGCGGCTTCGCGGGTGACGCGCGGCGCGCCGCTGTCCTTGGTCCAAGCCGCGCGGTAGACCAGCAGCGCCGCGGCATCGACATCGAGCGCCATGTCCGCGATATGGCCCTGCACCATCTGCAACTCGCTCAAAGGCGCGCCCTGCACCTGACGGCTGGTCACCCGCGTGAGCGCCTCGTCGAGCGCGCGGCGGGCAAAGCCGAGGGCGGCGGCAGCGACGGTGGAGCGGAAAACGTCTAGCACCGACATGGCGATGGCAAAACCGCGCCCCGCCTCGCCCAGAAGGGCCGAGCCGGGCAGTTTCACCCCATCGAAATGCAGCGTCGCCAGTGGATGCGGGGCCATGACTTCGAGCCGTTCCTCGACTTTCAGCCCCGGCGTGTCGGCGGGCACGATGAAGGCCGAAAGCCCCTTGGCGCCCGGCGCTTCCCCGGTGCGGGCGAAGACAGTGTAAACATCCGCGATCCCGCCATTGGAGATCCACGTCTTGCGCCCGTCGAGCACATAGCCGTTGCCATCAGGCTTGGCGGTCATGGTAGAATTGGCCACATCGGAGCCGGACTGCGGCTCGGTCAGAGCAAAGGCCGAGATCGCCTGCCCCGAGCGGGTCTTTGGCAGCCATTCGGCTTTCTGCGCATCACTCCCGAAGAGCGAGATCGCGCCCGTGCCAAGCCCCTGCATCGCAAAGGAAAAATCCGCCAGCCCGTCGTGCCGCGCCAGCGTTTCGCGGATCAGACAGAGGGTGCGAACGTCGAGCACCTCATCCCCCTCGGCACCGCTGTGGCGCAGCCAGCCGTCCTGCCCCATCATCGTCACCAGATCGCGGCAGGCGCCATCGGTATCGCCGTGATCGACGTTTTTCAGCTCGCGCCCGGCCCAATCGTCGAGCTTCAGCGCCAGCTCCTTGTGGCGCGGCTCGAAAAACGGCCAGTCGAGAAAACTTTTGTCAGCCATGGTTACGCCTCCCCGCGTATTTTCTTTTGGCTTTCGGTATCGGCTCAGTCCCCTTCGAAGACCGGGCGTTCCTTGGCGACGAAGGCGTTGTAGGCGCGCTCGAAGTCGCCGGTCTGCATGCAGATCGCCTGCGCCTGTGCCTCGGCCTCGATCGCCTGTTCGATCGACATGGCCCATTCCTGCGCCAGCATCGTCTTGGTCATCATATGCGCGAAATTGGGGCCGGCTTGGATTTTCTTGGCCAGCGTCATGGCCTCTTCTTCCAGCGTCTCGCCCGTCACGAGACGGTTGTAGAAGCCCCAGCGTTCGCCCTCCTCGGCCGACATTGAGCGGCCGGTGTAGAGCAGTTCCGCCGCGCGCGTCTGGCCGATGATGCGCGGCAGGATCGCGCAGGCGCCCATATCGCAGCCCGCAAGGCCCACGCGGGTGAAGAGGAAGGCCGTCTTGGCCTCCGCCGTCGCCAGCCGCAGGTCCGAGGCCATGGCGATGATCGCGCCCGCGCCGACGCAGACACCGTCGACGGCGGCGATCACCGGCTTGCCGCAGTTCACGATGGCCTTGACCAGATCGCCGGTCATCCGGGTGAAGCGCAAGAGCTCCTTCATGTTCATCTTGGTCAAAGGGCCAATGATATCATGCACATCCCCGCCGGAGCTAAAGTTGCCGCCATTGGAGCCGAAAATCACCACATCGACGTCATCCGCATAGACCAGATCGCGGAACCAGTCGCGCAGTTCGGCGTAGCTGTCGAAGGTCAGCGGGTTCTTGCGGTCGGGCCGGTCGAGCCGCACGGTGGCGATCCGGTCTTTGATCTCGCATTGAAAATGCGTCACATCACTGCGCATTGGCTTTTTCCTCTTCTTCCGTTTGGGCGGCGAAGGCTTGCAAGCGGGCCGCCATGGCGCGGGCTTCCTCGGAGGAGATTCCGCGCAGTTTTTCGTTGATCCAGTCTTCATGCGCCTGCGCTTGGCGGGCGAATTGCGCCGCCCCCTCAGGCGTCAGCCGCAGCATCATCGCGCGGCGGTCGCCCGGCACGGGGATGCGTTCCACCAGCCCCTCGTCGCTGAGGCGGTCGGCGATGCCGGTCACATTCCCGTTGGAGACCCGCAGCACGCCGGAAAGCTGGCTCATTTTCAGCCCCTCGGGATGGCGCGAGAGGGCCGACATCACGTCGAACCGCGGCAGCGTGGTGTTATGCTCGCGCCGCAGTGTATCGCGCAACTCCTGCTCCAGCCCGCGCACCACTTTCAGCAGCCGCAGCCAGAGCCTTACACGATCCTTGGCCGCATTGCTCACACCTCGCCCCCCGATAGCGCCAGCGCGTGCCCGTTGACGGAAGCCGCCGCGTCCGACAGCAGATAGAGCACGGCGCCGGCGACCTCGGAGGTTTCGACAAAGCGGTTCTGGGGGCTGGCGCGTTTCAGCAGGGCGCGGGCCTCCTCGGCGCTCTTGCCGGTGGTGCTGGTGATATTCTCGACCGAGCGCTCCAGCAGCGGTGTGTCGATGAAACCGGGGCAGATCGCGTTCACAGTGATGCCCGTGCGCGCCAGTTCCAGCGCCAGCGCGCGGGTGAGGCCCACGACACCGTGTTTCGCCGCGACATAGCCCGCAACGTAGGGGTAGCCCTTGAGCCCCGCGGTGGAGGCCACGGCGATGAGCCGCCCTTGCCCGGCGTCCTTCATCTCCGCCAGTGCGGCCTGCCAGACGTTGAAGACGCCGGTGACGTTGACCGCCATCATGTCGCTCATATCCTGCGCGGTGATCTTGTGGAAAGGCGCCGAATGGGCGGCGCCTGCATTGGCGATGACGCCGGTGATAGGGCCGTTTTCTACGCGCGCGGCGGCGAAGGCCGCTTGCACGGC
This sequence comes from Sulfitobacter sp. 1A12157, assembly GCF_043557345.1. NCBI lineage: Bacteria > Pseudomonadati > Pseudomonadota > Alphaproteobacteria > Rhodobacterales > Roseobacteraceae > Sulfitobacter > Sulfitobacter sp. 1A12157. Next base: position 333,926 of record NZ_JBIFFV010000003.1, read on the forward strand.
CTCCGGATCGGTCACGTCGCAGGTCTGGAACGGCAGCCCCTGATCGCGCAGCGGCGCTTCGCGGCGGCCCATGATGGTCACCTTGGCGCCGGTTCCGGCCACCGCATGGGCGATCTCGGCCCCCACGCCGGTGCCGCCGCCGGTGATGACGATATGGCTCATACCTTCTCCATCTCGGCGGCGCGGTCCGCCAGACGCCATGCCTGATCGCGGCCGGGGCCGTAGGGCAGCGGCCAATCGGCGTGGCGGTCGCCGATGGCGGCGGCGGCGTGCAGGGTCCAATAGGGATCGGCCAGATGCGGGCGGGCGAGGCAGACCAGATCGGCGCGGCCCGCCATCAGGATCGAGTTCACGTGGTCGGCCTCATAGATATTGCCCACGGCCATGGTCTTGATGCCGCCATCGTTGCGGATGCGGTCGCTGAAGGGGGTCTGGAACATGCGGCCATAGACGGGCTTCGCATCGGTCGAGGTCTGGCCTGCCGAGACGTCGATGATGTCTGCGCCCGCCTCATGGAACATGCGCGCGATCTCGACCGCTTCTTCCGGCGTGACGCCATCCTCCTCGACCCAGTCGTTGGCCGAGATGCGCACCGCGATCGGTTTTTCCTCGGGCCAGGCGTCGCGCATGGCGCGGAAGACCTCCAGCGGGTAGCGCATGCGGTTCTCGAGGCTGCCGCCGTATTCATCCTCGCGCCGGTTCGACAGCGGCGAGATGAACGACGAGATCAGGTAGCCGTGCGCCGCGTGCAATTCGATCATGTCGAAATTGGCGCGGTCGGCCATGCGGGCGGCTTCGACGAATTCGTCGCGGATCTTGTCCATGTCTTCGCGGGTCGCCTCGCGCGGGACGGCGTTATTTTCGGACCACGGGATCGCGGAGGCCGAGATGATCTCCCAATTGCCCTCTTTCAGCGGCGCGTCCATCTCTTCCCAGCCGAGCTGGGTCGAGCCCTTGCGGCCCGAGTGGCCGATCTGGCAGCAGATCTTCGCGTCGGTCTCGGCATGGACAAAATCCGTAAGCCGCTTCCACGCCGCCTCATGCTCGGGCGCGTAGAGGCCGGGACAGCCCGGGGTGATCCGGCCCTCGGGGGAGACGCAGGTCATCTCGGTATAGACCAGCCCGGCGCCCCCCTTGGCGCGTTCGGCGTAATGCACGAAATGCCAGTCGGTCGGGCAGCCGTCGACAGCCTTGTACTGCGCCATGGGCGAGACGACGATGCGGTTCTCGAGCTTCATGTCGCGCAGGCGGAAGGGGGCGAACATCGGGGCGCGCACGGGGCCGTTGGTGTCGGCACCGGCCTGTTCCAAAAACCACTTCTCGGCCCCTTCGAGCCACTTTGGGTCACGCTCGCGCAGGTTCTCGTGGCTGATCCGCTGGCTGCGGGTCAGCATGGAATAGTTCAACTGCACCGGGTCCAGGTCTAGATAGCGCTCCACATCCTCGAACCATTCGACGGAGTTGCGCGCCGCCGATTGCAGGCGCAGCACCTCAAGGCGGCGGGCCTCCTCGTATTTCTCGAAGGCGGTCGGCAGATCGGCGTCGTCGGTGACATGTTTCGCCAACGAGATCGCCGATTCCAGCGCCAGTTTCGTGCCCGAACCGATCGAGAAATGCGCCGTGGCCGAGGCATCGCCCAGCAGCACGACATTCTCGTGGCTCCATTTCTCGCAAAGCACACGGGGGAACTTGATCCAGGCCGAGCCGCGGATGTGGCTGGCGTTGGTCATCAGCTTATGCCCGTCGAGGTGGTCCTTGAAGATCTCCTCGCAGATCGCGATGGTCTCTTCCTGCGACTTCTCGCCGAAACCGTAGGCGTCGAAGGTCTTTTGGCTGCATTCGACGATGAAGGTCGCTGTGTCCTTGTCGAACTGGTAGGCATGGACCCAGATCCAGCCCTTGTCGGTCTTCTCGAAGATGAAGGTGAAGGCGTTGTCGAACTTCTGATGCGTGCCGAGCCAGACAAAGGGGCAACGGCGCACGTCGATATCGGGCTTGAAGGTCTCCTCGAACTCCATCCGGGTCTTGGAGTTCAGACCGTCGGCGGCGACCACCAGATCGTAGTCGGCCATGTAGTCCGAGGCGGCTTTCACCTCGGTCTCGAACTGCAGGTTCACACCCAGTTCGCGCGCCCGCTCCTGCAGGATCAGCAGCAGGCGCTTGCGCCCGATGCCGCAGAAACCATGGCCGGAACTGAGGATCGTGTTGCCCTTGTGGTGCAGCGCGATGTCGCCCCAATAGGCGAAATGGCTGCGGATCTCCTTGGCCGAGACCGGATCGTTGGCCTCGAGGTTGTCCAGCGTCTCGTCCGAGAGCACGACGCCCCAGCCGAAGGTGTCGTCGGGCCGGTTGCGCTCCAGCACGGTGACATCGGCCTCGGGCTGGCGCAGCTTGAGAGAGATCGCGAAGTAAAGCCCCGCAGGACCGCCGCCAAGACAGATTGCACGCATCGAATATCCCCTCCGGTTCTCGTTTGAGGAAGCCTAGGGCGAGTCGCTTTTTCGTTCAAGAATAAATATTTTAGGCTTGAAGCAAATTGGCGGCGCGTCTTTGTTGTGCGTGGCGGACACGTTGAACCCGCAGGCCATAGGGCCTATGCCGTTGGGACATTCCACGACGAGGGCAGCGCGATGACGGGTTTGAGCAATGCAGATTGGCTGGCGGTTGAGGTTCACGAGGCGCGTTTGCAGGTCTGGGCCATGCAGGGCGGATCGGTGCTTGAGTGCGCCATGAGCGATAGCGGGACTGCCGAACCCGGCGGCCTTGCGACCTTCGACGCCGCGCTGGCGAAGCTCACCGCGCCGTGGCAACTGCCCCGCCTGCCGGTTATCGTCGCTGGCATGCCCATCGGCTGGACCGATCCCGCGCCGCGCATGGTGCCCTGTACCGCCACGGCAGAGCGCACGATGGCTGTCACCACCGAGAACTTCGACCTTCAGGTTATCCCGCCCCTGCGCCAGCAAAACCCCAGCGGCCTTCTACAAGGGGCCGAGACGCGGATTGCGGGGTTTCTAAGCCTCAACAAAGACTGGGACGGGGTGATTTGCCTGCCGGGGGCCACGTCGGTCTGGGCGCAGATCAGCGCGGGCGAGGTGGTGAGCTTTCAAACCTTCCTGACCGGGGAGTTGCTGGGCCTTTTGGGCGATGGCACCCCTGCCGAGGGCACGGCGCTGGACGACACGGCCTTTGACGATGCGCTTAGCGATGGGCTGTCGCGGCCTGAGCGTATGGCGGGGCGGCTTGCCTCCATCCGGGCCGATCTGGCCTTACAGGACATCCCGCCGCCTACCGCAGAGGCGCGGCTGGCGGGCACTTTGATCGGCGCGGAACTGGCGGCGGCGCGGGCCTATTGGCTGGGGCAAACATTGGCGGTGATTGGCACGGGCGGGGCTGTGCCGCTTTATTTGCGGGCTCTGTCGCAACAGGGCGCACCGGCGACCGAGGCCGATGGCAGCCGCATGGCGCTGGCGGGAATTTGCGCGGTGCGGCGGGCAACGCAAGGGGGCTAACCCCCTGCCCGCCCGTGACAATTCCGTCAGTCGGTCTTTTGCCCGTCGGTCTTTTTCTGCATATCCAGATTGACGAGGTCTTCGAGCATATCCAGCAGGTCTTCCATCCGCTGCTTGCCAAAGCGGGCCTCGAAATCCGAAAACAGTGCCGCGGCATCGCCGGCGTGGTCTTGCAAGATCTGTTGCCCTTGTTCGGTAATTGTCACGATGGATTTGCGCCCGTCATCGGGATCGCTGGCGCGATTGAGCAGCCCCTCTTCCTCCATTGCACGCAACATGCGGGTCAGGCTCGGCAGGAGCAAACAGGCCTGCTGCGCCAGCGCCGTTTGCTCCATCGGGCCGGATTCCTCGACCACGCGCAGCACGCGGAACTTCTGTTCCGAGATGCCGCTTTCGTTCAAGATTTCGCGGATCGGTCCCATCACCCTTTCGCGCGCGCGCAAAAGCGCAATCGGAAGGGAGCGGGCCGTGCGGCGCAGAGGGGGCATTGTGGCCATTCTTGACGGATTCCTGATCGCTACTTACCAAGTCAAAGACCGCCCGGAAAGGGCGTGACGACCACCATAGCCGCTGCGACGACATTCTTGAAGAGGCCAGGCTCAGCGGAACAACAGTGAGACAATACAACAACATGGGGCAGGAAATGCGTATGACAACCAGAATCCCACACCACGGGAGCCGCGCATGAATTGGGAGGATTTCCGAGCTTGGGGCCGCCGCGCCGCCGATTGGGCCGCCGATTACCACGCAGGTCTGCGCGATCGTCCGGTGCGCGCACAGGTGGCCCCCGGCGCGGTGCTTTCCGCCCTGCCGGACGCCCCGCCCGAAGGGGCCGAGGCGATGCAGGCGATCTTCGACGATTTCGAACAGACCCTCATGCCGGGCATAACCCATTGGCAGCACCCCCGCTTCTTTGCCTATTTTCCCGCCAATGCCGCGCCGGTCTCGGTGCTGGCGGAATATTTCGTCTCGGCCATCGCGGCGCAATGCATGCTGTGGCAGACCTCTCCGGCAGCGACGGAGTTGGAGACCCGCGTCTGCGATTGGATGCGTCAGGCGATCGGTCTGCCGGATGGCTTCACCGGGGTGATCCAAGACAGCGCCAGTTCCGCTACGCTTTGCGCCGTGCTGACCATGCGCGAACGCGCGCTTGATTGGCAGGGCAACAAGGCGGGTCTGTCGGGCCAGCCGCGCCTGCGGGTCTATTGCTCAGCAGAGGTGCATACCTCGGTCGACCGGGCCATCTGGGTCGCAGGGCTGGGCGAAGAGAACCTTGTTCGCATTCCGACCCAGGGCACGACCCGCGCGATGGATGCAAAAGCGCTCCGCGCCGCCATCGAAGCCGACCGCGCGGCGGGGCATTTGCCTGCGGGCATCATCGCCTGCACCGGGGGCACCAGCGCGGGGGCCAGCGATGATATCGCCGCCGTGATGGATGTGGCCGAGGCCGAAGCGCTCTACACCCATGTCGACGCCGCCTGGGCCGGGTCGGCGATGATCTGTCCTGAATTCCGCAGCCTTTGGGCCGGGGTCGAACGGGCCGACTCGGTGGTGATGAATCCGCATAAATGGCTTGGGGCGCAGTTTGACTGCACCACGCATTTCCTGCGCAATCCCGGCGATCTGGTCCGCACCTTGGCGATCCAGCCGGAGTACCTGAAAACCCATGGCGCGGATGGTGTGGTGAACTATTCCGAATGGTCCGTGCCGCTGGGCCGCCGGTTTCGCGCGCTGAAACTGTGGTTCCTGATCCGTGCCCACGGGCTGGAGGGGCTGCGCGAGATGATCCGCAATCACGTCTCATGGGCGCAGGACTTGGCCGCGCGGCTGGAGGCGACGGAGGGGTTCGAGATCGTGACCCCGCCGATGCTCTCGCTCTTTACCTTCCGCCATCTCGGCGGCGACGACCTTGATGCCCATAACCAAGACCTGCTGAACCGGATCAATGACGACGGGCGCATTTACCTGACCCAGACCCGGATCGACGGGGCGCTGGTGATCCGCTTTCAAGCAGGTGCCTTCACCGCCACGGCCGAAGATGTGGCAATGGCCCATGACGTGATCACCGAATTGGCCGAGGCTTAGGGCGCAATCAGGGAGACCCCCGGCATGGCGCGGATGGCCTCGACATCCGCGTCATAGATCGCCGTCATCCGCTCGACCAACTCCTCGGTCCAGCCAGGCATGTCGAGCTCTTCTTCGATCTCTTCCTCCAGCGCGTATTTGTCGAGGAACGCGGTGATCACGCGGCGCTTCTGCGCCTCGGACATATCGGGGTGGGTGTCGAGATAGCCGCGAAAACGCTTCATCCCCTCTTCCGACATGATCGTCTGCAAAAGATCGAAACCGCCCTTGATCTTGGTCTCGGGCACCAATCCGGCCATTTCGCGGATGATCTGAGCCCAGATCAGCGGCGCATCCTCGTTGCACCAAAGGGTGATGGGAACCCCCGGCGCCGCCTCGCGCAGCTGGCCGATCGTCTCGGACCAGCGCAGGTCTTCCGGCCCCCGCTCCCCCCAGAACGCCGCCGAGGTTTTATCCGCCGCTTTCTCGTAAAGCACCGGCACGAGGGAGGCGGGATTTCGGATCGCCATGAAGATGCGAATCTCATCCTCGGGGAAAAGCTGCGCCATGCGCAACATGCGCACGGCGGCGGCGGGATAGAGCAGGCCTTCTTGCAGGGCCGTGGCGGGAGAGCGGAAGAAATTCGCATCCGACAGGATCACCCGGCTGGCCGCGCCCTCATCCAAAATGGCATCGAGCAGAACGTCCCGCGCCACCTCCGACGGCTCCGCCTTATGCATCGCGTTGAGCGTGTCGCGAAACAGGTTGCGATAGGTGCTGGGGCCGGGCACTTTGACGCCCACTTTGGCGAAATCGTCCTGATTGCGCAGCAGGCATTTCAGCAGCCGCTCGTCTTCCGTGAAATGGACACCTGTGTGCAAAACGAGCTGCATGATACTCTGCTTACCCCTGAAGATCTTGGCGTTGAATAGCCCGTCCCGCCGCGCGTGTAAAATCCGAAAGAATCTCGCATTTCCCCTCTTGCACCCCCCGGCTCCTTTCTCTAAATGAGCCCTCAGTGCCCCTATAGCTCAGCTGGTAGAGCAACTGATTTGTAATCAGTAGGTCCGCGGTTCGAGTCCGTGTGGGGGCACCACTTCTCTCTCTAAATAAGATACATCGGTCCGCGGCCCCAAGGGGCTGGTTTGTAGCGGGCGATGGACTCGGCCAAGCCGCCCGATGGCCCCGCGCCCCCGCCGCATGGGGCAGACGCGGGGCCGTGGCCCCTAGCCCATCCGCTTGGAGCTGTAGCTGCCGGGCGATGCGGGAAAGACCACGGTTTTATTGCCATTCAGAAAGACCCGGTGGTGGGCATGGGCGTGAATCGCCCGCGCCAAGACGCTCGCCTCCACATCGCGACCGAGCGAGACATAATCCGAGGCGCTTTGCGCATGGGTAATGCGCACGGTGTCCTGTTCGATGATCGGCCCCTCGTCCAGATCGGCGGTGACGTAATGCGACGTGGCACCGATCAATTTCACGCCCCGTTCATAGGCCTGCTTGTAAGGGTTCGCCCCCTTGAAAGACGGCAGGAAGGAATGGTGAATGTTGATGATCCGCCCCGACATCTTTTGGCACATGGCGTCCGACAGAATCTGCATGTAGCGCGCCAGCACGATCAGCTCCGCGCCGGTGTCCTCAACCACCTCCATGATCCGCGCTTCGGCCTGCGGTTTGTTCTCTTTCGTCACCTTGATGCAGTGAAATGGAATGTCGTGGTTCGCCACGACCTTTTGATAATCCATATGGTTCGAGATCACGGCGACGATCTCAATCGGGAGCGCGCCGATCCGCACCCGGTAGAGCAGATCGTTCAGGCAATGGCCAAAGCGCGAGACCATGACCACGACCTTCATCGTGGTGTCTTGGTCGTGGAATTCGTAAGTCATGCCGAAGGGGTCCGCGACCGCTGTGAACCCCTCGCGCAGGGTATCAAGCGTGGCACCGGTTTCGGCCTCGGCGCTGATGCGCATGAAGAACTGGCCGTTTTCGGTGTCGTCGAACTGCGCGCTGTCGGTGATGTTGCAGCCGGTTTCGGCGATGTAATTGGCGATGGCGGCGACAATCCCGCGTTGCGAGGGGCAGGTCACGGTCAGGCAGAACTTGGTCATCGGGCGGTCCTTGAGGGCTTTTGTCGGGGGCGGAAGGATCTGTTTAACTTGCCTCACCGTTTGCAAGCTCCGCGGCGGAAGGCAAGCGATAGCGCGCGTATGACAGCACGCGCCCAAGCCAGATCGACACCCCTGCCCAAGTGACGATTTCCTATGCGCATCAATGTTGATGATCCGCCAAAAACCGAGCGGCGGCGCATCGAAATGCACCGCCGCCACGGCAAGAACGATCGACCTATTGAATGCCGACCCTGAATTGCACGGCCCCGGTTTCCCCCGGCAACATCTGGCCCGTGCAATTCCACTCGATCGTCCCGGCATAGCTGGCCACATTGCTTGCCGGCACCACCAGATCACAACTGAGGTTGGGCGAGACCTGTTGCGGATCGACGATAGGCTCCGACAACTGAGTGTAGGGCGGGGTTCTATCGTAGATCTTGACGTTCGACGCCTGCGTGGTCGCGTTGTTTTGCAGATAGATGCGGTAGAGGAGGATATCGTTCACACTGCCGAGGTTGGTGGTGCCCTCCCCAGTGCCTTGGGTCTCATTCTCGACCGTTTTGCGCAGTTCGATCTGGGTGGAGCGCCCTCCGACCGAGACCTCATCGGTATTGCTGGCCGAACTGGTTACCGTGGTCCGGGCGAATGCCGTGGTCGCCAGCACTTGATAGACATAAGTGCTGCCCTGCCCAGCGCCCGAACCGGCTGACACCCGTGAGACGATACAGATGGTCTGCCCCGTGGTGACGGCGATGGGGCCGGTGATCGGCCCGTCGACGCTGTCGTCACAGCCGATATCTTGGAACAGCGCTGCGCTGAAGGCGCCGGTAGGGGTCGAGGTAGCCCCGGCGTAGGAGAAGGTCACCTGCCCGTCTGAAGTGGCGGTATAGATATGCGGCAGGGTCGCGACCTGCCCCTGTGCGACGGTCGTTGTCCGGTCGTTGGACAGGCTGGGCAGTTGGAGCAGTCCGATGTCCAACCCCATGCGATTGCCGAAAGCCTCGGGCGTGAAGGTGAATTCACCGTCATGCGGGTTGGTGTCGACCAGATCGGGCAACCCAGCCGTCGCTTCCGAGATCGCCCGGTAATCATTCGCCGGGATCGCGCGGATTGTGATCGGCCCGCTGTAGCTGCCAGAGAGCCCATAGCTCCACGTGCCATCCGTCGCCAGACCGGGGGTGGCCAGCAACGCGCCGCCACTGTCGAGGATCTCCAACACCGCCGAGGATGCCCCCCCTTCGCTGCCGTTGCGCAGGGCGTCATGGGCAGTGCCGCCGCCTGCCCCATTGTCGATAAAGACCCGGCCTGTCAAAATCCGCTCTCCGGTAACGAGGTTCACGGAATACGAGGCTTCGTCATCATCGGGCAGTTGGTCGAACAGGTCATCGGTCAGCGGCCCCGTGCTGGGATCGCTGTCGGGATCGGGCAGCGAGCTATAGATGATCTCGGCCTGATTGGTGAAATCACCGCTGCCCAGTACGGTGGTGGTGATCGTCAGGGTCTCGCTCTCTCCGCTCAGCAATTCATCCACGAACCACAAGCCTGTATCGGGGTCATAGGTATCCCCCGTCGCGGGCGCATCATCCGAGACATAGGCAAAACCGCTCGGGATCTGGTCGATCACCTTGACCCCCGAGGGCGAGCCGCCGCTGACATTGGTGACGGTGATGATCCAATCAATGGTATCCCCTTCCGACACATTGGTGATCGGCGTGGTCGTCCCGGTGGCAACGGCGATTTTGCTGAGTTCAAGGTCACTGCCTGCCGGATCGAAGCCGAAGTCTTGGTCACTGGTCACGCTATTGCCGGACACCGGAACGCCAAGCAGCGGATTGGACGTGCCGATGGTCAGCCCCGGCGGCAGATCGGGGTCCGCTTCGTCCAGTGCGACACGGTAGGTCGAGTTCACCATCAACTCCCCCACCGCATAGGTGCCATCGGCCAAAGTATCCGTGGTCACCAGAAAGATGTCATCGGCGGTATTGGCCGGGGTGCCATTGTCGGCATAGACCGAGATGCCCACGCCCGCCCCGAAATTCGTCTCCCCATTGTCTTTCACGTCCGAAGCATCTGCATCTTCGTAGATATTGCCCGAAATGCCGCCCAGCGGGATCGGTGCCGGCCCCCGGCAAGAGATGCCATCGCTGCGTCCGCCCTCATCGACCGGAATGCCAGACACCAGTTGCGGCACGCCTGTCGCCGTGGAAATGACGAAGAGGTTGTTGGTGGTATTGGAATAGCCATAGAGCCTGCCGTCACGGTCGAACCAGAGCGCGTCGAACATGCCCGCATAGACGGCAGGGCCGATCGCTTGGGGTGTCACGCTCCCCGGGGTGCCGTTGTTGACCGCCGCGCGGAACAGGAAGCCCGAGTTTCTGTCGATCCCATACATGATGCCGTCAACGGGGTTGAAGGCGAGGTCTTCGGGATTGACGCCGATAGAGAGGTTGATCTCGCCCAGAGCGATGGGCGTGGCGGGATTGGTCAGATCGACGATCTGCCATGTATTTTGATCAACCTCGTAGATCAGCCGCCCATTCGGCAGGATATCCCCGGCATTCAAAGCATCCTCCGCACCAGAAATATTGCCGAAATCCGTGATATCCCCCGCCCCGTCGATCCGGTAGAGCCGTCGGCTGTTCTGATCGACGCCGTAGATATAGCCGTCCAGCGCGTTATAGCCCCATGCGCCATCGCGGTTCTGCCCGGTGCTGCCCGACGTCTCCACCGTTGTGGCATAGCTCCCCCCGCCGTCGCGGAAGGTCATACGCCTCAGCGCCGAGGGGCTGTCGACGATGGCATAGAGCGAGGCATCGCAGACCAGCGGCGGGGGATCGCTTGATATGGTGAGCGTATAATCCTCCACCTCCCCCTCAAAGGCTGTGACAAGGCCAGTGCTGTCGGTCGACCAGCGAAAGCGGGCATAGGTGGGCAGTGTCGTTGCCCCCGCGGGAACCGCCACTTCGAACAGGATCGTGCCATTGCTGAGGCCGTCCTTGTCCTGCGGGCCGCCGTCTTGCAGGTTCACCGCCACCTGCTCCCCGGCTTGGTTGAAAGTGCCATCGCCATCGAAGTCGATAAAGGCTTGCAGATAAGACGACCCCGGCGCGGCAATCAGATCGCTGACCGTCACCGTGATCTCAGCCAGACCGCCACGGTAGAATTGCGGCAGGATCACCCCGTCTTCATCATCCGACCCGTCGGCATCATCCCCCGTGGCCCCGATGGAGTTCTGCGTCAGCAGATCGATGTCCGGCGGTGTGCTGCCCAGATAGACCTCAGGCGCGCCCGGGCCTTCGATGATATGCTGCGGATCGCCATAGCTCGCCGGGGCATCGCCCCGGTCGGCGTCGGGCGGTGTCTTGATGGTGATGCCATAGTCTTCGACCTCCCCATCGGGGGCGGGGGTGATCGCATCGAGCCCCGCGGTCGAAGACCAGCGCAGCCGAACGAAGGTCGGGGTCAGCACGGCGGTGACCGGCACGCTGACGGGGAATGAAATCTCTCCATTCACCACCCCGTCGAGGTCTTGCGCCCCGCCGTCTTGGATATCCGTCGCGACCTGATCGCCAAGAAAGAGGCCATCGCCGCCGAAATCGACGAAAGCCTGCAGGTAGCCAGTGCCGGGGGTGGGTTCGTTTACGACCACGGTCACAGTGCGGGTCAGATCACCGTAGAGCTGGGGAAAGCTCTCTTCGTCCTCATCATCCTTGCCATCGAGGTCATCGCCGGTGCCATCGACAGAATGCTGCGCCGAGCCGTCGCCATCCCCGTTGAGCGCGCCGATCCAATATTGCGCGGTGTCCGCATGCTGCGGATCGCCATAGGTGACTGGCGCATCCCCCCGGTCGGGGCCAGAGCCTGCATAGATCGTCGTGGGATCATCACGCCCTGCGCCCGGCCCGTTCGACGCCACGCCATCCCCGTCGCCGGGGTTCTCGGAATCCGACAGATCCGAGACTGGCGTGCCGCCCGGTGTCTCGGCCGTGACCACAGCTTGGTTGCTGATCGTGGTGTCCAAGTCCTCAGGCACCAGCGTGTAGGTCGCCGTATAGACAGCCTTTTCCCCGACCAGCAGCGTGCCTTCGGGCGACAGCGCCGTGGCCGCCTGAAAGGTGATCACTGGGGGCACGCCCTTGCCACTGAACTGCGTTTCAGCAAGCTGCACATTGGTCAGATCGACATTGCCGAAGTTCTCAGCCGTAAAGACATAGGCGATGGTCTCACCGGGGTCGGCGTAGCCGTTGAGGTTGGTATCGACCAATTGCGCCAGTTTCAGCAAACCGACAGAGCCCACATCGATCGAGACCTGCGCGGGCGCGGAATAGGCCCGCGGCTCATTTGGCAGGATGATGGGCGACTGATAGCGGTAGCCGATCGGCGTCGGCGCGGCAAAGAAGGCGACAAAGGGGGTAAAGGTCAGTTCCCCGGTCAGGTCGTCATAGCTCCATGTGCCCTCCCCCAGAATGTCGAAACCCACCCGGTGGCCTTCGGAATCTGTCACGATGTTCTGCGCCCCGGCAGGGGGGATCAGATCAATGGCCTGTTTGGAGTATTCGCTGGGCTGGCCCGAATTATTGGCCGGTGCATTGTTGTTTTCCGTCGCCACACTGTCGTTGAACAGGATGTTGACCACCACAGGCTCGCTCAGCACCTGTTCTTTCAGATCGTCCTGCAAAACGGGCGCTTTGAAGTCACCGCATTGCAGGTCATAGGTCTGCGCTTCGTCATAGGTCGGATTGGCGAGCCGGACGAGGAAGCCCCTGTTGGCGGTCCGACCAAAGCGGAAGGTCGAAGTCTGCGGGTAGAAAATTTCAAGACCAGATACCGGCTGGTTGCTATAGTTGCGGTCCCCGGCGAGATAGAACACCTCTGTCCCGAGGTTTGCATCCGGCCCTTCGATATAGCCCCGATAGGTCGTCGCGCTGCGGTCAATGCGGACATATTCGACCGTACCGTCGCAAATGTTCACATAGACCTGCTCATTCAACGGCCCGTCGATGTCATTGATCTGAAAGAAAACATCCGCCACCACCGGCACCCCGCCGGTATTGGTCGTGATGTCATGGGTGCCTGCTTCATAGAGGTAGAAATCCATGAAATGCGGGTCTTGCCCTGTCGAGGTAATCTGGATTTGCCCATTGCCCGAGGCGAAAACATGATCCTGCGCGGCAAAGGCCATTTCCCCGACAATATCGACCGACACCCCGCCAACCGTGCCCGCGTTGCGCCACAAGGCCCGTTCTCCCACGCCCGCCCCGACCACGGTGGGCGCGGCGACGGGGTTGAGAATCAACTGCTGCGCCAAAGCCGCCTTGGTCAGCACCGCCAGCAAAAACAGCGACCAGACCGATGCCGAGATCAACCGAAGCCACGGACCCTGCCCTGCCAAAGCCGAAAGGCGGCGCAAACGCTGAGCCGCGAACCTGCCAAGAGAATGAATGTAAAAATGCATATCTTTGCTCACAACCTTTTGAGACTCAGTCTAGCGACGAAGCGGGTTCTGAGGACTTACGCAGAAAGGTATTAAGATATGCTTCCGGATATACGGGCGGCGAAAGGATAAGCGCCGTTCCCCTTTGCGCATATGCCCCTGCCCCTGCGCACAGGCTCAACTGCCGTGCCCCTATCCCGTCGCGCGGCGCCCGCCCGTGCGTCGCAAAGCCTCCTCACCAATTTTTCGAAAATGACCCCTTGACCCTCCAGCAGCTGGAAGCCCCATCTTTGTCTCAAGACAGATAGAGGGCTTGATATGGGCAAGGTGGAAACACTCACTTTCGGCGTGCAGAACATGAGCTGCGCGTCCTGTGTGGGGCGTGTTGAAAAAGCGTTGAGCGCGCTGGACGGGATCAATGAAGCGCGGGTGAACCTTGCAGCAGAGACGGTGCGCGTGACGGCAAATCCGGGATTTGACGCGGGCAGGCTCGACGCCGCCTTGGCGCAGGCGGGCTACCCGGCGCGCAAGACCACCCATCGGTTGCGGTTGTCGAACATGAGCTGCGCCTCCTGCGTGGGCCGTGTGGAACGCGCGCTGCTTGCGGTGCCGGGGGTGCTTTCGGCCACCGTGAACCTCGCCAGCGAGGAGGCGCGGGTCGAAACCTTGGAAGATGCCGATATCTTGCCCGCCTTGCGCGATGCAGCAGCAAAGGCGGGCTATCCCGCGAACGTCGACGCAACCGCGGCGGGCACCCCCGACGCCGCGACGCGCAAGGAAGCGGAGGCCATCCACCTCAAACGGATGACCCTGCTGGCCGCCGCGCTCACCCTGCCCGTCTTTGTGCTTGAAATGGGCGGCCATCTGGTGCCCGCTTTCCACCATTGGACCGCGGAAACCATCGGGAGGGAGACAAGCTGGCTTATCCAATTCCTCCTCACCACCCTCGTGCTGGCATGGCCGGGGCGGCATTTCTATAGCAATGGCCTGCGTGCGCTGGCGAAGGGCGCGCCGGATATGAACTCGCTCGTGGCACTCGGATCGGGGGCGGCATGGCTCTTTTCGGTCACCGCGCTCTTTGCGCCGGGGCTGTTGCCCGAAGGCAGCCGCGTGGTCTATTTCGAAGCCGCCGCCGTGATCGTGACGCTGATCCTGCTGGGCCGCTATCTTGAGGCCCGCGCCAAGGGGCGCACCGGGGCCGCGATTGCCAAGCTTATGGGCCTGCGCGCCTCCAGCGCGCGGGTCGAGCGCGACGGCACCGTCATCGAACTGCCCTTGGAAAAAATCAGGACTGGCGACACCATCTACCTCCGCCCCGGCGAGAAGATCGCCACCGACGGCATCGTCGTCGATGGGCGATCCTATGTCGATGAAAGCATGATCACCGGCGAGCCTGTGCCGGTGGAAAAGACCGGCGGTGCGGCACTTGTCGGCGGCACGGTCAATGGCACGGGCAGCCTGACCTATCGCGCCACCAAAGTGGGCGGCGACACGGTTCTGGCACAGATCATCCGCATGGTCGAAGAAGCCCAAGGCGCGAAGCTGCCGATTCAGGACTTGGTCAACCGCATCACCCTTTGGTTCGTCCCCGCGGTGATCGCCGTGGCGCTGGTCACTTTTGGCGGCTGGCTGGCCTTCGGACCCTCGCTCAGCCACGCTTTGGTGGCGGCGGTGGCGGTGCTGATCATCGCCTGCCCCTGCGCCATGGGTCTGGCCACGCCCACGTCGATCATGGTCGGCACTGGGCGGGCGGCGCAACTGGGCGTGCTGTTCCGGCAAGGCGATGCGCTGCAAAGCCTGCAGGGCGTCACGACCGTCGCCTTGGACAAAACCGGCACGCTGACCAAGGGCACCCCCGAACTCACCGATCTGGTGCTGATGAACGACATGACCGAAGAGGCGCTATTGCCGCTGATCGGCGCGGTCGAGGCGCGCTCGGAACATCCCATCGCCCAAGCCATCCTGCGCCGGGCCGAGGCGGCTGGCCCCGTGCCCCGCGAAGTGAGCGGCTTCCAATCCTATACCGGCTACGGCGTCAGCGCCTTGGTTGCAGGCCGCAGGGTCACTCTGGGCGCGGACCGGCTGATGACGCGCGAGGGGATCGATCTGGGCACTTCGGCGCCGATCAGCGCGGAACTAGCCAAGGCGGGCAAAACGCCGCTTTTCGCCGCGGTCGACGGCAAATTGGCGGCGGTCATCGCCGTGGCCGACCCGATCAAACCCGGCACGCCAGAGGCCATCGCGCGGCTGCACGACCTTAACCTCGAAGTGGCGATGATCACCGGCGACAATAGGATCACGGCAGACGCGATCGCCGCACAACTGGGCATTGATTGGGTGATCGCGGAAGTGTTGCCAGATGGCAAAGTGGCCGCCATCGACAAGCTCAGAGAGGGTGACAATCGAATCGCTTTCGTCGGCGATGGGATCAACGATGCCCCCGCACTTGCGCAGGCCGATGTGGGGCTCGCCATCGGCACCGGCACCGATGTGGCGATCGAAGCGGCGGATGTGGTGCTGATGTCGGGCGATCTGCGCGGCGTGGTCAATGCCATCGACGTGAGCCAGCGCAGCATGGCGAATATCCGGCAGAACCTCTTCTGGGCCTTCGGCTATAACGTCTTGCTGATCCCCGTCGCCGCCGGCGCCTTTTACCCGCTAACGGGTTGGCTCTTGTCGCCCGCGCTGGCTGCCGGGGCGATGGCCCTGTCGAGCGTTTTCGTTCTCAGCAACGCCCTGCGCCTGCGCTGGATCGCCGCCCCTCTGACCGAAAGCACCCCCCCATCCCACGGCCAGCGGGTCGCCGCCCCCGTGGCCGCAGACGTAGCTGCAGAATAGGATCGTCCCATGAACATCGGAGAAGTCTCACAACACACCGGGTTGCCGCCCAAAACCATCCGCTATTACGAGGATATCGGGCTGGTCAAACCGCTGCGCGACGCCAATGGCTACCGCGCCTTCCGCGAAAGCGAGATGCACAAGCTGGCCTTTCTGGGCCGTGCCCGCACGCTGGGGTTCAGCATCGAAGACTGCCGCAACCTGCTGGCGCTTTGGGAGGACAAGAACCGCGCCAGCGCCGATGTGCGCGCCATCGCCAAGGACCATCTGGCCCAGATCGAGGCCAAGATCAGCGGCCTGCAAGAAATGCGCGACACGCTCAGCACGCTGGTGCGCGACTGTGCGGGCGATGACCGGCCGGATTGTCCGATTTTGAAAACACTTGGGACAGCGGCGACCTGATGCCCCAGTGACCACGGAGGGCAGCGCTGCCCTCCGTGAGACAGCGCTGCCGGGCGCGTGGCCCCCGCCCTAGCGTTTCAGCCGTTCCACGATGCTATGGGCCGTCACCGTGCCGATCTGCCTGCCATCTTCCATCACCGCAAAACCCGCGTCGGGGCCGCGCAGCCCGTCCATCAGATCCCGCACCGGCGTCTCGGCGCTGGTTTCGGGAAGGGCCGCACCCTCGGCTGGCCCCATCACATCACGGGCGGTCAACACCTCAAGCGGGTTCATATTGGCCACGAATTCCGCCACATAGTCTGAAGCGGGGTTCGAGAAAATCTCGCGCGGGGTGCCGATCTGCACGATCCGCCCGCCTTCCATGATGGCAATACGCCCGCCAAGTTTGAACGCCTCATCAAGGTCATGGCTGACGAAAATGATCGTGCGGTTAAGATCGCGTTGCAGATCCAACAACTCGTCCTGCAGCCGCGTACGGATCAGCGGATCGAGGGCCGAAAAAGGCTCGTCCATCAGCAGGATCGGCGCTTCGGTGGCAAAGGCGCGGGCAAGACCCACACGCTGCTGCATCCCGCCCGAAAGCTCCCCCACCTTGCGGTCGGCCCAATCGCTGAGACCGACCAGCTTCAACTGCCGCTCGGCCCGCTCCAGCCGCTCGCCCTTGGGCACATTGGACAGTTCCAGCCCAAGCGCCACGTTGTCGCGCACCGTGCGCCAGGGCAGCAGGCCGAACTGTTGAAACACCATCGACACACATTCACGGCGCACACGGCGCAGCTCGGCGGCATTGCTGGCGTGGATGTCGCAAGACCAGTTTTCATCATGCACATGCACCGTGCCGCGCACCATGGGGTTGAGCCCGTTCACCGCCCGCAAAAGCGTCGATTTACCCGAGCCTGACAGGCCCATCAGCACAAGGATCTCGCCATTCTCGACGGTGAGCGAGCAATTGTGCACGCCCAGCACCTGCCCCGTTTCCGCCTCGATCTCGGCGCGGCTTTGGCCCGCGTCCATCAAGGGCAGCGCCTTCTCTGGCTTGTCGCCAAAGACGATGGATACGTTATCGAATTCTACTGCTTTCGTCATTTCCGTCCCACCCGCAGGATACGGTCGAGCATGATCGCCACGACGACGATCACCAACCCGGATTCAAATCCCAAGCCTGTATTGACTTGGTTCAGGGCACGCACCACCGGCACGCCCAAACCGTCTGCGCCCACCAATGCCGCAATCACCACCATCGACAGCGACAGCATGATGGTCTGGTTCAGACCCGTCATGATCTGCGGCAGCGCATAGGGCAGCTCAATCTTCCACAGCGTCTGGCGCGGTTTCGCGCCAAACGCCTGCGCCGCCTCCAAAAGCGCCTTGGGGGTCGAGGAGATGCCCAGTTGCGTCAGCCGGATCGGCGCGGGCAGCACGAAGATCACCGTGGCGATCAGCCCCGGCACCATGCCGATGCCGAAAAAGACGATCGCGGGGATCAGATAGACAAAGGTCGGCAGCGTCTGCATCAGGTCCAAGACCGGGGCCACCCATGCGTAAAGCCGGGGCCGATGCGCCACGGCGATGCCAATCGGCACGCCGACGCCCATACAGACCACACAGGCCGAGAGCACAAGCGTCAGGCTCTCCATCGTCTCTTCCCAGTAGTCTTGGTTCAGAATGAACAGAAAGCCGAGCACCACAAAGGCCACGGTTTTCCAGTTGCGCTGAATGGCCCAAGTGATCGCGGCGAAGACGGCGATCAGGATCAGCGGATGCGGGGTTTGCAGCAGCCAGAGGATCGCGTCGATCAGCCGTTCCATCAGGTCCGACAGCCCGTCAAAGAACCACGCCCCGTTCGTTTGCAACCAATCCAGCGCGTCTTCGGCCACATCGGCCACGGGGATCTTGTTTTCTGTCAGCCAGTCCATGTCAGTCCTTCAGGATTGGAGAATTGCGCATGAGAATGACCCGCCCCATCGATCTGGGGCGGGTCTTGTCCATCATAGCCTGCGGATCACTTCAGCGAAGCGACAGCTTCCATCGCATCGCCACCATCGACGGTTGTCACACCGTCCAGCCATGTGTCGAGCACGTCAGCGTTCGCCTTGATCCAAGCGGCCGCGGCCTCTTCCGGCTTTTCGCCATCATCGAGGATCGCGCCCATGATCTCATTCTCCATCGCAAGGCTGAATTCGAGGTTCTGGAGGAATTTGCCAAGGTTCGGGCATTCTTCGACGAAACCGGCGCGGGTGTTGGTGTAAACCGTCGCACCGCCCAGATCGGGGCCGAAGTAATCGTCACCACCCTCAAGGTAGGTCAGGTCGAAGTTCGCGTTCATCGGGTGCGGCTCCCAACCAAGGAAGACCACGGGCTCTTCCTTGCGGCTGGCGCGCTGGACCTGAGCCAACATGCCCTGCTCAGAGGATTCAACGACTTCGAATTCGCCGAGTTCAAAAGCATTCTCGTCGATCATCGACTGGATCAGGCGGTTGCCGTCATTACCCGGCTCGATGCCGTAGATCTTGCCATCAAGCGCGTCGGCATTGGCGGCGATGTCGGCGAAGGTCTTGATGCCCATGTCGGCGGCGGCCTTGTTCACGGCCAGCGTGTATTTCGCGCCTTCGAGGTTCGCGCGCACGGTGTCGACGCTGCCCTCTTCACGGTATTTGGCGATATCGCCTTCCATCGTTGGCATCCAGTTGCCCAAGAACACGTCGATGTCGCCGGACGCCATGGAGGTATAGGTCACCGGCACGGCGAGGATCTTGGTCTCGGTGTCATAGCCAAGCGCGTCGAGCACGACAGAGGCGGCGGCGGTGGTGGCGGTGATGTCGGTCCAGCCGACGTCGGAGAAGGTGACTTCGCTGCACTCGGCAGCGGCCAGCGAGGTCGCGGCGACTGTCGCCAGAGCGGATGTCATAAGCAGTTTTTTCATTGGTGTTCTCCCCAGAGAAGTTTTTATTGACTGATGCGCCAATCAAAAGCCATCGGCCGCGATATTGCAACCGGATTAATTTTGCCAACTTACTGGAGGGGAAAAAGCAATACTACTTGTTTCAAAATTCACTCCCGCGCGGCCTGTTTCGGGCGCAGAACCGGGGTGACATTTTCATCCGCGCCGGGCTCTGGCTCGGCGTTGATTTCGGGGGTGTCTTCGGCTTGGGTTGCCGGCTCTTGGGCAGGCTCCTCCTGCGGCGTCTCGGATGTTATCGGAGACGTTTCCGAAGTCTCCTGTTCGGGCGTTTGTTCAGAAACTTCAGTATCTTCGCCCTCAATCGCGCCAGCCTCCAACCCGAATGCCGCGCGGATCGCAGCTTGGGTGCCGTCGCCATAAAGCCCGTCGATCGCGCCATCGTAGAACCCGAAATCCGACAGTTTGCGTTGCAGCGCTTTGCGGGTGTCGCTGTCGAACAAGCGCGGCTCTTCCTGCATCAGCCCCAGCAAGGTGCCATCCCCTGCCCGCAGCGCGCGATAGAGGTAGAGCGCGGCATCCGCCGCCCCGCGCCCCGGCACTTTGCCGTCGTCGATCATCGCGGCAAAGTTGAACATCGCGGCGGGGTGTCGCCTGTCGGCTGCACGGCGGAAGTAGTCGAGCGCCAATTCGGGGTCGGCCTCCTGCCCCAATTCGCCCTGCAAATGGATAAAGCCCAGATCGTTCAACGCCCCCGCATGGCCCCGCGCGGCAGCGTCACGATAAAGCTGCATCGCACGGCTCTCGTCCTGCGCCACGCCCCGCCCCTCTTCGTAAAGCTGAGCCAGTTGATAGCGCGCCTCGGCCGAGCCGGTCTCGACCGCCCGCATCAGCTGCGCCGCCGCATTCTGCGGATCATAGCGCGGATCGTCGGGATCGCTTTGCAGGGCGGCAAGGCCGAGTTGCGAGCGGGTATCGCCCTGCCGCGCCAATTCGGCCAAACGCTGGCCCTGTGTCTCGTTCAAATCGGCCCACCCCTCTGGGGCCGCTTCCCCGTCACCGCTGCCGAGGAAGAACGGCGCGGGGTTCAGCCGCCCGAAACGGCGGGCCGACAGGCTGCCGCCGCTGCGGCTGCGCAGAGTGGCGCGGAAATCATCCAGCATGGCCCCGACCTCGACCTCCGGCTGCGCCAAAACCTCGGCCAGCGTTTCGGCGAAAAGGCCCGCGTTCTCGCCGCCTTCGTCACAAGCGCCTACCTCGCCAGAAGTCACGACCAAAGTGCCGAGACGCGGTTCAGGCGGTGGCAGGGGCGCGGCGGCTTGCTGCGGGGCGGCGTGGCAATTGTCGAGCAGAACAAGCCGTATCTGCCGCGCCTTGCCCGCTGCACGCAGGAGCGCAGGCAGGGCCACCCCCTCGCGCCGCAGGGCCGAAGCCGGGGCCGAGGGCGCATCCGCCGGGATCAGATAGCTCTGCCCGCCAGAGGCGACACGGCGGCCCGCGTAGTAGATCAGGGCGACATCCGCTGTTTCGGCGTGAAAGGCAAAGTCGGAAAGCGCCTGTTTGAACGCCGCGCTGTCGGCGTCGATCAGGGTGGTAACGTCAAAACCCTGCCCCTCAAGCGCCTGAGACAGGCGCGTCGCATCCGCGCGCGGGCGATCTGGCGTGGCGGCAGCGGCATCCTCATTGGCGGAGATGCCGATCACCATCGCCACACGGTCTTGCGCCGCCGCGGCGAGGGGCAGGAGCAACATCAGCAGGAGCAAGGTCAGACGCATATGGCAGGATCCTTTCGGTCAGCTTAGCTTGGGCAGCACCGCCCATTAACCTATGCTGGCAGGAAAAGGTTTCCACCATCGTAACAGTTTGAAATGAATCCGACCTTGGCCCCACGGCATCCGCCCGGAGGCCAAGGCGTCATGCTCAGGCCTGCGGCGACATCTCTTCGATCTCGCGGTCTTCCTCCGGCACGTTGAGCGTGGCCCAAGTATCGCCCTCCGGAAGTTCCGGCGGGTTCGGCAGGCAATCGCGGCGATGGATGTTCGCCTTGGCCATGAAATTGGCCGAAACCGGCGCGGTGACAAAGATGAAGGCCATGATCAGCAGCTCATGCAGCGACCCCGTGCCCGACAGGAAGGAGTTTACCATGGCCGCCAACAGATAAGCCCCGATCCCCAGCGTCGCGGCTTTGGTCGGCGCGTGCAGTCGGGTCATCGGGTCGTTCAGTTTGAGCAAGCCAATCCCGGCGACCAGCACGAAGAAACTGCCGATCACCAGCAGTGCGATAACGAAATAGGTAGCGATGATCTCAGGGCTCATTCGATGATATCTCCGCGCAGGACGAAACGGGCATAGGCCACGGTCGAGACGAAACCCAGCATGGCGATGATCAGCGCCGCCTCGAAATAGATTTGCGTGCCTTGCAAGATGCCCAACAGCACGATGATGCCGATGGCATTGATGAACATCGTGTCCAGCGCCAGAATCCGGTCCCCCGTGCCGGGGCCGATCCACAGGCGGATCATCGCCATGAACTGCGCAATGGCGACGAGGGTCAGCGCGCCGTAGAGCGCCAGCGTCAAAAGGTCGGTCGCTTGGGTCATACGAAAATCTCCTTCAAGCGGCGTTCGTAGCGGTCTTTGATCTCATCCCGCACCGCATCGGGATCGGTTGCGTCCAGCGCGTGCACCAAGAGGTAGCGCCCATTGTCCGACAGGTCCGCCGAGACGGTGCCGGGGGTCAGCGTGATGGTGCCCATAAGGATCGTGATCGCCTCGGGTTCTTTCAGGTCGAGCGGGACGACGACCCAAGCCGGCGACATGCTGGCGTTGGATTTGGTCAGGATGATCCACGCCACTTGGATATTGGCGATGATGATGTCCCACAGGACCAAGATCACATAGGCGATCATGCGCAGCGGGCGGATGCCTTGGGGCCGGTCGGTCCACCACCGCGCGGTCAACACCGGGATCACGATCCCGAGGATCAGGCCAAAGACCAACATGCCTGCGCTGAACTTGTTTTGCAGCAAGATCCACACGATGGTGAGCAGCAGGGTCAGAAACGGGTGCGGCAAAAGCCAACGGATCGGTCGCATCATGTCAATGGGCCTCCTCTTTGCCGTCCGACAGTTTGCCGGGGGTTTCCAGCACGGTGGTCAGATAACGCTCCGGCCCGAACAATTGCATTGAAATCGCGGTGGCATATTGGGTGGCCGGACCCGCCAGCAGCGTATGCGCCACCAAAAGGGCCAAGAGCCCGCCCACCGCAACATAGCTCAGCGCCGAGGGGCGCGCGGCCGGGGTCGCCCCCTCCTGCGGGGTGACGCTGCGCGCCTTCCAGAAGACCACGCTGCCCGCGCGGCCAAAGCCCACGAGGCTCAAAAGGCTCGCGCCCAAGATCACGGCCCAGATCCACACCCAGGCATCGCTGGCGGCGGCGGCATCCATGATCAGCAGCTTGCCCAGAAAGCCCGAAAGCGGCGGCACGCCGACCATGGCGATGGCGGCGACAAAGAACAGGGCCGAGGTCAGCTTGGCCCCCGCCACCTGCGGCTGCGCCGTCAGGTCCAGATTGTCGCGCCCGGCCCGCGCCAGATCGGCGATCAGGAACAGCGCGCCAGCGGCCAGTGTCGAATGCACGATATAATAGAGCGCCGCGGCGATCCCTTCGGGCGTGAACAGCGCGATCGAGATCATCACCATGCCCATGGAGCCGATGACGGAAAAGGCCACCATACGGTCCAACTGCTTGGCCGCCAGCACGCCGATCATGCCAAGCGCCAGCGACAGCAGTGCGGCAGGCAACAGCCATGTGGTATGTAGATCCGCCGTCACGGCCAGTTCGGGCGGGAAGATCAGCGTATAGACGCGGATGATCGCATAGGCGCCGACCTTGGTCATAATGGCGAAAAGCGCCGCCACCGGGCCGGGCGCTTCGGCATAGCTCGACGGGAGCCAGAAATGCAGCGGCACCACGGCGGCTTTGACCGCGAAGACCATCAAGAGCAACACCGCCGCGATGCGGATGCCCACGGTCGCGCCCGCGTCGATCAGGGCAACGCGCTGCGCCAGATCGCCCATGTTGAGCGTCCCGGTCTCGGCATAGATCGCGCCAAGCGCAAAGAGAAACAGCGTCGAGCCCAGCAGGTTATAGAGCACATATTGCACCCCCGCCCGCAGACGCGGCGTGCCGCCCGCGTGGATCATCAACCCGTAGGAGGCGATCAGCAGCACTTCGAAAAAGACGAAGAGGTTGAACAGGTCGCCCGTCAGGAAAGCGCCCATAATCCCCATCAGCTGGAACTGGAACAGCGCATGAAAATGCCGCCCGCGTTCGTCCCATTTCGACCCGATGACATAGAGCAGCACGAAGAGCGCCAGCACCGCTGTCAGCGTGACCATCAGCGTCGACAGACGGTCGCCCACCAGCACGATGCCAAAGGGCGCGGCCCAATCGCTGAGACGGTAGAGCATGACATTGCCGCTCGCCGCCTCGACCGAGAGGCCAAGGCCCACGGCGACCAGCGCCAGCACCCCGAACAGCGACAGCACCCGCTGGATGGTGATGTGATAGCGCGCCGCCAGCACGATGAAAGGCGCGATAAACGCGGGCAGCACGATGGGCAGGATCAGCCAATGGGTCATGTGCGGTCCTCCGCCTTGGTATCGGTCAGCGGCTCGTCCACATGATCATCCTTATTGCCCAGATAGGCGCCGAGGGCGATCATCACCACCACGGCGGTCATGCCAAAGGAAATCACGATGGCGGTCAGCACCAGCGCTTGGGGCAGCGGATCGGTATAGCGTGCGGCATCCGAAAGGATCGGCGGCGCGCCCACGGTCAAACGGCCCGAGGCAAAGAGAAAGACGTTCACCGCATAGGTCAGCAGCGAGGTGCCCATGATGACCGGAAAGCTCCGCAAGCGCAGCACAAGATAGAGGCCAGAGGCCGTCAGGATGCCGATGGCGGATGCGACGAGAAGTTCCATGTTTATGCCTCCGCCTTGGTGGTGTCTTCGCGCGAGGGGTCGATGTCCATCGCATGTTCGGCTTCGGGCACATGCGCCCGTCGCGCCAGCCGCGAGAAGCTTTCAAGCGACAGCATCACCGCCCCCACCACGGCAAGGAACACGCCCAGATCGAAAAGCGCCGCCGTGGCCAGTTCGAACTTGTAGAACGGCGGGATGCGCACATAGGTGAAGTCCGACGTCAGGAACGGTTTGGCAAAGAGCCACGATCCGATCCCCGTCAGCCCCGCGATCAAGACGCCGGTGCCGATGATCCCATGATAGGGATAGCGCAGCCGCGCCGAGGCCCAGGCAAAGCCGCTGGCCATATATTGCATCACCACGGCGATAGAGACGATCAGACCGGCGATGAAACCGCCCCCCGGCTCGTTATGGCCGCGCAGGAAGATGTAGAAACCTACCATCAGCACCACCGGCATGATCACGCGGGTCATCACCACCATCATCATCGGGTGACGGTCCCCCGCGCGCGGCTGGTCGGGCTTGCGGTTCAGCAAGAGCGCACGCACCGGGCCCGAGAGCAGCGTCTCGGTCAGCGCGTAGATCAGCAGGGCCGCGATGCCCAGAACGATGATCTCCCCATAGGTGTCGAAGCCCCGGAAATCGACGAGGATCACGTTCACCACATTGGTGCCGCCGCCGCCTTTGTAGGAGTTGGCAAGGTGGAATTCGGAAATGCTCGGTGCCACGGTGTCGCGCAGCAGGTAGTGATAGGACAGCGCCATGGTCGCCGCCCCCGCCGCGAGAGAGACGACAACGTCCCGCGTCCGGCGCAGCACGCTGCTTTCGATCGGCGTGCGATTGGGCAGGAAGTTCAGCGCCAAGAGCAGCAGGATGATCGTCACCACCTCGACCGTCAGCTGGGTCATCGCCAAGTCCGGCGCGCTGAAGAAAACGAAACCGGCCGAGACGATCAGCCCGACGATGCCGATCAAGATCAGCGACAACAGGCGGTTGCGGTGCAGGAAAACAAGGCCGCAGGCCGCCGCGACCAACATCAGCCAGCCTGCGATCTGCACGGCATTCGTCGGCTGCAGCGCACGGCTCGCCGCGCCCACCGTGCCGGTGGCCCAAGCGTAATAGCCCACGCCCACGACGGTCACCGCCATCACGGCGGCATAGCGCGAAAAAGCCCCATTGTGCAGCCGCAGCGATACCGCCTGCGACAGGCCGACAGCGGCCGCGATGATCCGGTCAAAGATGCGCTTGGCCTCGGGCCGCGGGGCGGCATCCCAGATGCGCAGCAGCGGGGTGAAGAGCGCCAGCAAGATCAGCCCGCCCACCACCGCGACGATCGACATATAAAGCGCCGGCCCCAGCCCGTGCCAGATTTTGAAATGCGCAGAAGACATCTCGGCCGCGTCACCAAGAACAGAGGCGGTCACCAGTTTGACGAAAGGTTCGGCCAGAAACGGCGCGAGGCCGATCACCACCACGGGGATGATCAACAGCGCCGGCGGCAGCCAGAGGCCGGGCTTGGGATCATGCGGATGATCGGGGTAATCGTCGCGCTCCTTGCCAAGAAAGGTGTGGCCGATCAGCCGGAAGCTATAGGCCGCAGAGAAGAGCGCGCCGAAGGTCGCAAGCGCAGGCACCAGCCACGGCAGATCGAAAAGCGTCGTGTGCAGCGTCTCTTCCAGCATCATCTCTTTCGACAAGAAGCCGTTGAGCAGCGGAATACCCGCCATTGAAAGCGACGCCAGCGTGGCGATCACGAAGGTCACCGGCATCAGATGCCGCAGCCCGCCCAAACGCCGGATGTCGCGCGTATGCACCGCGTGATCCACGATCCCCGCCGACATGAAAAGCGCCGCTTTGAAGGTCGCGTGGTTCAGGATGTGAAACACCGCCGCCAGCGCGCCAAAGGCCGTGCCGGTGCCCAAAAGCATGGTGATCAGGCCAAGGTGGCTGACGGTCGAGAAAGCCAAGAGCGCCTTCAGGTCATGTTTGAACAGCGCGATCACCGCACCCAGCACCATGGTGATCAGCCCCGCCGTGGTGACGATGACGAACCACTCCGGCGTGCCCGAAAGCACCGGCCACATCCGCGCCATCAGGAAGATCCCCGCCTTCACCATCGTGGCGGAGTGCAGATAGGCCGAGACCGGCGTCGGCGCGGCCATGGCGTGTGGCAGCCAGAAGTGAAAAGGGAACTGCGCGGATTTGGTGAAACAGCCCAGCAGGATCAGGATCAGCGCAGGCACATAGAGCGGCGAGGCTTGGATCGCCTCGCGGTTTTCCAAGATCACGCTCAGGTCATAGCTGCCGACGATCTGACCCAGCAGCAGCATGCCACCGATCATCGCAAGCCCGCCCATGCCGGTCACGGTCAGCGCCATCCGCGCGCCTTGGCGGCCTTCGGGCAGATGCTTCCAATAGCCGATCAGCAGGAAGGACGACAGCGAGGTAAGCTCCCAGAAAATCAGCAGTATCAACACGTTATCGCTCAGAACAATGCCCACCATCGCGCCTTGGAAGAGCAAGAGATAGGTGAAAAACTCACCCATATGATCATCGCGCGACAGATAAGAGCGCGCATAGGCGATGATAAGCAGACCGATGCCAAGGATCAGGCAGGCAAAGAAAAAGCCAAGACTGTCGAGCATCAAGGTCAGGTTCAGGCCAAGCTGCGGGATCCAATCAACCCGCGCGGTCAGCACCTCTCCGGCCAATACGGCGGGCAGATGGGTGAGCAGGCCCACAAAGGCCACGAGGGTAACCATGAAGGTCACCCCGGCGCAGGCTTGGCGCCCTGCGGAATTCATCAGTCCGGGGAGCAAAGCACCAAGGAAAGGCAAGGCAACGATAAGGAAGAGGGACACGCGAACTCCTGATCTAGCGGACTGAAAGGTCACCACGTTCTGTAGAAATTTTCCCGGCACCTCAAGCGAAACCGGGCATTAAACGCCAGATTGTCGCAGGTTACACCCCCGCCCCGCCCCGTGGGAGGGGATGCCCGTGCCTTTGACCGTGAGACAGCGCCCCTCGGGCCGCGTCACCCCGGCTGGAAGAGATCCCGGTAGTTTTCGCGCAGCACGTTCTTTTGCACCTTGCCCATGGTGTTGCGCGGCAGTTCCGGCAGCACGATCAACTTGCGGGGCTGTTTGAACTTGGCCAGCGATCCGGCCACGTCCGAAGCGATCTTTTCCAAGTCCAATTCCACACCCCGGCGCGCCACCAGCACCGCCACGACGCTTTCACCGAAATCGGGATGCGGCACGCCGATCACCGCGCTTTCTAACACGCCCGGTTGGTCGTCGAGCAGCAGTTCGACCTCCTTGGGGTAGATGTTATAGCCGCCCGAGATGATCAGGTCTTTGTCGCGGCCCACGATGGTGACATAGCCATCCGCATCGCGCCGCCCCAGATCGCCGGTGATGAAAAAGCCGTCTTCGCGCAGCTCGGCGGCGGTCTTCTCGGGCATCTGCCAATAGCCCTTGAAGACATTCGGCCCCCGCACTTCGATGCTGCCAATCTCGCCATCCGGCAGGGTCGCGCCGGTCTTGGGGTCGGTGATCTTGAGTTCCACATCCGGCAGAGGCAGGCCCACGGTGCCCGCCCGGCGCTCGCCCTCATAGGGGTTACTGGTGTTCATATTGGTCTCGGTCATGCCGTAGCGCTCTAGGATACGGTGGCCGGTCCGGGCCTCGAAATCCACATGGGTTTCGGCCAAAAGCGGGGCCGAGCCCGAGATGAACAGCCGCATCTTCGCCGCCGTCTCACTCGTAAAGCGCGCGTCGTCCAACAGCCGGGTGTAGAATGTGGGCACCCCCATCATCGCGGTGGCATGGGGCATCCGGTCGATCAATCGGTCGATGTCGAGCTTGGGCATGAAGATCATCGCGCCCCCCGCCACCAGCGTCACATTGGTGGCCACGAAAAGCCCGTGGGTGTGGAAGATCGGCAGCGCATGGAGCAGCACATCCGCATTCGTAAAGCGCCACAGATCGGCCAGCGTCTGCGCGTTCGACAAAAGGTTCGCCTGCGTCAGCATCGCCCCCTTTGAGCGCCCCGTCGTGCCGGAGGTATAGAGGAAGGCCGCCAGATCATCTGCCCCACGCGGGGCGGTCTCGAACTGATCGGTGACCGAGGCCGCACGCTCCGCAAAACTGCCATCGTTTTCGGTGCCGAGCGTCTCAAGCTGGCAGCCCGTGTCCTTGGCCAGCGGCCCCATCTCGTTGCGCCGCGCAGGCTGGCAGACAAAAGCCGCCGCCCCGCTGTCGGTCACGAAATAGCGCACCTCATCCGCCGTATAGGCCGGGTTGAGCGGCAAAAAGATCACCCCCGCCTGCACGCAAGCGGCATAGAGCGCCAGCGCATCGGCGGATTTGTCGATCTGCACCGCCAGCCGGTCGCCCGGCTTCACCCCCAGCCCGCTCAGCACATTGGCAAAGCGCGCCGCCCGGCTCAGAAAGCCCGCATGAGTCAGCGTCACCCCGCCTTCGAGGTGCAAAAAGGCGGTCGTCTTGCCCGCGTGACGGCCAAACAGAGTGTCATAAAGGGGGTTTGCCATCACGGTGCTCCTCGCGTGCTGTTCTTGGGAAAGCCGATTGCCTCCTCCCGGAATTACAACCGTATTACGCGAGGTAATGCAAGCAGGCGGAGGGCTACGGTGAGGGGGAATGTCGAACCGACGCAATAGCTTGTAGGGCGATGCTGACACGCCCTTGCAGGGCGATGCTAAGAAGTGCCGCCCAAAAGGTTAGCGTCCCGTAGGCAAACCCGCAGGAACATCGACCGCGCGAAATCACGCCGCCCCCTCGGCAGCCCCCCGCGCAAATTGTCGCGGCATTAAGATAGGTTGATGACGCCGCCCCTCCGAGAACATATATAGAACGCATGACCAAACAGACCCTCGATCAAAAATTGGCGATTCTCAGCGACGCGGCGAAATACGACGCCTCCTGCGCCTCCTCGGGCTCCACCAAGCGCGACTCGCGCGATGGCAAGGGGCTTGGGTCCAACGAAGGCAGCGGCATCTGCCACGCCTACGCCCCGGACGGGCGTTGCATCAGCCTGCTCAAGATCCTGATGACGAATTTCTGCATCTACGATTGCAGCTATTGCATCAACCGCGTGTCGTCGAACGTGGAACGTGCGCGCTTCAGCGTGGACGAGGTGGTGAAACTCACCATCGAGTTCTACCACCGCAATTATATCGAGGGGCTGTTCCTGTCGTCGGGCGTGATCCGCTCGCCCGATGCGACCATGTCGGACATGGTCCAGATCGCCCGCAAGCTGCGGCATGAGGAGAACTTTCGCGGCTATATCCACCTCAAAACGATCCCCGACGCCTCGCCCGAGTTAATCGAGGAGGCCGGGCGTCTGGCCGACCGTCTTTCGGTCAACGTGGAGCTGCCCACCGACACGGCGGTGCAGCAATATGCGCCCGAGAAGAAGCCCGAGCAGATCCGCCGGGCCATGGCCAACGTGCGGATGACCAAGGAGGCGAGTAAGGACAAATCCTTTTCCGGCAAGCGCCCGCCGCGTTTTGCCCCCGCGGGGCAATCGACGCAGATGATTATTGGCGCGGACGGCTCGAACGACGCCACTGTGTTGGGGCAATCGACGCGGCTTTATTCCAGCTACAAGCTCAAGCGGGTCTATTACTCCGCCTTCTCGCCCATCCCCGACAGTTCCGCGAAACTGCCGCTGATCCGCCCGCCCCTGCAGCGCGAGCATCGGCTCTATCAAGCCGACTGGTTGCTGCGGTTCTACGACTTCCAACTCGACGAGATCACCTCGGTCACCCGCGACGGCAACCTCGATCTTGAGGTCGACCCGAAACTCGCCTGGGCGCTGGTGCACCGCGAGCATTTCCCGCTCGACGTCAACCGCGCCAGCCGCGAGATGCTGCTGCGGGTGCCCGGCTTCGGGGTGAAGACCGTCAACCGCATCCTCGCCGCGCGGCGGCATCGCAGCTTGCGCTACGAGGACCTGACCCGCATGGGCGCTTCGATGAAAAAGGCCCGCGCTTTCGTCACCGCCGGGGGCTGGTCGCCGGGGGGCCTTACCGACAGCGCCGACCTGCGCGCGCGTTTCGCGCCGCCGCCCGAGCAATTGACCCTGTTCTGATGCACCGCGTTTCCCTGCCCCCCATCGGCACCGCCAGGGCATGGCGCGAGGCGGCACGCGGCTTTCTCGCCGCCGGTGTCCCGCCCGAGCAGATCCTCTGGGGCGATCATGCCGCTGCCCCCGACCTTTTCGGCGGGGAAGCCGCGCCCGCTGCCACGGGCCGCACCGCCGTGCCGCGCAGCTTTGTTTCAATGGCCGAGACGGCGGTCTGGCACAGCGATCCGGAACGCTTCGCGCGGCTTTATTCATTCCTCTGGCGCGTGAAGGACGCGCCGCATCTGATGTCGGACCGGGGCGATGCCGACCTCGCCGTGCTGCGGGGGATGGAGAAGAACGTCCGCCGCTGCCAGCACAAGATGAAAGCCTTCGTCCGTTTCCGCGAGATCGGCAATCCGGAGGCCCCGCGCCGCAGCTTCGCCGCCTGGTTCGAGCCCACGCATCACACGGTGGAGCCGACGGCGGATTTCTTCGTGCGGCGGTTTTCCGACATGGACTGGCGCATCCTGACGCCCGACGTCTCGGCCATCTTCGAGGGCGGCAAGCTCAGCTTTCAGGAGGGCCACGCCAAGCCCGACCTGCCCGAGGACGCGGGCGAGCAACTGTGGATCACCTACTTCCAGAACATCTTCAACCCCGCCCGCCTGATGGTGAAGGCGATGCAGTCGGAGATGCCTAAGAAATATTGGAAGAACATGCCCGAGGCCGCCTTCATCCCCCAGATGATCGCCGAGGCCCCGGCCCGCGCCCGCGCCATGGCCGAGGCAGCGCCGACACTGCCGCCGGTGCGGATGGACCGCGTGCAGGCGCAGCTTTCGGCCTTCAATTCCGCGTGGGAAGGCCCGATGGAAGAATTGCCCGCCGCGATCCGCGCCTGCACCCGCTGCCCGCTGCATTGCCACGCTACCCAAGCCGTGCCGGGCGAAGGGCCGCGAGATGCCGATCTGATGGTGGTGGGCGAACAGCCCGGCGATCAGGAGGATCTGGCGGGTCGCCCCTTTGTCGGGCCGGCAGGCCAGATGTTCGACCGCATCGCCGGGGAAGCGGGGCTGGATCGCGAGGCCGCCTTCGTCACCAATGCGGTCAAACACTTCAAGTTCACCGCCCGCGGCAAGCGCCGCATTCACCAGCGCCCCGAGACGCCGGAGATCGACCAGTGCCGCTGGTGGATGAACGCCGAGGTGGCGCAGGTGCAGCCCAAGCTGATCCTCGCCATGGGCGCCACGGCGGCGCAGAGCCTGACCGGCAAGGGCACGGGCATCCTGAAACGGCGCGGCACGATCGAGGCGGGGCCCGAGGGCATCCCGGTGCTGATCACCCTTCACCCCTCCTACCTGCTGCGCGTCCCCGATCCCCGCGTGCGCGAGGAGGCCGAGGCGCAGTTCCGCTCGGACCTCGCAATGGCCGCGCGGATGATGGCAGAGGCGGCTTAATCCTCGGGGTCGATGACCTGCAGGGCACCATCCGGCAGCGGGCGTTGCAGTTTTGGGAGGTCGGCGGTCTCGGCGCCGAGCCACGCCTGCACCTCGTCGGGCGTGGTCAGGATCACCGGCATCGCCTTGGGGTGCACGGCAGCGACCTCGGCATTGGGCTCGGTGGTCAGAAAGCCATAGAGGTTGTCGGTGGTCTCCCCATCCTTCAGCTTGCGGACGGAGGTCCACTGCGTCCAGACCCCGGCGAAGAAGGCCAGCGGGCGGTCCTCGCCAAGTGCGAACCAGATCGGGCGAGAACGTTCGCCGGGGCGGTTCAGCGGCTCGGAAAATGCGGTGAAGGGCACGACGCAGCGGTGCTCCGGCACCAGCCAGCGCCGCCAATGCGGTGAGGCGATGTTGCGAATGTTGGTGACGCCGCGGTCGGTCTTCTTGCCCTTGAGCGCAAAGGCGGGCGACGGCATCCCCCACCGCATCATCTGCAGCACCGGGCCGGCCTCGCCATGGCGCACCACCGGGGCGGGGTAATCGGGGTAGATGCCGGGCATCGGGGCGAGGTTTCCGGTCTGGTCCTCAATCCCGTCGAACCAGCTGCGGATCGCGTCCTGTCCCTTGGTGAGGGAGTAAAGATTGCACATTTTCGCCTCCTGTCGCCGCCTTGGGCCTAGTAGATGCGGTTTTTCCGCGCCCCGGCAAGGGCTTCGCGGCCCGGCTCAAATTTTTGACAGAACCGCAGTTCGTCGTTTATGAATAGAACAAAATGTGAACATATGGAGTCGTGCATGACAACCGATTCTACATATGGGCAGGTCCTTACCCTGCCGCGGCGGCGGCCGTCGACACCCCCCGAACCGGGGGTTCTGGCCGCATATGCGCCGCTCACGGATGTCTTTCCCGCCCCCTTCGCCACGGCACCGGCCAGCGCCTTCGTGCTGTCGCTGCTGCCGCGCGGCAAGGGGCCGGTGCTCTGGGTGCAGGACTTCCTGTCGCGGCGCGAGAACGGCGCGCCCTATACCCCGAGCCTCGCGACTTTCGGGCTGGAGCAGCCGGTGCTTCTGGTCAGTGCCAGCCACCCGCGCGACGTGCTCTGGACGATGGAGGAAGGCGCGGCCTGCGCCGGTCTTTCCGCCGTGGTGGGCGAGGTGCATGGCGGGCCGGAGGTGCTGGATTTCACCGCCACCAAACGGCTCTCGCTGCGGGCCGAGGCTTCGGGCGTGCCGCTCTACCTCATCCGCAGCGGCGATCCCGGCGGGCTGAGCGCGGCGCGGATGCGCTGGCGCATCGCCTCCCTGCCCGCGCAGGCGCATCCGCACGACCCGCAGGCGCCGGGCGCGGCGCGGTGGGATCTGGAGCTGTTTCGCGCGCGCGGCCATGCGCCGGGCCGATGGGTGGCCGCCCATGAGCCCGAGAAACGCCACAGCCCCCGCGCCGCGGATCGTCTCCGTCTGGTTCCCCGAGCTGACGATGGAGCGCTGGCGCCGGGTGATCAGCCAATACCGCAGCGTTCCGGGGGATGATGTGCCGGTGGTCCTGTCGCGCGACGGGACCCATGGGCCGGTGGTCCATGGGCTGAGCGCCGCCGCCCGCGCCCGCGGCATCGAGACGGGCGCACGGGTGGTCGATGTGCAGGCCATCCACCCCGATCTGCATGTCGAGCCCGCCGATCTGGAAGGCGACGCCGCGCTGATCAAGCGGCTGGTGCATTGGGCGCGGCGCTGGTGCCCCTGGACCGCGCGGGACGTGGATCACGGCCTGCTCTTGGACGTGACCGGCTGCACGCATCTTTTCGGCGGCGAGGCGGCGATGCTGCGCGACATCCGCAGCCGTTTCGCGCTGCAGGGGCTGACCGCGCGGGTGGCCATGGCCCCCACACCCGGTGCCGCGCAGGCCCTGGCGCGTTTCGGCTCCGGCGCGCAGATCTGCGGGGCCGAGGATGTGAGCGCCGCCCTCGCCCCCCTGCCCGTCGCCGCCCTGCGGCTCGACGCGCAGACCGCGCGGCTCCTGGACCGGCTCGGCCTCAAAACCATCGGCGCGCTGAGCGATCTGCCCCGCGCCGCGCTGATGCGCCGCTTCGCCAGCCTGAAGCCCGAGCGCAACCCGCTGATCCTGCTTGACAAGGCGCTCGGCAAGGCCGCCGATCCGCTCAACGCCCCGCCCGATCACCGCCATTTCATGGCCCGCAGCCGCCTGCCCGAACCGGTGCTCGACCCCGCCCCGCATCTGCCCGCGCTGGTCGAGGACCTCTGCGGGCAATTGGCCCGGGCCGAACTCGGCGCGCGGCGGCTGCGGCTGACCGTCTACCGCATCGACGGCGATTGGCGCGGCCTCGACACTGCCACCGCCCGCGCCAGCCGCGACGCCGCGCATTTGCGCCGGCTCTTCGACGGCAAGCTCGAAACCATCGACAGCGGCTTTGGCTTTGACCTGCTGACGCTGGAGGCACTGGCGAGCGAACCGCTACCGCTGATGCAGGACCACCTCGACGGCAAGCGCGACCCCTCGGCCGACGTGGCCGGGCTGCTCGACCGTCTGGTGGCGAAACTGGGCAGCGACAAGGTCAACTGGCCGCAGTGGCGCGAGACCCACAAGCCCGAGGCGGTGGAGGAACGCGCCCCGGCCCTGCAGGCCACCCCCGCCGCCGCCCCGGTGCTGCTGCGCGAACGCCCGCTGCGCCTGCTTACCCCGCCCGAGGAAGTGCGCGTGATCTACGCCGTGCCCGAAGGCCCGCCCTCGCAATTCAACTGGCGCCGCGTCACCTACAAGACCACCCGCCACGCCGGGCCCGAACGCATCGCCCCCGAATGGTGGCGCGACCGCCCCGGCACCCGGCTGCGCGATTACTACAAGGTGGAGGTCGAAGGCGGCCAACGCTTCTGGCTCTACCGCGAGGGGGTGATCCACGACGGCCGCGGCGCCGAGCCGCGCTGGTTCCTGCACGGGATGTTCGCCTGATGCCGCAGCAGGAGGGACATAAGCGCCGCACCCTGGGCGAGGACGGTTTTGCCGCCCCGCCGCGGGCGGACTACGTCGAGTTCGGGCTGGCCAGTTGCTTTTCCTTCCTGCGCGCCGCCTCGGACGCCGTCGATCTGGTCGAGACGGCGCATCACCACGGCTACGACAGCCTCGGCATCGCGGATCACAACACGCTGGCGGGTGTGGTGCGCCTGCATGTGGAGGCGGAAAAGGCCCATATCAGGCCCCTAATCGGCGCCCGTCTGGTGCTGCTCTGCGGGACCGAGATCCTCGCCTATCCGCAGGACCGCGCCGCCTATGCGCGGCTCTCGACGCTGCTCTCGGCGGGCAAGATGCAATCGGTCGATGGCGAATGGCAGCAGAAGGGCGAGACCCATCTGACGCTGGAGATGCTGCAAAGCCATGCCGAAGGGCTGCACCTGATCGTCATGCCGCCCGAGAACCTCGATCTCTTCGCCGCCGGCCTGCCCCGGCTGCTGAAAGCGCTGCCGGGGATGCGCCATATCGGCGCGAGTTTCCTCTACCGTGGTGATGACCGGGCGCGGATCAACCGGCTGGATGCGCTGGCCCGCACCCATGGGCTGAGGCTCCTCGCCACCAACGACGTGCTCTACCACGCCCGCCACCGCCGCCCCCTGCAGGACGTGATGGTGGCGATCCGCGAGGGGGTGATCGTGCCGAAAGCAGGCTACCTGCTGGCCGCCAATGCCGAACGGCACCTGAAATCCCCCGAGGCGATGATGCGCCTTTTCGCCGACTGGCCCCATGCCATCGCCGAGACCCGCCGCCTTGCCGACCGGATCGACTTCCGCCTCACCGATCTGGCCTATGAATATCCCCATGAGATCGTCCCCGAGGGGAGCAGCCCGATGGAGGAACTCGCCCGCCTCACCTGGGAGGGCGCCGCCCGGCGCTACCCCGAAGGCCTGCCCGAGACGGTGAAAAAGACCATCGAGAAGGAATTCGCCCTGATCGAGACCAAGAAGATCGCGCGCTATTTCCTGACCATCCACGACATCGTCCGCTTCGCCCGCGAGGAGGCGCAGCCGCCGATCCTCTGTCAGGGGCGCGGCTCGGCGGCCAATTCCGCGGTCTGCTTCTGCCTCGGCATCACCTCGGTCGACCCGGCGGTGCACAACCTGCTGTTCGAGCGGTTCCTGTCCGAGGAACGCGACGAGCCGCCCGATATCGACGTCGATTTCGAGCATGAGCGGCGCGAGGAGGTCATCCAGTACATGTACGGCAAATACGGCCGCCACCGCGCCGGGCTCTGCGCCACGGTGATCCACTACCGCCCGCGCTCGGCCATTCGCGAGGTCGGCAAGGCGATGGGGCTCTCGGAAGACGTGACCTCGAAGCTCGCCGGCACCGTCTGGGGCAGTTTCGAGGGTGAGATGGACGACGCCCGCGTGCGCGAGGCCGGGCTGGACCTGTCAGACCCCTACCTGCGCATGGTGCTGAAACTGGCCAGCCAGATGATCGGCATGCCGCGCCACCTGAGCCAGCATGTCGGCGGCTTCATCCTGACCGAGCGCCCCCTGACCGAGATCGTGCCCATCGGCAACGGCGCCATGCCCGAGCGCAGCTTCATCGAGTGGGACAAGGACGACATCGACGCCTTGCAAATCTTCAAGGTCGATATCCTCGCGCTCGGGATGCTCACCTGTATCGCCAAATGTTTCGATCTGATCGAGGCGCATTACGACCGCCCGCTGGAACTGGCCACGGTGCCGGTGGAGGATCACGAGGACGACGCCACTGGGCGGCCCACCTACGACATGCTCTGCCGGGGCGACAGCCTCGGGGTGTTTCAGGTCGAAAGCCGCGCGCAGATGGCGATGCTGCCGAAACTGCGGCCACGGGTCTTCTACGATCTGGTGATCGAGGTCGCCATCGTCCGCCCCGGCCCCATTCAGGGCGACATGGTCCACCCCTATCTGCGCCGCCGTCAGGGGCTCGAAAGCGTCGTCTACCCCGCCCCCGGCCCGGCCTATCCGCAGGACGAGTTGTTCAGCATCCTCAGCCGGACCTTGGGCGTGCCGATCTTTCAGGAACAGGCGATGAAGATCTCCATCGACGCGGCGCGCTTCTCGCCCGCCGAGGCCAATGAGCTGCGCAAGGCCATGGCCACCTTCCGCTCGCGCGGGACGATCGAGAAGCTGCAGGACAAGATGGTGGGCCGCATGACCAAGCGCGGCTACGATCCGGTTTTCGCGCAGCGTTGTTTCGACCAGATCAAGGGCTTCGGGGAATACGGCTTTCCCGAAAGCCATGCCGCGAGTTTTGCCAAGCTGGTCTATGTCTCATCCTGGATGAAATGCCACTACCCGGCGGCCTTTGCCTGCGCGCTCTTGAACTCCCAGCCAATGGGGTTCTACGCCCCCGCGCAGATCGTGCGCGACGCCCGTGAGCACCGGGTCGAGGTGCGCGATGTGGACGTGAACCTCTCGGACTGGAACTGCACGCTGGAGCCTTGTGGCGACGGTTTCGCCCTGCGCCTTGGCCTGCGCATGGTGGATGGGCTGCAGGAGAAGGCGGGCGCGCGGATCATGGACCGGCGCGACGCGCCTTTTGCGGATGTCGAAGACCTCAAGACCCGCGCGGGGCTAGATGCCAAGGCGATCCGACAACTCGCCGCCGCCGACACAATGCGCAGCATGGGGATCGACCGGCGCCAAGCGCTTTGGCAGGCGCAGGGGCTGCGCGATGCGCCCGCCCTGCCGATCTTCGACCATGTTGAGGCTTCGGCCCGCGGCCCGGAGCCGGAGGTGCATCTGCCGGTGATGCCGAAGGCGGAACAGGTGGTGGCCGACTACCAGACGCTGCGCCTGTCGCTGAAGGCGCATCCGATGTCCTTCTACCGCGCCAGCCTTGCCGCGCAGGGGTTCGCCTCCGCCCGCGATCTTTCGCGCATGGGCCACGGGCGGCGGGTAAAGCTGGCGGGGCTGGTGCTGGTGCGGCAGAAGCCCGGCAGCGCCAAGGGGGTGTGTTTCATTACGCTGGAGGATGAGTTTGGCGTCGCCAACCTTGTGATCTGGCCCAATATGTTCAAGCTCTACCGGCCCACGATCATGTCGGCGCGGCTTCTGGTCGTGGAAGGGCGCGTGCAGACCGACGGGCGCGTGATCCATGTGGTGGCCGACCGGCTCGAGAACCGCTCGGACCGGCTAGCGGCGCTCTCGGACGCGCCCATGCCCGGCATCACGACGCGGGGCGATCACCCGACCCATCCGCTGCCCGGTCAGGTGGCCATGCATGGCCATCCGCGCGATGCCAAAGTGATCCCCAGATCGCGCGATTTTCATTGACGAATCCTCACGTGATACATGAGGCACGCAGTACAACTGTATGATATAAAACGTGAACTAATAAATAACCGATCCCCTGTTGACCCTATGAACGCCCCTCGCTAGCCTGCCGGAAATCCGTTGGGGTGCCGCAAGGCTGAGAGGTGAAAACCGACCCATCGAACCTGATCCGGGTCGTACCGGCGTAGGGAACGGAAGCAAGCATCAGCCCCATCCGGGCGGTCGTTTACCCCGTATCTCCATGCCCTTGGCCCATCTCACGAATGGGGGGCCGAATGGCGTTTCAAGCACTGACGATTGCGGGCTCCGACAGCGGCGGCGGGGCGGGGATACAAGCCGATCTCAAGACCTTCAGCGCGCTCGGCGTCTATGGGGCAAGTGTGCTCACCGCCGTGACCGCGCAGAACACCCGCGCCGTCACCGGGGTCGCGATGATCACCCCTGCGATGATCCGCGCACAGATGACGGCGGTCTTTGACGATCTGGCCATCGGCGCGGTCAAGATCGGCATGTTGGGCGACCCGGCGACGATCTCCGCCGTGGTCGAGGGGCTGGCCGACTGCGCCGCGCCTGTTGTGCTCGACCCGGTGATGGTGGCGAAATCCGGCGATACGCTGCTCTCTGCCGAAGCGGTCAAAACCCTGCGCGACCGGATGCTGCCCCGCGCCCATGTGCTGACGCCGAACCTGCCCGAGGCCGCACGGCTGCTCGACACCGAAGAAGCCTCCGACGAGGCCACCATGCTCGCACAGGGGCGCGCGCTGCTGTCGTTCGGCCCCCGCGCGGTGCTGATGAAGGGCGGCCATGGCAAGGGCTGCACCTGTGTCGACCTGCTGATTTCCGAGGCCGAGACCCTGCGCCTTTCCGCGCCGCGCCAGCAAACCACGAACACCCATGGCACCGGCTGCACGCTCTCTGCCGCCATTGCCGCCGGGCTGGCGCGGAGCCTGCCCCTGCCGCAGGCGGTGGAGGCCGCCCATCGCTATCTGCAACGCGCCATTGCCGCCGCGGATGCCCTCAACATCGGCCATGGCCACGGGCCGGTGCATCACTTTCACGGCGTTTGGTCCCATGAGTGACGTCACCATCATCGGCGCGGGCGTGGCCGGGCTTTGGGCCGCGCGGGCCTGTCTGGCGCAGGGGCTGCGGCCAAGGCTCGTTGACCGCAAAGGCACGCCCGGGCCGCATGGCTGCTCGTGGTGGGCGGGCGGCATGCTCGCGCCCTTTTGCGAAGGCGCGCTGAGCGAGCCTGCGGTGGTGACCCACGGGCGGCGTGCCGCGGCGCTATGGGGGGAGGTCACGGAGGTCACCCATAGGGGCACGCTGGTCCTCGCCCCCGAGCGGGACCGCGCGGAACTGCAACGCTTCGCCGCCCGCACCGAAGGCCACAGCGACTGCGATGTCGAGGCCGTTGCAGAATGCGAGCCGGACCTCGCCGGGCGTCATCGCCGCGGGTTGTTCTTTGCCGAGGAGGCGCATTTGAACCCGCGCCAAGCGCTGTATGATCTATCTCAAACCCTTATCGCCCAAGGGGTAAAGGTCGAGACCACGGCCCTCGCCCCGACGCAGATCGCAGGCCCGGTGATCGACTGTCGCGGCATGGTGGCCAGCGACGCTCTGCCCGGTCTGCGTGCGGTGCGCGGTGAGATGATCCTGCTCCGCGCCCCTGATGTCACCCTCACCCGCCCGATCCGCCTGCTGCACCCGCGCCACCCACTCTACGTCGTGCCGCGCGGTGATGGGATCTACATGCTGGGCGCGACCCAGATCGAAAGCGCCAGCCGCAGCGGCATGACCGCCCGCTCGGCGCTGGAACTGCTCTCAGCCGCCTATGCGCTCGACCCGCGATTTGCCGAAGGCGAGATCATCGAGATGGGCGCCGACCTGCGCCCCGCCTTTGCCGACAATCTGCCCGGCATCGTGCAACGCGGGGCGGTGCTGCATCTGAACGG
The DNA here is from genome assembly GCF_043557345.1 of Sulfitobacter sp. 1A12157. Classification (NCBI taxonomy): domain Bacteria; kingdom Pseudomonadati; phylum Pseudomonadota; class Alphaproteobacteria; order Rhodobacterales; family Roseobacteraceae; genus Sulfitobacter; species Sulfitobacter sp. 1A12157. The sequence goes on from NZ_JBIFFV010000003.1 coordinate 373,944, forward strand.
GCTGTTCCGGCACGGCTTTCTCATGGCACCCGCCTTGGCCGAACAGGCGGCGGGCTTTCTGGCAACAGCGACAACGGGGGATTTATTCCGTGAAGATTGAAGTGAACGGCGCGCCGCGTGAGGTCACCGCCGCGCCGCTTGACGCGGCATTGGCAGAGCTTGGCTGGGGCGAGGCGAAGGTCGCCACCGCGCTCAACGGCAGTTTCGTCCCCGCAGGCGCGCGGGGTGAGACCATGCTCCGCGACGGTGACCGGCTCGAAGTGCTCAGCGCCATGCAGGGGGGCTGAGAGATGCGCGATTTCTACGGCACCACCCTGCCCCTGCCGCTGATGCTGGGCACCGCGCGCTACCCCTCGCCCGCGGTGATGGAGGCCGCATTTCGTCAAAGCGCCGCGCCGGTCGCCACGGTTTCCCTGCGCCGCGAACAGGGCGCGGGACAGGCGTTTTGGGAGATGGTGCGCGGCTTGGGCGTGCATCTGCTGCCCAATACCGCCGGCTGCCATTCGGCGCGCGAGGCGATCACCACAGCGCAGATGGCACGGGAGTATTTCGGCACCAATTGGATCAAGCTGGAGGTCATCGGCGATGCCGACACCCTGCAACCTGACCCCTTCGGGCTGGTCGAGGCTGCCGAGGCGCTCTGCTCCGACGGCTTCGAGGTCTTCCCCTATACCACCGAGGATCAGGTGCTGGCCGCGCGGCTGGTCGATGCGGGCTGCCGGGTGCTGATGCCTTGGGGCGCGCCGATCGGCTCGGGGCTGGGGCTGAACAACCTGCACGGGCTGCGCAGTCTGCGGGCAGCATTTCCCGATGTGGCCATGGTGATCGACGCGGGCCTCGGCCTGCCCAGCCATGCCGCGCAGGCGTTGGAGATGGGGTTTGACGCGGTGCTTTTGAACACCGCCGTGGCCGAGGCCCGCGATCCCGCCGCCATGGCCGAAGCCTTTGCACTGGCCTGCCGGGCGGGCGCGCTTGCCGCCGCCTCCGGCCCTATGGGCCAGCGTGACATGGCCGTGCCCTCCACCCCCGTCATCGGAAAGGCTTGGCTATGAGCTTGCCGCGTTTCTACCCCGTCTTCGACAGTGCCGCATGGGTCGCGCGGGCCGTGCCCTTGGGCGTGAAGCTGGTGCAACTGCGCATCAAGGACTCGCCGGAAGACTGGCTGCGAGCCGAGATCACAACCGCGCTCGACCTCTGCCGCCGGCACGGCGCGCTGCTGGTGGTGAATGACCACTGGCAACTGGCGATTGAACTGGGGGCCGATTGGCTGCATCTGGGGCAAGAGGATTTGGACAGTGCCGACATCCCCGCGATCCGCGCCGCCGGGCTGAAACTGGGCCTGTCGACCCATGACCACGCCGAGCTTGACCGCGCGCTGGCCCTCGCCCCCGATTATATCGCCCTCGGCCCCGTCTATCCGACCATCCTGAAAAAGATGAAATGGACCGAACAGGGCCTCGACCGTTTGACGGAATGGAAGGCGCGGATCAAGGATATCCCGCTTTGCGCCATCGGCGGCATGTCAGTCGCCCGCGCGCCGGGGGCCTTTGCCGCCGGGGCCGATACGGTGGCGGCGGTCACGGATATCACGCTGAACGCAGACCCCGAGGCGCGGATGCGCGAATGGCTCGAGGTGACCGCATGAGCCGCTATGCCCGCCAGACCGCTCTGCCGCAGGTCGGCGCCGCGGGGCAAGCCCGGCTGACGGCGGCGCATGTGCTGGTCGTCGGGGCCGGTGCGCTGGCGGTGCCCGTGCTGCAATATCTCGTCGGGGCCGGTGTCGGGCGGATCACATTGGTCGACGGCGATCAGGTGGCATTGAGCAATCTGCACCGCCAACCGCTCTACCGGATGGACGATATCGGCAGGCCCAAGGTCCGTGCCGCTGCCGAGGCGATGGCGGCGCTGAACCCCGAGGTGACCCTTGTCCCGCAAGCCGAATGGCTCACCCCCGCCAATGCGCCCGCGCTGCTGGCGGACTGCGATATCGCCCTTGACTGCGCCGACACATTCGCCGCCAGCCTGACCCTGTCGGACGAAGCCCGCGCGCAGGGCAAATCGCTGATTTCAGCCTCGGCCCTTGGGCTGTCGGGCTATGTCGGTGGTTTCTGCGGGGGTGCCCCCTCGCTCCGCGCTGTTTTCCCCGACCTGCCGCAAACGGCAGCGACATGTGACACGGCGGGTGTTTTGGGGCCCGTGGTCGGAATGATCGGCGCGGCACAGGCGCAGATGGCGCTCTCGGCCCTGCTGGGTCTCACGCCCTCCCCGCTGGGGCAACTCTTGATCTGGGACGCCGCGCAATGGCCCATGTCGGGCTTTCGGTTCGATTCCGCGCCCGAGCCCGCGCGCGCCGCGGGTTTCATCGCCGAAAGCCATATCACCCCGCGCGATATGGTCATCGACCTGCGCGCCGAGGCGCCCGTGCCTTTCTCACCCCAAGCGCGCCATGTCCCGCCCGAGGCGCTGCCGGACCTGCCACTGCCGCCCGACACCCCCCGCATCGTGCTCGCCTGCCGCACCGGCCTGCGCGCGCATCACGCCGCCAACACCCTCCGCCCCCGCTGGCCGGGCAAGATTGCCCTGCTGGCCCTGCCGGGCGCCTAACCCTTTCCCCGCACAAACGATAAACTGGAGACCCTTCGTGAAAAACATCCTCGCCCCCCTTGCTCTGACGCTGATCGCGGCCCCCGCCTTGGCCCAAGACAAGATGACCGTCATGCTCGACTGGTTCGTGAACCCCGATCACGGGCCAATCATTCTGGCGCAGGAAAAGGGCTATTTCACCGATGCGGGGCTGGAGGTCGAACTGGTCTCCCCCGCCGACCCGAATGAGCCGCCGCGCATGGTGGCGGCGGGCCGGGTCGATCTGGCGGTCTCCTACCAGCCGGAACTGCATCTCGCCCAGCGCGAGGGCTTGGACCTGCGCCGCGTGGGCACGCTGATTGAGACACCGCTTACCTGCCTCGTCGTCCGCGCCGATGGGCCGGTGCAAGAAATGGCGGACCTGAAAGGCCGAAAGGTGGGTTTCGCCGTGGCGGGCGTGCAAGAGATGCTGCTGGATGCGATGCTGAACCACAATGGCGTGGACCCTGCCGAGGTCGAGCAAATCAATATTGGCTGGTCGATCTCCCCCGCTCTGATGTCGGGCCAAGTCGACGGGGTGATCGGCGCTTTCCGCAATTTCGAGCTGAACCAGATGGCGATCGAAGGCCATGAGGGCCGTTGCTTTTACCCCGAAGCCGAGGGTGTGCCCGCCTATGACGAGTTGATCTACGTCGCCCATGCCGAAGAGATGGACCGCGACATGATCGCCCGCTTCCTGCGCGCCACCGAACGCGCCGCCGCCGATATCGTGAATGACCCGGCGGCCAGCGGAGAGGTCTTCTTTGCCTCCGACGCCGAGCTGCGCAACGAGTTGAACACCCGCGCATGGGAAGACACATGGCCCCGTTTCGCCACCCGCCCCGCCGCAGTGGACCACGGGCGCTACGACCGGTTCGAGACCTTCATGCAGGACAGCAGCGTTGTGGAAACCGTGATCCCAGCCGCCGATCTGGTGGTCGACGTCACAGCGCAGGCGAAACCATGACGGCACCCGATTATGGCAAGGCCTTTGCCGCTTGGCGCGATAGTGCCGGAGAAACATGGCGGGCCTATACCCGCCATGACTTTGTCGAACAGCTGGGCGACGGCAGCCTGCCACAGGACAGCTATCTGCATTACCTGCGGCAAGACTATGTCTTTCTGATCCACTTCGCCCGTGCTTGGGCGCTTGCCGCCGCCAAGGCGGAAACGCTGGATGAAATGGCCGCCGCGAGTGCTACGGTCCATGCGCTGGTGCATGTGGAGATGCCCCTCCATGTAGAGACCTGTGCAGGCCAAGGCATCGACCGCGCCACGCTTGAGGCCACGGCAGAGGCCCCCGGCAACCTCGCTTATACGCGCTATGTTTTGGAAGCGGGCTATTCCGGGGATTTCCTTGACCTGATGGCCGCCCTCGCCCCCTGCGTTCTGGGCTATGGTGAGATCGGCTTGGCCCTGCGGGGCAATGACGGCCCCTATGCCGATTGGTGCGCCGTCTATGGCAATGAAGAGTACCAAGCGCTGTGCCGCGATGTGGGCGCGCTGATTGACGGCGCGCTGGCGCGGCGTCTGGGCGCGGATTGGCAGAGCCTGCCCCGAGCCAAGACCTTGCAAGAGCGTTTCAGCACGGCCACGGCGCTTGAAGTTGACTTTTGGGACATGGCGCTGTCGCCCGCGGCAGCATGACCGCCCCTGCGGTGCATTTATCAGGCGCGCTTCACGGCGCTGCTGGCCCTTTGATCGACCATTTCGATTTCACCCTCAAGGCCGGGCAATGGAACGTCTTGCTCGGCCCTTCGGGTGTTGGGAAAACCTCGCTGTTGCGTCTGCTTGCGGGTTTGCCCACCGCCGCCCGGCTGGAGGGCCGTATTGCTGCCCGTGACAATCACCCCCTCGCCCCCCGTGTCGCGATGATGGCGCAGGACGATCAACTGCTGCCCTGGGCGAATGCGGTTGAGAATGTCACCATCCCCGCCCGGCTGCGCGGAGAACGGGCGGACCCTGCCCGCGCCGCAGCACTGATGGCCGAGGTCGGGCTGCGCGCGGAGCTGCGCCGCAAACCTGCCGCGCTTTCCGCCGGTCAGCGCCAGCGCGTCACCCTCGCGCGCACGCTTTACGAAGACCGCCCCGTGGTCCTGCTGGACGAACCTTTCTCGGCCCTCGATGTCGTGACCCGCCTAAAAATGCAGGATTTGACGGCACGACTGCTTTGCGGGCGAACCGTCGTGCTGATCACCCATGACCCGGCTGAGGCCCTGAGGCTCGCCGATCACGCTTGGATCGTGAGCCGCGATGGGGTGACCCCCTGCCCCCTGCCCAAAACGCCGCCACCGCGCCGGATCGACGCCCCCGAGACACTTGCCGCCCAAGCTGACCTGCTGCGCCACATGGGGCTGGAAATGGGGCTGGCCGCCCCCGCGCAGGTCGCCTGATGGTATTTACGCTGCATAGATTATGGCGCGGCATGGTCTGTTTCGCGCTCGCGCTCGCGATTTGGCAGCTTGTCGTCACCCTCAGCGGCGTGCCGCGTTTCATCCTGCCGGGGCCATGGCTTGTCTTGCAAGCCCTGGGCGGGAATGCCGCGCTGCTATGGCAGAATGCGCTATGGTCGGCGGGCAATCTGGCGCTGGGCTTGAGTTTGGGCATTTTTCTCGGCATCGAGACGGCGCTGTTTCTGACCCTCTCGCGCCGCGCGCGCTGGCTGCTGCGCCCCATGCTGGTGGTGGCTCAGGCCGTGCCTGTCTTCGCCCTCGCCCCGGTCATTACCCTCTGGCTCGGCTACGGGATGCCCTCCAAGATCGCAACCATCGCGCTGGTCACATATTTTCCCATCGCCTCGGCCCTTTTTGATCGCCTGATGGCGCTGCCCACAGGGCTGCGCGATCTGGCGCATCTGTCGGGCGCCAACCGTTGGCGCGAAACCCTGCTGCTGCGTCTGCCCCACGCCCTGCCGGGCCTGATCTCGGGCCTGCGTCTGGCGGTGGTCTACGGCCCCCTCGCGGTGCTGATCGGCGAATGGGTCGGCTCTTCCCGCGGGCTGGGGCACCTGATGCTGATGGCCAACGGCCGCGGCCAAACCGCCCTGATGTTTGCGGCCCTGATCGTCTTGGCGGCGCTGTCGCTGCTGCTTTGGTCCGCGGTCGAAGCGCTCGCCCGCTGGACGGCACGGCGGTATTAGGCCCCTTGGAACCCCAGAACCGCGTGGTGCCCCTATGTGCCACAACTTGAGCGATTGTCTATCACCTTGCAGGAGGTGCACTGCAAACAGCCCGATAAAGCTTTCGACTGCTTAAAGCAGACCTATAGCACCATGTCGAAAGAGCGCTCGTTTCCCCCACCGATCAGACAGCATTCGATGACTGACGGTACAGGCTCGGAGACGTGCCATAAGACTTGCGAAACTCACGGTGAAAATGCGCAGAGTCGGAAAACCCTGCATCGGCGGCAATCTCTGCGATCCGGTCCGTGGTATGCGTCAAACGCCAACGCGCATAGCTAAGCCGCATCGAACGGAAATACCGAGACGGGGATTGCCCCATCGCCTGATTGAACCGCCGATCGTGTTGACGGACACTGATCCCCACCTCAGCGGCCAGCACATCCATCGACGGGGGCATATTGATTTTCTGCTCCATCAATGCAGCACAGCGCCGTACCACCTCATCTTTCACATGATGGGTGCTCTTCGAAAAATGTGCTTGGGGGAAGGTTCCCGCCCGCTGGCCTTGCATCATCACAGCAAGGTCCGATGCCCCAGTGGAGCCTGCGCAGGTGATCCGCGCCTCAGCGTCCAAGAACATCCGGGCACCGCCAAAGTTATCGGCTATGCCAAATGGTTGATCGATGAAACCGACCCCGTCGGCCGCGGGTTTACCATCAAGAAAAATCAAAGACGGGAAAATTGGCCGCCGGAAGATTACGCATGCCCCTCTCGTATTTTTTCCGGTCAGTTCAACGACAACTGCGCAACACATTCGGCCCCGCGGCAACGTATCTCTCCCCCTTCTTCGATGCAGAGTTTTCTGATCGCGATATTGCTGCGCAAGAAGTTCACATCCACCGTCTCAATATTGCGCGCGCGCGCTTCGGCCAGACCGCGATGGAATAGCCTTCGACCATAGCCGCGCCCTTGATAGGCGTCCTCAACCGAAAGCCCGATCTCCGCATGGGTGCTGTCGATGCAATGAAGCTCCAATATTGCACGCAGAGCATCATCGCATTCGACACCGAGGGTCAGGTCGGGGCTTGAGCCCCGAACCACGCGCAGCAATGCATCATCGTTAAGCTGGCCCATGAACCTCAGCTCTCGCGAGGCGGGGCTAAGCCTTTGGTAATGTTCGCAGAGGGTCTGCTTTAAATGCGGAAAGGGAACGGAACGAGGTTCTGGAACGGCGGTGTGCATGATGTCTCCAATCTCAACTCCAAGATGGGAAGCCGCCTCGCCCGGAGAAGATATGGAAAAGGGCAGGAGAAATGCGCTGTTCGCATAGGTTGCCGGAACGCCTGCGTATCCAGCCTGTGGCCCGCGCCGCGCGAATAGCGGGCTGCCGCGCTCGTCATTCTGTTGCCCTTCGGGCAGTTCCGAAAAACCGCAGGCGAGGCGCGCTTCAATTCCGCGATGGGCGTTGCTGGATAGGGAGTGGGCGGCAAATGCCGACATGGGCGCACAAACCCATAAAGGCCGCAGCGCGTCGCCCTCGCGGGACCGCCCTGATATTTGCAGTCGTTTTGATCCAGCGCAAAGACCACGCCACCCCGCCCCTCTAAACCAGTGCCATGGAACAGATACAGATGCTCGAGGCTCTCGGCCTTTTCGACGCGCGCGTGCCGCGCTATACCTCTTATCCCACCGCGGCGGCCTTCACCCCCGCGGAGGGTGCCGCGTTTCAGCTGTCAGCGCTTAGCGCCTTGGCCACCGGCGCGCCGGTCTCGGTCTATGTCCATGTCCCCTTTTGCGAGCGCTTGTGCTATTTCTGCGCTTGCCACACGCAGGGCACCAAGACGCTCAGCCCCGTCGAGCGCTATATCGAAGCCCTTGAGGCCGAGCTTGAGCTTCTACGCGCCGCGCTGCCGGCGGGCATGCGGATGGGGCGGATGCATTGGGGTGGCGGGACACCGACCATCCTGCCGCCCGCCCTCATCGACCGCCTGAACCGCGCCCTCCATCGGCTCTTCACCCCGACCGAGGATTTCGAGTTCTCTGTCGAGATTGACCCCACCCAGATCGACCCAGCCAAGATTGCGGCCCTTCGCGCCGCGGGTCAGACACGGGCCTCTATCGGCATTCAGGATTTCGACCCTGAGGTGCAGCAGGCCATCGGGCGCCTCCAGTCCTTCGAGGTCACGCGCCGCTGTGTCGACCAGTTGCGCGCCGCGGGGGTCACCTCGCTCAATACTGACTTGGTTTACGGTCTGCCGCATCAGACCATGGCGCGGCTGGAGGATACCATCGAAAACACCCTGTCCCTTGCCCCGGATCGCGTGGCGCTTTTCGGCTATGCGCACGTGCCATGGGTCGCGAAACGGCAGAAGCTCATCCGCGAGGCGGCACTGCCCGACGCGGTCGCACGTTATCAGTTTGCCGAAGAGGCCGCGGCACGCTTCGCCGCCGCGGGCATGGAGGCAATCGGCATCGATCATTTCGCCACGCCGCAGGATGGGCTGACCCATGCAAGGGACAACCGCCGCCTGCGCCGGAATTTCCAGGGCTACACGGATGACAATTGCCAAACCCTGATCGGCCTCGGCGCCTCGTCTATCTCGCGCTTTCCGGGGGGTTACGTTCAGAACGCCCCCGCGACGGCAGCCTACACCGCGCGCATCGCGGCTGGCGACTTGCCCGGCACGCGCGGCTACGCCTTGAACGACGCGGACCGCCTGACCGCGCGGGCGATCGAATGTTTGATGTGCGACTTCAGCCTCGACCTGAACGCATTGGCAGAAACCTTCGGCGCGCGGGCCTTCGATCTCGCGCTCGAGTTGAAAGCCATCGCGACCCGCTACATGCCCTTCGTGCGCTTGTCCGGAACGCGCCTCGACATCCTGCCCGAAGGTCGCGCCCTGACCCGCATGATCGCATCCATGCTGGACCGAGAGGTGCCGGAGGGTATGCGCTATTCGCAAGCTTCCTGAGCTTTGACCGGCTCGCCCAAGGCCCGGAGCGGTTCGGGCTCTCGCCAGTTAACGGCAGGCCGAAGGGCGCGCGTCCAACTCGCTGTGGCAGACCGCCGTGACCGATCGGAACAATGCGCGCGCGGGCCGGTTTCTTCCCAGTAATGAAGTGGGGAAAGAAAATGTCTTCATCGAAATCGAAGGACGAAATCTGGGACGAGTGGCGCGATCTGGTGAACATGGCACCGGCGGAACTGGAGGACTGGTTGGAGACCGAGGACTCCAAGTCCGTGGGCGACAGCGGAACCGGTGAAAGCACCGGGCTCAAATCCGGCCGCCGGATCGTCAAGATCAAACGCACCAACAAGGACGACCTGACCGACGATCAGTGGGATCACATGGCAACCGTCGTTGGCTATATCAAACGACACCTCTCCCAAGGCGGGCCGAAGGATGGTGTTGAAGACTCGAAATGGCGCTATTCGCTGATGAATTGGGGCCATGATCCTTTGAAGGGCGATAGCTGACGATCTGCGCCTTGCCCGAGTGATCTGCGAAGAAGCGCAGGCGGCGGCGCCTCTTCGCGGTTTGAGCGTCGATATCTCCGCCCCCCTTATGGCCTGTGATGCGCGCACCGCAGAACTTGCTGCGGGGGTGCAGCAAACCGCCGACCTCTGCCCTCGTCACATACCTTCGCCCCCGCGAGACCAAAGCGGACCGCCGTGTTGGTTCACGAGCCCTCCCGACAGCGAAACCTCATTCTCGACAATGCCGTAGTGTGCTGCCAGAAAGTCACCTAAAGGCAGCCCGGCATAAGTTTCGCCGGGAGAACGTTGGCCTTGCGCTTGGAGGAGGAAAAACCATGAATGCGTTGAGACAGACTATTTGTGCGGCATTGGCCCTGGGGCTTGTGGGGGGTGCCGCGAGCGCCGAAACCAGAGTGACCTATAAGTCGGCCAAATCGGGCTCGTCCTACTATCAAATGGGCGTGGAGCTTGCCGAAGCCATGAAAGCGGGCAGCGGCGGAGACATCTCGGTTACCGTGGAAGAGAGCCAAGGGTCGGTTCAGAACGTCATGGAAGTCCGCGCGCGTGGGGCCGACTTTGTTTTTACCACCCCGCCTTCCCTCGTTGGTCTGGCACAGAACGGCAAAGCCATGTTTGAAGGCAAGACCGCACCTGCTTTCGATGAGATTCGCGCGCTTTTCCCGATCCCGTCGCTGACCATGCATTTCGTGATGTCTCAGGACAGCGGCGCCACTGCGCTTGCCGACCTGGAAGGCAAAAGCATCCTGCTGGGCAAAGGGTCTTTCGGCGCGACCGAAGGCGCGAAGTATCTGGATATGTTCGGACTGGCGGACAGTGTCGAGATCGCGGATGCGGAATTGAGCAACGCCGTGGCCGCTTTGAAAAACGGGCAGATTGACGGGTTTGTCACAGCGGGTTCCTTCCCGGCGCCAAATGTCGTCGAAGCCGCCGCTTCCACCCCCGTTACCGTGATCCCGTTGTCGGACGCGCAGATCACCCAATCCAAACGGACCCGCATTGTCATTCCGGCAGGCACCTATGCGGGGCAAGAGCAAGATGTCACCACAACGTCCCTGCCCGTGGTCGCCTTCACGACAACCAAGATGGACGATGAGACGGCCTATCAACTGACGAAGACCTATTGGGAAAACAAAGCCAAGATGGCCGATACTTCGCCGTGGTGGGGCAATGTCACGCCCGAGTTGATGGCCAATATCACCACTGAACTGCACCCCGGCGCGCTGCGCTATTACGAAGAAGCCGGGATCGCGACAGAGACCTCGCAATAACAGGACGCGCGGCGCGGGTTTTCCGCGCCGCGCTTGCCCAGCCAAAGCCGGACCCCCATAGATGACAAACCTCCCCGAAAGCCGATTGGCGGCGAGTTTCTGGATCGCGCTGGCCATCGCGCTGGTTGGCTATCACTTGGCGCTGGTGTTTTCGGGGCTGGTGCCGAACCTCATCAGCAGGCCGCTGCATATGGCCTTTATCCTGCCCTTCGCCTTGGTCTTTGACGCGCAGACCCCGCTGCGGCGGATCACCGGAAGCATATTGGCGGCATTGGGCATCGCCGCAGCGCTTTGGGTGGCAATCAACAGCGATGCGCTTGGCGATCAATACGGGTTCATCGAGAGCAACTTCCAGCTCGCCGTGGCGGTGACCCTGCTTTTGGTGGTGCTGGAAACGGCGCGGCGCGTGATCGGCTGGCCCTTGCCACTGGTCGCCGCTCTGGCCCTGCTCTATGGGCTGTTTGGGCAGCATATTCCCGGCGAGTTCGGGCATTCCGGCACGCCAATAGAAAGCTATTTCGGAACACTGACCATCGCTGAGGGCGGCATCTGGGGAACGCTCACCGGTGTCTCGGTCTCTGTCGTGGCGATCTTTGTCATCTTCGGCGCAGTTCTGAACGCCGGTGAAGCGGGGGAAGGCTTCATGAATGTCGCCGCCGCCGCCGCGGGCCGGCTGAAAGGCGGCGCGGCGAAAGTGTCTGTTTTGTCGTCGGCACTCTTTGGGTCGATCTCTGGCTCAGCCTCTGCAAATGTCGCGTCCACCGGCGCGATCACCCTGCCTGCGATGACCAAACTCGGCTATCCCAAACGCCTCGCCGCCGCGGTCGAGGCCGTGGCCTCCTCAGGGGGGCAAATCATGCCGCCCCTGATGGGCGCAGGCGCTTTCGTGATGGTCGAACTGACCGGCGTACCCTACACCGGCATCATGGCTGCCGCCGCGCTTCCTGCGGTGCTTTACTTCGTGGCGGTCTGGGTTGGCATCAACGCCTACGCGCGGCGCTTCTCCCTCAAAGGTATCGCAGAGGCGGATCGTCCTGCACTGCGCGACGTGGTGGTCACATCGCTCTTCTTCCTCGTCCCTTTTTGGGTTCTGCTATGGGGGATGTTCGTCGCGCAGTTCACGCCGGAATATGCGGCGGCTATGGCGATCCTTGCCGCGGCGTTGCTCTTGTTCTTCAACGCGCAGCTCACTTTCGAGCCGCGCCAGATCGCCACGCGACTGGCAAGCGCAGTTCTCAATGCCGCGCGGCAGGTCGCTCTGATCGCCTCCATCATCCTTTGCGCCTCAATCATCATCGGTGTGCTGTCGATCACCGGGCTTGGCGTGAAGATCACCTCTCTCATTTTGGCGGGGTCCGGGGGGCTTCTTTGGCCGTCCCTGCTGCTTACTGCGCTTGCCTGCCTCATCTTGGGCATGGAAGTACCCACCACGGCGGCCTATGTGATCTGCGTCTCCGTCGCCGGGCCTGCGCTCATCGAACTGGGTCTGTCGCCGCTCCAAGCGCATCTCTTCGTCTTTTGGTTCGCGCTTCTGTCGACAATCACCCCTCCGGTCTGCGGCGCTGTTTTTATCGCCGCGGGAATGATTGGTGAGAATTGGCTGAAGGTCGCTCTGACAGCGATGGCGCTCGGCATTGGGCTCTACATCATCCCGCTCGGCATGGTCGCAAACCCGGATATGCTGAGCCTTTCGGACGCCCCACTGGCAGCTCTATTCGCGGCGGGTCGTGTCGCATTGGGGCTGACCCTGCTTTCATCCGGTTTGATCGGAGCACGACGGCCCTTGCCGACGCTCGCGCTCTGCGCAGGTGGGCTTGCTGTGGTTTTTTCTGGTCTGTGGGTTTGATCACGCGGCGTTAGAAGCGGGAGATTAGTCATTTCGATAGCTTGCAGCACACCCGCAAACCAACTCGCGTTCGATTGGAGGCATGACCTGCGGCTGAGCTTTTATCCAGCCCCGTCCTGAGCGCCGTAAGTGTTGACGCCAATTGGCGCAGGTTGAGGAATGGCCAAACACGCGGCGCTTTCATCTCGCACGGCAAGGCGAGCGATTGCGGAGGTCAGGGTTCGCCGTAATCAGCCGGGGTCAGATAGCTCAATGCCGAACGCAGGCGTTATGTTTGGTCTCATCAAGCAATTTACTTCACATCCCTCCGTCGATACTCCGTAGGCATTTGATCTAAGACAGCTTTTTTCGCAAAATTCAAACAAGGCGTCACGCAGGTCATCTGAAGCGTCGACATCTGGCAGGAACTGCAGGCCAGCATGCAGGGCTTCACCAAAAACCTAATGTGGAATGCCGATAACGGCTACGTCGAGCACGGCCGGATGGTTTAGCAGCGTATTTTCAATTCAATCCGGATAAGCGCTCACGCCGCCCAAAATTACCATAAAAGGCTTGCGCCCCGTCAGGTAAGAAGAAAGATAAGAGAACCGATACGGGGCTAAATTTTTCTACAAACACGACAACAAGGTCGCTGCCCCCGTTCCAATCAAATCCAATAGGGATGAATTGGCGGAGGAGGTGGGATTCGAACCCACGGTACGCTCTCACGCACGCCGGTTTTCAAGACCGGTGCATTCGACCACTCTGCCACTCCTCCGCAGCACGCTCCTCCTAGAGCGCCGGGATCGATTCGGCAAACGCACATTTCGCGGCCAGCCCCCGCGCCCCCTTTGGGGAAATTCGCCGATCTGCCCTGCGCGGTCTTTTCAAGCGCCGCCCGGTCGGGTTACTCTGCGCCAAAGCCCCTTTCAGAGGGGCGAAGGGCGTGCCGATCCAACGGCGCGACATTCTCGCGGGACATGGGTCGCGGCGCGCGACGACAGCAGGCAAGGACATCAAGGGCATGAGCAGGGACAATCAACCGTTGCGCATCAAGAAAAGCCGCGCGGCGGGCTTGGGCGTGGGCATTCTGGCAGTTGGGTTGCTGGCCGGTTGCGAGGGCGGTGATTTCAAACTCCCCTTCGGTGCAAACGAAGGCGCCAGCGCGCCGCGCAGCACCTCGACCAAACTGGTGGAGCGTGATGTCGAAGCGCCCGAGGTTTTCTCGGCCACGGATGAGGGTCTTTGGGACGGGCGCCCCTCGCTCGGCGGGGTCTGGGTGGCGCATCCGGATGTGACCGAGCCCGAGCGCGTGATCGTGCGCAATGAGGCGAACGGGAAATTCGTTATCGGTGCCCTGTTCCGGCGTGAGCGTGAATTGCCCGGACCCAAACTGCAAATCTCTTCGGATGCCGCCGCCGCGCTTGGCATTCTGGCGGGCGCTCCGACGCCGCTGAACGTGACCGCCCTGCGCCGCGAAGAAAGCGCCGCCCCGGAAGAGAGCTTTGAGGCCGAAAACAGTGGCGACGCTGCGGCCACTCTCGCCAGCCCCGCCCCCGTGACGGCCACGGCACTGGCGCCAGCTGCAACGGCCAGCACTGCAGCCCCTGCCCCGGCGAGCGCCAAACCGGCGGCCAAACCGCCCGCCCCTGCGGCCCCGAAACCGGCGCGCCCGGCGGCTGGTGCGAAACTGTCCAAACCCTATGTGCAACTGGGCATCTTCAGCGTGGAGGCCAATGCCACCCGCACCGCCAAACAGATGCGCGGCGCGGGCATGGTGCCCACCGTCAAGCAAAGCGCGATCAACAACAAACCCTTCTGGCGCGTGGTGATCGGCCCCGCCACCAGCAAATCCGAACTCGACGCCCTTCTCAAGAAGGTCAAGGCCGAGGGCTTTACCGACGCCTACGCTGTGTCGAACTGACAAACCGGAGGAAATGCTTCCTATGATCCGCCTTTTTGCCGCCGCCGTGGCGCTGGTGCTGACGCTCCAGCCTGCCGCCGCTTTCGATACCCGCGCCACCGCCGCCTATGTGTTGGACCAGACCACCGGCACCGTGCTGCTGGCCAAGAACGCGGATGAGCCGCTGCCGCCCGCCTCCATGTCCAAGCTGATGACGCTCTACATGGCTTTCGAGGCCGTGGAACGTGGCAAGCAGAACGGCGGGCTCGATCTGGTCGAGAAACTGCCCGTCTCGGAACACGCCATGTCCTACGGCGGCTCGACCATGTTCCTTGACACCACCGACCGCGTGTCGGTCGAAGACCTCATTCGCGGGATCATCGTGCTGTCGGGCAATGACGCCAGCGCCGTGATTGCCGAAGCGCTGAGCCCCGATGGCACGGAATACGGCTTTGCCCGGCTGATGACGCAACGCGCGCAGCAGATGGGGATGACCAACTCCACCTTCGCCAATTCCAACGGCTGGCCACAGGCGGGGCATCTGATGTCGGTGCGCGATCTGGGGCTGCTGGCCAATCGGATCATCACCGACTATCCGCAGTTCTACCCGCTTTTCGCCGAACGCGAGTTCGCCTTTGATGGCCGCGCGCCGCAGAACAAGACCAACCGCAACCCGCTTTTGGGGCTTGGCATCGGCGCGGATGGCCTGAAAACCGGCCACACCAATGAGGCGGGCTATGGGTTGGTCGGCTCGGCCAAACAGGGCGACCGCCGGGTGATCTTTGTGCTCTCGGGTCTCGACAGTGCCGCCGCCCGCGCGCAGGAGGCTGAATCGGTGGTCAACTGGGCCTTCCGTCAGTTCACGCAGCGCGATCTGGGCAACGCGGGCACCCGCATCGCCGAAGCCCCTGTGGCCCTTGGCACGACCCAATCGGTCGGGCTTGAACTGAAAGACGATCTGTCGATGCTGGTGCCCGTCACCGGCGGCGATGAGATCGAGGCCGAAGTGATCTACACCGGCCCGTTCCAAGCGCCGATCAGCAAGGGCGACGAATTGGGCGAATTGGTGGTCGACCGGGGCGATTTGCCCGCGATGCGCGTGCCGCTGGTGGCCTCCAACTCCATCGCGCCGGGCGGGTTCATGGTCAAGATGACCGCCGCCGCCCTGCATCTGATGAACCGCCTCAACGCCGGGCCGCAGGCGGCCCCCAGCGTGGAAGCGGAAGCTTCGTGACCAGCGCAGAGAAGGCCCGCGCGCCGGGCCTCTTCATCACGTTCGAAGGCATTGACGGTTCCGGCAAATCCACCCAAGCGCGGCGTCTGGCGGAGCATCTGACGGCACAGGGCCATGACGTGGTACTGACCCGCGAGCCGGGCGGCAGCCCGGGGGCCGAGGAAATCCGCGCGCTTGTTTTGCAGGGCGATCCCGACCGCTGGTCGGCGCAGACGGAAATTCTGCTTTTCACCGCCGCCCGCCGCGATCATCTGGAACGCACCATTCGCCCCGCGCTCGCCGCCGGAAAGATCGTGATCTGCGACCGTTTCGCCGACAGCACGCGGATGTATCAGGGCTTGTCGCGCGGCGATCTGCGGCAGATGGTCGATGACCTGCACGCGCTGATGATCGGGGTGGAACCTGACCTGACCCTCTTGATCGACATGGACCCCGCCCATGGCCTTGAACGCGCCCTCTCGCGCCAGACGGCAGAGGAGCGGTTCGAGGATTTCGGCGTGGAACTTCAAGCCAAGATGCGCGCGGGTTTTCTGAGCCTTGCCGAGGAATTCTGCGACCGCTTCCATGTGATCGACGGGGGCCGCGACATCGACAGCGTGGCCCGTGACGTGACCGCCTGCGTCACCGCGCGATTGGGCTGATCCACGCGCCCTGCCCGCTTCCCTCTGCGGCGAAACATGCTAGACCGAGGCCATGACAGACGACGCCCCCCAGCCAGACCGTGTGGAAGGTGCCCGCCACCCGCGCGACACGCCGAAACTGATCGGCCAAAGCGCCGCCGAGACTGCCTTTCTCGACGCTTTCAACAGCGGCAAATTGCACCACGCATGGATGCTGACCGGCCCGCGCGGCGTGGGCAAGGCGACGCTGGCTTGGCGCATCGCGCGGTTTCTTCTGGCGACCCCCGACCCGGATGGCGGCATGTTCGACCTGCCCCCGGCCGACACGCTTGAGATCGACGCCGAGCACCCGGTCGCCCGCCGCGTGGCCGCCGGGGCCGAGGCGGGGCTGAAATCCGTCACCCGCACGCTGAACCCCGACACCAAGAAGATGCGCAAGCAGATCGTCGTCGATGACATCCGCGCGCTGAACGGTTTTTTCCAGATGTCCGCCGCCGATGGGGGACGCCGCGTTGTCATCATCGACGACGCGGATGAGATGAACCCCAACGCCGCCAACGCGCTGCTCAAGATGCTGGAGGAACCGCCCGAGCGCGCCGTCCTGCTGCTGCTCAGCCACCAACCCTCCAGCCTGTTGCCCACCATCCGCTCGCGCTGCCGCACCCTGCGGCTCGGCACGCTCGACGCGGATCAGATGGCCGAGGCACTGGCCGGCTCGGGTGTGGAGGTCGAGGACGATCCCGCCGCACTGGCCGAGCTTTCCGGCGGGTCGGTCGGCGGGGCGCTGCGCCTGTCGCTGATGGGCGGGGTGAAAACCTATGCCGATCTCGTCGGGCTGATCTCTTCGCTGCCGCAACTCGACCGGGGCCGCGCCATCAAACTGGCCGAAGCCGCAGCACAGCGCGGGGGGGAGGCGAAACTCGACCTGCTCTTTACCCTCTTGGACCTGCTGCTGGTGCGTCTGGCACGTACCGGGGCCACAGGTGCGCCGCCCGCGCAGCCCGCCTGCGCTGATGAGATCGCGGTGCTGCAACGCCTCTCGCCCAGCCCCGCACAGGGGCGCGCATGGGCCGATGCGGCGCAGCAGATATCCGACCGCGCCCGTCACGGGCTGGCGGTGAACCTTGACCCTGCCGCGCTGGTCCTAGATACCCTGCGGCAGATAGGCCAGACGGCGCCAAGATAGCCGAAAGGACAGCATGACCGACACGCCCCAGATCACCGACAGCCATTGCCACCTCGACTTCGAGAGCCTGCAAGAAGACCTGCCCGGCGTCATCGCCCGTGCGGCGGAGGCCGGCGTCACCCGCATGGTCACCATCTGCACCCGGCTGAAGAACGAGCCCAGCGTGCGGGCCATTGCCGAGGCGCATGCGCCGGTGTTCTACGCCGCAGGCACCCATCCGATGTCCGCCGCGGAAGAACCGATGGCTTCGGTCGACGACCTTCTGACCCTCGCTCAGCACCCCAAGATGGTCGGCATCGGTGAGACGGGCCTCGACTACCACTACACCGCCGAGAGCGCCGAGGTGCAAAAGACCTCCCTGCGCATCCATATCGCGGCGGCGCGGGAAAGTGGCTTGCCGCTGATCATCCATGCCCGCGATGCGGATGACGACATGGCCCGCATCCTGCGCGAGGAACATGCGAATGGCGCCTATAGCTGCGTCATGCATTGCTTCTCCTCCTCCGCTGAACTGGCCCGTGCCGCGCTCGATCTGGGGTTCTACCTGTCGATGTCCGGCATCACCGCCTTCCCCAAATCGCAGGCGCTGCGCGACATTTTCGCTGCCGCCCCGCTCGACCGAATTGTGGTGGAAACCGACGCGCCCTATCTCGCCCCGCCGCCGCATCGCGGCAAACCGAATGAGCCTGCCTTCACCGCCCATACCGCCCGCCGCGCGGCAGAGACCTTTGGCCTCGACTACGCCGACTTTGCGGCCTGCACGCAGGAGAATTTTGAACGTCTCTTCGCGAAAGCCGCCGCTTGGGAGCCTGCGCGCTGATGGCCGACCTGCGGGTGACCATATTGGGCTGCGGCTCTTCCGGCGGGGTCCCGCGGATCGGCGGCCACTGGGGGGCTTGCGACCCGAATGAACCCAAGAACACCCGCCGCCGCTGCTCGATCCTTGTGGAGCGGGTGACGGAGGCAGGCACCACCACCGTTTTGATCGACACCTCCCCCGACATGCGCAGCCAACTCTTGGACGCAGGCATCGGGCGGCTCGATGCGGTGGTCTATACCCATTCCCACGCGGATCACGTTCACGGGCTGGACGATTTGCGCATGGTGGTGATGAACATGCGCGCGCGGCTGCCGGTCTGGGCCGATGCACCCACGCGGGACGCGCTGATCGAACGGTTTGGCTATGCTTTCGTGCAGCCCGAATGGTCCAGCTACCCGCCCATCCTCGACATGCATGAGATCACCGGCGAGGTCAGCATCGACGGGCCGGGCGGCAGGCTGAAGTTCGCGCCCTTCACCGTCACCCATGGCAATATCGACGCGCTTGGTTTTCGCTTTGACGATATCGTCTATCTGCCCGATGTCTCGGCCATCCCCGAGGCCTGCTGGCCGATGATGGACAACCTGCGCTGCTGGATCGTCGACGCACTGCGGCGGGAGCCGCATCCGACCCATAGCCATCTGGCGCAGTCGCTTAGCTGGATCGACCGGGTGGCGCCGCAGACGGCAGTGCTTACCAATATGCACAACGACCTCGATTATCACACCGTCGCCGCAGAGACGCCGGATCACATTCAACCGGCCTATGACGGGCTGACCCTTCATTTCCCCCTTCCCCATTCAGACTAGGCAGCGCCGGGCGCGGGCCTAAGGGTCGGCGCCCCCGCCGCACCCCCATAAGGCCCCTATCAAGTGCAAACTCTCTTAGACGTCATCCTGCCGGTCTTTCTGGTCATCGGCTTTGGTTATGTTGCGGTCTGGCGCGGGCTCTTCCCCGTGACTGGTATCGACGGGGTGATGAAATTCACCCAGAATTTCGCCATCCCCTGTCTGCTGTTCCAAGCCATCGCCCGCATTGACTTATCAAGCAGCTATGACCCTCGCCTTTTGGGCAGTTTCTATGGCGGCGCGGCGCTTTGCTTTGCGCTTGGCATCCTTGGCGCGCGGCTCTTGTTCCGCCGCGAATGGGAAGACAGCGTGGCGATCGGCTTCTGCTGCCTGTTCTCGAACTCGATCCTGCTGGGCCTGCCAATCACCGAACGCGCCTACGGGCCCGAGGCGCTGGCCGGGAACTATGCGATCCTGTCGTTCCACGCGCCCTTTTGCTACGGCTTGGGCATCACGGTGATGGAATTCGTGCGCAACCGCGGCCAATCGGGCCTCTCACTGCTGCGCAACGTGAGCCGGGCGATGTTTCGCAACGCGCTGGTTCTGGCGATCCTCGGCGGCTTTGCCGTCAACCTCAGCGGCCTGCCGATCCCCGGTGTGGTGGATGACGCGCTGTCGCTCATCGTCCGCGCCGCCCTGCCCGCCGCGCTCTTTGCGCTAGGCGGCGTGCTGCTGCAATATAAGCCCGAAGGCGACATGAAGGCGATCCTCATGGTCTGCGCCATCGCCCTACTGGTGCACCCCGCGCTGGTTTGGAGCTTTGGCACAATGCTGTCGCTGCCGCAGGCCGGTTTCCGGTCCGGCGTGTTGACCGCGGCCATGGCACCGGGGTTCAACGCCTATATTTTCGCTAATATGTACGGCCGTGCGCGCCGTGTGGCGGCCAGTTCGGTGCTGATCGCGACGGGCAGTTCGATCCTGACGGTATGGCTTTGGCTCACGGTGCTGGGCTGAAGCGGTCCGTGCGCGAAAATCCTGCGTAATCTGTGGCTTACCGGGAAAAGTGGTGCGGGTGAAGGGACTCGAACCTTTGTAGGGGGTATTAAACCTACTGATTGATTGATTGCGCGCAGTAAAGGCCGAGTATTTATGGAAATCTCCCCATCTAACCGCATTAGTATATCCATGCTTTACATACTGATTATCCTACTGTTACCCAGAATCCTGACTATCAGTAGGTCAGCATGTTATAGAGCTACACGCTTACCCGCCAACGAAAGCGACGGCATCGGCATCCGCTCATTTTAGTCCCGGAAAAGAGCTATGCGGGACGGAGCGGACGTTCGCCGTACCGCAAACAATGACCGCTTCCAGCCCGAGACGAGCCCATAGTTGGCCGCGATCCAGTCAATTCAGTACATGTAGTTGGCGCAGAAACCGAACTTTCTCTGTTTGTCCATGATCAACATAGCTGGTGTACTAAAGCAGACAGTTAAAACGCCTTTGCTGATAAAACCCGACTTGCCCTTTTATACCCCATATAATTTATTCCGCAGACCTTCCTTACAACGGGAAATCTGACGTATGCTCCTCGAGAATTTGTTTAGAAGAGCATAGAGCATGGAAATTCTTGAACTTAACGAACCGGAGAGATTAGCACCGCTCTTGGAGCGCTACATTCAATCAGCACACCTCAATTTTCTATTCGGCTCTGGCGCGTCGATGCCTGCGATCGAGCTTGCTGGCGCTGTAGAACAGGAAATCGACCAACATCTCGCTGCTTCGGAACATGAGGAAGCAAACAAAAAAGCTCTGATCTTCATCGAAGAACTGGAATACCAGAATGGGTTTCTGCCCACCGGGTACACAGAGGGCGACGATACGGATACGACGCTCCAGAATTACCTTCGTTTTTTAAACTCTATCGACCGCATTCTATTTGAGCGCAAAAACATCCTTTTGCCCCGCCAGGCCAACGTTTTCACAACCAACTACGACGAGTTTTTTGAGGTTGCTGCATCGCATCTTCCTACGTTGGTTCTGAACGACGGCTTCAACCGGCGTATAGGCAACGCAGGCTTCGAGTATGCACCGGAGTTATTTTTTGACAGAGTTTACAGGTCTGGTGCAGTTTATCAGCATCAATCCGAAGTACCGACTGTGAACTTAATCAAAGTGCATGGATCGATCTCGTGGAAGCGTCAGGCCGATGAGAAGATCAAACTTGGACAAGCAGAAAAAGTTGAACTCACAACGGTTCAGAAAAACAACCCACAAGACGTAAAGGATGCGCTTTCGAAGCGAGCTGTGATATTACCTAACATGCGGAAATTCGAGTCTACATTATTGGATAGAGTTTATTTTGACCTTTTGCGCCTATACACGAACGCAATGGAAATGGAGAATGCCTTACTCTTCGTATTTGGTTTTTCATTTGCCGACGAGCATATCTTGGACATCACCCGACGAGCTTTACGCAATCCTACCGCAAAGGTCGTGATATTTGCCTTTAATCAGAGTGGCGCTGCCAACTTCGAGGCGAAGTTCTCAGCCCACCGCAATGTTCTGATAATCAAACCTAAAAAAGGTCGGCATATTGGCTTTCGGGAACTAAACTCTCTTTTCGATATGATCGGCATGATCCCCAAGGCTAATCATGATTGATGCTCGCCTTCAGCAAGAAGCTGTACTCAGGGTTGGCGAGGTGACAGAGGTTACCGGCCGCAATATCTCAGTGACGATGGACAAGGATAAGAACCTATCCGAACTGTTTTTTAACGGTGATTTGATCCGCAACGTCGCAGTAGGCAGCTATATCGAAATCAGAAAGGGTTTTTTCAGTTTGATAGGAAAGGTTGATGGTGAATTCGCTCGCCCCGACATGACCTATGTATCTGAAGCCAGCAAGGTGCCCAATTTAAAAAGGTCACTGTCAATTACTCTTGTAGGCTATGTCGACCATTCCGGGACGTTCTATGGCGGCACCAAAGAATTACCATTGGTCGGCAACGAAGCCTACTTGCTGACGAGTGAGAAAGTACACCAAATTCATAATCTCGTCTCGGAAGATACGATACCCCTCAATGTAGCGGTATCGGACTATGAGGGATTTGAAATTAACCTCCCTGTCGACGGCTTGATGAACAGTCACATCGCTATTTTCGGAAATACTGGTAGCGGGAAATCGAACACGGTTGCTTTGTTGTACCAGAGCTATATCAAAGCCATGCGACAAAGAAATCAAAATTTATTCGATCAGCGTGTCCGAATTGTGTTCTTCGACTTCAACGGGGAGTATTCTCGGAAGAATTGCCTAACGTCGGAAAAGACGGTCTACAATCTCTCGACCCGACACGATCAAGGAGACAAAGTACCACTGTCTAACTCTGGATTCCTTGACTTCGAGACAATAGCAATCCTCGCGGACGCAACCGAAAAGACGCAACGGCCATTCATACGACGCGCTCTGGATGAGGCGAAAAGGATAGGAAATGATCTCCGGGGGCAGGAGCACCTCCATAACATCCTGCGAATGCAAATTAAACAAATATTGCAGATGGCCGACAAAGAGAGAGCAACCCTTTTGATTGACTATATGCGTCAGCTGTTACCTGAACGAATTGAAGAAGGTGTGAGTGTGCCGCTAGATATCGATCTCGAATGGCACAATACGATGGCGGAGTTCAAAGGCAACGGTAATTTTCTACGATCACATCCTGACGAAATACTAAATACCGAGTTATACCGACGTGTCGATCGCTTCCAATTTGCCAAAGACATTATTCTGGACTTCATCTCTATCTGTTATGTTCAACTGGTTTGGGACGTACTGAGTAATCGCGCTCAGAATGAGCATATCGCCCCGGCAATCAATAAGCTAAAGAGCAAACAGGGCGACATCCGAAAGGTACTTGACCCCCTAAATGTTCGTGACATGTTCGACAAGAACGTTATCGTAATCAACCTCCACGACGTCAACATTGAAATGAAGAAAACGCTTCCTCTTTTGATCTCGAAGCGGATCTATCAGGAACAAAAAGATCGAGCGGATACGGCCACTGCGTTGACTATCGTAATAGATGAAGCCCACAATATCCTGTCTAACGAGTCATCTCGAGAAGCGGAAAGCTGGAAGGACTACAGGCTGGAAACCTTCGAAGAAATCATCAAAGAAGGCAGAAAATTCGGGGTGTTTGTAACTGTCTCAAGTCAGCGTCCGAGTGACATATCCCAAACGATCACCTCACAAGCCCATAATTACTTCATTCATCGGCTAATCAATCACCGCGATCTACAATCCATTGCTACGGCCGTATCATACATAGATAAAATCACAGAGGAGTCGATCCCCACGCTGCCAACGGGAACCTGCATATTTAGCGGAATGGCAGGCCAAATGCCCATGAAACTGGCTATGAGAGCTCTACCCGATATGCAGCAGCCAAAGAGCATGACGCGAAAATTGTCTGAAATCGTGCCCTCGGTACAGGTCGATTCAAACAATCCAGAGATTTAGGCTTCCACCTCACTTCCGCACCCTAGCTATGCTAGGTTCGGCATCGAATGTCCGATGTGGGGAAATCTACAGCGCGGCTTCCTCCCATACGCGAGATGCGGTTTCTTTAATCTCTTTGATCCGCGGCTCTAACGTGGCTTGGTAGCACCAGCGAAACTTGTACCGATATGTGCATGATTGGAAATTGGCCGAGCGGGCTCGGATGTCAAAGCACAACCCTGTTGCCAAGGCGATCGACTACATGCTCGAGGGGACAGGTGGCTGGGAGGCCTTCTCCGCTTTCCTCGATGACGGGCGTCTCTGCTTTACGAACAATGCCGCCGAACGGGCGCGCAGAGGGGATCGCATTGGGCAGAAGGTCACGGTTTTTTGCAGGGTCTGAACGCGGTGGCGAAAGAGCAGCCTTCATGTATACCCTCATCGAAAGGGCAAAAATGAACGACATCGCCCCGCAGGCAAGGATGGCAGACGTCTTGGCGCGACTGCCCCATATGCCTGTGTCACGCTTTCCAGAGCTGTTACCTTGGAATTGGAAGACCGCCATGGAATTGAAGAGGATTGCTGCATGACGCTGGTCGCGCGCCTCAAGGTCACATTGTCCGATGTCGAGCCTCGGGTGCTTCGACGCTTTGACGTGCCCCTCAAGATCAAGCTGAACCGCCTGCATGATGTGATCCAGGCTGCCATGGGATGGACCGACAGTCACCTGTATGAGTTCAGGGCCGGCGGCAGCGGCTGGGGCGTGCCAGATCCAGATGGTTTTTACGATGGCCCGATGCCCGCCACCAAAACCAGCCTGCTTGACGTGATCGAAGATGTGGGAACCAAGACCATCCATTACATCTATGACTTTGGCGACAACTGGCATCACGTGATCAAGATCGAGAAAATCGATGGCTCTATCACGGGCGCTGCATATCCACGCCTTGTCAGGGCTATCGGTGCTTGCCCTCCCGGGGATGTGGGTGGCTTCTCCGGCTACGCTGACTTCCTCGAAGCCATAGCCGACCCCAAACACGAAGAACACAACCAGATGCTGGAATGGTATGGGGGGCAGTTCGACCCGAATGAGGCAGAGATCGGCCGCATCCTAGATAACTTCGAGCGTCTTGCCAAAAAACGGGTCCCGAAACCGCGTAAACCAAAAGCCGCACCCAAACGCCTCTGATCAATACGGCGCGCCCACGGCATTCGCCGAAGCCTTACGCTACATCGCTCGAAGAGATCGCCACCCTCCAGCCGAAACCTCAAGAGCTGGAACGCAGCTAGGGCAACCACCGGCATAAAATCATAAATCTGGAAGACGAGGTCGCCTACAAACGGAATAACTTGTTCTTTAGCGCCAAAAGAGCCTCAGCTAAGGCCACCCGGTCGAAACTCAGTTTACGATCCGCTAGGCGGTCGTGTAATCCAGGCTAGACACATCAAGGATAAGAAGAACAATGAGCAATTTTGATGCCCTCGTTGCCAAGCTGCGCGAAATTTTCCAGATCGACCGGCCCGACCTTGATTTTGGCGTCTATCGCATTCTCAACGCCCGCGCTGGCGAGATCGAAAACTACCTGACCAAACGCCTTAAGGCACGGGTAGTGGAGGCGCTGGCAGCCGGGACGATGGCAAATACCGAGATGCTCAAAGCCGACATCGCCAGAGCCGAAAAGGCAGCCGAGGATGCTGGCATAAGCGCAGACCAGTCACCCAAGGTCCAAGAGCTTCGGGCGCAGCTTGCAGCCGCCAACGCTGGCGCGTCCGTGCATGAGAACCAAGTCTTCTCGCACTTGCTGACGTTCTTTTCGCGCTACTACAACAAGGGCGACTTCCTCAGCATGCGCCGCTATAAGGGCGATACCTACGCCATTCCCTATGCCGGCGAAGAGGTAATGCTGCATTGGGCGAACCGCGATCAGTACTACACCAAGTCGGGCGAATCCTTCTCCGACTTCAGCTTCAAATTGGACGATGGCCGCGCAGTCCACTTCCGCCTTGTCGCGGCCGACACGGCCAAGGACAACCGGAAGGACAACGATAAGGAACGCCGTTTCGTTCTGGCTACCGCCCGCACCGTCGTCCGGACGGATGAAGATGGCGAAACTTATGAGGAAACGATCTCGCCGGTGGCGGAGGAAGACGGCGCGCTGGTGATCCGGTTCGACTATACACCGCACCCCAAACGCACTAGGCAAGAGGCGCTGGTCGATGAGGCCGTTTCGGTAGTCCTCGATGACGAGGCGGTCAAGGCACGCTGGCAAGCGCTGACGGCGCGTGCGCCAACGGACAAGAAGCCGAACCGCACGCTTCTGGAAAAGAACCTGACAACCTACACCCAGAAAAACACGGCCGATTATTTCATCCACAAAGATTTGGGCGGCTTCCTGCGGCGGGAACTGGATTTTTACATTAAGAACGAGGTGATGAACCTGGACGATGTGCAGGAGGCCGAGGCCTTTGCCGCCATTGAGAAAAGCTTGCATATGATTCAGTGCCTGCGTGCCATCGCGCTGGATCTGATCATCTTTCTGGCCAGCATCGAGAATTTCCAGAAGAAGTTGTGGCTTAAGAAGAAATTCGTGGTGGCCGCGCACTATTGCGTGACGCTGGACAGGGTACCGGAAGCGCTTTACCCCACCATTGCGGCGAACTCGGCGCAATGGGTTCAGTGGCATAATCTAGGTCTGTGGATGTCGGCAACGGCGGGCCGTGTCGAGGATCTCAAGGCCGCTCCCTTCTTGATGGTGGACACCGCGCTGTTCGATGCGGGGTTCCGGGCCGACCTATTGAAAGCGATCCCCAATCTGGATGCCAGCCTCGACGGACTGCTTGTGCATGGGGATAACTTTCAGGCGCTGACGTTGCTGGGGGAGCGGTATCGCGACGAGTTCGACTGCATCTACATCGATCCTCCGTACAACACTGACGCATCTGCCATCGATTACAAAAATGGCTATAAATCGTCCAGTTGGATTACTTTGCTTGATAGTCGCCTAAGGGCTGGAAAGCCGCTACTGAAGACAAGCGGCGTTCTCTTTGCGGCAATCGACGACGCTCAATTCCGTGAACTTAGCTTTTTGGCCGAAGAAATCTTTGAGAAGTTCTTGGGCACATTTGCTGTCCGCGCCAACCCATCGGGAAGACCGATGAAGACAGGCTACTCAGTCTCTCATGAATACATGATAGCATTAGGCCGATCCGATGAGTCTTTTATCCGGCGCCTTCCTCCGACAGATGCTCAGAAAGCCCGCTTTAATCAGATCGACCAAGATGGCCCGTTTGAGTGGCGGAATCTTCGGCGTGAAGGTTCAAACTCAGACCGGGCGGCACGGAGCAGGCTCTACTATCCAATATACCTATCTGGACAGTCTATCCGCGTACCGAAAATGGAATGGGCTGAAGAGAACAATTCTTGGACTGTTCTCGAAGACCCGCGGCCTGATGAAGTGGCCGTCTATCCGGATAATGATGACGGCGACCAGAAAACATGGCGGTGGGAGGGCGATACAGTGATGGTATCTTTGGACCAACTTGCAGTGCGTAAAGATCGCTCGGGAAAGGACTACGTCTATTACAAGCGGCGACCAAATAACGACGGCGTTGTTTCAGTGTCGACATGGGCTGACGCTAAACACTCTGCCACAGAGCATGGTTCGAATTTTCTGAAGCATTTCTTTGAGGGAAAGAGCTTTTCATATCCGAAGTCTATCCATGTGGTCAGTGATGCCGTATACATCGGTGGAGCTTCCGAACGCCATTCCAAGTCTCTGGATTTTTTTGCGGGGTCAGGCACCACGGGGCATGCGATCATAAACTTGAATCGCGCCGATAACGGGAAGCGAAAATATGCCTTGGTAGAACAAGGCGAGTATTTCGAGACCGTTTTGAAACCGCGCATGATGAAGGTTGTCTATTCCGCCGACTGGTCCGAAGGCAAACCCACCGCCCCCGAAACAGGCATCAGCCATGGTTTCAAGGTGCTCAAGGTCGAGAGCTATGAAGATGTCCTTAACAACCTTAACCTAAAACGGTCGGACGCGCAGACCAGGTTGCTCAGCGAGTTCAGCGCAGAAAAGCGCGACGATTATCTGATGCGCTACATGCTGGATGTCGAAACAAAGAGATCGCTCCTGTCCGTGTCAGATTTTCGCAAGCCCTTTAACTACACGCTCAAGGTCGCCGTCGACAGCGCCGGCGCTTGGGAGGAGCGCGGGATCGATCTGGTCGAGACCTTCAATTACCTGATTGGTTTGACCGTCCGCGCCATCGATATCCAGCTCGAACACGGTTTCACCACGGTTGACGGTTGGTTACCCACGGGCGAAAAAACCCTGATTCTGTGGCGCGACTGCGAGAGGATCAACTATGAGGAGCTGTCTCGCCTGTGCGACAAGCTGGCGATCACCCCCGCCGACAGCGAATACGACGTGGTCTACATCAACGGCGACCACAACATCCCCTCCGTTGTTGAAACCACCGAGGAAGCGGGCAGCACCACCAAGAAACTGATGCTGCGCCAAATCGAACCCGCCTTCCTAGACGCCATGTTCAACGTGGATGACGTCTGATGGCACGGAAACCGAAGAAGAAACGCACCTTTCATCAGGAGCTGGTGCTGAACCGATGGATGCTGAGCCATTTCCACGGTGATGGCCTGATGACCCTGAAGGCACGGTTGGGCGATGACCGCCATGAGGGCATCGACGACGACGGCCAGACGAAGTTCTTCCACGAGTTGACGCGTAATCTGTTCAACATGGATCGGATCAGCGAGGCCGAATTGCGCCGCTATGACCTGAACATCGTCACTCACTGGCAGAAGATCACCCATCGCCGCAATATGGCGACGGGTGAAATCTTTACGATGAAGTATTTCCAGTACCTGTCGCTTTTGTTCACGGAGATATACCTCGACTGGTATTTCAACCGACGCCAAGACTTGCTGGATGGGCTGAACGCGCAGATGGCCGAGTATCGAGCGGAGGACGGCGCCGAGGCGTTCAAGGATTACAGCGCCGACGACCTAAATAAGCTTGCCTTCTGGAACGCGACAGGCAGCGGCAAGACGCTTCTCCTGCATGTCAACATCTTGCAGTATCTGCATTACTTCCAAGCAGGAAACTCGCATCTATTTCCTGACCGGGTCATCATGTTGACGCCGAACGAGGGTCTGTCCCGCCAGCATCTTGAAGAGTTTCGCCAGTCCGGCATAAATGCTCGCGTCTTCGACAAGAACCAGTCTGGATCGCTGTTAAAAGGCTGGGTGGACGTAATTGAGGTGACGAAACTGGCTGATGAAATGGGCGACAAGACCGTCGCCACGGGCGCGTTCGAGGGCGACAATCTGGTGTTGGTCGACGAAGGCCACCGCGGCACCGGCAGTGCGGGCGGCGTCTGGATGTCACGGCGCGCGGCGCTGGTGAAGGGCGGGTTTGCCTTTGAATACAGCGCAACCTTCAGCCAGTCCGTCGCTAAGGGCACGACCGTCGCCAAGGCTGAGGAAGACATCCTGAAGGCAAAGGCCAAGCGGCTGTTCGACAAGACACTGAGGCAATTGGACGACGCGGAACGCGCGCAGTTGCAGCTGACGGCCGAAAACAGGACACGTGCGCGCGTTGACGGTATCCGTGAATCATATGCTAAAGCAGTGCTAATCGACTACAGCTACAAGTATTTTTACGCTGACGGTTATGGGAAAGAATCACTAATCCTGAACCTGAACGACAAAGGGTACGACAAGCACGGCGAACTGTATCTTACAGCTTGTCTGCTGAGTTTCTACCAGCAGCTCTGGTTGTGGGACACTCACCACGATGAGATCGCGGATTTCAACATTGAGAAGCCCCTGTGGGTTTTCGTTGGCAATACGGTGGCCGGCGAGGGCAGCGATATCCTCGAGGTCATCAAGTTCCTCGCCTGGTTCTTAAACCATCCTGCCGAGGCCACGACATGGATCACAGACCTCGTTGCCGATAAAGCACGGCTGCTGGATCCGAAAGGAAACGACATTTTCGCCGGGCGGTTCATGCCCCTTATGCACCACGAAGCCGCGACGATCTATGACGATATCCTGAAACGGATGTTCAATGCCGATGCCCGTCAGCGACTGAAGCTAGTGAACCTGCGCAACAGTAAGGGCGAACTGGCCTTGCGCGTCGGATCGTCTGATCCCTTCGGCCTAATTAACATTGGCGACGACACTAAGTTTTTCAAAAATGCTGAGGAGAACGATGAATTCGACACGGAAACGGACGATTTCGGAGCCGGGATGTTTGCCACGATCAACGAGAAAGACAGCAAGCTAAATGTCTTGATCGGGTCCAGGAAATTCACGGAAGGTTGGTCAAGCTGGCGGGTGTCGACCATGGGTCTGCTCAACATGGGACAAGGCGAAGGCTCGCAGATCATTCAGCTGTTTGGCCGTGGCGTCCGCCTCAAAGGACGCGGCATGTCGCTAAAGCGCTCAATGCCGGCGGATCGCCCCAGGGGCACGCACATGGAACTGCTTGAAACGCTGAACATATTCGGCGTTCGGGCGAATTATATGGCCACCTTCAAGGACTACCTAAAGGAGGAGGGCATAACGCCGAGCGACGAGATTATTCAGCTTGATTTCCCGACAAGAACGAACCTTCCCTCCGGAACTCGGCTCAAGACACTGAATCTGAGAGACGGCTATAAAGATAATCAGATCAATGGTTTCAAACGTGCCCATTTTCCGACGCTCTATGAGATCCCTACCGAGTTCGTAGGCAAGATCAAACCTCCGCACGTGGCGCTCGACCTCTATCCTCGTATCGAAGCGATCACAACGTCGGTCAATACTACTGCAAACGGGTCGGACGGGCGAAACCGCGGCAAACTCAATAAAGCAGCAATCGCCTGCTTTGATTGGGATGCAGTATTTACCGCCGTGCAAGAGTACAAGCTTTTGAAAGGCTGGAGCAATCTGAAGGTCGACCGAGAGCGCCTGTACCAGTTCTGTCTTGGAGACGACAGCTGGTACACCCTTTTTATTCCCCAGGCGGAACTGGAAGTGTCGAGTTTTTCCGATGTAGAGCGTCAGCAGAATGTTATGCTTCAGCTACTCACCGATTACACTGACCGTTTCTATCGAGGTTTGAAGGCGGCGTATGAAGGCATGTACTATGATGTCGCACCTGTTACCAAGGATGCCGGTTCGATAATTAAGCTGTACCAGTTCGAAATCGAAAACACCGACGTCGGTCTTGAGTACAAGACAAAACTTGAAGCCCTCTCCGCTCTCGTTACTTCTGGAAAAATTGGCGAAGCCAGCAAGTGGAATGCACCACATATGGTCGCGGTCAGCTTTGGCCAGCATCTGTATTATCCGCTGCTCTCTCCCATCAAAGATGCGGTAGTCCCGCTTAAGATGCGGCCGCTAGCCCTTGGGGAGCCAAGCGAGGTCCGATTCGTCGAAGACATGATGGCATTCTACGAATCTCCATTTGGGAAGGAGAGGCTTCGAGGTCGTAGCCTATATCTGCTGCGCAACGCGGACAATCGCGCTAAGGGGCTTGGGTTCGCCTTGGCTGGTAATTTTTATCCTGACTTTCTGCTGTGGCTGGTCGACGATGCCACCGGCAAGCAATGGCTGTCATTTATCGATCCAAAGGGCATTCGAAATCTGAACATTTCCGACCCAAAATTTGGCTTATACAAAGGAGTAAAAGAGATAGAGAAGCAGTTAGGAGACGAAATGATCACTTTGAATGCATTCATCCTGTCTGTGACGAAGTTTGACGATATGCTCAACGTATCCGGCTTCACTTCGAAATCAGAGCTTGAAGATAGGAATGTTCTGTTCATGGATGATGGTGGGCCCAAATACCTTTCGTTGCTTCTGGAAAAAGCACTCACTTGATTCTCGAAGCCTTTTACTTCCGCACCGGGAGCCAACCAAAGGCCTCGTCCTCGCCGACCACGGCAGTCTCCATCCGGTCATAGAGGATCTCCTCAGGCACGCCGCCCATGTCCGAGAAAGCCGCGTTATGCCAGCGCAGGACCGATTGCAGATCCCGGCTGGCGACGAACCGGCCCCAGAGCCAGCGGCTGTGCCCGAGCACCATCGAGACCAGCTAGACCTTTCGCACACCACTGAGTCCGTCGGCGAACTCAACTTTAAACTCGGCAAAATCGACCTGGGCCTCCATACCCGGTGGGGTTCCGAACCAGCGCTCGAACTGCGTCCGCCTGGGCGGGCGTACCGTAAGCATCCGGCGTAGGCCACAGGTGGGTCATCGCTCGAGATCACGGTTCATTAAGATGAGCACTTGCAGGTTTTG
>NZ_JBIFFV010000020.1:0-2454 GCF_043557345.1 Sulfitobacter sp. 1A12157
GAACCAGTACCGTGAGGGAAAGGTGAAAAGCACCCCGACGAGGGGAGTGAAACAGTACCTGAAACCGAACGCCTACAATCAGTTGGAGCATCCTTGCGATGTGACAGCGTACCTTTTGTATAATGGGTCATCGACTTGGTCTCACGAGCAAGCTTAAGCCGTTAGGTGTAGGCGCAGCGAAAGCGAGTCTTAATAGGGCGTCGAGTTCGTGGGATCAGACCCGAAACCGAGTGATCTAGGCATGGCCAGGTTGAAGATAAGGTAACACTTATTGGAGGACCGAACCCACATCTGTTGAAAAAGATCGGGATGAGCTGTGCCTAGGGGTGAAAGGCCAATCAAACTCGGAGATAGCTGGTTCTCTGCGAAATCTATTTAGGTAGAGCGTCATCCGAATACCCTCGGGGGTAGAGCACTGGATGGGTAATGGGGCCCCACAGGCTTACTGATCCTAACCAAACTCCGAATACCGAGAAGTACTAGATGGCAGACACACGGCGAATGCTAACGTCCGTCGTGGAGAGGGAAACAACCCTGACCTCCGGCTAAGGCCCCTAATTCATGGCTAAGTGGGAAAGCAGGTGAGACGACCAAAACAACCAGGAGGTTGGCTTAGAAGCAGCCATCCTTTAAAGATAGCGTAACAGCTCACTGGTCTAAATAAGTTGTCTTGCGGCGAAGATGTAACGGGGCTCAAGCCATGAGCCGAAGCCGAGGATGCATTTATTGCATGGTAGCAGAGCGTAGTGTGACATAGTTCCATGTCTCCTTAGCCCTTCGGGGCATTGGAGACGCGGAGCTTTCTGTGAAGCCGGCGCGTGAGCGATCCGGTGGAGAGATCACTAGTGAGAATGATGACATGAGTAGCGACAAAGAGTGTGAGAGACACTCTCGCCGAAAGTCCAAGGGTTCCTGCTTAAAGCTAATCTGAGCAGGGTAAGCCGACCCCTAAGGCGAGGCCGAAAGGCGTAGTCGATGGGAACCAGGTTAATATTCCTGGGCCAGATGGAAGTGACGGATCGCAGGGGTAGTTCATCCTTATCGGATTGGATGGGCTGCTGAGCGGTCCCTGGAAATAGCTCCATCATCAGATCGTACCCTAAACCGACACAGGTGGACAGGTAGAGAATACCAAGGCGCTTGAGAGAACTATGTTGAAGGAACTCGGCAAAATACCTCCGTAAGTTCGCGAGAAGGAGGCCCGGTTCCTAGGCAACTAGGGGCTGGGGGCACAAACCAGGGGGTGGCGACTGTTTATTAAAAACACAGGGCTCTGCGAAGTCGCAAGACGACGTATAGGGTCTGACGCCTGCCCGGTGCCTGAAGGTTAAAAGGAGGGGTGAGAGCTCTGAATTGAAGCCCAGGTAAACGGCGGCCGTAACTATAACGGTCCTAAGGTAGCGAAATTCCTTGTCGGGTAAGTTCCGACCTGCACGAATGGCGTAACGACTTCCCCGCTGTCTCCAACATAGACTCAGCGAAATTGAATTACCGGTCAAGATGCCGGTTACCCGCGGTTAGACGGAAAGACCCCGTGCACCTTTACTACAGCTTCACACTGGCATTAGGCCGAACATGTGCAGGATAGGTGGTGGGCTTTGAAACCGAGACGCCAGTCTCGGTGGAGCCTCCCTTGAGATACCACCCTTGTTCTGCTTGATGTCTAACCGCGGACCGTTATCCGGTTCCGGGACCCTGTGTGGCGGGTAGTTTGACTGGGGCGGTCGCCTCCTAAATCGTAACGGAGGCGCGCGAAGGTTGGCTCAGAGCGGTCGGAAATCGCTCGTTGAGTGCAATGGCAGAAGCCAGCCTGACTGCGAGACTGACAAGTCGAGCAGAGTCGAAAGACGGCCATAGTGATCCGGTGGTCCCAAGTGGGAGGGCCATCGCTCAACGGATAAAAGGTACGCCGGGGATAACAGGCTGATACTGCCCAAGAGTCCATATCGACGGCAGTGTTTGGCACCTCGATGTCGGCTCATCTCATCCTGGGGCTGGAGCAGGTCCCAAGGGTACGGCTGTTCGCCGTTTAAAGAGGTACGTGAGCTGGGTTTAGAACGTCGTGAGACAGTTCGGTCCCTATCTTCCGTGGGTGTAGGATACTTGAGAGGAGTTGCCCCTAGTACGAGAGGACCGGGGTGAACGATCCACTGGTGGACCAGTTGTAATGCCAATTGCAGTGCTGGGTAGCTATGATCGGACAGGATAACCGCTGAAGGCATCTAAGCGGGAAGCCCCCCTCAAAACAAGGTATCCCTGAGAGCCGTGGTAGACCACCACGTCGATAGGCCAGAGATGTAAGCGTGGTAACACGTTCAGTTGACTGGTACTAATTGCTCGATAGGCTTGATTTGATCCAGTAGAAGCAAGACTGCTTACAGATCAAAAGCATACACATACAATCAGTCGTACTGACTTGGACAGGATCGCGCTCCAGCGAAGACGGAGCGGGAA
>NZ_JBIFFV010000021.1:0-2361 GCF_043557345.1 Sulfitobacter sp. 1A12157
AAGGGCGAACTCAGGGACTATGGAAAGCGCGTGCTCGGCTTAGCGTAGGATTTCGCCCCCTCCCGCAAACGACCCCTGTGCCCATCCTGGCGTCCGCTTCCCGGCCCGCCTCAATGAAGACACCCGCGTCACCAAAGTTGAACTCATCGATAGTCAGGAACACCTCGCCGTTTACGTCCGCAAAAGCAAAGAAACCGTCGGCGTCGAGATCCATCGTCGCGCGACCATCGCGGAGGGCTTCGGCAATGGCCGCCTCACTCCTAATGGTAACTTCTTGGCTTGCAGCCGCGACTTGAAGCGAGGCTGCGCGAAGGTCGAGCAGGCCGGGCAGTGCGGAGAAGGAACTGGCAATGGAGTACGAGCCGTCTCCGGTCCCCTGAACGCGCTCAATGTCGATCAGCACATCGCGCGCGCCCCCATCGCGACTATCGACATAAACATCGCCGCCACCGAAGCCGAGGAACGAGCCGTTCGATCCGCCGTCGATGAGGTCCGCGCCGCCACCACCTGTCAGGACGTCCGCACCCTCACCGCCATAGATCCGGTCGTCGCCCGCCCCCCCGGTGATTGTATCGTTGCCGGCGAAGCCGAGCGCGACGTCGCCTTTGCTGGTAAGGGTGATCCGATCATTGTTTGGACCGCCGCCGACAATCGCCGACGTATCGCCCCCGATGGTACGCGTAATCGAGTAGTTTCCGAATGCTCCGGAAGGCGACAAGAGCGCCTCGCCAGCCGCTCCGGTGAGGTCGAACACATACTGCGCATTCAAGCTCCGGGCAGAGTCGAGAAGGATCTCCGCGTATCCCGCGCCAGTTCCGAGGAAGCTATCAGCCAGAAGTCGATCCCATAGGCCCTCCCGCGCCGCCTGCGTGGGCTGGGCTTGAAGCGCGACGAAAGGGGTCCAGGCGGTGATCGGGACTCCGAAGCGTGCAAAGGCCAGCTCGTGGTAGTTTTCAATCGTGTTGACCGACAACTCCTCGCCTCGCAGTGCAGGCGAACCGGCCGCCGTGCGCGCGTTGAAGTCGCGGATCATCAGGTCGATCCCGATCTGTGCGAAGTCGTTGGGAAAAAGCAGAATTCCGGATCTGTTTGCAACGGCCTCGTTGAAGATGTTGGCGACCTCGCCGGAGAAGGTCTCCTGCGTCACTACGCCGACGGCAAGCGCCCCGTACCGGAAGCCCCATTCGCCGAGCTGCTCATAGTAGGCGATGCGATCACCCGCCGTGACGTGGTCGCGAAGGATGGCGATGCGGGACGAGGTTAGCGCGAGAGGCATGTTGATTTTCCTTATCCGAGGTCTATGGCGATGGGATTGAAAGGAAGCACCGCAGGAGGTCGTTTGTGCGCTGCTGTAGCTCTCGCCATGCATCCAGGTGGGTTCGGCGAAAGGTGAGCTGCGCTGTTAAAGCGTTATGAGAAACACGACCCGTACAAATCGGAACGCGGCCGTCTTGGCAGTTCGCGAGGAATGTCACCGCGCCGTCTTCGATCGCCACAAGGGTCTGGCCGAGAAGTGCTCCGGGGACGAGCCGAAGACCCTCCGGCAGACCTGTTTGCTGTATGCCGGTCGTGTCGCCGTCCTGAATAGCCCTCGCTGCCGCATCCGCCTCGACCTCCGAAGCGAGGAACTCATTTAAGGGAAGGCCAGGCCCGAGGAGGAGCGTCCCCTGGTCCTCAGGCGCCACCGTGGTCTCTAGCCGGAAGGAGGAAGAAAACCCTTCTTGCAAGAACATGGGCGCCAGCGAGGGCACCTCGACGAAGAGGCGTGCCGCTCCGTCCGTCCCGTCGTTGGCATAACGTTCACGCTCGTAAGGTCTGATGTAGCCCTCAGGCACCGCCACACGGACGTCGGGAACGTCCAAGAAGCGGTCGAACCCCATTGGAAAGACAAGAACAGAGTGGCTTGTCGCGTGATAAGGGCAACTTGACGAGGCGAGATCGTCGGCGCTGGCAGGGAAGGCCATCAGCGCCCAAGATGCCAATGCGAGGAAAGCGTTTTGTTTGTTCATCAATGCAGCCAAGACGTTATGCTTATCTGATAGGCTTGGCGGATTGTTAGTCAAGGACAATTGCGTACACGTTCTTGATCACATCAACTTCCGAAACGACGCTCGGTACAGAGAAACCCTGCGCAGAGTGCACCCTTCCAGAGCGGTGCCGCGGAACAAATTGTCCGTTCCAACAGGAGCGGTTCTGCGCTTTGAAACAGATCCGATCGCGGGACTGGAACCCTATGAAACATGCGAAGCGGTCGTTCCAGCGTATCGCAGCATCGGTGAAAGAGGGCTCAAAGCCGACCTCGGATGCGGCGCAGCATCATATGGTATGATGTCTTGTCAACGTCGGGTTGTCGATGTGGGA
>NZ_JBIFFV010000004.1:0-297361 GCF_043557345.1 Sulfitobacter sp. 1A12157
CGGTTGTAGCTCAGTTGGTTAGAGTACCGGCCTGTCACGCCGGGGGTCGCGGGTTCGAGCCCCGTCAACCGCGCCACTTTACCCTCTATTTCGTAACGTGCAGGCGATAAGTCCCCGTTCGCGCAGGCTTATTTAGTGCGGCCCCTTGGCGCCTCGGAAGGTGGCATATGTGGCGACCGGGCAGGCCCGATCGCCAGCCTGCTCAGGTCAGCGCATCAATGATGCGCGCCCAGGAGCGGATGCCTTTGTGAAAGCTTTCCATGTCGTATTTCTCGTTCGGGGAGTGGATCTGATCGTCATCCTTGCCAAAACCGATCAGCATCGGCTCGGTCCCGAGAATCTTCTGAAAATGCCCGGCGATTGGAATCGAGCCGCCACAGCCGATATAGGCCGCAGGCACTTGCCATTCGTCGCTCAGCGCTTGGCGGGCCGGTTCGAACATCGCATGGCCAATGTCCACCCCCGAGGC
The DNA here is from genome assembly GCF_043557345.1 of Sulfitobacter sp. 1A12157. Taxonomy (NCBI): domain Bacteria; kingdom Pseudomonadati; phylum Pseudomonadota; class Alphaproteobacteria; order Rhodobacterales; family Roseobacteraceae; genus Sulfitobacter; species Sulfitobacter sp. 1A12157. The sequence goes on from NZ_JBIFFV010000004.1 coordinate 470, forward strand.
TTGGCTGGCACCGTGGCCTGAGAATTCCACCGTGCAGTCTTCGGGCAGCATCTCCGCCACCATCTTGCGGAAGTTCTCACGGATGGCGAGCGGGTCTTGCGTGCCGACGAGGCGAAAGCTGATCTTGGCGTGGGCTTCGGAGGGCAGCACCGTTTTGAAGCCATCGCCGGTATAGCCGCCCCAGATGCCGTTAACCTCACAAGTCGGGCGGGACCAGATCATCTCAAGCGGGGTGCGGTCCTGCTCACCCGCCGGTTTGCTGAGGCCCACGTCGCCGAGGAAGGCGGCGTGGTCAAAGGCCAGCCCCTGCCACTGCGCTTCCAGATCCTCGGGCAGGTCGGGCACGCCGTCATAGAAGCCGGGGATGGTGATGCGGCCTTCGTCGTCATGCAACGCGGCGATCACCTTGCTCAGCGCGCGGATCGGGTTCATCGAAATACCGCCATACATGCCCGAATGCAGGTCTTTCGACGGAGCGGTGACGGTCAGCTCTTCGCCCAGAAGCCCGCGCAGCATGGTGACGATGGCGGGGGTCTTGCTCTCGAACAGCCCGGTGTCGCAGATCATCGCCACATCGGCTTTCAACTCCTCGGCGTTCTCCTCCATGAAAGGGACGAGGGAGGGGGAGCCGGATTCCTCTTCGCCTTCGAGGAAGAAGGTGATGCGGCAGGGCCAATCGCCTTTCACCTCTTTCCACGCGCGCAGGGCTTCGATGATGGTCATCAACTGGCCCTTGTCATCGGCGGCCCCGCGGCCCCGGATCACGCGGCCCTTCTCCGTCTCCTCAACCGCCGGATCGAAGGGATCGCGGTCCCAAAGGTTCAGCGGGTCGACCGGCTGCACGTCATAGTGGCCATAAAACAGCAGATGCGGCTTGCCTTCGCCGACATGACCCACGACCATCGGATGCCCCGGCGTGGTGCGTTTTTCGGCTTCCACGCCCATGGATGTGAGGTCGGCCACCAGCCAATCGGCGGCACGGTCGCAATCGGCCTTATAGGCCGGATCGGTCGAAATCGAGGGGATGCGCAGCAGGTCCAACAGACGGTCGGTGGCGGCGGCCAGATCGTCGTCGATCCGGGCGAGAACATCGTCGAGGGACATGGGTATAATTCCTTGCGCTTGTGAATTTGGCGCGAAGGTATCAGGCGGGCAGGGCGTGTCCAGTGGCCGCAAGCCGCGCGCTCAGAAGGTGAGCGAGAGGCGGCTGCCCTCGGCGGTAAGCTGGCTATCGACCTGCGCGTTCAACTGCGACGCTGCTGCCGCCATCAGGGTTTTGCCAATGCTGTCGGCCCGCGCTTTGCCTTCGTTCGCAGCCCCGATGCCATCATCCTTGCAGTCAAGCTGGAAGCGCCCGTCCCGCAGGCTGAGGTCGATGTCGATATGGCCGGGCGCGCCATCCGGGAAGGCGTGTTTGATCGAATTGGCGGCAAACTCGCTGATGATCAGCCCCAAGGACGAGGCCGCGCTGGAGCGCAGTGTGGCGGGGTCTGACCGGTAGCTGATTTTGATATGCCCCGGCGCGGTTTCCTGCAAAAGCCCCACGACCTTGTCGAGGTATTTGCCCGCATCGACCTCATCGCGCCCCTGTCCGGATTGCAGCTCACCATGTAGCGTTGCCATGGCGTTGACCCGGCGCTGGATGCCGTTCAGCACATTGACGGTGGTCGTGTCGTCCAGTTGCCGGGTGTGCAGCCGCACCATGGCCGACAGCGTCTGGAGCGAGTTCTTGACCCGGTGATCCGCCTCGCTCATCAGCACGGCTTGGCTGCGCAGGGCAAGGCGCAGGTCGAGCTGTTTCATCACCTGACGGGACAAAACGGAAACGGCTTTGCGTTGTAGCGCGGTCAGTTGGCGGGGTTTGGTATCAAGGATGCATAGGGTGCCAAGCGGCAGCCCATTGGGCGCCAGCAAGAGGGCGCCCGCGTAAAAGCGCAGCCCTTCGCCCGCGGTGCAAAGCGGGTTGTCGGCCATGCGCGGGTCTTTCAGCGTGTCGGGTATCTCGACAAAAGGGTCTTCCAGAATCGCATGAGAGCAGAGCGAGGTTTCAAGCGGCGTCTCGCGGGCATTCAGGCCTACTTCGGCCTTGAACCACTGGCGGTCCTTGTCGATCAGATTGATCACTGAAATCGGCGCACCACAGATTTCGGCCGCCAGTTCGACGATCTCGTCGAACTCCTCTTCACGCGGGGTGTCGAGGATCTCGTAATTATAGAGCGTCCGCAGGCGCTGGTCCTGCTGGGGATGGGGATTGGCGCGCACAACAAACTGCCCTTTCTGGGTTGGCCTTCTGCAAACATCAAACTGGCTGGCAATACAAGCATACATTCATACATCCAGCGCCTGCCTGCGACAGTTCGCCCCGCAGAGGGGGCGGGATAAGCGATTGAAGCCTCGGCTTTGGATCTGTAATCATTCTAAAAGCTGAATATGGAGGGGGCCCTCCTGTTCGCGCCAAAAGATGGAGACGCGCAATGGACTATAACGAGAAGCTCGACGCGGCGATTGCGCGCCTGCATGACGAAGGACGCTACCGGACCTTCATCGACATCGAGCGCCGCAATGGTCAGTTCCCCCATGCCGTCTGGACCAAGCCCGATGGGTCGCAACAGGATATCACCGTCTGGTGCGGCAATGACTACCTTGGCATGGGGCAAAACCCCGTGGTGATCGAGGCCATGGAAGAAGCGCTGCGCGCCACCGGCGCAGGCTCTGGCGGGACACGCAACATCTCGGGCACGACGGTTTACCACAAGCAGCTTGAGGCCGAACTGGCCGATCTTCACGGCAAGGAAGCGGCGCTGCTGTTCACCTCGGCCTATATCGCCAACGATGCCACGCTCTCGACCCTGCCGAAGCTCTTTCCCGGGCTGATCATCTATTCCGACGCGCTGAACCATGCCTCCATGATCGAAGGCGTGCGCCGCAATGGCGGGGCAAAGCGCATCTTCCGCCACAATGATGTCGCCCATCTGCGCGAGTTGATGGAGGCGGATGACCCTGCCGCCCCCAAGCTGATCGCCTTTGAATCGATCTATTCGATGGACGGCGATTTCGGGCCCATCGAAGAAATTTGCGATCTGGCGGATGAATTCGGCGCGCTGACCTATATCGACGAGGTCCATGCCGTGGGCATGTATGGCCCGCGCGGGGCAGGGGTGGCCGAGCGTGACCGCCTGATGCACCGCCTCGACATCATCAATGGCACGCTGGCCAAAGCCTACGGCGTGATGGGCGGCTATATCGCTGCCTCGGCCAAGATGTGCGACGCGATCCGCTCCTATGCCCCGGGGTTCATCTTTACCACTTCGCTGCCGCCTGCCGTCGCCGCGGGTGCCGCCGCTTCGGTCGCCTATCTCAAACGCGCGCCCGAGCTGCGTGAGAAACACCAGCAGCAGGCCAAGGTGTTGAAATTGCGGCTGAAGGGGCTGGGCTTGCCGATCATCGACCATGGCAGTCACATCGTGCCCGTCATGGTGGGCAACCCGGTGCACACCAAGCTTTTGTCGGACATGCTGCTCGAAGATCACGGCATCTATGTCCAACCCATCAACTTCCCCACCGTGCCGCGCGGCACGGAGCGGCTGCGCTTCACACCTTCGCCGGTGCATGGCCCCAAAGAGATGGATGCGCTTGTCCGGGGGATGGACATGCTCTGGTCGCATTGTGCGCTGAATCGTGCCGAAGCTGCGGGCTAACGCAGCGCTATTCGTGTTTTGCGTTGTCTTGTGGTAGCCTTTTGTCAAGAAAAGGCTACATCCGAATCGTTGGGGCGTGTTTGGATCAAAGCTACAGGCTAATAGGGACAGGGCATATTGATGATCGGGCGATGGGCCTCCAGAACCGCTGAGGACGAAACAGTCGAACCCAAAGGGTTCGATGCATTCGAATTGCGGTTGGGGGATGTCATGCGTGGCGAACGGGCCACGCTTGGTAAATCCCTGCTCGATGTGCAGCGCGAATTGCGCATCAAAGCCTCTTATATCGCCGCTATCGAAAACTGTGATCCCGGCGCATTCGACACGCCCGGTTTCATCGCAGGCTATGTGCGCTCCTACGCGCGCTACCTCAATATGGACCCCGATCAGGCTTTCACCGCCTTCTGCAAGGAATCCGGTTTCGCCGTGGCCCATGGCATGTCCGCCGAAGCCTCCGTCGTGAAAAAGCCGAGCTTCGAGGAACGCCGCAAGACCCCGAAAGAAGACGATCTTTTCGCCCGGCCCAACACGCCCTTCGTGCCCACGGGCGACGGGTTGCTCAGCCGGATTGAGCCGGGGGCGGTTGGATCATCGCTGGTGCTGATCGCGCTGATCTCGGCCATTGGTTTTGGCGGCTGGACCGTGCTGAAAGAGGTGCAGCGCGTGCAGGTGGCCCCGGTGGATCAAACCCCGATCGTGCTTTCCGACCTCGACCCGCTGGATGGCGCACTGGCCAGCGCGCCTGATGCGGAAGACGATTCCGCCGCGCCGAAAAGCGTGGAAAGCCCCCGGGCCGAGGCGCTGGACCGGCTTTATCGCCCACAAGCGCTGGACGTGCCGGTGCTGGTGGCGCGTGACGCGCCGATCGCTTCGATCGATCCGCGTTCTGTCAGCAACTTTCCAACGCCGGACCGCCCCGACACCGCCGCGCAGGGCACCGTGGTGGCCGGCAGCGGTGATGGCTCTTCGGATAGCATTACCAGCGCGATCGACGAGGCGCTGGTGCTCGCCAATGCCGATACCGATCTGCCCAAACCTCAGGTTGTCGAGCCTTTGGGCGAGAAAGTGCGCATGGTCGCGGCTTACCCCTCATGGGTGCGGGTGCGCGCGGCTGACGGTACAGTGATTTTCGAAGGCGTGATGAACAAGGGTGACACATGGGATGTTCCCGTCACGGAAGAACCGCCTTCCCTGCGGACGGGCGAATCCGGTGCGCTTTATTTCGCAATGGCGGACGGCTGTTTTGGCCCCGTCGGGCCGCGCGGGGCGGTGACTTCCAACGTGCCGCTCCACGCGCAAGCGCTGGCTGAGCTCTATGAGCCGGTCGATCCGACGGCAGAGCAATCCCTCAGCCGGATGTTCGCCGATCTCGAAGGCTCGCTCGACCCTTCCGCGCTGGCGGCGATGCCCTGTCAGGGCAGCTAAACGCGCGGGCCGCCGCTTCCCATTGCACATGAGGGCTTGGCTGAATAGGTAGGGGGCCATAGCCCCTGATCCTGCGAAAGGTGTCTTCATGTCGCTTCATTCCATTCGCCCTTGGCGCGATATTCCGCGTCGCAAGTCCCGGCAGATCATGGTGGGCAATGTGCCGGTGGGCGGTGACGCGCCGATCACCGTGCAGACCATGACGAACACGCTGACAACCGATGTCGCCGCCACCATCGCGCAGGTCCAAGCCGCCGCCGAGGCAGGCGCCGATATCGTGCGGGTCTCGGTCCCGGATGAGGATTCGTCCAAAGCCCTGCGTGAGATCGTGCCCGAAGTGTCGGTGCCCATCGTTGCGGACATCCACTTTCACTACAAGCGTGGGATCGAAGCCGCCGAGGCCGGTGCCGCCTGCCTGCGCATCAACCCGGGCAACATCGGCGATGAAAAGCGGGTGCGTGAGGTTATCAAAGCCGCGCGGGACCACAATTGCTCGATCCGCATTGGCGTGAACGCAGGCTCGCTGGAGCGGCATCTGCTGGAGAAATACGGCGAACCTTGTCCCGATGCGATGGTCGAAAGCGGGCTGGATCACATCAAGATCCTGCAAGACAACGATTTCCACGAGTTCAAGATTTCCTGCAAAGCCTCGGACGTCTTCATGGCCGCGGCGGCCTATCAACAGCTTGCCGATGCCACCGACGCGCCCATCCACCTTGGCATCACCGAGGCGGGCGGGCTGATGTCGGGCACGATCAAATCGGCCATCGGTCTGGGCAATCTGCTATGGAGTGGCATCGGCGATACCATCCGTGTCTCCCTTTCCGCCGATCCGGTGGAAGAGGTGAAGGTCGGCTATGAGATTCTCAAATCCCTCGGGCTGCGGCACCGGGGCGTGAACATCATCTCTTGCCCCTCCTGCGCGCGGCAGGGGTTCGACGTGATCAAAACCGTCGAGACCTTGGAGAAACGGCTGGAGCATATCAAGACGCCGATGAGCCTGTCGATCATCGGCTGCGTGGTGAACGGCCCCGGCGAGGCGCTCATGACGGACGTGGGCTTTACCGGCGGCGGGGCCGGGTCTGGCATGGTCTATCTGGCGGGCAAGCAGAGCCATAAGCTCGGCAACGAGGGTATGATTGACCATATTGTCGAGCAGGTCGAGGAACGTGCGGCGCAGATTGAGGCTGAGGCGGTGAAGGCGGCTGAGTAGGTTGGAGGCTGAGCCGCTGACGCTGTGTTGGGTGAGAGGCTGCGCAGAGGTATTTTTAAAAGGATGAAGATGTAGGGGGAGCGCGTGAGCCGGGAGGTTTGCGCGCTTTGTCTTATGTGGGAATGTCTATTTATGAGTGGGTTGCGGGTTTGTCTTCATGTTGTTTGGGCTGAGGTGTTTTTCTAGGACCACGGGGGGCATGTGGCCATTGAGGATCATTTCAGGCAGCACATAGAAGGGGGCGTTGGTGAGCCCTAGGGCGGCGGCCCAACGGGCGGGTTGGGGGTGGCTAAGATCGTGCTGGATGAAGGTGATGCCATAACGCTCTGTGATTGCGGTCAATTCCTTGACGGCGGTGGCGCAGCTCTCGCAGGTCTCTGTGGTGAAAACTGCGATGGGGTGGCCTGCCAAAAGGTCGGGGGCCAAGCGGTCGAGCAGGGAGAGGTCGTTTTGGATATGCCGTTGCATTTGCGACGGACCGGCCAGCGCTTTGGCGATAACATCGCCATTGGCGAGGATCGCGGCGCGGAGTTCGGTTTCAAACGCATCACGCGCAGCCGGTTCATCGGCCCCGGCGGGCAAGGCCAGCGCGAGCGCGGCCACGACTGCCGGGGCGCGCATCTTTAGCCGCGCTTTTCTTCTACCAGCGCCATCATTTGATCATAGGGCAGGTAGCCGCGCAGCATTTCGTCTTGCATGACGAAGGTGGGGGTGCCGGTGATTTGCAGCTTTTCGGCCAGCGCGCGGGTCTGGGCGATCTCTTGTGTGACCGCGTCGCTGTCCATCTCGGCCTCGATCGCGGCGACGTCCAGATCGAAGCTTTCGCCCAAGCGGCGCAGGGCGGGGAGGGTGACCTCTCCGTTGAAGGCCATAAGCGCATCGTTCAGTTGCTTGTAAGCGTCATCGCCCGCGACCTGTTTGGTTGCCACGGCAAAGCGCGAGGCCAGCAGCGATTGCTCACCAAGGATCGGGAATTCTTTGACGATCAGTTTGATGTTGCCGTCCGTTTCCAGCAGTTTGGCCACTTCGCCATGGGCGCGTTTGCAGTAGCCGCAGCGGTAGTCGAGGAATTCGACCAGTGTGATATCCCCCTCCGGATTACCACCGACCCAAGAGTAGCCATCGTTGAAAATTTCATCGGCATTGGCGGTAACCAGATCGAAATCCGCCTGCATCTGCGCTTGGGCCTGACGGTTTTGCATCTGCTCTACCGCTTGCAGGATCACTTCGGGGTTTTCCATCAGATAGGCGCGGACCTCGGCCCGGAACTGCGCGCGTTCGGCATCCGTAAGCTCGGTCAGGTCCATCGCCCCGGCGGGGGCGGCAAGGGCGACAGCACCGGCGAGGGCGGGGGCGAGGAGGCGGGCGAACATGGGCGGTCCTTTCGGTAAAGCTGCGAAATAGGGGCCAAGGGTTGACGCCCGGCATCAGGCGCGGTGAAAGCACATGCCGACAGTAGGAGCAAGCCCATGCGCAATTCAACCAGGTCCGCCGTTGATCCCTTTATCGTGATGGACGTGATGCAGGCCGCCAGCGCCGCCGAGGAGGCGGGCCGTCACATCATTCATATGGAAGTTGGCCAGCCCGGCACAGGCGCGCCGAAAGGGGCGGCTCAGGCGCTGACCAAGGCGATGGGTGAGGGGGCTTTGGGCTATACCGTGGCACTTGGGCTGCCTGCTTTGCGCGCGCGGATCGCGCAGATGTATGGCGAGTGGTATGACGTCGATCTCGATCCGGCGCGGGTGGTGATCACCCCCGGATCCTCGGGCGGGTTTTTGCTGGCGTTTACCGCGCTTTTCGATTCCGGTGACCGGGTGGGCATCGGCGCGCCGGGCTATCCCAGCTACCGCCAGATCCTGCGCGCCTTGGGGATGCAGCCCGTCGATCTGCCCGCCGCGCCCGAGAACAGATATCAGCCGGTCGCGGCGGATTTCGCTGGGGCGGACCTGCGCGGCTTGCTCGTGGCCTCCCCGGCCAATCCGTCGGGCACGATGCTCGACCGACCCGCTTTGACGGCGCTGACGGATGCCTGCGCGGCCAATGACATGTCCTTCATCTCGGACGAGATTTACCATGGCATCGAATATGACAAAAAGGCCGTGACCGCGCTGGAGGTCACCGATGACTGCTATGTAATCAACTCCTTCTCGAAGTATTTTTCGATGACCGGCTGGCGCGTGGGCTGGATGGTGGTGCCCGAGGATCAGGTGCGCGTGGTCGAGCGGATCGCGCAGAACATGTTCATCTGCGCGCCCCATGCCAGCCAGATCGCGGCGCTGGCGGCGATGGACTGTGACGACGAATTGCAGGCCAATCTGGCGGTCTACCGCCGCAATCGCGACCTGATGATCACGGGGTTGCAAGAGGCGGGGTTCACGGACATCGCGCCGCCCGATGGGGCGTTCTACGTCTATGCCGATATCTCGCGCTTTACCGATGACAGCCGCGCCTTTGCGGCGGAAATTCTCGAGAAGGCGGGCGTAGCCGTGACCCCCGGGCTCGATTTCGACCCGGCGCGGGGGCATAAGACGCTGCGTTTTTCCTATGCGCGCAGCACAGCGGATATGGAGGAGGGGATCGCCCGGCTCAAAGCCTTCATGGCGGCGCGCTGAGCGCTGGTTTGGCCGCGCGGCAGGTGGTAGAAGGGCGAAAACGGGCAGGGTGGTCGACGATGCGGGCAATCTTTAGGGGACTGGCAGTGTTGCTGGCCTGTGCGGGGCCAATCACCGGCGCGGCACAGGAGTTGACGGCGCTGGCGCGGGTCGATCCGGTTGAGAGCGCGGTGAGTGATCGCTGGTTCGGCAAGACCGACCTGACCGTGGCGCTAAGCCAGGGCGTGCCTTTCCGTGTCTTCCTGTTGGACGATCCCGCCCGCCTGATCGTCGATTTCCGCGAGGCGGATTGGTCGAATGTCGCCCGGGGGGATCTGCTGGAAAAGCCGGGCCGTATCTCGGCCCTGCGGTTTGGCGCGTTTCAGCCCGGTTGGTCGCGTCTGGTGGCGGATCTGGCCGAGCCGATGGTCCCTGCCGAGATTGGCATGCCAGTGGACGCAAGCAGCGGCAAGGCGCGGCTTGAGATCACCTTGGAGACGGTCGAGCCTGCGATCTTTGCCGAGGCTGCGGGCGCGCCGGTGGACCCGGATTGGACCACCGCGCTGACCGCGCCGCCCAAACCTCAGGTGGGGGGCAAGGACAGTTTCACCGTCGTTCTGGACCCAGGCCACGGCGGCATCGACCCCGGGGCGCAGCGCGAAGGGTTGGACGAGAAAGACCTGATGCTCAACTTCGCCCGCGATCTGCGCGATGCGTTGCGCCGCAAGGGCGTGGATGTGCTGCTCACCCGGGACGAGGATATCTTTGTCGCCTTGGAACACCGGGTGGCCATCGCCCATCAGGCCGAGGCGGACCTGTTCATCTCGCTCCATGCCGACAGCCTGTCGCAGGGCGGGGCGAGCGGGGCGACGGTCTATACCCTTTCCGACGATGCCAGCGATGTGGCGACCGAACATCTGGCCGCGCGGCATGACCGGTCGGATATCATCGCGGGGGCGGACCTGACCGGCTCGGACGATCAGGTGGCGGGCATCCTGCTCGATCTTGCCCGGCAAGAGACCGAGCCGCGCTCGGATGCGCTGGCCGGGATTTTGGTCGAGGGGATGCGCGCGGCAGGCGGGCCGATGAACGGTCGACCGCTGCGGCGGGCGGGCTTCTCGGTTTTGAAATCCGCCGATATTCCTTCGGTTCTGGTCGAAGTGGGGTTCCTGAGTTCCAAGCGGGATCTGAGCAATCTGCGCGATCCGGTGTGGCGCGCGTCGATGGTGAGCGCGATGGCGGATGCGATCGTGTCATGGCGTGATCAGGATGCCGCGCTCAAGCCTTTGATCAGAAAGTAAAATGAAAAGATTTGGCTGCTGTGGCGATGGGCGAAGATTCGCCCCCGCTGGCGGCCATGTGTTTTGACCCGCGCCAGTGCATCCTGTATAGGCTCGGAACTGTCCCTAGCCAATGGTGGTCCGCGCGCGTGTTTCGATTTATTCTGTCCTTTTTCGGGGGGATTTTCACCACCCTGACCCTGAGCGTCGGCATGGTGGCTTTGACCATCGGGGCGGTGTTCTGGATGTATGGCCGGGATTTGCCCAGCCATGAGTCGCTGGCGCAATATACGCCGCCAACGATCAGCCGGATTTACTCGGGCCAAGGCCGTTTGATCGACGAATTCGCCAAGGAACGCCGTCTTTTCGCCCCGGCCAATACCATCCCGGATCTGGTGAAACAGGCGTTTATCTCGGCTGAGGACAAGAACTTCTACCTCCACGAAGGCTATGACCTGCGCGGCATCGGTGCGGCGGCGGTGGATGCGGTCAAATCGCGCGGGCGCGATGTGCGCGGGGCTTCGACGATCACCCAGCAGGTGATGAAGAACTTTCTGTTGTCAGGGGACCGCCGGGCCGAGCGCAAGATCAAGGAGATCATCCTTGCCTCGCGTTTGGAAGAGACCTTGAGCAAAGAGAAAATTCTCGAACTCTATCTGAACGAGATTTTCCTCGGCCAGAACTCTTATGGCGTGGCGGCGGCGAGCCAGACGTATTTCAATAAGACATTGAGTGAGTTGGCCCCGCATGAGGCGGCCTTCCTCGCCTCGCTGCCCAAGGCACCGTCGGATTACCACCCGGTGCGCCGCAAGGACCGGCTGCTGGCGCGACGCAACTTCGTGCTGCGCGAGATGAAAGAGAACGGCTATATCTCGGAAGCGGTCTATGAAACCGAGGTGGCGCAGCCGCTGCGCTCGGTCCAGAACGGCGATTTCGAGAGCTTCAAGGCCGAATTGCCGCCGCGGGACTACTTCACCGATGAAATTCGCCGTCAGTTGAGCGAGGATTTCGGCGAGGGGGAGTTCTTTACCGGCGGTCTGACCGTGCGCGCGACCATCGACAACGAGATGCAGCCCATCGCCGCCAACGCCCTGCGCCGAGAGCTGGAACAATATGACCGCGGGCAGGGCGTCTGGCGCGGGACACGGTTCGAGATCCCCGCCGAACAACTGGGCAGCGAAGAGAAATGGCGTGCAGCGCTCGCCGACTTGCGGGTGCCGCGTGACATCGACCTGGAAAACCAATGGTATCCGGCGGTGGTGCTTGAGGTCGGCAGCAGTGACGCCCGCATCGGCATCGAAGGGGTCGAGGAAGTCGAAGGCGGCCATTGGATTCCGGCCAAGGACGTGCAATGGGCGCGCAAACGGCTGGAGGACGGCTCTCTCGGGCGCAAGGCGCAGGTGGCGGGCGACCTGCTTGAGGTGGGTGAGGTCGTCTTGGTCCGCCGCATGACCTCGGACAGCGACGGCTCTTTCATCCGCTGGACCCTGCGGCAGGTGCCGGAGGTGCAGGGCGGTTTCGTCGCGATGGACGTGCACACGGGCCGCGTGATCGCGATGCAGGGTGGTTTTTCCTATCAGGCGAGCGTGTTCAACCGTGCCACACAGGCCAAGCGTCAGCCGGGGTCGAGCTTCAAGCCCTTTGTCTATGCCTCCGCGCTCGACAGTGGCTATAGCCCCGCGACCATCGTGGTTGACGCTCCGATCGAGATCAACACGCCGCAGGGCGTTTGGCGGCCACAGAACGCCTCTCATAAGTTTTACGGGCCGACGCCTTTGCGCACCGGGATCGAACAGTCGCGCAACCTGATGACCATCCGTCTGGCGCAGGAAGTCGGGATGGATGTGGTTGGCAGCTACGCGGAGCGTTTCGGCGTTTACGATGATCTCGCGCCCTTGCTGTCGAACGCGCTCGGCAGTCAGGAAACCACGCTGTACCAAATGGTTTCGGCCTATGCGATGTTCGCCAATGGCGGCGAGCGGGTGCAGCCCACTTTGGTCGACCGGGTGCAAGACCGCTATGGTCGCACGGTCTACAAACATGATGAGCGCAAATGCTACGATTGTGAGCAGATCGACCTCGCCCCCGGCGAGGCGCCGCGGATCATTTCCAACCGCGAGCGGGTGATGGACCCGGTGACCGCCTATCAGTTGACCTCCATGATGCGGGGCGTGGTCGAGCGTGGCACGGCGCGCAATGCGGTGAACCTGCCGGTGCCGATCGCGGGCAAGACAGGCACCACCAACGAGGAGAAAGACGCGTGGTTCGTGGGCTTTTCCTCCAACGTCGTGGCGGGCTGCTACATCGGTTTCGACACTCCGCGCCCGATGGGCCGGGGCGCGGGCGGCGGGCGGCTCTGCGCGCCTGTCTTCCAGCGCTTCATGTCCGAGGCGATCAAGAAATATGGCGGCGGTGACTTCGCGGTCCCCGACCAGTGCCGCTTTATCAAGATCGACCGTTTCACCGGCGCGCGGCTGAGCGACAGTGCCACCGGTGGCAATGTCGTGTCGGAATGTTTCCGCGATGGCGAAGAGCCGCTTTTTGGCATCTCTTTCGACGGCGGTTTTGCCATGGGGGCGGACCTGCCACTGGTCGAAGAACTGGGTGGCTCCTCGTCGCGTCAGGTCACCACGTCGACCGGCAAGAAGGCCACCGTCGGCCCCAAGGCAAGCTTTGGCACGCTGAGCTCCGGCGGGCTTTACTAATCCAGGCCGAAGGGGGCGGGGCAAAGCCCGGCTTTGCCGCCCCCACTTGCCGCCGCTGGCGGGCTGGTCTATCTCTCGTGCGGCTCCGGTTTTCGGGGCCGCATTACTTATCAAAGGCAGGCACACATGCGCGCAGAGGCACAGAATACCGCGGACCAGATCAGCAAATCGCTGGAATTGCTGGCCCAGCGACTGGATGTGGAGACCGCGCCCTACCGGCTGGAAGAATTCAACGCCCGCGTCGAAGACCCGAACCTTTGGGACAACCCCGATGCGGCGCAAAAGCTGATGCGCGAGCGTCAGTCGTTGGTCGATGCCATCGACACCTATGAGGGCATCAAACAGGAGTTGGCCGACAATCTCGAACTGATCGAATTGGGCGAGATGGAAGAGGACGAAGAGGTCATCTCGGATGCCGAGGCGGCGCTGAAGGCGCTGGCCGAAAAGGCCGCGCAGAAGGAACTCGAAGCGCTGCTGAACGGTGAGGCCGACAGCAACGACACCTTCCTTGAGATCAACGCAGGCGCGGGCGGCACGGAAAGCTGCGACTGGGCCAGCATGTTGGCGCGGATGTATGTCCGCTGGGCCGAGAAAAAGGGCTATAAGGTCGATCTTCAGGCCGAAAGCGCGGGCGATGAGGCGGGCATCAAATCCGCGACCTATAAGATCGAAGGCCATAACGCCTATGGCTGGCTCAAATCCGAAAGCGGCGTGCATCGTCTGGTACGCATCTCGCCCTTCGACTCGGCAGCCAAACGGCACACTTCGTTCACTTCCGTGAAGGTTTACCCGGTGGTCGACGACAATATCGAGATCGAGGTTAACCCGTCCGATATTCGCATTGATACCTACCGGTCCTCCGGCGCGGGCGGTCAGCACGTCAACACCACCGACTCCGCGGTGCGGATCACCCACCACCCCACGGGCATCGTGGTGACCTCTTCGGAGAAGTCGCAGCACCAGAACCGTGACATCGCCATGAAAGCGCTGAAATCGCGGCTCTATCAGATGGAGTTGGACAAGCGCTCGGCACTGGTGAACGAGGCGCATGAGAATGCAGGCGACGCGGGCTGGGGCAACCAGATCCGCTCCTACGTTCTCCAGCCCTACCAGATGGTCAAAGACCTGCGCACCAATTACGAGACTTCGGACACCAAAGGCGTGCTTGACGGTGATCTCGACGGGTTGATGGGGGCGACGCTGGCGCTGGCGGTCTCGGGCAAAAGCCGGGCCGAAGCGCAGGGCGACTGAGCCCATGCTGTCCCCTTCATGGAATGACAATCACCAATAGGGGGACATGATGGAATTGCTGAATTGGGACGCCACGGAGTTGGCCGAGGCGCTGGCCGCGCGAAAGATATCCGCGGTAGAGTTGATGCAGGCCACCTTGGCCCGGATCGAGGCGGTGAACGGCAAGGTGAACGCCGTCGTCTCCCTCCGCGACCGCGATGCCTTGCTGGCCGAGGCTCAGGCCGCCGATGCGGGCCCACGCAAGGGCTGGCTGCACGGCATTCCCATGGCGATCAAGGATTTGGCGGATGCGAAAGGGCTGCCCACCTCGCAGGGCTCGCCGCTGTTCGGCGCGGCACCGGCCACGCAGGATCACCCGGCGGTGGCCCGGCTTCGTGCCGCGGGCGCCATCGTGATCGGCAAGACCAACACCCCGGAATTTGGCCTTGGCAGCCATACGTTCAACCCGGTGCATGGCGCGACCTGCAACCCCTATGACCTTGGCCGCTCGGCGGGCGGCTCCTCTGGCGGGGCGGCGGCGGCGTTGGCGGCGCGGATGGTGGCCGTGGCCGATGGCTCCGACATGATGGGCTCCCTGCGCAATCCGGCGGGGTGGAACAATGTCTACGGCATGCGGCCCAGCTGGGGCACGGTGCCTTCGGGCAATGACGGCGATCTGTTTCTGCACCAGCTTTCAACCTTGGGGCCGATGGCGCGCAGCCCGCGCGACCTTGCCGCCCTGTTGGACGTGATGACAGGCCACGACCCGCGCGAACCGCTGACCCGCGCCACCCCAGATGCAACACCGCTGATCGACGCGGCACTGGCCCCCCAGCGGATCGGCTGGCTGGGCGACTGGGGCGGTGCCTTCCCCTGTGCGCCGGGGATCATCGACCATAGCGAATCGGCGCTGAAGCGCTTGGCCGGCCTCGGCCATAGGGTCACGCCTTTGGCGGCCCCCTTCGAGGCGGAGGCGATGTGGGAAAGCTGGATCACCCTGCGGTCCTTTGCCGTGGCTGCGTCTCTCGGGGCGATCTATGACGACCCTGCCCGGCGCGAGGGGCTGAAACCTGCCGCGCAGTGGGAGGTCGCGCGGGGGCAGGGGTTCTCGGCCACCGATATCCAGCGCGCCAGTAGCATCCGCTCCGATTGGTTCCGCGCGGCGGAGGCTCTGTTCGAGGAGGTCGATGTGTTGGTGCTGCCTTCGGCGCAGGTCTGGCCCTTTGCGGTTGAACAGGTGCACCCGACTGAGATCGACGGCCAGCCGATGGACACCTATCACCGTTGGATGCAGGTGGTGGTCCCGGCCAGCCTGATCGGCCTGCCGGTGGTCAATATCCCCGCAGGTTTCGACGCGCGCGGCCTGCCCTTGGGGCTGCAACTGATCGGCAAGCGCGGCAGTGATGCGCGTCTGTTGCAATTGGCCCAAGGTTGGCATGAGGCGACGGGCTATCCGCAGGCGCAGCCGCCCCGGCTTTAGCGGGGCTCAGTTAAAGGGCGCGTCGGGCTGAAGCAGGCGGCGGTGGTAGGGCATCAGCGCGTCGATGTCGATAAACCCCGCCTGCCGCGCCGCGGGCAGCACCGTTTTCGGATCGCGACCCATATATTCATAGGTCAGCCGCGTCACCCGCGCGTTCGCCGCGCTTTCCGGCGCGGTGCGGGTGACATAGCCGACCCAAAAGTTGTTCTCGAACGAGGCGACGCGGTTAAGGTAGTTGAACGATCCTGTCAGCGTCCGGCGCCGAGACACGACGATGGAAACGCCATTCTCTTGCTGCGTGACAAGACCCCGATATTCCCGCGCGCCGGGGCTGGTGGGCAACCCCTGTTCGCGCAGCGATCGCGCGCTTTCATATCCGCGCAGGAAGGTGCTGCTGCTGTGGCGGCTGACGTGGACGAGCCCGGTTACGAACCTGTCCTGATCCAGAAACGACCGGCGCGCAAAACGGTAAAAGCCGCTCGGGAAATCCGCCTCGGGCACGTTCTGAACCCCGGTGCCCAGAAAGTCGCGCAAGAAGCTGTTGTTGATCGGATCTTGGTTCAGGGAAATCTCGGACACAGGCTCCAGCAGCACCCGCGCGTCGATCTCGAAAAAGCGGCAGATCCGGGCCAGCACGTCTGGCCGGGGGAAGCTTTCGCCCGAAAGGTAGCGGTTGAATTGCGTGCGATTGATGCCAAGCTGCCGGGCAAGGTCCGAAACCGAGGGGTAATCCGCTGCCAACTGGCGCAGATTGGCGCCGAACATGCTACGAAGTTCAGAGGGAGAGCGGTTGGGAGCGGACATGCAGCCTCGTTCTGAATGGGTCGCGACCTTGGAATAAAAGCCGCTGTGGCCAGATGGTTAACAGACTGACGCGAAGGCGCGTCAAAGCTGACGCCGAATTGTAGCTGACCCTACTGGAACCGACACAAAATGCAAGCGGACGTTGCATTTTAACCTATGTTTCACCTCTTTCGATTGTCGCAGAATGGAGAACAAACATCGAAAGCGGGGTGTACTATGATTGGTGTAGTTCTGTGGAGCGATAATAGCGCCGGAAAAGCGGTTTTCTGGTGCGAAGATCAAGGCGATCTTGCCTATTACGAAGAGCCCGCGATCCGTGTCGGGCAGGGGGCGGGGTTTGATACGGGCGATTTGGTGCAGTTCGACGTCTCAGTGCATCGCAAGCTGCGTATCGCGGACAACCCCCGTCTGGTGCAAGAGAAGGCGGCCTCGTATTTGCCTGACGCGCTGCGTCAGGATAACCCCGTGGCGGCAGAGCCGCAGCCAGAGGGAAAGCGGCAGCAAGGCGCTCAGATCATCCCCTTTTCCGCCAAGCCCGGACCGCGCCCATTCCGCGCGGCCCAGCTGAAAGCCTAAACGCCCCGCGTGTCAGACACCACGGGCGAGGGCGGCCACGCCCGTGCGGGCGACATCGGCCAAGCCCAGCGGGCGCATCAACTCGGCGAAAGCGTCGATCTTGTCGGGCGCGCCGGTGATCTCGAAAACAAAGCTTTCGAGCGTGCTGTCGACCACATTGGCGCGGAAGATATCCGCCAGCCGCAGCGCTTCGACCCGATGCTCGCCCTTGCCGACGACTTTGAAAATCGCCAGTTCCCGCTCCACGCTTGGCCCTTCGACGGTGAGGTCATGCACCTCATGCACCGGCACGATGCGACCGACCTGCGCCTTGATCTGCTCGATCACCTGCGGGGTGCCGCTGGTGACAATGGTGATACGCGACAGATGCCCGGTATGGTCCACCTCGGCCACGGTCAGACTGTCGATGTTATAGCCCCGGCCCGAGAACAGGCCGATCACCCGCGCCAGCGCGCCGGGCTCGTTCTCGACCAGCACGGCCAGCGTGTGTTTTTCAACCACATCCGAGAAGTTGGGCCGTAGGTTATAGGCGGAATGCGAGGTCGCACCTTTTTTGATTTTTAGGGCAGCCATGTCTTCGTCCTTCTTCATCTTCGCCGGAAATTCCACAAATTTCCGGGACGTTTTCTTTTAAAGAAAACGGGTTACACCAACACCGAGCCTTTTGCGTCGATCACACCTTGGGTCTCATGATCACCCGGCAACAGCATTTCGTTATGCGCCTTGCCGCTTGGGATCATCGGGAAGCAGTTCTCATGCTTCTCGACCAGACAATCAAAGATCACAGGCCCGTCGTGGTTGATCATCTCCATGATCGCATCATCAAGGTCATCGGGGTCCGAGCAGATGATCCCCTTGGCGCCAAAGGCTTCGGCCAGTTTGACGAAATCGGGCAGGGCTTCGGACCAGCTTTGCGAATAGCGCTCGCCATGCAGCAGTTCCTGCCACTGGCGCACCATGCCGAGGCGTTCGTTGTTGAGGATGAACTGCTTCACCGGCAGGCCGAATTGCATCGCCGTGCCCATTTCTTGCATGTTCATCAGCCACGAGGCTTCTCCCGCCACGTTGATCACCAGTGCCTCGGGGTGGGCCATCTGCACGCCGATGGAGGCGGGGAAACCATAACCCATGGTGCCGAGGCCGCCCGAGGTCATCCAGCGGTTCGGTTCCTCAAAGCCGAGGTATTGCGCAGCCCACATCTGGTGTTGGCCCACTTCGGTGGTGATATAGCGGTCGTGATCCTTGGTCAGCGCTTCGAGACGCGACAGCGCGTGCTGCGGTTTGATCACCTTGCCGGATTGGTTGAACTTGAGGCAGTCGATGCTGCGCCATTCTTCTATCCGCTGCCACCATTTCGCCACCGCCTCGTTATTGGTTTTGCGGCCACGCGATTTCCAGACCTTCAGCAGGTCTTCGAGCACATGGGCCACGTCGCCGACGATGGGGATGTCGATGCGGATCACCTTGTTGATCGACGAGGGGTCGATGTCGATATGCGCCTTGGTGGATTTCGGGCTGAAACTATCTATCACGCCGGTGATCCGGTCATCGAACCGCGCGCCGATGTTGATCATCAGATCACAGTCATGCATTGCCATATTGGCCTCGTAAAGCCCGTGCATCCCGAGCATCCCAAGCCATTTGTCACCCGACGCCGGGTAGGCGCCGAGGCCCATCAGCGTGGAGGTGATGGGAAAGCCGGTGGCATCGACCAATTCGCGCAGCAACTGGCTCGCCGCCGGGCCGGAGTTGATGACCCCGCCGCCGGTGTAGAAGATCGGCCGCTTCGCCGTCTCCATGGCCGCCACCAGTTCGGTGATCTCGGCCATGTCGCCCTTGACCTGCGGCTGATAGCGCGAGGTGGAGGGTTTGGGGGACTCGTAATGCCCGGTGGCGAATTGCACGTCCTTCGGGATGTCGATCAGCACCGGGCCGGGGCGGCCATGGGTGGCGACGTGGAAGGCCTCATGCAGGGTGGCGCCAAGGGTGTCGGTCTCTTTCACCAGCCAATTGTGCTTGGTGCAGGGGCGGGTGATGCCCACGGTGTCGGCCTCTTGAAAGGCGTCGGAGCCGATCATGAAGGTCGGCACCTGACCGGTCAGAACCACAAGCGGAATGGAATCGAGCAGCGCATCCGTAAGGCCCGTGACCGCATTCGTGGCACCGGGGCCGGAGGTGACCAGCACAACGCCCGGTTTCCCGGTGGAGCGCGCATAGCCTTCGGCGGCGTGCACCGCCCCTTGCTCATGGCGCACCAGAACATGTTTGATCGCATTCTGCTGAAAGACCTCGTCGTAAATCGGTAGCACCGCGCCACCGGGATATCCAAAGACGGTGTCCACACCCTGGTCAATCAGGGCTTGGACGATCATTTTCGCTCCGGTCATCTGGCGTTTCATCTTGGGTGCTCCGTAAGGCAGGTTATTGCGATTGGCATAAAAAAACCCCCGGTCTGACGGGGGCGCATGGGAAGGATTATGGTCTACCGTTACCGGCCCATGCGCGTGTGTCTTACAATAATGACTAGGTTGGTCATCTTCAGGGTCCTTTAAGCGTGGCGTGAGATTATGAGCGGGAAAGAGGGGCGTCAACAGCGAAAAGGCGAAAAACTTGTGCATCGGTCGGGATTGATTTCAGGTTTATTTCGCCGTGATCCTGTTTTGCGTTATTTTTGGAAAGATTTGCCTCTCTCGGCGTATTTTCCTGCATCTCAAACGCGGCATCGCGCAAAATAAAGCGGGCGGCCCAAGGGGCCGCCCGTTGATCGTGGTAAAATCAATAGATCTGCTCAGCGCGGGCTGACATCCGGCAGGGTGATATTGGCGACCTGTTCGGCAATAGGATCGTTGCTGAGCGGATGCTGGTCGGGCACGAAACCTTCAGGATCGCGCAACGTTTGCCACTGGCCGCCCATATAGACCTCAAGGCCTGAGAATTTGGCCTTATAGCCCATCTTTTGGCTGCCCGGCACCCAGTAGCCGAGATAGACGTAAGGCAGCCCCGCCGCGCGGGCGATTTCGATATGGTCGAGGATGATGTAATTGCCCAGCCCGTTGCGGGGCCGGTCGGGGGTGTAGAAGGAATAGACCATGCTCACCCCGTCGCCCAGCACATCGGTCAGGCAGACACCGATAAGCGCATTGTCGGCCTCGGGGTCGGTATACTCGATCACCCGGCTGCGGATCGGCGTTTCCTCGATCATGGCAGCGAATTCGAACACATCCATATCCGCCATGCCCCCATCCGCGTGGCGGCTGTCGAGGTAGCTTCGGAAGAGATCATATTGCTCTTCCGTGGCCCAAGGCGATGTCGCGCGGCGCTCAAGCTCCGCGTTGCGCTTCAGGATGCGGCGCTGGCTTTTGCTGGGGCGAAAGGCCGCCACGTCGATCCGTGCCGAAAGGCAAGCGGCGCAATCGGCGCAAGACGGGCGGTAGAGAACATTTTGCGAGCGGCGGAAGCCTTGGCTCGACAGGCTGTCATTCAGGCGCGCGGCATTATCGCCCTGAAGGGCGGTGAACAGCTTGCGCTCCATCCGGCCCTCCAGATAGGGGCAGGGTTGCGGCGCTGTGACATAGAATTGCGGTGTCAAAGGCAGTGTATGTCGCATGGGCTTCCAACATTTATCGAGGGATGCTATCAACCACCCCCCGCTCCGCCAAGGGCAAATTTGCCTGCGTCCCTAGCGGCTGAGGCGCCGGTTCACCGGCACGGTGCCAAGCGCCATGTCCGTGAGGCTTTGACGGCGGGCTGTGGTGCAGATGAGAACGGCCGAGACGACCTGAATGACGGTGACCGTCATCGACAGCGAATAGCCAGTGGTATGCAAAAGCGCGGTCATGAAATCGAAGGGCCGGTCGCGGTGGTCGCGCAGCTCCATCGCCATCAGGCGCATCCCCCATGTGGCCGAGCCGCTGGTCAGCGTGGCCACCCGGTAGGCAAAGCCCACCACCAGCGTGAGGAAGGGGAAAAAGAACAGCCCCGTAAAGGCCGTGAATGGCAGGATCAGCACGCAAAAGAGCAGAACAAGGGTCACATCGATGACCCAAGCCAGCAGCCGTTTGCCAGCGATGCCGTCATAGAATTGCGGGTGTAGATCGGGGTCGGGGGTCTGGTTCATATCTTGTCCTGCGAAAGGCCCCCCGGGCGCGATGCCCGGGGGGCGGGGGTCAGGGTCTGATCAGGCGTTCGTGGCCGTCTCGTCCCGCTTGGCGCGTTCGTCCATGAACTGGTCGAACTCGGCCTTGTCCTTGGCCTCGCGCAGACGCTCAAGGAAGGCTTCGAAATTGTGCTGCTCTTCCTCCAAACGGCGCAGCGTGTCGGCCTTATAGGCGTCAAAGGCACGGTTGCCGGTGCTGCGCGACATCATCGCGCGGCTGGATTTGCGGCTGCAGGATTTCGAAGAGAACATGCGTTTGCTCCAAGTCATATAGGCAAGAAGGGCGAGGCCGAGGGGCCAGAAAAAGATGAAGCCGAGCACCATGGCGGCGATCCATGCGCCTTTGCCGCGTGCGTCCATCCAAGCTTCCGTCCGGGCCAGCCAACTGGGCCGGGGGGAATAGGTCGGGTCGGTGGTCACTGTCGTCATTGTTGAGCCTTTCGGTCGTGACGGGCCTGTCGCCGGCCCGGGCGTTTCGGATAATGTGAATGTCTTTCACATTGAATAGATCGGAACGCCGATGCGTTTTCGCAAGGGGCTATGTGAATGTTTTTTACATTATTTAGGAAGCGACAGTGAAATCAGCGACTTGCGCACCCGAAAGCTGCGCCATTCTCTGCGGTTCGAGGCAGAAAACGTGATGCGGCGTGCCCGCGGCGGCCCAGACCAGCGGGAACCGCAGGAGGTTTCGGTCAAACCATGCGCGCGGCGGCGTGATATGCCCTAAAGGCGCGACACCGCCGATGGCAAAGCCCGTTTGCGCCCGGATCAGCGCGGCATCGGCCTTGCCCAAAGGCTCCCCCGCCAGCGCCGCGGCCCGTTCGAGATCGACCTGCTGTGCGCCTGCGGTAATGAAAAGCAGCGCCGCCCCGCTGTCTTCGCCGCGCAGAACGATGGATTTCGCGATTTGGTCGACCGCGCAATCAAGCGCCGTGGCCGCATCCACCGCCGTCCGCGCCAAAGCCGTCTCGCGGATTTCCGGTGTCACCCCTGCGGCCTCCAGCGTGGCGCGCACGCGTTTCAAACTTTTGCTCATCTTCTTTCCTTTGCTAGACGGCAAAGTCGTAGCAAGCCCGCACCCTGCCGCAACCCCCATTGACGCCGCTTGGATCAGCCCGCAAAGCTGGCCTCATGACAGACCCATCTTTCGCTGCCCGGATCACCCGCTCCCCCCGTGTCTATCACCGCGAACGCGCGCAGGATGCGGCGGCGCTGCTGCCCGATCTCGCGCCGGAGTTGCGCGAAATGATCTCGGCTGCGGCCTCGACCGCGCCCTATCTGATGGCACTTTTGGAGAAAGAGGCGGGCTGGCTGAGCGCGGCGGTGGCCAATCCCGAAACCGCTCTGGCCGATAATTGCGCGGCAGCGGCGGAACTGGCCCCCGACCGGCTTGCCGATGGGCTGCGGCAGGGCAAGCGGCGCATGGCGCTGCTGACCGCGCTGGCCGATCTGGGTGGGGCATGGTCGCTGGAAGAGGTGACCGGGGCGCTGACCGAATACGCCGATGCCGCCTGCGGCGCGGCCCTGCGCGCGGGGCTCGCGGCACAGATCAAACGCGGCAAGCTGCCGGGCATGACGATGGACGATCTTTCCGATTGCGCCGGCATGGTCGTCTTTGCCATGGGCAAGATGGGCGCGGGGGAGCTGAACTATTCCTCCGACATCGACCTCATCTGCCTTTTCGACGAAAGCCGTTTCGCGCCCGATGATTTCCACGCCGCCCGCAGCGCCTTCGTCAAAGCCACGCGCGCCATGTCTGCCACGCTGAGCGAGAACACCGCCCAAGGCTATGTCTTCCGCACGGACCTGCGTCTGCGCCCCGACCCGGCGGTCACACCCGTCTGCATCGCGATGGAGGCAGCAGAGCGCTACTACGAAAGCCTTGGCCGTACGTGGGAGCGCGCGGCCTATATCAAGGCCCGTCCGGCAGTGGGTGACATCACGGCAGGCGAGGCGTTTTTGCAAGCGCTGCGCCCTTTCGTCTGGCGCCGCCATCTGGATTTCGCCGCGATCCAAGACGCCCATGACATGCGGCTGGCGATCCGTGAGCACAAGGGCTTGGGCGGCCCGATCACCCTGCCGGGCCATGACATGAAACTGGGCCGGGGCGGCATCCGCGAGATCGAGTTTTTCACCCAGACCCGGCAACTCATCGCCGGGGGCCGGGATGCGGACCTGCGGCCCCGCGGGACGCTGGCAGGTTTGCAGGTGCTGGCCGACAAAGGTTGGGTGCCCGCGGAGGTGGCCGAGACGCTCGGCAACCACTACCGCGCGCATCGCACGGTCGAGCACCGGTTGCAGATGGTGCAAGACGCCCAGACCCACACGCTGCCCCGAAACAACGCCGATTTCGACCGGCTGGCGGCCATGATGGATATGGATGTCAAAGACTTACGCGCCGATCTTCATGAACGCCTGCAGGCCGTGCACGACCTAATCGAAAGCTTTTTCGCCGCCACGAGGGAAGAGCCCGAAGCCGCCCGCCCGGCGCATCAATTCGACACCTCGGTGCTGGACCGTTGGCCCAGCTATCCCGCGCTGCGCTCGGAACGGGGGGCGGATATTTTCGGGCGGCTGAAGCCGCTGCTGCTCGACCGTCTGGCGCAATCGGCGAAACCGGATGAGGGGCTTTTGGCCTTTGACGGATTTCTCGCCGGGTTGCCCGCCGGGGTGCAGCTCTTCTCGCTTTTGCGGGCCAATCCGCAACTGGGCGATCTTTTGGTGGATATCGTCGCCACATCGCCCGCGCTTGCCACGCATCTGTCGCGCAACTCCGGCGTCTTCGACGCGGTGATCGGTGGGGATTTCTTCTCGGACTGGCCGGGGCAGGCCAAGCTGACCGAGATGCTAAAGCAGCATCTGGCGAGGGAGGCGGACTATGAATTGCGCCTTGACGGCACCCGCCGTTGGGCGCGCGAATGGCATTTTCGGATCGGCGTGCATCTGCTGCGCGGGCTGATCGACGCGGCCACCGCCGGGCGCCAATATGCCGAGCTTGCCCAAGCCGTCTTGCAGGCGCTCTGGCCCGTGGTCGTTGATCAATTCGCCACCCGCCATGGCCCGCCACCGGGGCGCGGGGCGGTGATCCTTGGCATGGGCTCGCTCGGGGCCGGGCGGCTGACGCCGACCTCGGACCTCGACATGCTGGTGATCTATGACGCCGACGGGGTGGAGAGTTCCGACGGTCCCAAACCCCTCGCCACGCGCAGTTATTACGCGCGGCTGACCCAAGCGATGATCACCGCGATGACCGCGCCGATGGCCCAAGGCAAGCTCTACGATATCGACATGCGCCTGCGGCCTTCGGGCAATCAGGGGCCGGTGGCAACCAGCCTTGCCAGTTTCGAGAGCTATCAGAAAGAACAGGCATGGGTGTGGGAGCATCTGGCCCTCACCCGCGCCCGGGTGATCGCGGGGGCAGAGGATCTGGGCCGCGATGTTGACGCGCTGTGCAAAGACATCCTCAGCCGTGCCGCCCCGCGTGACAAGGTGCTGGGAGAGGTGGCCGATATGCGCCGCCGCATTGCCGCCGCCCGCAGCCCCGCAGGCGCGCTCGACGCCAAGACCGGCGGGGGCCGTTTGCAGGATATCGAACTCTTCGCGCAGGCGGGGGCGCTCATCGGCGGCACCGGCGCGCGTGAGATCGACGCGGGCCTTGCCGCCGCCCGCGACGAAGGCGTGATCGACACCGAAGGAGAGGCAACCCTCTCCGCCGCCTATACCGACGCTTGGACCCTGAACTGCGCCGCGCGGCTGCTCTCGGCCAATCCGATCGAGGCGGGGGCGATGGGGCAGGCCGGGGCGAGTTTCCTCTGCCGGGTGCTGGAGTGTGATGACCTCACGACCTTGGAGAGCAAGATGCAGACCAACTACGACCGCGCCGCGCAGATCATCGACGCCGCGCTGCCAGTGCCGAAGCGGGAGGGGGCATGAGCGATCCCGATGACCCCAAGGGGCTGATCCGCGAATCCTACCGCATGGAGGGGATCGGCCCCGCCGAGTGCCGCAGCATTTTCCTGGATTGGGCCCTGAGCTTGCCCGAGGGGCAGGACAGCGCCGCCGCCATCACCCGGCTGCTGGAACGGCACCGCGCCGCCGCTGATCACCCGATGACCCAAGTGCTGCGCGACGGGCAGACGACGCTGACCACCCCGCGCCGTCGGGGCGGTTGGCGGGGCAGAGCGCGCAACTGACCGCCGATCGCGGCCTGCGAAACCTCTTTCCCCAGCCGCGCGAACGCAGTACGAGGGGCGCTATGACAACGCCCCAAACCCCCTCCGCCCCGCAGCCTGCCACACATCCCGTGGTGCGCCTATTGCCCAAGGCCAACGCCCGCGCCATCCGCCACGGCTTTCCTTGGGTCTATGCCAATGAACTGGTCACCGACCGCCGCACACGCGGGCTTGCCCCCGGCACGCTGGCGCTGTTGGAGGATGCCGAGCGTAAGCCCATGGGGCTGGTCGCGGTCAATCCGAATTCCAAGATCATTGCCCGGATGATCGACCAAGACCCTGAGGCGCAGGTCGATCAAGCATGGTTTGAAGCCCACCTCAATCGTGCCCTTCAACTGCGCAGCCAGCTTTACGATCAACCCTATTACCGCCTGATCCATGCCGAGGCCGACGGGCTGCCCGGGGTCATCATCGACCGTTTCGGGGATACCTGCGTGATCCAACCCAATGCCGCCTGGGCCGACGCGCTGATCGAACCGCTCGTGGCCGCGCTGCAATCGGTGACGGGTGTGCACAACGTGCTGAAAAACGCCTCTGGCCGGACCCGCAAGCTCGAAGGGCTCGACGATGCCTCGGCCACGCTGGCGGGCGAGACGCCCGAGGGGCCGTTGCCGGTGCCGATGAATGGCGCGACCTATATGGCTGATCTCACGGGCGGGCAGAAAACCGGCCTGTTCTATGACCAACGCCCGAACCACGCCTTTGCCGCCAATCTCGCGCGGAATGGTGCGCGGGTGCTTGATGTCTTCTCTCATGTCGGCGGCTTCTCCCTCGCAGCACTTGCGGGCGGCGCGTCCTCGGCGCTGGCGGTGGACGGCTCCGCCCCCGCGCTGGACCTAGCCAAGGCCGGGGCCAACGCGATGGGCATGCAAGACCGGTTTGCCACCCGCCAAGGCGATGCCTTCGACGTGCTCACCGCCCTGCGGGACGAGGGCGAGACTTTCGACGTGGTGATCTGCGACCCGCCCGCCTTTGCCCCCTCGCGCCAAGCGGTCGACGCCGGGCTGCGTGCCTATGAACGTGTCGCGCGGCTCTCGGCGCAACTGGTGGCGGAGAATGGCATTCTGGGGCTCTGCTCCTGCTCCCATGCCGCTGATCTGAACCAATTCCGCACCGCCTCTGTGCGCGGCATCGGTCGGGCCGGACGCCGCGCCATGCTTCTGCACACCGGATTTGCCGGGGCGGACCACCCGCAATTGCCGCAGCTTGCGGAAAGCGGCTACCTCAAATCGCTGTTCTTCCGCCTGTGATGGAAACGCGCCCCCGCGTGCTGATCGACGCTTGCGTGCTTTACCCCACGGTGATGCGCGAAATGGTGCTCGGCGTGGCCGCAGGGGGCGCGTTCGAGCCGATTTGGTCGCCGCGTATCTTGGAGGAATGGGCCCGCGCGGCGGTCAAGCTTGGGCCCACGGGAGAAGTGCAGGCACGGGCCGAGATTGCGCTGTTGCGCGGCAAATGGCCGGGGGCCGAGCGTGAGGCTTCCCCCGGTCTGCAAGCGCGGCTCTGGCTGCCGGATGAGAATGACATCCATGTGCTGGCCGTTGCCGTGGCCAGCAACGCCGATATGATCCTGACGCTGAACGCCAAGGACTTCCCGCGCCAAATCCTCGCCGAAGAGGGGCTGAGCCGCGCCGATCCCGATAGCTACCTACATGGCATTTGGCAGGCGACGCCAGAGAGGGTCGCCCCCGTGGCCGAAGCCGTTCTGCAAGAGGCGCGGCGGCTTTCAGGGGAGCCGTGGGAGATGCGCGCGCTGCTGAAAAAGGCGCGGCTGCCCCGATTGGCAAAAGCGCTCGGCTAGGTCAGCCGTCCCACCGCAACTGCACCTGCCGCAGCTTGTCGATCCGCTCTTCCGTCTTCGGATGGCTCAGCAGCCAGGCGGGCGGACGGTTGCCACCGGATTGGCTCAGCGCGTCGAGCTTTTCAAATAGAGAGATTTGCGGGCCAATGCCGATCCCGGCCTTGGTGAGCAGGGCGGCGGCATAGGCGTCGGCCTCATATTCATCGTTCCGCGACAGCCGCGCGGCGAGCAGGCTGGTCAGCCCGCTGGCGATCCAGACGCCGATGCCGGGGATGAGCCGCCCCAGCACCATCGCGAGGGCAGTGCGCAGGGCGTTCTGGCCCGAGAAATCAATCATCCGGCGGCGAGAATGGCCAAGGGCGACATGGCCCAGCTCATGGGCGATAACGCTTGCCAATTCCTCGGCCGTTACAGCACCTTGGCGGAACTTGTTATAAAAGCCGCGGGTGATGAAAATCCGCCCATCGGGGGCTGCCAGACCGTTGACGGGTTCGATCTCATAAAGATGCACTTTGATGCGCGGCAGGTCCAGTGCGCGGGCCATGCGGCTGCTGACCTCGTTCAATTTCGGATCGACCAGCGGCGTCGATTTGGCATCCAACTCCCGCGCCGTGCGCCAAGCCGAGAAACGGTACATCGCCAGCGCATAGAGGATGGCGAGAAGGATGGGGATAACGCGGATCATGCGCCCAATATGGGGAGCAGGGGGACCGGGGGCAAGCGGCCATGGCCTGCGCCCCGGTAGTATGTTTGGCGATCAGACGAGTTTCGCGTCCATCGTGATCTCAGCCGTCAGCAGCTTGGAAATCGGGCAGTTCTCCTTGGCGGTTTTCGCCGCCTTGTCAAAGTCCTCTTGGCTCGCGCCGGGGATGCTGGCCTCAACCGTCAGATGCACTTTGGGCACATGAAAGCCGCCGTCTTTCTGCTCAAGATGGACCTCTGCCTTGGTCTCGATACTGTCGGGCGTCAGGTCGCTTTGGCCAAGGATCATCGACAGGGCCATCGAAAAGCAGGAGGCATGGGCCGCGCCGATCAGCTCTTCGGGGTTGGTGCCTGCCTTGCCTTCGAAACGGGTGTTGAAGCCATAGGGCTGGTTAGAGAGCACGCCGCTTTCAGTCGAGACATGGCCGTTGCCCTCTTTGAGCGAGCCTTCCCATTTCGCGCTGCCGGATTTGATGATTGGGGACATTCTATTTCCTTCCACATTGCTTGCCTTCGTCCCCTGAAGTGGCGCGGCGCAGCAGGCTGTCAAGGAACGGGTCAGCGCGTCATGGTCTTGATGCCCCGGCTCAACCCTTCGAGGGTCATGGGCACCATGGCCTCGGGGCCGAAAATCTCTTGGATCATCGCGATGGATTGGGTGTAGCCCCATTGCCGTTCGGGAACGGGGTTGATCCACAGGTGGTTTGGCCATTGGTCGCGGGCGCGTGCCAGCCATGTGGCCCCGGCCTCGGCGTTCCAATGTTCATTCGCGCCGCCCGGATAGGCGATCTCATAGGGTGACATGCTGGCGTCGCCCACGAAAATGCATTTGTAGTCAGACCCATAGCTGCGCAGCACCTCATGGGTGGGGATCTGCGCATCCCAACGCCGGCGGTTGTCGCGCCACACGCCTTCGTAGAGGCAGTTGTGGAAGTAGAAATGTTCGAGATGTTTGAACTCGCCCTTCGCGGCGCTGAACAGTTCCTCGACCACCTTTACGTGCGGGTCCATCGAACCGCCGATGTCGAGAAACAGCAGCACTTTCACCGCATTGCGCCGCTCGGGGCGGGTCTTGACGTCGAGATAGCCATGTTCCGCCGTGGCGCGGATTGTACCGTTGAGGTCAAACTCCTCTGCCGCGCCATCGCGCGCCCAACGGCGCAGGCGTTTCAGCGCCAGTTTGATGTTGCGGGTGCCGATCTCGACATTGTCGTCGAGGTTGCGGAACTCGCGTTTGTCCCAGACCTTGACCGCGCGTTGGTGGCGGCTTTCCTTCTGGGCGATCCGCACGCCCTCGGGATTGTAGCCATAGGCGCCGAAGGGCGAGGTGCCCGCCGTGCCGACCCATTTAGAGCCGCCCTGATGCCGGCCCTTTTGCTCCTCCAGCCGCTTTTTCAACGTCTCCATCAACTTGTCGAAACCGCCCATGGCTTCGATCTCGGCCTTTTCCTCGGGCGAGAGATGCTTTTCGGCCATCTTGCGCAGCCAGTCTTCGGGCAGGTCCACGGCATCGAGCACGTCGTCGAGGCTGATCTTTTCCAACCCTTTGAAGGTGGCGGCGAAAGCGCGGTCGAACTTGTCGATGTTGCGCTCGTCTTTGACCATCGACACGCGGGCGAGGTAGTAGAACGCCTCCACGTCATAGGTCGCAAGCCCCGCTTTCATGCCTTCGAGAAAGGCCAGAAACTCTCGCAGGGACACGGGAACATTGTGGCGGCGCAGCTGGTCGAAGAAGGGCAGAAACATCAGACGCTCAATGCGCGGTCCAGCAGAACCGTGGCGATCATGCCGACGATGAGAAAGGCCATGCCATAGCCTGCGGCATATTGCGCGATGTCCTTGCGGTTGCCGCCGCGTTTGCGCGCGGTCAGCCCGCCGATAATCGCGCCGATCAATGCCAATCCGAGTGCTATCATAACCTATTGCCCGTTTGTTTTGCGGGCCTATCCATTGCGCGGGTTCAGGCTTGCGATCTCGCGCAGCTTGGCCCGCACGGCCCAGTCAGGGCCAAAGCCGTATCGCGCCCAGCCGATGCTGTCCAGCCTGACGCGGCGCGCCTCAATGACGCGGCCTTCGATCTCCAGCGCTTCGGCTTTGAGCAGCATGAGCGTGGCCAGAAGGGCGGCGTTTTCGCTGGCTTTGGCCACGGGCAGATGCGGCTCGATCAGGGCCAGCGCGCCTGCGCCATCGCCGATGGTCACCGCATAGCCCGCTCGCTGGGTGGCGACATAGGCGCGGTGCAGCGTGGTGCCGGGGCTGCGGGCATAGAGCGCGTCCGCATTAAGATAATGGGCCTGCGCGGCGGCCGGGTCGGTCATCTGGGTAACGCGGCCCATGGCGTAATGTGAAAAGGCGTGGCGATTGTCCTGCCAGCCTTGGGTCTGTGCGATGCGCAGCGCGTCGCGGGCGGCGTTCAGGCGGGCATTGCGGCTCACGTCGCGGCCAAGGGCGGTTTGGATCGCGCGGCTCCAGACCTGCGGCGTGGCGCGGGCGGGGCGGGGGGCGACGGTGCCGCCTGTGGGGTTCACCCGGGCCAGAATGCCCGGCAGACGGGCGGCCACCTCCTCGCGGTTCATGCCCGAGCGCAGCGCGGGGTCATAATAGATGCGCAGCACCAGCATGTCGAAACCGGTCAGCACCGTATGCACATTGTCGTCGTTAAACACCGAATCCGGCAGGCGGTAGAGATCGTTCAGCGGCCCAAGCGCTTGGGCCAGTTCCTCATGCAGGCAGTCGCGGCTTTCCTGCGGGCTAACGTCATTGGGCAGGAAGATCGCCAGCTTGCGCCGTTCGGTCAGGCGGGTCCAATCGGTGGCGGGCGAGCGCCGCGTGCGGCGATATTCTTCAAGCGTGCTGACGTTTGGCACCACGAAACAGGCTGCCTGCGGCAGCAGACGCCGGATCTGGCTGCGGTTCACCGCTTGAATGGTGATGCTGGCCTCTCCGCCCGTGACCTCACGCAGTTCGATCCCGGCCTCGCGGCGCAGACGGGCCAGCAGACGCGCAAGGTCCGGCCCCAGCGTGGCGGGTGGCTGGCCCAGAACGCGCAGGGAGATCGGCCCCTCGAAACGGGTCAGCACGGGCAGGGCGCGGCCACTTTCCATCCGGAAGGACAGGTCGAGGAAATCCTCCGCCAGCGCGGCATTCGACACATGCGGCTGAGCGGGGCGGGCTTGGGTGAACTGTTTCATCGGGGGCAGGGTGCTGTCGGCAATGACCGCGCGGGTCGCCACCTCGGAGTGCGAGGCGGGCACGCAGGCGTTCAGCAGCAGCATCAGCGGCAGGATCAGCCGCGCCTTCCCGCTGCGCCTCATGCGCCGGGGCTTCATGCGCCCGAGCCTTTCTGCTTCCCCGCCTGGGCGGGTCTATCCCAATATGCGCGTGGCGCGGTTGCTGACTGTCCTTGCATCTGCCTGCCCCATCGGTCGTTTGAATCCGGGTCTTTGCGCCCGTGATTGACCTCAGCCTAGGCAGGCAAAAAATCAAAAGCGAGGGAAATACCCGCTTTTGACGTAAAGTCGCAGTTGTGTTGCAGCCCTACCGCTGGCGCCGCGCCATGAAGGCCAGCCGCTCAAACAGATGCACGTCCTGTTCGTTCTTCAGCAGCGCGCCGTGCAGCTTCGGCAGGGCGTTGGGGCCATCCTTGGCCAAATCCTCGGCGTCCATATCCTCGGCCAGCAGCAGTTTCAGCCAATCCAGCACCTCGGAGGTCGAGGGTTTCTTCTTCAGCCCCTGCTGCTCGCGGATCTCGTAGAATTGCGTCAGCGCGGTGGTCAGCAGCTGTTGCTTGATGCCCGGATGGTGCACTTCGACGATCTGTTTCAGCGTCTCCATGTCGGGGAATTGGATGTAATGAAAGAAGCAGCGGCGCAGGAAGGCGTCGGGCAGTTCCTTTTCATTGTTCGAGGTGATGATGACGATGGGGCGCTGACGCGCGCGGATCGTCTCACCCGTCTCATAGACGAAGAATTCCATCTTATCGAGTTCCTGTAACAGGTCGTTGGGAAACTCGATATCGGCCTTGTCGATCTCGTCGATCAGCAGAACGACCTTCTCATCCGCCTCGAAAGCCTGCCAAAGCTTGCCCTTGCGGATGTAGTTCTTCACGTCATGCACCCGCTCGTCGCCCAACTGGCTGTCGCGCAGGCGGTTCACGGCGTCATATTCGTAAAGCCCTTGTTGCGCGCGGGTGGTCGATTTGATGTTCCATTCGATCATGCGCAGGCCCAAAGCGTCGCTCACCTGCCGCGCAAGCTCGGTCTTGCCGGTGCCCGGCTCGCCCTTCACCAGCAAAGGTCGCTCCAACGTCACCGCCGCATTGACGGCAATTTTCAAGTCCTCGGTGGCGACGTAGTCTTTGGTGCCTTGGAATTTCATCTTGTTTTCAACCTCGTGTGACGGGCGCTTGATCCACGGCCTTTAACCAAAAATCAAAGGGATTGTGTAGTGACAATTGTTACCCGCTCAGATAGACGCTGCGGCAGGGGACGATGTCGGGAGACAGGCCTTTTTAATGTCTGAGTTGAAAAACGCCGGGGAAAAACAAATGAAGCAGGAAATCTTCCTGCCGGACGACTATCGTCCGGCCGAGGACGAGCCATTCATGAATGACCGTCAGCTTGAGTACTTTCGGCGCAAGCTGATCAACTGGAAAGCGGAACTGTTGGCAGGCAGCCGCGACACCATCGAAACACTGCAAGACGGCACCCGGAACATCCCGGACGTGACCGACCGCGCCTCGGAAGAGACCGACCGCGCGTTGGAACTGCGCACCCGGGACCGGGCGCGTAAATTGGTCGGCAAGATCGACGCGGCGCTGCGGCGGATCGACGAGGGAGAGTTTGGTTACTGCATGGTCTCCGGCGATCCGATCTCGCTCAAGCGGCTGGACGCGCGGCCCATCGCCACCATGACGCTGGAGGCGCAGGAGCGTCACGAGCGCCGCGAGAAAGTCCACCGCGACGACTGACATCACCTGAAACACCACACGCCGAAGCAAATGCTTCGGCGTTTGTGGTTGGGGCGCGAATGAAACCTTCCAATGCGATTGTCGTGGGCGGCGGGATCGGCGGGCTGGCGCTGGCCACGGCCTTGGCGCGGCGTGGCGTGGCCGTGACCCTGCTGGAACAGGCCGCCCGCTTTTCCGAAATCGGTGCCGGGTTGCAGATCAGCCCCAATGGCCTCGCCGTCCTGCGCGGGCTGGGGCTTGAGCGTGGGCTGGCGGCGCGCGGTGCCGTGCGTGGGCAGGCGGTCCGGCTTTGCGACCATGCCAAGGGCGGCCAAGTGGCGCGGCTGGATCTGACCCGTCTGTCGGAGGACCAGCGTTATTACTTCCTCCACCGTGCCGATCTGATCGACCTTCTGCGCGAGGCGGCGCAGCGCGCCAATGTCAGTTTCGAGACCGACGCGCAGGTCGCCTCCATCCACCCCGGCGCTCTGCCGCAGGTGCAGATGGCGCGCGGCGGGCGGCGACGGGCGGAACTGGTGGTGGCCGCCGATGGCATCCACTCGGTCGGGCGGGTGCAGTTGAACGGGGCGGATCAGGCCCGTTTCTCGGGGCAGGTCGCGTGGCGGGCGCTGATCCCCAATGTGGTCGATCATCCCCCCGAGGCACGGGTCACCATGGGGCCGGGGAAACATCTGGTCAGCTATCCGCTGCGCGCGGGGCGTATGGTTAACCTCGTGGCCGTGGAAGAGCGTGACGATTGGGCCGCCGAAGGCTGGCACCATCGCGACGATCCCGTCAATCTGCGCCGCGCCTTTGCCGGTTTCGGGGGCGAGGCCGCGCAGATGCTCGAGGCGGTGCAGGAGGTGTCCCTTTGGGGGCTGCACCACCACCCCGTCGCCGCCAATTGGCAGGCCGATGGCGTGGCGCTTTTGGGCGACGCGGCCCATCCGACGCTGCCCTTTTTGGCGCAGGGCGCGAATATGGCGCTGGAGGACGCATGGGTTTTGGCTGACTGCCTGACCCGGCTGCCGCGCGATGCGGCCCTCCCGGCCTATCAGGCCGCGCGTATCGACCGCGCGCGGCGCATTGTGAAAACCTCCGAAGGCAATGCCACCCGGTATCACCTGCGTTCCGGCCCGATCCGCCTTGCGGCCCATACCGGGCTGCGCATCGCCTCGACGCTGGCCCCCGGGGCGATGCTGCGGGCCTTCGATTGGCTCTACGCCCATGATGTGACGGAAGGGTAGAGGCCGCCGGGGAAGAACGGCGGCCCCAAACGCTCAGCCCGCGCGTTGCAGCATCCCGAAAAGGTCGCGCGGATCATCCGGGTCGGCGAGAAGGTCGAGCGGCTGGAACAGCCCGGTCTCGGCGATCTGGTCGCGCACATAGCGCAGGGCCGAGAAATCCTCGATCGCGAAGCCCACGGAGTCGAACAGCGTGATCTGCTGCTGGTCGCGGCGCCCCTCGGCCTGACCGGTCAGCACCTGCCAGATCTCGGTCACCGGGTGGTCGGGCTCGAGCTGCTGGATCTCGCCCTCGATGCGGGTCTGTTCGGGGTATTCCACGAAGATGCCCGAGCGGTGCAGGATCGCGGGCGCCAGTTCGGTCTTGCCCGGGCAGTCGCCGCCGATCGCGTTGATATGCACGCCCGCGCCGACCATGTTGTCGGTCAGGATCGTGGCATATTGCTTGTCCGCCGTGCAGGTCGTGATGATTTGCGCGCCCATGATCGCCTCCTCGGCACTGTCGCACTCAACCACCTTGAGGCCCGAACCCGCCAGATTGCGCGCGCATTTCGCGGTCGCCGCGCGGTCGATGTCGTAGAGGCGCACCTCGTCCACGCCGCAGATCGCCTTCATGGCGAGGCTCTGAAACTCGGACTGCGCGCCGTTGCCGATCATCGCCATCACATGCGCCCCCTTGGGCGCCAGCAGGCGCGCCACCACCGCCGAGGTCGCCGCCGTGCGCAGCGCCGTGAGGATCGTCATCTCGGTCAGCAGCACCGGGTAGCCGTTGGCCACATTCGCCAAAAGGCCAAAGGCGGTGACAGTCTGAAAGCCGGTCTTGGTGTTGTCGGGATGGCCGTTGACGTATTTGAAACCGTAGACGTCACCGTCGGAGGTCGGCATCAGCTCGATCACGCCTTTCTCGGAGTGGCTCGCCACGCGCGGGGTCTTGTCGAAAAGCTCCCAGCGTCTGAAATCGGCTTCGATATACTCGGCCAGCCCGCGCAGCATCTCTTCGACGCCGACATGATGGATCAGCTTCATCATCTGGTCGACGGAAACGAAAGGCACCAGCGCCTTGTCGGAGGGTTTGAGGTTGGTCATGTCAGGTCTCTTTCATTGCGGCGGGCGAGGTGCAGACCGGCGATCATGCACCGGACGGACCCGCCTGCGGTCTCGATGGTGGGGATGGACAGGGGCAGGATGCGGACCTGCGCCTCGATCCGTTTGATCTGCTCAGGCGTCAGCGCGGCCATGGCGCGGGCAGAGATCGCCAGCACCGGGCCTTGCCTGCCCGAAAGCTCGATGGCGTTGCCCGCGAACTCGTTGATCTGATGTGCGCTCAGCACGATCACGTCGCGGCCGGTCTCTTCCAGACGCTCCTGCACCATGGCGCGGCGTGCGGGGTCGGAAATCATCTCAAGCCCCACCAGCGCAATGCCCGTGCCCACGGCCATCAGCACATTGGTGTGATAGACCGGGCGGCCCTCGGCATCTGCGGCGTCAAAGACGATCGGCTCGAAGTTGAAATGCGTGCAGAAACGCTCCAGCAAGACCGGATCGGCCCGGTGTGAGCGGGCCACGTAGGCCACCCGCCCGATATGGTCGAGCACCATGGCCCCGGTGCCTTCAAGCGCCAGCCCGTCCTGCTCCAGCCCGGAATAGTCGATCACGTCCTGCACCCGGTAGCGGGTCTTGAGCAGGTCGATCACGTCCCACCGCCGTTCGCGGCGGCGGTTGGCGGCATACATCGGATAGACCGCGACATGGCCGCCCGCATGGGTCGAGAACCAGTTGTTGGGAAAGACGCTGTCGGGCGTCTCGGCGCCGGTGTCGTCGAAGTCATGCACGGTCACGCCATGGTCGCGCAGGGCGGCCACGACGCCGTCAAACTCCGCCCGCGCGGCCCCGGCCACATCCCCGATGCTGGCGCGCTGGAACGCGTTGTCGGCCTGGGTTTCGGGGTTCGAGCGGAAGTGATGTGGCCGGATCATCACCACCGACTGGGGGGCTTGCAGTTGCATGATCAATAGGCCCGCGTCGGACGGTCGAAGACACGGCGACCGAAGGCCGAAGCGGTGAGATCGACCATCAGTTGCGCGGTGCGCCCGCGTTCGTCGAGGAAGGGGTTCAGCTCGACAAGGTCGAGCGAGGTCATCAGCCCGCTGTCCGAGAGCATCTCCATCACCAGATGGCCCTCGCGCACGGTGGCGCCGCCCGGCACGGTGGTGCCCACGGCGGGTGCGACGGAAGGATCGAGGAAATCAACGTCGAGCGAGACATGCAGCATGCCGCCCGCGGACTCGACCTTGTCGAGGAAACGCTGCAGCGGCTTGGCGATGCCGCTCTCGTCGATCTCGCGCATGTCGACATAGGTGACGGTGGTCTCCTGCAGCGCCGCGCGTTCGGCGGCATCGACAGAGCGCAGCCCGATCATGGCGATATTGTCATGGGGCAGGGGCGTATCGATCTTCGGGAACCCGTCGAAGCCCTCGCGCCCGGTGACATAGCCTAGGGGCGTGCCGTGCAGGTTGCCGCTGTCGCTGGTCTGGGGCGTGTGGAAATCCGTATGCGCGTCGAGCCAGAGCACGAAGAGCGGACGGCCTGCCTTTTCAGCGTGGCGCATCGCGCCCAGCACGGTGCCGAGCGCCAGCGCGTGGTCGCCGCCCATGAAGATCGGCAGGCCTTCGTCCATCGCCGCATCTGCGGCGGCGGCGAGGCTCTCGGTCCAGGCGATGGTCTCTTCCAGCGCGTGCAGCTTTTCATGCTCTTTGGCGTGAAAGGGGGCAGGGGCCACGTTGCCGCGGTCGGTCACGCTATGGCCAAGGTCACGCAGCGCGCGCTCCAGCCCCGCGGTGCGGTAGGCGTCTGGCCCCATCAGGCAGCCGCGACGGCGCTTGCCGCTGTCCAGCGGAACGCCCAGCAAAATACAGTTCTGTTGGTTCGACATGGGGGACTCCTGAGATATTTGATCTCAGATAATCCGCGCATCTGTCGAACGACAAGCCGTCAAACTGTCCGTTTCGGGGGTGTTTTTGACAAACTGTAAGGCCTACTGTCCAGTTTGTCAGATTCTCGTCTCTCAGGTCGCTTTTCGCGCGGCGGCGACCCAAAGGCCGACCAAGATGAAAGAGAAAATCGCGTTCCACCCGGCCATCGACAGGCCCAGAAACTGCCAGACGATTTCATCGCACATGACCAAGCCGCTCGGGCCTTCGGTTGATAAGAGCGACCCGCCATCGAGGCTGCCCAAATCCATGCCGCCGCCGGTGCAGGAGCTTGGCCCCGGCCACCAGCCCCATTCCACACCGGCATGAAAGACGCCGATCAGCGCGGTCACCGCCGCCGCCAAGGCGCCGAGCCAGGCCAGCACGCGCGGCCCGCCAAACAGCACGATTGCCCCGATCAGCACGGCCGCCGCATGGGGCCAACGCTGCCACAGGCACATCTGGCAGGGCGCGTAGCCGCCCAGATGCTGAAACCCGAAAGCCCCCAGCAACAGCGCGGCCGAACCGAGTGTTGCCAGCAATGTCAATGTCTTACCCGTCATAGAACCTTCACCACCATGAAGCCGCCGATCAACAGGGCGACGGCCAATGTGAACATCAATCCCAAGCGCCTTTCAATGAAGTCTCGGATCGGTGCGCCAAAGCGCCACAGCAGCCCCGCCACGACAAAGAACCGCAGCCCACGGGCAAGGATCGAGGTCGTGATGAAGGTGCCAAGTGGCATCCCGGTCCAGCCCGACATGATCGTGATAACCTTGTAAGGGAAGGGGGTGACCCCGGCGACCAGCACCGCCCAAAAGCCCATGTCGTTGAACCGGGTCGAGAATTCCGCCATCGCATCGGTCTTGCCCAGACTTGCAAGGATCGGCTGGCCGAGGCTCTCAAAGGCCAACGCGCCGATGGCATAGCCCAAAAGCCCGCCCAAGACCGAGGCCACCAGCGCCACCCCGGCGATCAGCCAAGCGCGATTTGGCCGCGCGATGATCATCGGGATCATCAGGATGTCAGGGGGGATCGGAAAGAAGGAGCTTTCGACAAAAGCGACGACGGCAAGCGCCCAGAGGGCATGGCGATGTTGGGCCAGGCCCAGGGTCCAGTCATAAAGGCGGCGGATCATTCTCGGGGGCTCCGGCTGTTTTGAATGCCTCACCATGTCGCGCGGCCAAGGTCAAGCAACTGGGCGCGCAGCGGGGGTGAAAATCCACTTGCTCCTGCCGCTTTTGCAGGCTACATCGCCCTACGTGCCCAAGTGGCGGAATGGTAGACGCAGGGGATTCAAAATCCCCCGCCGCGAGGCGTGCCGGTTCGAGTCCGGCCTTGGGTACCACCTTCTTAGTAAGGTTTTCCGCATATTTACATGAATGACACCGGTGCTCTGCGCCTTTCGAGCCTGTTCATTCCTCGCGCCAAAATCCTGCAATCACCTCCTGCGCCGCCTTGTTCTGCACCGTAAAATCGGTGTCTCCCGCGCCGCCGCCTTCGGGGTCGGTGAACCAGCGCCAGATCCAGACATCTTGAATCCCGCGAGCCTCAAGGGCGCGGAGCCAGCGTTCCAGCACCGCGGCCTGAAGCGCCATATCGGCGGGGGCGGCGCGTTCCTCGGCGCTTTCCCATGGCCGGGCGGTCGCGCCTTTGGCGGAGCGGAGACCGATTTCAGCGATCCAGATGGGTTTTGCGTGTTTTTGCGCCACGGCAGCGACCCGGTCCAATTCCGCGGCGATGGCGCGGTCCCAATCGGCAGGCGCATCGTCGGCCCCCAGAACCGGGTAGAGCGAGACCGCCACGGCATCCAGTTCGGGCCAAAAGGCGATCTTCTCGGCCTCGTCGGCACCATGGGCGACATAGGTGAGCTTTCCGCTGAAAAGCGCGCGTATCTCGGCGATGGTCTCTCCCCACTGCGCCGCCCCCGAGACGCCGCGCAATTCGGTGCCAAGGACAAGCGCTTCGGCGCCGTTGCGCTCGGCCGTGACCGCGATGGCGCGCAGAACCTTGGCGTAGGCGGCGTGCCATGCCGCGGCGCTGTCCGGCTCGGGCGCAATCGCGCCGGCCCAGCTTTCGGGCACCCAGACATGCGGTTTGACGATGGCCGCGAGCCCCGCGGCGTGCAGCTGCGCGATCCCGGCGGCGATCCTGTCATGGGGCAGCGCATCCCCCATGACGATGGCGCCGGAACTGGGCGAGCGCTGCCATAGGAAGGGGATCACCGTCGCCGCCGTCGCGCCCGTGTCACGCAGCCGCGCGATGCTTTGGGCGGCGGCGGGGCTGCCGAAGGGGGCGTTTGGCGTCTCGATCAGGTTGAACCCGCGTAGGACGCCACCCGCCTGCCGCGAAAACGCCGCCGTCGCGGTCAAAGCGGTAGAGCCGAGGGCCCAGAGAAGCGTGCGACGGTCGATCATGGGGCTAGGGTAGGATGACTTCCCCTGCCGCACAACGGCACGCTGGCGAAAGATGCGCGGTCTTTTGGGCGCAGCCGCGGGCCAAATAGCGCCAATTTCGCGTACAATTGGCAGGCTTTCATCTGCCGGCCCCGCGCAGCACCCAATGACAATTCCCTTTCCCCGGTCCGACCAAACGCGTAGGCAGCGCCTACCTTGGAAAACGAGACATATCATGGCGCGGAATGCCACCATCTACAAAGTCGAGCTTTCGGTCTCGGACATGGATCGTCACTATTACGAGACCCATAAGCTGACCATCGCCAAACACCCATCGGAAACCGATGAGCGCCTGATGGTGCGTCTGGTGGCCTTTGCCCTCAACGCCCATGAGCATCTGGAGATGACCAAGGGCCTCTCGACGGACGATGAGCCGGACATCTGGCAAAAAAGCCTGAGCGGCGAGTTGGACGTTTGGATCACGCTTGGCTTGCCGAGTGAGAAGGTGCTGCGCCAGTCCTGCAACAAGGCCGCCAAGGTCGTGGTCTACCCCTATGGCGGCAAAACGGCAGAGGTCTGGTGGGATAAGGTCAAGAACGGCACCACCCGTTTTGACAATCTGGAGGTGGTGAACTTGGCCGAGGGTAACACCAAGGCGCTGGCGGAACTGGCCAGCCGGGCGATGAAGCTTCAGGTGATGGTTCAGGACGGCGAGGTGACGGTGAACTTTGATGAGGCGATGGTGACGCTCCCCCTCGACCGTTGGAAGACCTCCCGGTAGGCGGCGCGGTAAAACACTGTCGGAAAAAGGCGCGCCACTCTGGGCGCGCCTTTTAGTTTAAACGTCGAGCTTCTTGTCGCCGCGCTTCCATGTCAGCGGCTGGAAAACCTCGTCCACCGGGGTTTCGGCGACGTGGTTGACGTAGTTGGAAATGGTCTTCTGTGCCATGCCAAGGATCACGTCCAGCACTGCGCGGTGGCCATAGCCTGCGTCGAAAAACGCCTGCATCTGCGCCTCGGAAACAAAGCCGCGGTTGCGCACCATCTGCACGGTGAAAGTGCGTAGCGCTTCGAGTTTGGGCGTCGGCAGGGGCGTTTCATTGCGCAGCGCGTCGCTGATCTCATCCGAGACCTTCATCATCTTGGCGATGCCGGTGTGGGCGGGCACGCAGTAATGGCATTCGTTCTCGACGTTGATTGACTGCCAAACCACGGTCAGCTCTTCGGCGTCGAACGCGGTCTCGGTGAAGAGCTTGTGCAGCACCTGATAGCCTTCAAAGGCCTGCGGACTTTCGGCCAGCACCCTGTGCAGCCCCGGCAGACGGCCAAAGGCCTTTTGCGATTCTTCCAGCAGCGGCTTGGAGGCTTCGGGCGCGCTGTCTTGGTCGTGGGACGGGAAAGTCATGATTTCTACCTTTGTAAATCGTCGATGTCCGTCATTTAGGCTTTCTTGAGCGATCACTCAAGTATATATTTGAGTGATCGTTCAAGATATGGTGATCTCATGCCCCGCAAACCGAACCACGACCGTGCCGAGTTGATCGACCGCGCCCGCGATCTGTTCTGGCGTCAGGGCTGGGCGGGCACCTCGCTGAAAGACCTCGAAGCGGTGCTTAAGATGAAGCCCGGCAGTTTCTACGCGGCCTTCGGGTCCAAAGAGGCGCTGTTTGAAATTGCTCTGGACAAATATGCCGAGGATGGGGCCGGGCGTCTGGCTGAATTGGTCGCTTCGCATGGCCCGATGGCGGCGCTGAAACGCTATCCCGAACTGGCGATCTGCCGCGAAGCGGCCCCGGCCAAAGCCTGCATGTTGTCCAAAACCTTGTTGGAGCTACAGGCCCATGGCCACCCGCTGGCCAAACGGGCCAGCGCGCATCTGATGGGGATGGAAGAGCAATTTGCAGCGCTTTTTGCGCAGATGCAGCGGGAAGGAGAGATTGCGGCGGAACATGATCCGAAATCGCTGGCTCGACGCTATCAGAGCGATCTTTTGGGCCTGCGCGTCTCGGCTGAGCGGGAGGGGGTCGACGCCCATGCCATCGCCCGTGAGATTGCGGAGGGGCTGGACCGGTTGTAGCCCCAAAGCGCGCTATTCGATCTGCTCTTCCAACATCGTGGTAATCTTACGCCGTTGAAAGATATTGCGGATCTGATGCGCCATGATCCGTTCCGGCACGAAATAGGGTTTGCCGTCTTTCCATTCCGCCCGGAACTCATGCCGGGCGGCAATCAGCCTTGTGGTATGCCCATCC
Source organism: Sulfitobacter sp. 1A12157 (assembly GCF_043557345.1). Classification (NCBI taxonomy): domain Bacteria; kingdom Pseudomonadati; phylum Pseudomonadota; class Alphaproteobacteria; order Rhodobacterales; family Roseobacteraceae; genus Sulfitobacter; species Sulfitobacter sp. 1A12157. Next base: position 42,172 of record NZ_JBIFFV010000004.1, read on the forward strand.
GCGGCAGCGACCGTCAGGTCCATCTGCCGGACCTTTTCAAAGAGCCCTTCGGTCCCGATCCGCGCCTCGGCCCGGCGCAACAGGTCGAGGAAACTGCCGATGTCGATAAAATCGCCGCTCTTGATCGGTCCTTGATTGGTGCGGGTCAGGGGGTTCTCTACATCGTTCAACGCCACCTCTTCGCGTTGGGTGACCTTGACGTGGTAGTTTTTGTCATCCGTCACCACACGCGCCATGACTTCGAGCAGGTAAATCGGCTCGGCCCCCATATTGGTCACGAAACAATGGGCATTCTCATCCCGCGCGATCGAGCGGTTGATCAGGATCACCGGCTGGCGTTGGCGCCGGAAGTTGAGCCATAGGATATGCAGATAGGCCAGCCAAACCACCGCCGTAAGAAGGCTCACCGCCACTTGCAACGTGCCGGAATTCTCTGCGATCCAATCGAACATCCTATCTCATCCTTACCAAGCCTGCGGGGGCGCGAGATCAACGCGCGGGGCGGCGCTTCGTTGCACAGAGATTGGCAGGCGGGGTTGACCGCGCGATAATATATCAATAATTCGCGATATATGGATAATGAAAACGCCCTCCAAGCCTTCGCCGCCTTGGGCCAGCCGACCCGGCTGGATGCCTTTCGCCTGCTGATCAAAGCGGGCGGTAAAGGCATGTCGGCGGGCGAGATCGGCACCGCGCTTGATGTGCGGCAGAATACGATGTCGGCCAACCTCTCGGTGTTGGCCCGCGCGGGGCTGATCCGCAGCAAGCGCGAAGGGCGCAGCATCCGCTATTTCGCCGATATGAACGGGCTGCGCGCGCTGCTGGGCTTTCTTTTGGAAGATTGCTGCGGTGGCCAGCCGGAACGGTGCCAACCGCTGCTGGATGAGCTGACCTGCTGCTAACCCCCGAACACCAAACGCGAAAGACCATCATGACCGATACCGCCGATCCCGCAACCGCTGGCCTTGGGGCCTTTGAGCGCTGGCTCTCGCTCTGGGTGGCGCTGGCCATCGGGGCGGGGCTTTTGCTGGGCAATCTCTTTCCCGGCCTCTTCGGCGCGCTGGCGGCGCTTGAAGTTGCCTCGGTCAACCTGCCGGTGGCGGTGCTGATCTGGGCCATGGTCTTTCCGATGATGGTCGGCGTCGATTTCGGCGCGCTGCGGCAGGTGGGGGACAAGCCCAAAGGGCTGGTGGTGACGCTGGTGGTCAATTGGCTGATCAAACCCTTCACCATGGCCGCCCTTGGGATGCTATTCTTTAACCATGTCTTTGCCGGGCTGATCCCACCCGATGACGCGCAGGCCTATTTGGCGGGGGTGATCCTCTTGGGGGCCGCGCCCTGTACCGCCATGGTCTTTGTCTGGTCCAACCTCACCCGGGGCGATGCGACCTATACGCTGGTGCAGGTCAGCGTGAACGATGTGATCATGGTCTTTGCCTTCGCCCCAATCGTGGCTTTCCTCTTGGGCGTGACCGAGATCACCGTGCCTTGGGACACGCTGCTGATCTCGGTCGGCCTTTACGTCATGCTGCCGCTGCTGGCGGGCTACCTCACCCGCGGGCGGCTGGTCGCCAAGGGTGGCGCGGCGGCGGTCGACGCTTTCAAGGCCCGGGTGCAGCCCTTTGCCATCATGGGGCTTTTGCTAACGGTCGTGCTGCTCTTTGGTTTTCAGGGGGAGGTGATCCTCGACCGTCCGCTCGTCATTGCGCTGATTGCCGTGCCGCTGTTGCTGCAATCCTACGGCATCTTCTTCATCGCCTATGGCGCCGCGCGGGCTTGGGGCATTCCCTTCAACGTGGCCGCCCCCTGCGCCCTGATCGGCACGTCGAACTTCTTTGAACTGGCGGTCGCCGTGGCGATCAGCCTCTTCGGGCTGGGGTCGGGCGCGGCCTTGGCCACCGTCGTGGGCGTCTTGGTCGAAGTGCCGGTCATGCTCTCCCTCGTGGGCTTTGCCAACCGCACGCAGCATTGGTTCCGCGCCGACAAATGAACCTCGCGCCATACCCCCCTTCCGCCTAAGGAAATCCCCGTGACCGACACGCCAAACATCGAAGAAGAGCACTTCACCCCCATCGACGCGCGCCGCCTTCTGTCGCCCGAACGCGCCGCCCACAGCCCGCGCATTCTGCTGCTCTACGGCTCGCTTCGCCCGCGGTCTTTCAGCCGCTTGATGACCGAAGAGGCCGCCCGCATCCTCGCCCGGCTCGGGGCCGAGACGCGGACCTTCAACCCCACGGGGCTGCCGCTGCCCGACGATGCGGCCCCCGAGCACCCCAAGGTGCAGGAACTGCGCGATCTGGTGTCATGGTCCGAAGGCATGGTCTGGTGCTCGCCCGAACGCCACGGGGCGATGACGGGGATCATGAAAACCCAAGTCGACTGGATCCCCCTATCGCTCGGTGGGGTGCGCCCGACTCAAGGCAAGACCTTGGCGGTGATGCAGGTCAGCGGCGGCTCGCAAAGTTTCAATGCGGTGAACCAGTTGCGAATCTTGGGCCGCTGGATGCGGCTGCTGACCATCCCCAATCAATCCTCGACCCCCAAGGCTTTCTTGGAGTTTGACGAGGAGGACCGGATGAAACCCTCGCCCTTCTATGACCGCGTGGTCGATGTGATGGAGGAGTTGGTGAAGTTCACCCTGCTGACCCGCGACAACAAGGACTATCTGCTCGACCGTTATAGCGAGCGGAAGGAAAGCGCCGAGGAACTGTCGAAACGGGTCAATCAAAAGGCGATCTGACCGCCAAAATGCAAACGGCAGGGCCAATCTTGGCCCTGCCGCATTGCGAGACTGAAGAGCGATCAGTCGTTGGACCAGCCGGACACCGCTTTGACTTCGCAGAAGTCCTCGATCCCCCAGACGCCACCTTCGCGCCCGTTGCCGGAGCGCTTCATGCCGCCGAAGGGCGCGCCTGCGCCACGGCTTTCGCCGTTCATCTCAACCATGCCCGAACGCAGCTTGGCCGCCAGACGGTTGCGCCGCGCGCCATCGCTGGACTGGACATAGTTGGTCAGGCCATAGACCGTGTCATTGGCCATCTCGACGGCTTGATCTTCGCTCTCGAACTTCATGATCGACAGGACGGGGCCAAAGATCTCTTCGCGGGCAATGGTCATATCGGGCGTCACATCGGCGAAAACGGTGGGTTTGACATAGAAACCCCGGTTCAGATGCTCGGGCCGACCGGTGCCACCGGCCACCAGCCGCGCGCCTTCGTCGATGCCTTTCTGGATCAGGTCTTGGATCTTGCCCCATTGCGCTTCGTTCACGACCGGGCCGATGTGGCGGCCCTCTTCGCTGGCGGGGCCGACTTCGACCTTATTGGCCACTTCGGCTGCCGTTTCGACCGCTTGGTCATAGACGCTGGCCTCGACCATCATCCGGCTGGGGGCGTTGCAGCTTTGGCCGGTGTTGTTCATCATATGCAGCACGCCGCGTTTGACGGCCTTGTCGTCGGCATCGGCGAAGACAAGGTTCGCGCCCTTGCCGCCAAGCTCCAGATGGACCTTCTTCAGCGTATCCGCCGCGTTCTTGGAAATCGCGATCCCGGCGCGGGTGGAGCCGGTGAAGCTCACCATATCCACATCCTCATGGCCGGTCAGGGCGGTGCCCACGGTCGCGCCGTCACCGTTCACAAGGTTGAAGACACCGGCGGGAAATCCTGCCTCATCCATCATCTCGGCAAAGATCACCGCACTCAGCGGGCTTTCCTCAGACGGTTTGAGCACCATGGTGCAACCCGCGGCGACAGCAGCGCCGACTTTCAGCATCACCTGGTTCATCGGCCAGTTCCACGGCGTGATCATCGCCACGACGCCAACCGCCTCGTGAATGATCCGGTCGTTCGGCGCGTGATCCCCCAAGGGCTTTACGAATTTGAAATCTTTCGCCGCCTTGATAAAGTTCTTCAGGTGGCTGTAACCCGCCCCCCATTGGGAGCTGCGCGCCATCTCGATGGGTGCGCCCATCTCGGTGCTGATCGCTTGGGCCATATCCTCGGTCCGGGCTTTATAGACCTCGGCCAGTTTTTCCATCAGGGCGATGCGCTCTTCGGGGGCGGTGGCCATCCACGCGGGCAGGGCGGCCTTGGCCGCGGCCACGGCGGCGTCCACGTCCTTTGGCCCGCCGAGCGAGATCACGGTGCAGGGTTCTTGGGTCGAGGGATCGATGACCTTATGTTCACGGCCCTCAAGCGGGGCGACCCATTTGCCGTCGATATAGAAATCACGTTTTTCGATCATGCTCTGTCTCCGTTATTGGCCAGGCGGGCGATGTTCTTGCCGCCTGGAAGTGTCCGGGAATCGCCGGCTCCCGATATGCCTAGGACAATTTTACGGGGCGGAAAAGTTCAGAGGTGATTTTTGATCAAAAAGTCCGGCGCGGCGGCCCGAAAGCGGCGGGCAGGGGCCGAAGGCACTTAGTCCTGTGCCGGGAAGCTGATCTCGACGCACAGCCCGCTATGGCCTTCGACCTTCAGCGTCGCCTCATGCTGGAAGGTCAGCGTGCGGATCATCCGCCATCCCAGCGAATCCGACCGCTCAGGCCGTTTTGCGTTCTCGGGCAGGCCGACGCCATCGTCATAGACCTTGAGCGTCAGGCCATCGTCGTCCTCTTGGGTGACGTCGATGGTGATCACCCCTTTGTCGCGCCCCTTGAAGGCGTGTTTATAGGCATTGGTGATCAACTCGCCCACGATCAGCCCAATGTCGACGGCCAATTTGTTATCCATTTTGAGGCTGGGGCAAATCAGTTTGATGCCGATGTTCTGGCGATCTCCGGTAAAGGCGCGTTCGGCGTTCTTGGTGACCTCCTCCAGCATATCCGAGAGGTCAAGATCGGTGCTGCTGGTCGAGCGCTGCATCAGCTCATGCGCCTTGGAGAGCGAGCCTACGCGGGTCTCCAACTCCCCCAGAACCTGGCGGGTCTCATCGGCCTTGGCTTGGGTTTTGCTCATCCGGATCAGCGCCACGATGAGGGCAAGGTTGTTGCCCGTGCGGTGGTGAAGCTCTTGCATCAAAAGATCGCGGTCGGCGATGCCTTCGCTAAGTTCGCGGTTCTGTTCGGTCAATGCCGCGGTCGGGTCTTTGGCGTTATAGGCCTCCAAAGCCGCCATGGCATCGGCCTTGATTTGTTCGACGGCGGATTGCGGTTCGGGCAGAAGGAATTCCGCGTGAATTCGCGTGCCTTCTTGTCCGGTATCCACATCGAAACGCGCCGCGATGCGTTGCACGCCGCGCAGGCCCAGCCCCATGCCTGTCTCTGACACGATGTCGCGGCTGGGGTCGAGCTTGGCCTCTTCGATCCCGCGGCCCTGATCAATCACCGTCAGCCCAAGGGCGGGCTTGCCGTTGACATCCGTAAGCGAAAAGCGCGCGCGGCCTTTCTGCCCATGCTCGATCGCGTTGCGCCCCAGTTCCACAGCGGCGGTGACGGTGCGCGTCCGCTCGAATGAGGTAAAGCGCATGGCCTCGGTCAGGGTCAGGGCGATCTGACGCAGGGCCGCGATATCGCCGCCTTTCTCAAGGTTCACCGATGTGAGGTTGGTTGCTTTCATCAGTCCGCGTCCCGTGCAATGCGTATGACCACGATGGAGGCGTCGTCACGCCCGCGAAATGCCCGGTCGAGCAAGTAGCCGGCGATCAAAAGCGGAGATTTCCACAATAGACCCTGTGGAAGATAGCTGTCGCGCAGGGTTTTCAACCCGTCGCTGTGCAGGATCATCAGATCTCCCGGTTGAAGGTCAAAACTCTCTTCATAGCCGCGGGTGGCACGGGCGCCGATCCGCCCGTCGCGCACCGGCAGGCGTTTGACCTCGCCGTCGCGGACTCGCAGGGTGGCGATATTGCCCAAAGCGGCATAGCGCAGGACCATCTGCGGCTGTGCGATATGCACAAGGGCCGCCACCGCGCCGCGCTTGCCGGTCAATTGGTCGGTCACCTCATGCATCACCGCGCCCGGCTCGCTGTTGAAACTGCTCGTGGCTTGGACGGCGTCGGTGACCTCCAGCGACGCGGCTGCGGCCTCGGGGCCGTGGCCCAGACCATCGCAGAGCAGGATATCGGTGGCAGTGGGCGTTTTGCGCAGCAGGTAATCGTCGCCACATTCGGTTTCGTTCGGGTGGCAGACCCGCAGGCCCACGGCCTCAACCCCATGGGTCGGGCAGGGGGTGCTGTCTTTGACAAAGCCGCAAACGATGGTGGTGCCCACCTCCGACCCGCTGAAAATGTCGAAGTCATTCGACAGGCGCCGGATCGCGCCAAGCCCCAGCCCGGCCGAGCCGCCGCTGCTCATGCCGTCTTGGAACATACGGTCCATATCGCCGATGCCCGGGCCGCGGTCGGTAAAGACCATTACGATCCGGTCGCCCTTGCCCTCCGGTGAGGCGGTGATCAGGGCGCGGCCTTTATCGGCATAACGCAGGATGTTGGTCGTGGCCTCGGTGGCGACAATGGCCAACTCATCAGTCCGGTGTTTGGGCCAACCGTGATCCGCCGCGAGACGGCGCGCCGCGCGGCGCACCACGGCGATGGCGCTTTGGTCCTGAACTTCGACCCATTGTATCATAGGTTTACACTCATCAACACGCTGGTGCCCCCGCCAACGGCGGTGCGGATTTCAAACTTCTGGGCCAGCCGCTGCGCGCCGCCCAAGCCCCGGCCAAGCCCGCCGCCCGAGGTATAGCCGTCTGTGAGGGCCAGTGCCACGTCCTCGATCCCCGGTCCCTTGTCCCAACAGACCACGCTCAGCCGCTTGGCCTTTGGGTCGACATAGATGGAAAATTCGCCGCCGCCAGCGTGAACGATCGCATTGCGGGCGATCTCGCTGACGGCGGTGGCAAATCGGGTGACCATCAGCGCCGAAGCGCCGTTTTCCTTCATGTAGCGCGCTACGGCTTGGCGGACCGTTACCGCGTCACCGCTGGTCTTCAACTTGAACTGAGAGAGAAGAACCTGCGCTCCTAGGTCCTTTTCGTCAAAAGCGACGTAGCTGGGTGAGGGCATGTGTCAGGCTCAGGGCGGTGCGAATTTCGGGCAGATACATGCCAAGCTCGACCAGCGTGACGGCGACCGTGGGGCGCATGCCTACGACATAGGTATCCGCCGCAAGCAGCCGCGAAATCCCCGCAAGCTGCGCGATCACACGGCCCACGAAAGTGTCCACGATCTCAAGAGCCGAGATATCGAGGATCACCCCGTCGACGCGATTGTCGGATATCTTGTTCGACAGGCGATCCTGAAGCTCCAAAATCTCCGTGTCCGTGATGTCATCCTGTATCGAAACGAGGAGCGCATGTTCGACCAGATTAATCGACGTGACACCGGCCACCTTATTGGCCCTCGGTCTTCTTGATCACATAGCCGACGGTCATCAGCGCATCCGACAGGGCGGTGCGGATGCTGGACCGGGTGGAAACGGTGCCCACGTCGATGCCAAGCTGCACCATGGTCTGGGCAATCATCGGGCTGATGCCGCTGATGATGCATTCCGCCCCCATCAGGCGCACGGCGGCGGCCGCGCGCAGCAGGTGTTGCGCCACCTGCGTGTCGACGGTGCCGACGCCGGTGATGTCCATGATGACCACTTCGGCCTGACGCTCCAGAATGGTTTGCAGCAGGTTCTCCATCACCTCTTGGGCGCGGGCGGAATCCAGCGTGCCGATCAGCGGGAGGGTCAAAACGCGGTCCCAAAGCTCGACCACGGGGGTCGAAAGCTCCAACATCTCTTGGCGTTGACGGTCGATGATCTGCTCACGCTCAAGGATGAAAATCTCGTTGGTGTAGATGGCAAAGGCATCGACCAGACGGGTCACCAGCATCACGTCGCGGATCAGCATCCCGTGATCGCTGTCTTGCATCGCTTCGAGCCGTTTGAACAGCGGCGCCTTCAGCGCCAGCACGAAGGTTGCCATCTCGGTCGGGGTCACGCCGCGGTTGACCCGCTCGCGGCTGACATCGGTCAGCACAGCGCGCAGATCGTCCCACTGCGTGTCGTCAAAGTCGAAATCCTCGCCGCTGACGCCATTGCGCACACCTTTGGAGAAGGCTTTGAGCAATTCGCGGTTCTGGGTCCGGCTTTCCGCATCGGAGAACAGGTCAGAACGTTTCACGCCCTCTTTGACCTGCGTTCCCAGCCACTCCTCGATGATGCCTTTGAAGTCGGTGTCGAGAACAGTGAGAATATTGGCCGTAGCAGATTGCGGCATCTTGAACCCCAGTTTTAAATTTCATCCCCCATAGGCCAATCGTGGGGGTGAGTGTCAATAGGACGCAAGGATTTTGATCGGCGGCAAAGCGCCGTTTTACATAATGAAACGGCGTTTAAGTTTTTGTTTTATGAGGGGTTTTGGGGCGTAAATGCGGGGGCGTCCTGCAAAAAGGGCAGCAGTGGCTCTGTGACCGGATGCTGCCCTTCTTGTTTCCCGCCGCGGGGCTGCCGCGACGTTATTCGGCCGCTTCGCCGGGGTGGCGTGGCACCAATGCGCGCACCAGATCGCGCATATGCAGCACGCCGACTTGTTTACCCGCGCGCATCACGCGGTAGTTGTTGGTGGTATCCCCGCCAGAGACCGCGATGATGCTTTCCAGCGTGTCGTCGAAATCGACCTCACCGGCCACATCCGTTGGCGGCACATCGGTCTTTTCCATGACCGAGCGGACGCGCAGCACGCGGGCGCGGTTGATGTCGCTGACGAAGGCTTCGATATAGGGATCGTTGGGGTTCAGCAGGATGTGCTGCGGCTCGCCCTGTTGGACGATGAACCCGTCTTTGAGGATCACCAGATGGTCCGCCAGTTTCAGCGCCTCGTCCAGATCGTGGGTGATGAAGATCACCGTCTTATGCAGTTCTTCCTGCAATTCGATCAGCAGATCCTGCATGTCGGTGCGGATCAGCGGGTCAAGCGCGGAAAACGCCTCGTCCATCAGCATCACGTCGGAGTTCGAGGTCAGGGCGCGGGCGATGCCCACACGTTGCTGCATCCCGCCGGAAAGCTGCGCGGGATACTGCTCTCCCTGACCCTCCAGCCCGACGCGGTTGAGCCATTTGGTGGCCTCACCCGCGTATTTGCTGCGGCTCTTGCCTTCGATCTCCCAACTCAGTCCGGTGTTTTCCAGCACCGTGCGGTGGGGCAGAAGGGCGAACTTTTGGAACACCATCGACATGTCATGCTTGCGCAGCTGGCGCAGGCGACGCTCGTTATAGTCGAGGATGTTCTCGCCGTTCACGATGACCTCGCCCGCCGTGGGGTCAATCAGCCGGTTGAGGTGGCGGATCAGCGTCGATTTGCCCGAGCCCGAGAGCCCCATGATCACCGTGGTCTTGCCCGCGGGCATGTCCACGTTGATGTCATTGAGGCCCAGCACATGGCCGGTCTCGGCCTGAAGTTCGGCCTTGGACATGCCGCCGCGGACCTTCTCCAGCGCCATTTTGGGGTCGTCGCCGAATATCTTATAGAGGTTGCGGACGGAAATCTTGATGTTGTCTGTCATGTCTGGCCTCACTTCTGCGCCGCGTTGATCCGCGCAAGCGCGGCTTTGGTGACCCGGTCGAGGATGATCGCAAGCAGCACGATCCCCAGACCCGACAGGAGGCCCACGCCCAATTCAAGGCTGCGAATGCCGCGCAGCACCAGCACGCCGAGGCCGGGGGCGGAGACCAGCGAAGCGATCACGACCATGGCAAGGCTCATCATGATGGTCTGGTTCACACCGGCCATGATATTGGGCAGCGCCAGCGGGATCTGCACCTTGAAGAGCTTTTGGCGGTTGGTCATGCCAAAGGCATCGGCGGCTTCGATCACGTCCTTATCGACCAGCCGGATGCCGAGGTCTGTCAGGCGCACCACCGGCACGATGGCATAGAGGATGATCGCGATGCCGTAGAGCTTGGGCTCGGTCACCGAGAACAGGAAGATCAGCGGAATGAGGTAGACGAAGGGCGGCAGGGTTTGCAGCATGTCCAGCACCGGGATCATCGTGCGCTGTACGCGGTCGCTGCGTGACATGGCGATGCCGATGGGCACGCCGAAGAGCACGCAGATGAAGGCGCAGACAAAGATGATCGCCAGGGTCTGCATCGTGTGTTCGTAAAAGTCGATGAAGGCGAGGAAACCAAACACCAGCGCCACCAGCCCCACCAGTTTAAGCGAACGGCCCACCGCATAGGTGATCGCCATCAAAAGCGGGATCATCACGAACCACGGCACCGATTGCATCAGCCAAAGCGCGTTTTCCAGCGCCCAGCTCAGCGGTTGGGTGAGGGGGTCGACAACAACTTTGAGACTGTCCTTAATGGCAAGGAAGCCTTGCTCCAGCCCTTGGGTCAGGTCGCGCGATTGCGGGATCGCTTCGCAACTGTCGTGCAGCGCATCCAGAGAGGGGAAGGGCATGTCCCAAAGCGTGGTGTCGGTGTCACCGCCCGCTTGGCCCATGAGATCGGCCATGGAGCTTAGCCCGCCGCCTTGATCATCGCCGCACCAGTCCCGCAGACCGAGCGTGTCAAAGAGATTGTCGTAGGTTGCCATCTGTCGCTTTCCCGGTCTGCATCAGACCGTTTGCTTTTGGGGAGGGGGCCGGTGCGCCGCGCAGACCGCGCGGCGTCGGCTGCCCCATGCAGTGGCGGCAATCCAAACCTATGTCCTTACAAAGGAACTGCGCTTCGGGCCAAAGGGGCCAAGGCGCAGTCGGTATGAAAAGACGTAAGTCTTGCCGCCGGTCATCGAAACGAACGGGCGGGAAACCCGGTTGAGTTCCCCGCCCGCCGTTTTGGTCAGTCTGTCTTACTGCTCAAGCAGCTTGGACAGGTTGCCGCGGGCGTCATCGCTCAGCCATTCGGCCCAGACGTCCTTGTTGTTTTGCAGGAAATACACCGCCGCCTCTTCGTTAGAGGCGTTGTTCTCACCCTGCCATGCCAGCAGCTTGCTCATCTCTTCGGTCTTGAAGGTCACATTGCCGATGAACTCCGCGATCTCGGGGTTCTCGTCGTGGAAATCCTTGGTCATGACGGTCAGCACCGGCGCGGTCGGGAAGGCCGAGGGCTTGGGGTCGGGGGTGTCGGCGTTCTGGTTGGCGTTATGCGCGGCTTCGTCATATTCGCCCAGATCGACGCTGGTCATGTCGTATTTGCCAAGCGGCGTCGTCGGCGCCCAGTAGTAGCCGAACCACGGCTCCTGGCTCTCATAGGCCGAGGCCATCGAGGTCACCATCGTCTCGCCCGAGCCGTGGTTGAAGACTTCGATGCCGTTGCCTTCGAGGTCATAGGCCCGCGCAAGGTTGTCGCTCACCACGCGGCAGCCCCAGCCATCGGGGCAGTTGTTGAACATGCCGCCGACCAGTTCGGGGTTTTCCAAGATGCCTTCGATGGTCTTCAACTCGGGGTGCTCTTCGGCCAGATAGGTGGGGATCCACCAACCTTCGACGCCACCGGGATCAAGCACGGAGGTCAGCTCAACGATCTTGCCATCCGCTTTCAGCTTTTTATACGCGTCACCGGCGGAGTTCGGCCACAGTTCGGGCACGATGTCCGGCTCGTTGTTCTCCGACAAGGAGGTCACGGCGGGGGTGGTGTCCGAAGGCACCACGGTGACGTCGCAGGAATATCCCTGTGTCAGCAGGAATTCGGTGACGGCGGTGACGATCTGCGCCGAGGCCCAGTTCATCTCGGCGATCGAGACTTCGCCACAGTCCTGTGCAGCGGCGGCCATCGGGGTTGCGACGGCAAAAGCCGTGCCAAGCAAATAGCGTTTCATAGTGATATCTCCTCTATTGTATCCGCAGTGTCGCGCAGCCGCGCACCGCTGATCTTTGCCCCTTTCCATCAAGAAGGAGCCGGTCGCGCGATAGGCGCGGCAGCTTTCGATGGGCGGGTTTGCTGGAGATATGAAAACAAATCATGCGCCCCTGTGCAACACGATTGCCGGGCGCAAGACGCAAGAACGGGCACCGCGCCGGGCCTGACGCGATGCCGCTATATGCGGCGTTCCCATGCAGAACGCCATATTTTTAAGGTGTGCCGTGGCCCAGCAAGCGGGGCGCGGCCAGGGCCGGTTAGCGGCGGGAAAAACTTTCCATATCGCGGATGTATTGGGGGATGTCTTTGCGGTTCAGGCCGATATCCTGCAGCAGGCGGTCGTCCATCGCGTTCAGCGTCGACAGCGTGCGGTTACGGTCCCAACGGCGCGCGGTGTCGCGCAGCACGCGGCGCAGCATGGCGACAAGGGCGAGCCCCTCGGCATTGGCGACTTGACCGAGGGTGCCATTAAAGGCGGTTCCGGGCATCCCGGCGATCTGGTTGGTGTTTTTCAGCAGGCGGAAGTGCATGGCATGCTCCATATCAAAAAGGTCGAAATGGGAAGGATCCGCAAAAGACGACGGTCGGGCCAGAAGGCCGGGCCGGGCCGGTTGTGTGGGTCTCATCCCGAGTGTGATCCGGAAAGTCAGTTGGAACCCCAATGGTCTAGACAGGCGGATCGGCCTGTCCGACCGGGGTTACCGGCGGTTCAGCAGCGTGCCCGGCTTGCGCGGGCGCCTCTTATGAACAGCATACATCAACATGCCGCGCATTTGGTCCACCCGGGCGGGCTTTGCAATAGGGTGAAATAGGGGTGCGACACAATGCCGCATCTGCGGGGCGCAGAACCCACTATGGCTGAGGTTTGCGCCCCCTCGGCGCGGTGTCGCTTGCGGTGTCTGAAGTGTCGTTTTGAGCGTCGAATTTGGCGCATTTTCGCGGGGCGCTTTGGGCGTCACTCGGCGGGTATTCGAAGCCGTTCAAGGGGCGCAGGACGCAGTCCCTCATGACGTCGGAGTCTGCGCTGTTTCCTGCGCCGTGGGGCATCACTGCTGCGATGTATTGATTCGGCGGGAATAAGGCGGGCCGCCCGTGGTTTCGTCACCAGTTTCGCATGTTTATGGGCAATTGGTTCCAGCGGGTGAACAAGCAATCGAAAAGAATGACGAAAACAAGGCGGCGCAGATGCGGCTGTTTTGCGGCGGCATTGTCCCATAATGCGAAACAGTATTACTAGCCGTGGGAATGGTGGTGCGGCCGAGGGGCGTTAATTCACCTTAATCTTATGGCGTTTTGCAAATCCGCAATTGAGCGGCCCGGAAACAATCGCGTCGGAATCACGTGCTAAACCACCTGAATTGCGGCAAAACTTCATTTGGTTCCGGCAATTTTCAAACATTTTTTGCTTTGTCCATTCGTATAGGAGGGCTATTCCTATAGGTGCCCAACTGGGGGGCATAGAAGTCTGTAGGTCACGGGGGCGGCCGCATTAAGCGCATCAGGGATGCGGGAAATGTGGATACGCCGCAAGTTTGCGACCGTAAACACAACATACCGAAGCGCACCGCGCCTCGGCTGTGGGTCATGTTTCGGCTCTTCCCCTTCGTTGCTGCAAGGATGCGTGCCGCCCGATCTGGATTTCTGCCAGCGGGGCGCATGTGAACGGAGGGAGAGACGAGATGATACACAAGCGACAGGCCCTGCCACTGGCCTTCTGCGGGGCAAGAAATGCCCGGTTCGACCGCTCTGCCGTTCGGCGCTCCAATTCTCAGATTGAAACAGCATCCACTTCCAAGACGGCCGCGTTGCGCGCCGCGTGCAACACCGCTCAGGAGATTTCACAATGATTAGAACACTTGATTTCAATGCGTTCAGCGCAGGCACCATCATTGACGACGAATATGCGGATCTGGGCGTGACCGTCTCGGCCAGCGGCGGCTCTGGCGATGCGATGATCTTTGACAGCAGCAACCCGACGGGCGGCGACAGCGATCTGGCCTCCGACACGCTTGAGGGGCTGTTGATCGTCTCCGAAGACGGCGACCAGAGCGACCCGGATGACAACGCCGGCGGCGGCAGCCTGTTCTTTGACTTCGATGAGATGGTGCGCATGAAGGGCGTGACCTTCAAAGACATCGAAGAGACCGGCGGCGAGGGCACCCGTGTCATCTTTTACGATGACAATGGCAACGTGATCCAAAATCACTATGTGCAGCCCACCGGCGATGGCGGTGAGCGTTTCGTGCAGTTCAACATCGACGGCGTGTCGCGCTTCGAAGTGCGTTTTGAAGGCTCGGGCGCGATCGACAATGTGGTTTTCGACGATGGCCAACCGCAGGGCGGCGGCAATGATGCGCCAGTGGCCGAGGACGATGTGCTCGAGATCGACGAAGACACCTCCGGCACCGTCGACGTGCTGGGCAATGACAGCGACGCCAATGGCGACACGCTGACCGTCACCATGGCAAGCTGCCCGGCGGGGCCGGTCGTCATCAATGACGACGGCACGTTGACCTTCACGCCGGACCCGGATTTCAACGGCGAGACCACGATCACCTATACCGTGGATGACGGCAATGGCGGCACCGACACCGGCACCGTGAATGTCACCGTGAACCCGGTGAATGACGCCCCCGTCGCCAATGATGACACCGCCGACACCACCGGCACCGATCCGGTCGTGATCCCGGTTCTCGACAATGACACCGATGTCGACGGCGACACCCTGAGCGTGACAGATGCCTCCAGCGATGATGGCACCGTGACCATCAACGACGATGGCACCATCACCTTTGTCGCCAATGACGGCTTCACCGGCGATGCGACGATCACCTATACCGTGTCCGACCCCGACGGCCTGACCGACGAAGGCTCGGTGACCGTGACGGTGGGCGACGGCGGTTCGACCCGTGACGGCTATGTCGACGGCACAGCGGGCGCAGACTTGATCGACACCGCCTATACCGGCGACCCCGATGGCGACATGATCGACAATGACGACGCGATCCTGCCCGATGCGGAAGGCGACGACGACTATGTTCGCGCCGGCGATGGTGACGACACCATCCTTGCAGGCGACGGCGATGATATCGTCGAGGCGGGCGCAGGCTCCGACGTGGTCGAGGGCGGTGATGGGGACGACATGATCACCACCGGCAACGATGACCTCGCCCCCGATCTGGGCTACCCGGAAAGCGACAGCGACGATCTGGGCTTTGACCCCGACGCCGACCCCGAGAATGACCGCGACTCCGTCGATGGCGGGGCGGGCAATGACACGATCAGCACCGGCGACGACCGCGACACCATCACCGGCGGCACCGGCGATGACGTGATCAACGCAGGCATCGACGACGATATCGTCGACGGCGGTGACGGCGATGACCGGATCGTCGGCGGAGAGGGCAACGACAGCCTGCTCGGCGGCGCTGGCAACGACACGATCTATGCGGGCAACGACCCCGATCTGGGTCTCGACGTGCTCGACATCCCCGACGAAGAGGATGCGTCCAACCCCTTCACCCCCGACCGCAACCCGAACAACGGGATGGACACGGTCGACGGTGGCGCGGGCAATGACGTGATCTATGGCGCCGATGACGCCGACCTGCTGCGCGGCGGCTCGGGCGATGACTATATCGATGGTCAGGTCGACGATGACATCATCGAAGGCAATACCGGCAACGACACATTGCTGGGCGGTCAGGGCGACGACAGCCTGTCGGGCGGTCAGGGCAATGACGAGCTTGACGGCGGCACCGGCGACGACACCCTGCGCGGCAACCGCGACGATGACCTGCTGGTCGGCGGCGGAGGCAATGACCTGCTCGACGGTGGCGGTGAGAATGACACGCTGATGGGCGGCGAAGGCGACGACACGCTGATGGGCGGTCAGGGCGACGACCTGCTCGACGGTGGCGCAGGCGTTGATGTGATGACCGGCGGTGCCGATCAGGACAGCTTTGTCAATGTCAACGCAGGCGACGATGTCGACGGCGGCAGCGCGGGCGTGGATTACGACACGCTCGACCTGCGCGGCTCTGCCCCCGAGGGCGGCCGTTTGGAGATCACCTATACCTCCGACGACCGCGAAGACGGTTTCGTTGACTACTTCAACGAAGATGGCAGCGATGCCGGGCGTCTGAACTTCGTCGAGATCGAGAATGTGATCCCCTGTTTCACCCCGGGGACCAAAATCGCCACGCCGCGCGGCGAGGTGCCGGTCGAGGCGCTTGAGGTCGGTGACCGGGTCATCACCCGCGACAACGGCATCCAGACAATCCGCTGGGTCGGCGCGCGTGAGATGACCGGGGCCGAGTTCGAAATGGCCGCCCATCTCAAGCCTGTACTGATCCGCAAGGGCGCGCTTGGCAACGATCTGCCCGAGCGTGACATGATGGTCAGCCCCAACCACCGCGTCTTGGTCGCCAATGAGAAAACCGCGCTCTACTTCGAAGAGCGTGAGGTTCTGGTCGCGGCGAAACATCTGACCGGGATGGAGGGCATCGACGTGGTCGAGGTGTCGGGCACCAGCTACATCCATGTGATGTTCGACCGCCACGAGGTGATCCTCTCTGACGGCACATGGACCGAGAGCTTCCAGCCCGGTGACATGTCGCTGGCCGGTATCGGTGAAGAGCAGCGTCAGGAGATCTTCGAGCTGTTCCCCGAACTGGCGACGAAGGACGGGATCGAAGGCTACACCGCCGCGCGCCGGTCGCTGAAAAAGCACGAGGCCAGCCTGCTGGTGAAGTAATCCGGCAAAAGCCGAGCGTAACACGGTTTGAGAACGGGGCGGGCGACCGCCCCGTTTTTTCATGCGCGGGCTATTTCTGCTCTGCGCGCCATGCCGCCCAGTCCTCGGGCGTGTCGAGGTCGCGCCGCGCGCGCTGGCCGGGCAGGGGCACAAGCTGCATCCGGTCTGCGGCAGCGCGCACGATCGCGCGGCCCCCATCATCGCCGTGCAGCTGTTTCAACTGATCGAAAAGCGCGGCGGCAAAGACGATGGGATGCCCGGGCTTGCCGTCCTCCGTGGTCGCGCGCCAGATCAGGGTCTCGCCCGTCAGGTCCACCGCAGCCGCGAGATGGGAGAGATCACTGGCCTCAAGTGCGGGCATATCGGCCAGCAGGACCATGGCGGCAGGCGTGTCCAACGGCAGGGTAGCAAAGGCGCGGCGCAGGCTGGCGCCCATGCCCTCAGCGGCCTCGGGGATGGGCAGCGGCGTGATGTCCAATCCGCTGAGCACCCTGTAGCGCGGATGCGGCGCGGGCGGCAGGGCGACGGTGACGGGGCCAATGCCCCGTGCCAGCCGCGCCTGACGGCGCAGCAAGGGCTCACCGCCGATGTCCTCCATCAATTTGTCACGCCCCCGCATCCGAGTGGCGGCACCGGCAGCGAGGAGGATCACGGGCAGAGAGGCTATTGTCATGCCGCCAGACTAGCGGGCGGGCAAGGCGAGGATAAGTGTTTTCTTGTGCCGCACGGGATTGCAGATTCCCGCTAAGCTGCCGTTGGCAGGGCGCTTTTTCGTGCTACCCTTGCCCCATGAATATCAAAGACCTGATCCCGCACACCCTGTTTCGCAAAGCCCGCGAGTACTCTCGCAAACTTTGGGTGCGGGTGGTCTTCATGGGGCTGCTGGCCTTTGTCGCCCTTGGGCTGACCCAGCTTTTCGAGCCTTTGGTGCCCAAGGAAGTCGCCACGAGGCTGACCGGCGAAGCGGCGGATCGTCTGTTGCAGATCATTGCAGATGCGATGCTGGCGGTCACCATTTTTTCGATCACCATCATGGTCACGGTCTACCGCTCGTCCTCGGCCCAGTTCACGCCACGGGCGCATCGTCTGATCATTCAGGACCGCACCACGCAGAACACGCTGGCGGTCTTTATCGGCGCCTATGTCTATGCGCTGGTGGCGATTATCATGCGCGAGTTGGGCATCTATGTCGATGAACGCTCCTTTGTGCTGTTCCTGACCACGGTACTGGTGCTGGCGATCATCGTGATTTTCCTGATCCGCTGGGTGCTGCATCTGCAAAGCTTCGGCAGCCTGATCGACACCACCCGCCAGATCGAGGCGGTGACCACCTCATTGTTCAAGGAGCGTCTAAAGACGCCCTGCATGGGCGGGCATCCCCTGACCGGCCCGGTGCCCGAGGATGCGCGCCCGATCTTTGCCCCCGAGAGCGGCTATATCAAACATATCTACCCCGAGGCGCTGGACCAGCAGGCGCGCGACCATGGGGCCGCAATCTATATGCCCCGGCGGATCGGTGATTTCGTCTTTGTCGGTGAGCCTCTGGTCATGGTCACCCGGCGGGGCCGCCCGCAGGACGATGAGCATGATTGGGACAGTCTTGAGCAGAAGGTCTTTGACACCGTGCAACTGGGCGATCTGCGCACCTTTGACCAAGACCCGCGTTTCGGCCTGCGGGTGCTGGGCGAGGTTGCCTCGAAGGCGCTGTCGCCGGGGATCAACGATGGCGGCACGGCGATTGACGTGATCACCCGCATCGGGCGCGTGCTGTCCTATTACTCGGATGAATCCAAACCGGGCGGCGAGGTCACGCTGCCGTACCTGCATATCCCGCCGATCCCGGCGGATGCGCTGATCGAAGACGGATTTGGGGCGCTGGCGCGCGATGGCGCCTCGGTCGTCGATGTGCAAATGGTCTTGCAGGAGGTGCTCACAGGGCTGATGCAGCACCCCGATCCCGGCCTGTCGACCGCCGCCCGTGAGGCGGCAGAGGATCACCTGCGCCGCGCCTTCGAAGAGGTGCCCTTCGGCCCCGACCGCGCGCGCATCTGGTCCGCCGCCTGCAAAGAGGTGCAGACCGCGGTGGAAACGCCAGCCTAGGCCGGATCAGAGCGGGCGGATCTTGAGCTGGGTGATCCGGTTGCCATCCCGCTCGATCACCTCAAAGCGGAAGTTGTGGAAGGAGAAGACCTGCCCCACGGTGGGGATCATCTGCGCCTCATGGATCACCAGCCCGGCCACGGTATTGGCCTCATCATCGGGCAGGGACCAATCGGTCGCGCGGTTAAGGTCGCGGATGGTCATTGCGCCTTCGACCATCAGATGCCCATCTTCGGATTGTTTAAGCGGGTGATCCGCATCGGGGTCAAACTCATCCGTGATCTCGCCCACGATCTCTTCGAGGATGTCTTCGAGCGTGATCAGGCCTTGGAGCGAGCCATATTCGTCCACCACCAGTGCAAAATGCGTGCGGCGGCGCAGGAATTGGCGCATCTGTTCGTCCAGGGTCGAGGTTTCGGGCACGAAATAGGGTTTCATCACCACGTCGGCCACGTTGAACCCGTTAAGCGCTGCGGCATCGCCGTTGGGGCCGCCGATCAGCTTGTACATGGCGCGCAACAGGTCTTTCGCATGGATCACGCCGATGATGTTCTCCGGGTCATCGCGAAAGACCGGCAGGCGGGTGTGGTTCGATTGCAGGCATTTCTCCATGATTTCGGTCGGGTCTGAATCCGCGTCGATCATCTCGATCCCCGAACGGTGCAGCATGACCTCTTCGACCGCGCGTTCGCGCAGGTCGAGCGCGCCCAATATTCGGTCGCGGTCTTCCTTTTCGACGACACCTTCGGAATGGCCCAGTTGCAGCGCCCCGGCGATTTCCTCGCGCACCGCCAGAATGTTGCTGTCGGGGTCGATCTGCACGCCGAAAAGCCGCAGCACCCCGCGCACGAAATAGCGCACCGCCGTCACCACGGGCGAGAAGACAAGCACCACGATGCTAATCGGGCGCGAGACCAGCGCCGCCGCCGTTTCGGCATTGGTGATGGCATAGGTCTTGGGCAGCACCTCGGCAAAGACCAGCACCAGAAGCGTCATCACCAGCGTCGCCAGCGCCACGCCGCTTTCGCCGAAGAGCCGCGTAAACAGCGCCGTCGCCATCGAGGCGGCAAGGATGTTGACCAAGTTGTTGCCCAAAAGGACTGAGCCGATCAGACGCTCGTTATCCTCGGTGATCTTGAGCGCGCGGATCGCGCCGCTTGCGCCCTTGTCGGCCTGCGCGCGCAGCTTGCCGCGCGAGGCGGCGGTCAGGGCGGTCTCGGAGCCCGAGAAGAAGCCCGACAGGACAAGGAGGAGCAGGATAATTCCGGTGCTGATCCAGAAAGCGGTGTCAAAAAGGGCGGGGCCCGTTTCCATGAGGTCTAAATCCATTCATTATGTGTTGCGAATGTTATGGGCGCAGGGGCTGCGTCATTCAAGGGTTGCAACGGGGCAGGGTGGTGCGATGCAGGCGAAAATCAACTGCGCGGAGCTTGGGGTTTTGGACGGGCCGCTGCTGCTTTTTGGCGGGCCCTATTCCAACCTTCAGGCGGTCGAGGCGCTGGCGGCTTTCGCCGCGACACGCGGCATCGACGGGGGGCAGATGATCTGCACCGGCGACAGTGTCGCCTATTGCGGCGCGCCGCGCGAATGCGTGGCGGCGATCCGGGCGCTTGGCTGTGCCGTGGTGGCGGGCAATTGCGAGGTGCAACTGGCCAGCGGCGCCGAGGATTGCGGCTGCGGCTTCGCGCCGGGCAGCAGTTGCGATATGCTGTCGGGCGCGTGGTACGCCCATGCGGCAGCCCAGTTGGACGCAGGCGCGAAAAATTGGATGGGCCGCCTGCCGGATGTGGCGGTGTTCCGGCATCAGGGTCAGCGCTATGGCGTGATCCACGGCGGGGTGCGCGATGTAGCGCGGTTCATCTGGTCCGAGACTGCGGTGGCGGTGTTCGAAGAGGAATGGCGGGCGCTGGAAGACATCGCGGGCCCCGTCGATCATATCATCGCAGGCCACTCCGGTCTGCCCTTCATCCACGAGACAGCGCGCGGGCGGTGGATCAACGCGGGCGTGATCGGCATGCCGCCCCATGACGGCGGCCAGCAGACGCGGCTGGCGCTTCTCGACGGGGGCGAGGTGAGCTTTCACCGGCTGAGCTACGATGTGGCCGGTGCCCTGGCCGATATGGCCAAGGCAGGCTTGCCGCGCGCCTATGCAGACGCACTGAAAAGCGGTTACTGGCCTTCGGAAGACGTGTTGCCGTCGGGCTTGCGGGTGCCCTCCTTGGCGAGGGGGTGACGCTCCAGCACGAGGTCCGAAAGGCGCTCTTCCAAAACATGGGTATAGATCTCGGTCGTGGCGACATCGGCGTGGCCGAGCATGGTCTGGATCGCCCGCAGATCGGCGCCATTGGCCAGCAGATGCGTGGCGAAGGCGTGGCGCAGGGTGTGGGGCGTGACTTTCTCGGGCGGCACGCCGCCGGTGACGGCGAATTCCTTGATCAGCAGATAGAAGCGATGCCGCGTCAGATGGCCCATCGCCCCGCGTGAGGGGAAGAGGTGCCGCGCGGGCGGTTTGCCCTTGGCCTGGGCCGCCTCATCCGCCTTGTCGCGCGCCACAAGCCAAGCCGCCAGCGCGTCGCGGGCAGGCTCTGACAGGGGCACCAGCCGCTCGCGGCCGCCCTTGCCCGAGATCAGCAGCAGCCGCGGATCGCCCCGCGCGGCGCTGACCGGCAGGCTGACCAGCTCGCTGACCCGCATGCCGGTGGCATAGAGCAGCTCCATCAGGCAGGTGTTGCGCAGTTGATCGGCCAGCGACCGGCCAGAGTTGCGCGCGGCATCCAGCAGCCGGTCGACCTCTTCCTCGGACAGGATCTTGGGCAGGCGTTTGTCCTGCCCCGGTCCGGCGATCTGCACCGCCGGGTTGTCTTCGCGCAGCCCTTCCTCAAAGGCGAAACGGTAGAGTTGTTTGATCGCCGAGAGCCGCCGCGCGCGGGTGGACTTGGCCAGCCCCTGCGCATCGCAATAGACAAGGTAATCTTCGACCTCACCGCGGCTGGCGGTCAGGAAATCATGGTTGCGCTGCGCCAGAAAGGAGTCAAAATCCTTCAGGTCGCGGCCATAGGCCAGCTGCGTATTGGTGGCGGCACCCTGTTCGGCGGCGGCGGCCTCCAGAAAGCTGGAGATCCAATGAAAGGTCGGGGTCTGGGACATCATCATTGCTGGAGCAATACAATCTGCAAGGCGGCACGTCGGGCGGTGTCTTCCAACCCGAGGGCGCGCAGGGTGGCTAGGGCGTCGCGGAGCGCCGATGTGTCACCACTCGCCCCGTCATGCAAGAGCGACAATAGGCGCAAAATCGCCATGCCCAATTCCTTGTCCCGCGCCAGCGCCATCAGGTCGGCCCGGGGGGCGGGATTGGAAAAAGCGTCATGCACCGCCGCGGCCAATGGCGCATCGGGCGCGGGGCCATTGGGCGCATCGCCCACCGCCACGGCGCGCAGCAATTCGTCCTCGGGGGACTTGCCGATCACCCGCGCCGCGGCGGCTTCGTAGTCGGGCGACAGCAGGGCCACATCCCGCGCCAGACGCGCAGTTTGGCCCGCCAGCGGAATGGTCGAGAGCGGTTCGGCAAAGAGCGCGGCAAAGGCCACTTCGAGAGAGGCTTCCCGCATCGCCTCCCACGCGGGCGGCAGGGTCTTGGCCACCGCTTCGGCGCTGCTGGTGCGCAGGGCCGTCTCAAACCGTTGCAACGCCGCGACCCGGTCCCAGACCCCGCCAGAGGCGGCGGGCTGACGGTCGGTGTAAAGCCCCAGCAGCAGGTTGTCGGGCAGGGCGCCCGCACGGGTCAGCCGCTCGGCAGCCTCAAGCTGGGCCTTCCATCCGGCGATGTCGCGCAGATCGGCCACCGCATAGGCGCGCGGCAGGATGTTGGAGGGCAAGGGCTCGCCAATGGTCTCAAACAGGCGGAAGGTCATCGGGTCCATCTGACGCGGCACGCGCAGGGGTTCGGCCCCTTCGTAGAAATCCGGGTTCAAGAAACGGTCGAAGAGTTCGAGCTGCGCCTCGGGCAGCAGGCCGAGCGCTTGGGCCGAGCCAAAGGTGAGGGCTGCGTTCTCCCAATTGCCGGCGCGGGCGTTGCAAAAAATCCGGGTGCCATAGTCGCGGGTCAGATGCGGCGATTTCATCAGCCGCTCGCAGACGCGATGCTCGGTCCCGGTGAGCAGGGAAAGCTGCATCCACAGGTCGAAATGCGCGGTCGAGGTGGTCACCCCGGCCTGTTCGATCAGCGACAGCGCCGGGTCGAGAGCGCCGAGCTCCATCAGCTTTTCGCCCCGCGCCAGCGCCAAAAGATCGCCGTTGCGCGCCTCGCCCTGCGGGGCCTGCGCCTCGGCCAGAAGCACGGTGTAGAGCAGCGCCTGAGCGGCGGGCAGATGCAGGTCCGGCAAGTCGCGGATGCGGTCGATCAGGGCGGTCGTGTCGCTGGCCAGCCAGATGTCCCCGCGCAGCCCGGTGACCGAGCCGGGCACCAGCCCGATGCGGCGCGGCGCGCCATCGCCCAAGGGCGTGACCTGCACGGGCGGCGGCAGCGCACTGTTGGCCACGGGCGGTTCCGGGACCCGGCCCGGGTTGGGCGGGCGTTTGGGCCGGTTTTCGGGCGGCGACTGCGCGCCCAGCCAGTCGATCACCGAAAGCGGCTGATCATTGGCCGGGGATGGCTTTTCCTGCTTTTCAGAGGCTTGCCGCGATTCGCGGCCCAGATTGCGGTCTTCTTCGGATTCGGCCAGCAGGGCCGTGGCGCTGACCGAGCAAATCAACGCAGCACAAAGGGCCCATTTGCCTTTGGACAGGGCGTTTAACACGCCGCTCAATCCGCAGTCAGCGTGACAGGCTGGCGCGTCTCAATTTGTTCGGGCGAAAAATCCACGCCAAAGAAAGGCCCGACATAGGCATAGCCCACAAGACCGATGAAGCCGACAATCAATAGAAATATCAAAAGCTTGAAAAGTTTACCCATGATTTATGCCTGCCCGGAATTCTGCTATTTTGCCAAACTATATATGGCCTTTTCGGCAAGATCACGTCATTCAGAGAAAAATGAGCGGAATTAAGCACAGCATGACCGATGGCGAAGAAACGCCGCCCCGCTACCGTCTGAACAAGACGGTGGCGCTGGTTGGCATGATGGGCGCGGGCAAGACGGCGGTGGGGCGTGCGGTCTCGGCCAAACTGGGCGCGCCTTTTCTGGACAGCGATGCGGAAATCGAAGCGGCGGCCAATCTCAGCGTGCCGGAGATTTTCACCCGCGACGGGGAGCCGTTCTTTCGCAAACGCGAAACCGAGGTGATCGCGCGGCTATTGGCCGAGGAGCGCTGCATCCTGTCGACCGGTGGCGGCGCCTTTCTGGCCGAGGTGAACCGCGACAATATCGCGGCTTACGGCGTGGCGCTCTGGCTCGATGCGGATTTGGAGCTGCTGTGGAACCGGGTGCGCTACAAAGACAGCCGTCCGCTGCTGCGCACGTCTGATCCAAAGGCCACGCTGGCGGCGCTTTATCGCGACCGGGTGCCGCTGTACCGGCTGGCGGATCTTTCGGTGCGCTGCGATCCGCGCCTGTCGATTGACGCCATGGCCAACCGGGTGATCGACAAGCTGCTGACAAGGCCCGATGTTTTGGAGAGAGTGGATGCGTGAGACGGTTTCCGTCGCCCTGCCGGGGCGGGAGTATGACGTGGTCATCGGGCCGGGCTTGCTGGCGGACGCGGGCGCGCTGATCGCACCGCTGCTGCGCCGCAAGCGGGTGGCCGTCATCACCGAAAGCCGCGTCGCCGAATTGCATTTAGACGCGCTGCGGGAGGGATTGGCGGCCGAGGGCATCGCGATGTCGGCGCTGGAACTCGCCCCCGGCGAGGGGACGAAGGATTGGGCGAATCTTCAGCGCTGCGTGGACTGGCTGCTTGATGAACAGGTGGAGCGCGGCGATATCGTCGTGGCCTTTGGCGGCGGGGTGATCGGTGATCTGGTGGGCTTTGCCGCCGCCGTGCTGCGGCGCGGGGTGCGTTTTGTGCAGATCCCCACCTCTCTTCTGGCGCAGGTCGACAGTTCGGTCGGCGGCAAGACCGGGATTAACGCGCGCCAAGGGAAGAACCTGATCGGCGCCTTCCACCAGCCCAGCCTCGTGCTGGCGGATACCGAGGTGTTGGGCACCATGCCCGACCGGGATTTCCTTGCCGGTTATGGTGAGGTGGTGAAATACGGGCTGCTTGGCGACGCGGCGTTCTTTGATTGGCTGGAAGGGCAGGGTCCAGCCCTTGCGGCAGGCGATATGGCCGCCCGGATCGAAGCGGTGCGCCGGTCGGTTCAGATGAAGGCCGATATCGTGGCGCGGGACGAGACAGAGCAGGGCGACCGTGCGCTGTTGAACCTTGGCCATACTTTCGGCCATGCGCTCGAAGCGGCGACGGGCTATTCCGACCGGCTGCTGCACGGCGAGGGCGTGGCAATTGGCTGTGCGCTGGCCTTTGAGCTTTCCGCCCGGCTGGGGCTTTGCCCGCAGGAAGACCCGAGCCGTCTGCGCGCCCATTTGGTCCAGATGGGGATGAAGACCGACCTGCGCGACATTCCCGGCAACCTGCCCGAGGCCGAGGAACTGCTGCGGCTGATGGGGCAGGACAAGAAGGTCGTCGATGGCCGTTTGCGCTTCGTTCTAGCGCGCGGCATCGGGCAGGCTTTTGCCGGGGTCGAGGTGGAGAACGCCGAGGTGCTTGGGCTGCTGCGGGATGCGCTCGGCTGAAGCCCCACGGCTACGGCTTCGCGTAAAGGGCCATCGCCTGCAGTTAAAATTCGGGCTAGGTAATTTTCGGATCAGTTGGCCTGAGACGTGTCTCTGCGCGAGGCGGCTGTCTAGCCGAGGGCCATCGCCTGCCCGTGGGGCGGCGATCCAACCTCGCTTCGTGCCACTTTATGCTTCAACCGTGATGTGCGCTCGCAAAGTCGCGGCTAACCTCACCAAATCGCCTAACCGGTGGGGCGGGCAGGCGATGGCCCGGCGCCTTCGGCTTGATTCCGGGCTGGGTGGTAATCTTGAGCCGTCGCTCAAGGCGGGCAGGGCGCTCCAGCGCCCCACCCAATAGTCTAAATCAGAACGGAATCTCGTCATCGAGGTCACGGCTGCCGCCACCGCCGCCGCCGCCCGAAGAGGACGGGCCGCTGTCATAGCCACCGCCGTAGTCATTGCCGCCACCGCCGTAGCCGCCACCGCCGCCACCACCGTAGCCGCCACCACCGCCGCCGCCCGAGCCGCCGCCGGGACCGTCGAGCATGGTCAGCGTGCCGCCAAAGCCTTGCAGCACGACTTCGGTGCTATAGCGGTCCTGACCGCTCTGGTCTTGCCATTTGCGGGTCTGCAACTGGCCTTCGATATACACTTTGGAGCCCTTCTTGAGGTATTGCTCAGCCACGCGGACGAGCCCTTCTTGAAAGATCGCCACCGAATGCCATTCGGTCTTCTCGCGGCGTTCGCCGGTGTTGCGGTCTTTCCATGTCTCCGAGGTGGCAATGCGCAGGTTGCACACTTTGCCGCCGTTCTGGAACGACCGCACCTCGGGGTCGCGCCCGAGGTTGCCGATAAGGATCACTTTGTTCACTGAGCCGGCCATCTTGCCCCCTCGTTTGTCATTGCTGTGTCATTGCGTCGGGCGCGAATCCGAGCGCGCCCAATTCGGCTGTTTATATCGTGCTTGTTCGCCGGATGACACCGGCTTTCCATCCCGCTGCCCATCGCCGCGGCCCGCGAAACGGCTGGGATTTCGGGGGCTGGTAGAAGGGGCGCATTTGAGTATACTGCGCGCAATGCAACGGCAGGGGGTAGATATGCGAAAGACGGGACTTTTGGCCGGTCTGGCGGCGGTGAGTTTGACGGCAGCCGGAATGATCGCGACGGGGGCGGCACCAGCGGCTGCCGATATGTTCGCCAGCAAGAACCGGGCGGGGCTCTTCGCGTCGCAGAAAAGCATCCTCGATAATCGGGCGTCGAAACAGTATTCCGCCTCCGTGCGGCTGCAGCCGCCCACAGTCGTCACCCCGACGAAATGGGACGTGCCGAAATACAACGGTTCGTACAAAGGAGCCTTTCTCACCCATGCACGCGCCGCGGCCACGCGCCATGGCATCCCGGTCGATCTGTTTTTGCGGCTGGTGCAGCAGGAAAGCGGGTGGAACCCCAAGGCGCTGTCGCACAAGGGGGCAATGGGGCTGGCGCAGTTGATGCCGCAGACCGCGCGGGCGCTGCGTGTCGATCCCGCCGATCCGGTGCAAAACCTCGAAGGCGGGGCGCGTTACCTCAAAATGCAATACCGCGCTTTCGGCAGTTGGGAGCTTGCGCTGGCCGCCTATAACGCGGGTCCGGGGGCGGTGAAGAAATACGGGGGCATCCCGCCCTATAAGGAAACCCGCAATTACGTTAAAGTGATCGCGGGCAGCTAAGTTATTGATATCTAAAGGGTGGTCGCTGCGCTTGAGCGTTTGTCCGCCTATTTGCGCCCGCGTTGGCCCCTCTGGCGTCGGCCTCCTTGGGAACCGCCGGGGCAATCGTGGTGTTCTTTGATCAGAAACTTTGCCGCGGGGCATTCTCGCCGCCAAGATGAAAGTTCAAAGGAGAACGACATGCTGACGAATATCAAAAACATCGCCCTTGCCGCTGGTGTAAGCGCTATCGCGCTGAGCGGCTCTGCCTTCGCTGACAACGAGATCATGGTCTCGAAGATCGACGTTGAATCCTCGGTCGCCGCCGCCGACAGCAATGCCATGGATTTCTATCCTGATCTGGAAGAAGACCTGCGCGCCGAAGTGGCAGAGCGCGTGCCGCTGAGCAGTGACGGCTCCGACCCGCAGATCAAGATCGACATTCGCAAAATCTCTTTGAACGGCGCGACAATGCTGCCCGACAGCAAAGAATTCAATGAGTTGGAAGGCGTTGTTGATATCACAAGCCCCACCGGCGACAATGCGGGCCTGAGCTTCCCGGTGATGATCTCGGCCTATAGCGGCGATGAAATCGCGCCCGAAGGCTATGTCAACGTGCAGCCCTCCGACACAGAGTTCTATGTGGCGCTCGTCTCGACCTTCGCGGATGTCGTGGCCGAAGGTCTGGCCAATGTGAACACCGCCGGCTCGCCCGTTGATCCCTAAATCCGGGCCTGATTTGGCCATACAGGCCGGATCGTCATAACCTCAGGCCGTTCCCCCTTAGACAGCCTGAGGCATGAGGCGTGGTTCTTCGGAACCGCGCCTTTTTTCATTCCGCCGCTGCGCCTGTCTCGATCACCGGCTCCATCTCGGCGAATTGCTGAGCGGTGAGGTGGCATTTGATCTGATGGCCATCGGCCAAGGACACCATTGGCGGCACCTCGCGTTCACACAAATCGCCCGGCACCTGCGATTTCCACCGGCAGCGGGTCTGGAAGGGGCAGCCCGGGGGCGGGTTCATCGCCGAAGGCACGTCACCTTCCAGCACGATGTGTTTCTTTTTGACCTTGGTATCGGCAATCGGCACCGCGCTCAGCAGCGCTTCGGTATAGGGGTGATAGGGCGGGGCGAAGACCTGATCGGTGTCGCCCAATTCGACCACATGGCCCAGATACATCACCATCACCCGGTCCGAGAGGTAGCGCACGATCGACAGATCGTGAGAGATGAACAAAAGCGTCGTCTTTTGCTCGCGCTGGATTTCCATCAACAGATCGGTGACGGCGGCCTGCACGCTCACGTCGAGCGCCGAGACGGGCTCGTCCGCGACGACGATCCGCGCATCCCCGGCAAAGGCGCGGGCGATGCCGACGCGCTGCTTTTGCCCGCCCGACAGTTGGCGCGGCATCCGGCCTGCGAATTCGCGGGGCAGTTTCACCAGATCGAGCAGTTCCAGCATGCGCTGACGGCGCTCTTTCTCACTCTTGCCGATGCGGAAGATCTCCAACGCGCGGATGATCTGCCGCCCCACGGTCATCGAGGGGTTGAGCGTGTCGAAGGGGTTTTGGAACACCATCTGCACATCGGCGACGTTCTTGGTGCTGCGATCGTCGATCGGCACGCCGCCGATGTCTTGCCCGTCGAGGTAGATATGCCCCTCGGTCGCCGTCTCAAGCCCCATCAGCACCTTGGCGAATGTGGACTTGCCACAGCCCGACTCGCCCACGATGGCGAGGGTTTCGCTTTCATGGGCCTCGAAGCTTAGGGATTCATTGGCTTTCACCACTTTGGTATTGCCGCCGCCAAACATGGCATTGGCCGCGACTTGGTAGTATTTCTTGAGCCTGTCCATCTTGAGGACGACCTCGCCGACATCGCCCTTTTCCTTGACCTCGGCCAGTTCCAAAGGCGCTTGCCAGTCGATTTCCTGAAAGCGGATGCAGCGGGTCTCGTGCCGGTGGTTGCCGGGCACGCTCTCCATCGGGATCGGCGCGGCGTCGCAGCGGCCGGGGACGAAATAGTCGCAGCGTGGGGCGAAGTTACAGCCCGGCGGGCGTTCATGGGGCAGGGGAAAATTGCCCGGGATCGCCTTCAGGGGCCGCGCGTTCTTGTCGGCCCCCGGCAGCGGGGTCGAGCGGAACAGCGCCTGCGTATAGGGATGCTGCATCTCGTCGAAGACATCGTGAATCGAGCCTTTCTCCACCGCCTCGCCCGAATACATCACGCAGATCCGGTCGCAGGTCTCCAGCACCAGCCCAAGGTTGTGCGAGATGAAGAGCATCGACGTGCCGTATTTCTTGCCCAGATCCTTCACTAGGTCGACCACCGCCGCCTCAACGGTCACGTCGAGCGCGGTGGTCGGCTCATCAAGGATCAGGAGCGAGGGTTCGGACATCAGCGCCATGGCAATGACGATGCGCTGCTGCTGCCCGCCGGAAAGCTGATGCGGATAGGCCTTCAGAATGCGCTCGGGGTCGGGCAGTTTCACGTCCCTAACCACCTGCAGCGCCCGGGCATGGGCCTCCTTCTCGGACATGCCGGCGTGGATCATCGGCACTTCCATCAACTGCTTGCCGATCCGCATGGCGGGATTGAGGCTCGCCATCGGTTCTTGGTAGATCATCGCGATCTCGCTGCCGCGAATGTCGCGCAGCTCCTCGCGCGACATGGTCGACAGGTCGCGCCCCTTGAACCTGATCGTGCCGCCCACGATCCGCCCGTTGCGCCCCAGATCCTGCATCACGCCCAACGCCACGGTCGACTTGCCGCAGCCGCTTTCGCCCACCAGCCCCACGGCCTCCCCCGGTTGGACATTGACGGAGAAATCCATCACGGCGGGAATCTCCCGCAGGCGGGTGAAGAAGGAGATCGACAGGTTGTTGATCTCAAGAATGGGACCGTCGTAATCAGTCTTTGGCATTTGGCTCTCCCAGTCGGGGGATCAAAAGGGGCCGGGAGGACTGGCCCCCCGGAGGATGTTTCTTAGTCGCGCAGGGATTCTTCGCGCAGCCCATCGGCCAAGAGGTTCAGGCCCAGAACGAGGCTCAGCAGAGCCAGCGCCGGCGCGATTGCGGCATGGGGGTAGAGAGACAGCAGGCGGCGGCCTGCGTTGATCGTGCTGCCCCAATCGGGGCTCTCGCTCTCCAGCCCGAGGCCGAAGAAGCCGAGTGTGCCCAGAAGGATCGTGGTATAACCGATGCGCAGGCAGAAATCGACGATCAGCGGGCCGCGTGCATTGGGCAGGATCTCCCACAGCATGATGTACCACGGGCCTTCGCCACGGGTTTGGGCCGCTGCCACATAGTCGCGGGTTTTGATGTCGAGTGCGAGGCCGCGCACGATGCGGAACACCGTGGGCGCGTTGACAAAGACCACCGAGACGAAGACCACCAGCACGCCGGGGTCGATATCGAAAAGGTCGATGGCGCGCGGCAGGCCGGGAATGCGGTAGCTGTCGGTTTGCACGATCGCGCCCCCGGTTGAGACGAGCGACAGGTAGAGCCAGCCCAGCACCCCCAGCACCACGATCAGAAGCGGCGTGCGGAACGAAGGTTGCGTGTAGTAGCGCGCGTTCAACAGCACGGCGAGGAAGATCAGCGGGAAGATGAACAGGAACACCGCCATGTAGTTCGGAATGCCCGTAAGCACGATCTCCGGCGTGACCAGCAGGTAGAACAGCAGGATCACCGGGAAGGCGAGGATCAGGTTTGCCAGAAAACTGAGGATCGTATCCAGCCGCCCGCCATAGTAGCCCGCAGGCAGGCCCAGCGTGATCCCCACCATAAAGGCAAAGAGCGTCGCGATCGGTGCGATCTGCACCACGACCCAAGATCCTTTGATCAGCCGGGAAAAGACATCGCGGGCAAGGTTGTCACCGCCCAGAAGAAACCAAGGGTACTCCCCCTCATCCGGGCTGCGCAGGGGCGTTCCGGGCAGTTTGTTCTTCATCCCCGAGGTCTGGCTGAGGCTGTCATGCGTCACCAACAGATCGAACAGCCCGCCGAAGATACCGGTGTAGACCCAGAACATGACGATGGCGAAACCGATCATGCCGACGGTGCTGTCGAACAGCTTGCCGTAAAGGCCGAGCCGCCGTTTGAAGTGGATAGAGAGCGCGAAGGTCAGGATCAGCGCGATCCACACGGGCAGCATCTGCTGCGACATGCCGCCGATGATGCCCGCCTGTGGCCCCATGAAGGCGCCTGCGATGATATAGATCAGCAGCAGGAGGATCAGCAGCGCAAAGAGCAGGATCACCGCACGGTTCACCCCGCCTGCCAGCCCGCCTTGCCGGGCGACGGTGCCATCCGGGTTGATCTGGCGTGCCTCACTGGCGGGAAAGAAGGAAACGACGATCTGCACCGCCAAGGCCAAGGCCAGAAGCAGCGCGAGACCGAGGAAGATGATGTTGAGCCCCGCAAGTGAGCCGGTCCATGTCAAAGGTTCCATGTCCAAGCTCCGTTAAGAAATGCGAATGCGCGGGTTGAGGAAAACGTAGCCGATGTCGGAGATCAGCTGCGTGACGAGGACGACGATCACCGACACGACCGACACCGCAAGCAGCAGTTCGATGTCGTTATTGGCCGCCGCTTGCACCAGCAGCCAGCCGAAGCCCTTGTAGTTGAACAGGGTCTCGACGATCACCACGCCGTTCAAGAGCCAAGGGATTTGCAGCATGATCACGGTGAAGGGCGCAATCAGCGCGTTGCGCAGCGCGTGTTTCAGCACGATCTCCGAGAATTTCACCCCCTTCAGCCTTGCGGTGCGGATATATTGCGCGGTCATCACCTCGGTCATCGAGGCCCGCGTCATCCGCGCGATATAGCCCATGCCGTAGAGCGAGATGGTCAGCACCGGCAGGAAGAAGTTCCAGAAGTTCGCGTCTTTCATGGCAGAGGTGGCCGAACCCAGAAACAGCGTCTTGCTGTCGATCCAGCCCCAGTCGGCCAAGAGCGGCGACAGGCCGAAGCGTGAGGAGGCGAGCACCGCGATGAAGATCACGCCCGAGACATATTCCGGCGTCGCCGTGGTGGCGATGGAGAAGGTCGAGAGCGAGCGGTCGAGCTTGGAGCCTTCGCGCATCCCCGCCAGCACGCCCACGATCAGCGCCGAGGGCACCATCAGCACCAGCACCCAGAACATCAGCTTGCCGGTCAGCGCCAGACGGGTAAGGACGGTTTCGCCCACCGGCTCCTTGAAGACGGTCGAGAACCCCCAATCGCCTTGCAGGATGCCGCAGCGGGTGGGGCGCGCCTCAACCGGGGTGCCGGGGGCGAAACAGCGGCCAAAGGTTTCCTCGGGTGTCTCGCCTTCGGTCACCCAGCCGGGGAGCACGCCCAGCCATTCGCCGAACTTGTCGACCGTGGGCTGCAAATAGCCGCGGTTTTCGAGATAGCTGGCCACGGCCTCGTCCGACATGCGGAAGTTGCCTTGAGTCTTGGCGAGTTTTTCGAGGTTCGGATAGAGATTGGTCAGCCAGAACACGATGAAGGTCAGGCAAAGCGCCGTCAGCAACATCACACCCAGCCGGCGCAAAATGAATAGTCCCATGTAGTCCCCTGTAGCAGGGTCGGGCGGTGACTTGGCCCGACGATGCGGCCTTTTGGCCTTTTTAATTCGTGCGGCGCCTTAAGGGCGCCGGTCCTCTGTGCGGCAGTTTTTCTGCCTTGTTGCGTTGGTATGCCGAAGACCTTTTCGCGGTCTTTCTGGCAGTCTGCGCTTGTTCATTGCCCCGCCCCTTTGTGGAGCGGTTCAGCCATGAGGCACGGAAATTGGTCGCGCGTCAACAATCGGCGCGGGGGCTTCGAGGAGTTTTTGCGACATTGCAAAGGTCTGAAAGCGACATTTCGGCCCGGCTCTCAGCGCAGCTTGCTGGGGGGAAGGCCGCTGTGCTGTTGCATGAAACGGGTGAAATAGGCGGCAGAGCCGAAGCCCAAGGTGGCGGCGATCTCGGCAGCGGTGTGGTCGGTTTCAGCCAGCAGACGGCGGGCGGCGTGGCAACTGCGCTCGGTCAGAAGGTCGGCGGCGGATTTGCCGGTGGCCGCTTTGACGGCGCGAGTCAGATGGGTTGGGGTCACGCCGAGAGCTGCGGCGTGTTCGGCCATGCTGGTGCCCTTGGGGGCGTGTCGGGTGACCAAGGCGCAAAACCGCGCGCTCAGCCTGTCGCCTGCCTTGGGCCGGGGGGCGGTATGCGCCTCTGCCATCATCTGGCGGCGCAGCCAGACCGACATCAGCGCCACCTGCGCTTTAAGCGCATCTTGGTGCAGGGGGCGGCCCTGCTGGACCTCCCTTTGGGTCTGTTCGATGAGGGCCGAGATCTCCGATTGCGCGGCCCCGTCTCGGATACGCAATTGGTGCGGGGTCTCGGGCAGGCTTTGATCGCTGTCTTCGGGGATCAGCACCGCATGGCCCAGACATTGATAGCCCAGTTCCAGCGCGAAGAGCGACCGCGCCGGTATCCAAAGTGCGTTATGCGGGCTGATGCCGCGGCGTTGACCATCGAGCAACAGCCGCCCTTGGCCCCGGGTGATCCAGATTAAAAGATGGTGGTCCCGGTCATGGGCGAGGGTCAGCCGCCAGTCTTGCCCCGCCGAAAGCTGGGCCAAGGACTGGGTTTGAATCTCTGTCTCGGGCACGCGGCGCTTTCGTTGAGAAATGGAAACCTTACAAGGGCAATCATCAACGTCAGGCTAGCGGAGGGTTGGGATAACGCAAGAAATTCCGCCCGCTCGGCGGCTATTCCGGCGTCACCCGCTGCCAATCTGCCATCTTGCTGCGCATCCAAGTGCGCTGTCGCTTGGCAAAGCGGCGGGTGGCGACCACGGCGGCTTCGCGGGCGCGGTGCAGCGGCCAATCGCCGTCGAGGTGGCGGATCAGTTCCGGCACGCCAATGGCGCGATGGGCGGGCAGGGATGGGTCATAGCGCGGGCGAAGGGCGGCGACCTCTTCCAAGGCGCCTTGCTCTAGCATCAGGTCAAAGCGCTGCGCGATGCGGGCGTTCAGCCAATCCCGCTCGACATCGAAGACGATCGGCAGGCAGTCCGCCAGCGGCAAAAGCGGCGCGCCGGTGTCGCGCTGCCAGTCCGACAGGCCGCGCCCGGTGGCCTGCCACACTTCCCAAGCGCGCTGCACCCGCGCGCGGTTGCGCTGGTCGATGCCGGCGGCGGTCTCGGCGTCCAGCCCCGCCAACAGGTCTTCGAGTGCCATCTCGTCGCCTTGGGCGCGTACCTCTACCGGGGTGGCCGGAATCTCGGCCAGCCCCTGCGTCAGGGCGGAGAAGTAAAGCCCGGTGCCCCCGGTGATGATCACCCGCTGGTCGCCGCCCAGCAGCGGGGCCACCTCGCGCAGCCAATGGCCAGTGGAATAGGGCGCGTCTTCGGGCAGATGGCCATAAAGGAGATGCGGCGCGCGGGCCTCTTCCTCGGGCGAGGGGCGGGCGCTGATGATGCGCAGGGGGGCGTAGACCTGACTGGCATCGGCGTTGACGATCACGCCGCCCTGCGCCTCGGCAATGGCGAGCGCGAGGGCGGATTTGCCACTGGCGGTCGGCCCGGCGATCAAAACGGGCCGTTCGGCCGGCAAGCCTTGCAACAGGGCGTCCATCTGGGCCTTGGGAATATCCGGCATTTCTTTGCGTCTTCCTTACGTCCCGCATTGAACCTTGGGCGTATTTGCGACATTTTGGCGCGAAATGAAAACCCTTCACCGCCGCAAGGCTAAAATCTCCCCCGGTTGGTGAAATAATTAGGTGTGCCCGATGTCCCAAGACACCCCCCAAGTCTCCTTTAACCGCGTGATGCTAAAGATTTCCGGGGAGGCGCTGATGGGTGACCTCGGCTATGGTCTGCATCCGCCAACCGTCGAACGTATCGCCCGTGAGGTGCAATCGGTGCACCGTCTGGGCGTCGAGATCTGCATGGTGATCGGCGGCGGCAACATCTTCCGCGGGCTGCAGGGCTCGGCACAGGGGATGGAGCGGACCACGGCGGATTACATGGGGATGCTCGCCACCGTGATGAATGCGCTGGCGATGCAATCGGCACTCGAAGGCTTGGGCATCCACACCCGCGTGATCAGCGCCATCACCATGAACGAAGTGGCCGAGCCCTATATTCGCCGCCGCGCCGTGCGCCACCTTGAGAAGAAGCGGGTCTGCATCTTTGCCGCGGGCACCGGCAACCCCTATTTCACAACCGACACCGCCGCGACCCTGCGCGCGAATGAGATGTCCTGCGAGGCGATCTTCAAGGGCACCAAGGTCGACGGTGTCTATGACAAAGACCCGGCCAAGTTCGAAGATGCGAAACGCTATGATCTGGTGAGCTATGACGATGTGCTGCAAAAGCGGCTCGGCGTGATGGACGCCTCTGCCATCGCGCTGGCGCGGGACAACAACCTGCCGATCATCGTCTTCTCGCTGGACGAGCCGGGCGGCTTCCAAGGTATCTTGGCGGGTCAGGGCACCTATACCCGCGTCGGGTAATTCCGGCCCAGATTGCAGGGCATCGCCCCACGGCGGGGCGATTGGCCTCATGCTGCCCGCGCCTCTCACAGCAGGGGCGCGGTGCGCATATGGTGGCGCAACAATGGGCAGTTGTGAAAGCGCCGCGCCACCGTTAGAAAGCCGTAACGCAAGGAAACAACAAGCAGGCTCGCCATGTCAGACGAATTTATGCTCGATACCGATGATCTTGAACGGCGGATGAACGGCGCGATTGCGTCGCTTCGGACCGAGTTCGCATCGCTGCGCACGGGGCGTGGCTCGGCCTCCATGCTGGAGCCGGTGATGGTCGAGGCTTACGGCCAGATGACCCCGGTGAACCAAGTCGGCACCGTCAACGTGCCCGAGCCGCGCATGGTCACGATCAACGTTTGGGACAAAGGTCTCGTCGGCAAGGTTGAGAAAGCCATCCGCGAAAGCGGTCTGGGCATCAACCCGCAGCTCAATGGCACCATCATCATGCTGCCGATCCCCGAGCTTAACGAAGAGCGCCGGACCCAGCTGACCAAGGTCGCGGGCCAATATGCCGAACACGCCCGCGTCTCGATCCGCAACATTCGCCGCGACGGGATGGACCAGATCAAGAAGGCCAAGAACGACGGCGCCATGTCCGAGGACGACCAGAAAATCTGGGAAGGCGAGGTGCAGGATCTGACCAACCGTTTCATCACGCTTATCGACGACCAGCTTGAGACGAAACAGGCCGAAATCATGCAAGTCTGACCCCGCCAAGACGCCGGGAAACAGAACTTGAAAGAAAAGGTCGAGACATGAGCACCGCCGAAATTCAGCCCCAAACGATACCCGGCGGGCCACGCCATGTGGCGATCATCATGGACGGCAATGGCCGTTGGGCCACCCAACGCGGGCGGCCCCGGCTTTTTGGGCATCACGCCGGGGCAAAACGCGTGCGCGAGATTGTCGAATGCTGCCCCGATGTGGGGGTGGAGTATCTGACGATCTTTGCCTTCTCGACCGAGAATTGGAAACGCACGCAGGTCGAAGTGGCGGGGCTTATGTCCCTGTTTCGGCGCTATATTTCCAAGGAAATGCGCAGCCTGAGCGACTATGGCGCGCGGGTGCGGTTCATTGGGGACCGCGACCGGCTGGATGACAAGCTGATCAAGCTCATGGGAGAGCTTGAGGCCCATACCGCCCATAACACACGCATCAATCTGACCATCGCGCTGAACTATGGCGGCCGTGACGAGGTGGCCCGCGCCACCCATCGCTTGGCCCAAGATGTCGCCAGCGGCAAGCTCGATCCTGACTCGGTGGACGAAGAGACCCTGCCGCGCTACCTCGACACCCATGTGCTGCCCGACCCCGATCTGGTGATCCGCACCAGCGGCGAGGCGCGGATTTCGAACTTTCTGCTGTGGCAATCGGCCTATGCGGAATATGAGTTCATCGACACGCTGTGGCCGGATTTCACCCGCGAGGAATTCGCCCGGCTCTGCGCCGCCTATGGCGGGCGCGACAGGCGGTTCGGTGCGGTCAAGACCTGAGGAGAGCTGCGATGAAATCACCTGAACAATGGTCCGACCTGCGCGCCCGCATGCTGTCGGCCAGCGCGATGATCCTGATCGGTCTCTTGGGCATCTGGCTGGGCGGGACCGTCTTTCATCTGCTGGTCGCGCTGATCTGCGGCATGATGGTCTGGGAATTGGTCGGTATGTTGCGCGGGCCGGGGCAGGCGGCAGCTTGGCAACTGGGGCTGGTGACCGGCGCGGCGGTGCTGGCGGCAATCTATCTGCCGGTGGGCTTTGGCCTGCCGCTTTTGCTGGCCCCGGCGCTGGCGGGCTTCGCGCTATTGAGCGCCAACCGCACGCTTTACATGAGTTTCACCGCACTGATCCTGCTGGCGGGCTTTGGCCTTATCCAGTTGCGCGATGACATGGGCTTTGGCTGGTTGATGTGGCTGGTTCTGGTGGTCGTGGTGACCGATGTGGTGGGCTATTTCGCGGGCCGCGCCATCGGTGGGCCCAAGTTCTGGCCCAAGGTCAGCCCCAAGAAAACATGGTCCGGCACCGCCTCGGGCTGGGTCGGGGCGGCTGTTGTCGGGCTGATTTTCTCGTTCAACACGGGCTTTGGCCTGCAACTCGTCGGCATCTCAGTGGCGCTGTCGATGGCCTCTCAGATGGGCGATATGGCGGAGTCGGGCATGAAGCGAAAGATGGGCGTCAAAGACAGCTCGGCGCTGATCCCCGGGCATGGCGGTCTGTTGGACCGTTTTGACGGGATGCTGGGCGCTGCCGTCTTCTTGCTGATCGTCGGGCCGCTGATCGGTTTCCCGCCGGGTGTGAATTGACCCGCTATGCCGCGCAAGATTTCGATACTGGGGGCGACCGGGTCCATCGGTCAGAACACGATTGACCTGATCCGCCGCGCGCCCGACGCCTATGAGGTCGCGGCCCTGACTGGCGCGGGCAATATCACGCAATTGGCGGCGGATGCCATCGCGCTGAAGGCCGAGGTTGCGGTCACCGCCCGCGAAGACCTGCTGGAGGAACTGCGCGATGCGCTCAGCGGCAGCGGGGTCGAAGCCGCAGCGGGGGCCGAGGCGATCACCGAAGCCGCATCGCGTCCGGCGGATTGGACCATGTCGGCGATCATCGGAGCGGCGGGGCTGGCTCCGGGTTTGGCGGCGCTGCGCCAAGGTGGCACGCTGGCACTGGCCAACAAGGAATCGCTGGTCTGCGCCGGGGCGCTGATCATGGGCGAGGCCGACCGCCACGGCGCCACGATCCTGCCCGTGGACAGTGAACATTCCGCCGTGTTTCAAGCGCTGGTCGGCGAAGACATGGCCGCCGTCGAACGCGTTATTATCACCGCCAGCGGCGGCGCGTTTCGCGATTGGCCGCTCGAAGACCTTGCCCATGCCACGCTCGACCAAGCCTCTAGCCATCCCAATTGGGACATGGGGCAGCGCATCACCATCGACTCGGCGTCGATGTTCAACAAGGCGATGGAAGTTATTGAAACACGTGAGTTTTTCGGCGTCTTGCCGGAGACGATCGAGGTGCTGGTGCATCCGCAGTCGATGATCCATGCGCTGGTGGGCTTTTGCGACGGGGGGCTGATGGCCCATGTCGGCCCCGCGGATATGCGCCATGCCATCGGCTATGCGCTGCACCACCCCGCGCGGGGGCATCTCCCGGTCGAGCGGTTGGACCTGACCAAGATCGGGCGTTTCGATTTCACCGCCCCCGATGACGCCCGCTGGCCCGCGCTGCGGCTCGCGCGCGAAGTTATGGCGGCGGGCGGTCTGATGGGCGCGGTTTTCAACGCGGCCAAGGAGGTGGCGCTTGACGGGTTCATCGACGGGCGGCTGCGCTTCACCCAGATGGCCGAGATCGTCGAAGAGGTGCTGGAGCGTCGCGCCGAAGAGGCCGCGCAGGGCCGCGACGACATGACACTTGAACTGGTGGCGCAGGCGGACCATCTCGCACGCAAGGCGGCAGAGGCCGCAATTCAGAAAAAGGCAGGGTAGCACGTTGGACATCATGGGGTTTTTGCCGGAGTTCGGCGGGCTGATTTGGACGATTCTGGCCTTTGTCGTGGCGCTGTCGGTGATCGTGGCGATCCACGAATACGGCCATTACATCGTGGGCCGTTGGACCGGGATCAAGGCGGATGTCTTCAGTCTCGGCTTCGGCCCCGTGCTCTTCTCTCGCGTCGACAGGCGCGGCACGCGCTGGCAATTCGCGCTGCTGCCCTTTGGCGGCTATGTGAAATTCGCAGGCGACTCCAACGCGGCCTCAGGCAAGGATGAGACCGCGATGGAAGCGCTGGCCGACGACCCCGAGGCGCTGCGCCACACGATGCACGGCGCGCCGCTCTATGCCCGTGCGCTGACCGTGGCGGCGGGGCCGGTGTTCAACTTTGCCCTGTCGATCCTCATCTTCTTTGCCGTGGCGATGACAGCGGGCACCGCCCGTGATCCGCTGACCGTGGGCGCGCTGCGCGCGCTGCCCAGTGATGCCTATGAGCTCGCCCCGGGCGATATTCTGCGCGCGGTCGAAGGCACCCCGGTGCCGTCCCTCTCTGCCGGGGAAGGCTATGGCGATTTCCTGACCAACCTGCCGCAGGAAGCGGTTCTGAGCTATGACATCACCCGCGATGGCGAAGAGCTGACCGTGCCCGGCCCCTATCTGATGCCGCCGCTGGTCAGCAATGTCGCCCCGCAATCTGCAGCGCAAGAGGCCGGTCTGCGCAGCGGCGATGTGATCACTGCGGTGAATGGGCAAGAGATCGTGGCCTTCGGGGAATTGAAAGAGGTGGTCGAAGCCTCGGAAGGGGCGCCGCAGGAATTGACCGTCTGGCGCGATGGCGAGAGCCTGCCTTTCACCCTTGTCCCCAAAGCCACGGATGAGCCGCAGCCCGATGGCAGTTTCAAACAGAACCTGCGCATCGGCATCGTCGGCGGCATGGCCTTTGTGCCTGCGACCGACACCCCCGGCGTGGGCGAGGCGCTCGGCACCGGCTTGGGCAACACTTGGCGCATCATCACCGGGTCGATCTCGGGCCTGCGTGAGATGATTGTGGGCAATATCAGTACCTGCAATCTCAGCGGCCCGGTGGGGATCGCTCAGACCTCGGGCGCGATGGCCAGCCAAGGGGCGCAGTCCTTCATCTATTTCATCGCGGTGCTGAGCACGGCGGTCGGCCTGCTGAACCTGTTCCCGATCCCGGCCTTGGACGGCGGGCATCTGGTGTTCTACGCCTATGAGGCGGTGACCGGCAAACCGCCCAGCGATGGCGCGCTGCGTTTCTTGATGAGCATCGGCATCGCCTTGGTGCTGACCCTGATGCTCTTTGCGCTCGGCAACGATCTGTTCTGCCCCTGAGCGGCACGTCGACTGCGAAAGACAGCCTGCGCCTTGCCCTTCGGGGCAGGGCGCAATGCCTTCAAATGGCCACAATTGAACAAAATCGTGCCGCAATCCTTGGCTATGGTTCTCTTTCATCGAGAAGGAACCGGAAATGCACGTCTTGCAAGGAACATACCGCGGCCTGAGCCTGCTTTTGGACCTGAACTGGGACCGTGCCTTCTTTGGTGCGGCCATCGCCGCCGCGCTTTCCGCCGGGGCTTTCGTCGCCTCTCTCTGACCGCCTCCCCATGCCCTGAACGTGCGCATTTGAGCGTTATCGGCTCATGATGTCATTCCGGCCCAAGCTGCCGCATGATATGGACTATTTTTCCCGCCGTTGCTTTTGACAAACCCCGTTAACCTGCGTAGTCAGGTTGACAACAATGTCGTAAAAAAACGGGTCGGTGTAATGGGACTGAGGAACGAGGGCAGAATGCCCGTCGAATGGGCA
Organism: Sulfitobacter sp. 1A12157; assembly: GCF_043557345.1. Taxonomy (NCBI): domain Bacteria; kingdom Pseudomonadati; phylum Pseudomonadota; class Alphaproteobacteria; order Rhodobacterales; family Roseobacteraceae; genus Sulfitobacter; species Sulfitobacter sp. 1A12157. The sequence goes on from NZ_JBIFFV010000004.1 coordinate 83,041, forward strand.
GAGCGCAGCAATATCGGCAAGACCCTTCGGGGGGCATCGCTTTGTGTCATGTTGTCCGTCGCCTGGCTCGTGCCCGGCAGCCAAGCGCAGGCACAGCAATATCAGTTCGACACGGTCGTCATCGACGGCAACGAGCGGATCGGTGACAGCGCCATTCTGCGCCGCGCGGGCATCGGGCGCGGGCAGGCGGTGACGGGCGGTCAGCTGAACGACGCCTATCAGAACCTGCAAAACTCGGGCCTGTTCGAATCTGTCTCGCTTGAGCCGCAGGGCGGCACGCTGGTCATCACCGTGGTCGAACTGCCCACGCTGAACCGTGTCAGCTTTGAAGGCAACCGCCGCATCAAGGATGAGATGCTGGCAGAGCTCATCGGGTCGACCGAGCGCCGGGTGTTCAACCCCAGCCAAGCCGAACAAGACGCCGCCGCCATCGCGGAAGCCTATAGCAACGAGGGCCGCCTGTCGGCCCGCGTACAGCCGCGCATCATCCGCCGCGACCAGAACCGCGTCGATCTGGTGTTTGAGATTTTCGAGGGCGACAATGTCGAGATCGAGCGTCTGAGCTTTGTTGGCAACCGCGTCTATTCCGACCGCCGCCTGCGCCGTGTGTTGGGCACCAAACAGGCCGGTCTGTTCCGCCGTTTGGTCAAACGCGACACCTATGTCGAGGGCCGCGTCGAGGCCGACAAACAGATGCTGCGGGATTTTTACCTGTCGCGCGGCTATGTCGATATGCGGACCGAGGCGGTGAATGCCGAGTTGACCGAAGAGCGTGATGGCGTCTTTGTGGCCTATAACATCACCGAGGGGCAGCAGTTCCGTTTCGGCGAGGTGAAGCTGGAATCCGACGTGCCCGGCCTGAATGCGGCGGCTTACCGCGATTTGCTCAAGATCCGCCCCGGCGTGATCTACTCGCCCACTCTGATCGAGAATGACATCGCCCGGATCGAGCGCCAAGCGATCCGCGATGGTGTCGATTTCCTGCGCGTCGAGCCGGTGATCGACCGCAATGACCGCGATCTGTCGCTCAACGTGACCTACAGGCTCTCTCGTGGGGAGCGCATTTTTGTCGAGCGGATCGACATCGAAGGCAATACCACCACGCTCGACCGTGTGATCCGGCGCGAGTTCGACAGCGTCGAGGGTGACCCTTTCAACCCGCGCGAAATTCGCCAAGCGGCGGAACGCATCCGCGCGCTGCAGTATTTCGAGACGGCAGAGGTCAACGCCCGCCAAGGCTCCAGCCCCGAGCAGGTCGTGATCGACGTGGATGTCGAAGAGAAGCCCACAGGCTCGCTGAACTTCGGCGGCTCCTTCTCGAACAACGACGGTTTCGGTGTGGCGGTCAGCTTCCAGGAGGAAAACTTCCTCGGGCGCGGCCAGCGGCTGAATCTGTCGATCTCCACCGCCGAGGATGCCACCCGCTATGGCGTGACCTTCGTCGAGCCGCGCTTCCTTGGCCGCGACGTGGCGCTTGGCCTCAAACTGGACTATGCCGAGACCAATTCCTCCTACACCAGCTATGACACCGAACGTCTGGTGTTCCAGCCCAGCCTGACCTTCCCGGTGAGCGAGAATGGCCGTCTGTCGACGCGCTATACCTTTGAAGGGATCGAGATGCTGGAGCGGGATGATCAGACGGCAACGCCTGTTCCCCAAACCAACAGTGCCACGATCCAGAACGAAATCGACGCGGGCGCGCTCTTCTCCTCCTCCGTCGGCTACACCTATACCTATGACACCCGTCGCAGCGGGCTGGACCCGACGCAGGGCGTTCTTTTCGAGTTCGGGCAGGACTTCGCCGGTCTGGGTGGGGATAACGAATATATCAAGACCACGGCCAAAATCGCGGGCGAGAAACGTATCTTTAACGAGGAAGTCACCCTGCGTGCCACGCTCGAAGGCGGTGCGCTGTCTTGGAACAGCGGCACCAACCGCGCGGTCGACCGCTTTATCCTTGGCCCGTCCATCATGCGCGGCTTCGAGCCGGGCGGCATTGGGCCGCGCGACCAGAGCAACGGTGTGGACGACGCGCTTGGCGGCAACCTCTTTGCCGTGGCTCGTTTCGAGGCGGAGTTCCCGCTGGGTCTGCCTGAGGAATATGGCATCACCGGCGGCGTCTTCTATGACGTGGGCAACCTGTGGGATCTGAGTGACGTCAACACCACCGGCGGCAGCATCGTCGGCGAAAGCGGTTCGTTCCGTCATGTGATCGGCCTCTCGCTCTTTTGGGACACGCCGCTTGGCCCACTTCAGTTCAACGTCTCCGACGCGCTGAAGAAAGAGAGCTTTGACAAAGAGCAAAGCTTTGAGGTCACCCTGCGGACCACGTTCTAAGCCGATGCGCCGCGCTTTCATCCCCTTGGTGATGATGCTGGCTGGGGCCACCCCCGGCCTTGCGCAGCAGGCGCCCGGCACAGAGCCTCAGACAAACACGCCCGCCCCGGCGCGGGGCGGCGTGATCAGCCCGGTGCTCACCATTGATTCCGAACGCCTGTTCCGCGAGAGCGCCTTTGGCCAGCGCGTCAGCCGCGAGATCGAAGCCCAGAGCGAGGATCTGGCCACCGAGAACCGCGAGATCGAGGCGGCGCTTGAAGCGGAAGAGCGCGAACTTACCGAAAAGCGATCCCAGATGAAGCCGGCGCAGTTTCGGCTTTTGGCCGATGCGTTTGACGAAAAGGTTCAGCGCACGAGGGCAGAGCAGGCGGCAAAGAACCGGGCGCTGAGCGAGGCGCTGGATCTCGAGCGGGAGCGGTTTCTGGCGGCGGCGGCCCCGGTGCTGGAGCAGTTGATGCGCAATTCCGACGCGGCGGTCATTCTGGAACGGCGGCGGGTCTTCGTCTCTTCCTCCGCGATCGAGGTCACGGATGAGGCGATTGCGCTTCTGGACGAGACGATTGGCAGCGGGCTGGCGGACACCGAGTAGCCGCGGCACCCTGCCGCGATGCTTGCCCCCAGCCGTCCGAATTGGTAGCCCTTCAGCAACCTTCTGAGACAAAGGACAGTCCATGACCGAAGAGCTGCTGCGCGCCGATATCCAAATGATCCAGCGCATCCTGCCGCACCGCTACCCGTTTCTGCTGGTCGACAAGGTCGAAGAGATCGCGGGCACCCAGAGTGCTGTCGGCTACAAGAATGTCACCATGAACGAGCCGCATTTTCAGGGCCATTTCCCCGGCACGCCGATCATGCCGGGCGTGACCATCGTCGAGGCGATGGCCCAGACCGCGGGCGTGATGGTGGGCACGGCCCTTGGCATGCAGGACCGCGACATGCTGATCTATTTCATGTCCATCGACAAATGTAAGTTCCGCCGCAAGGTCGGCCCCGGCGATGTGCTGCGGATGGACCTCAAGACCCTGCGCGGCAAGCCTGGGGCGAAGATCTGGAAATTCGGCGGCGTGGCCACCGTCGAGGGCGAAATGGCCGCCGAGGCCGAGTTCATGGCGATGTTGGATCTCCCGCAGGACGCAGCATGAGCAATATCCACCCCAGTGCCGTGATCGAAGAGGGCGCGCAGATCGACCCCTCGGCGCGCGTCGGCCCCTTCTGTGTGGTCGGGCCCGAGGTCGTGCTGAAGGCGGATGTGGAACTGAAATCCCATGTCGTCGTCACCGGCCGGACAGAGGTCGGCGCGGGCACGGTGATTTTCCCATTCGCGGTGATCGGTGAGATCCCGCAGGATCTGAAGTTCAAGGGCGAAGCCAGCCGTCTGATCATCGGGGAGCGGAACCGCATCCGCGAACATGTCACCATGAACTGCGGCACCGAAGGTGGCGGCGGGGTGACCCGCGTGGGCAATGACGGGCTCTTCATGGCTGGCTGTCACATCGCCCATGACGCCGTGGTCGGCAATCGGGTCATCGTGGTGAACAACGCCGCCGTCGCCGGGCATTGCGTGCTCGAAGACGACGTAATCATTGGCGGGCTGTCGGGCATTCATCAATGGGTGCGGATCGGGCAGGGTGCGATCATCGGCGCGGTGACGATGGTGACCAATGACGTGATCCCCTACGGCCTCGTGCAAGCGCCGCGTGGTGATCTGGATGGGCTGAACCTTGTCGGCCTGAAACGCGCAGGCGTGGCGCGCAGCGACATCACGGCGCTCAGGGCCGCGTTCCAGATGCTGGCGCAGGGCGAGGGGACATTCTCGGACCGGGCGCGGCGTTTGGGAGACGAGACCCAAAGCGATTACGTCCGCCAGATCGTCGATTTCGTCATGGCCGACACGGGCCGCCATTTCCTGACGCCGAAATGAGCCTTGCGCTGATCGCCGGGCGCGGTGGCCTGCCCGCGCGGGTGGCGGCGGCGCAGGAGGTGCCGCCTTTGGTCTGCGCCTATGAGGGCTGCGCCCCCGATGGGCTGAAGGCCGATCTGACCTTCCGGTTGGAGACTTTGGGCAGCCTGCTTGCGCATCTTCTGGGCCTTGGCATCCGTGAGGTGTGCCTCTGCGGGGCGATTGACCGCCCTACGCTCGATCCTGCCAAGCTCGACATGCGCACCGCACCTCTGGTGCCGCAGTTCAAAGCCGCCCTTGCCGCGGGGGACAATGGCGCGCTTGAGGTGATCAAGACAATTTTCGAAGATCATGGCCTGCGGGTGGTCGGGGCCGATGAACTGGTCCCGGACCTGCTGGCCGACAGCGGTGTGCTGTCACGCGAACTGCCCGACGATCAGATGCGTCGGGACGCGGTGCGCGGCACGGCAGTGCTCGATGGGTTGGCTCGCTTGGACATCGGGCAGGCCTGCGTGATCGGGCGTGAACAGGTCTATGGGGTTGAGACCATCGGGGGCACGGATCACCTGCTCGCAACCCTGCCAGAAGCGGTACAGGGCGCGCGCGCAGTGCTCTGCAAAGGTCCGAAAACCGGCCAAATCCGTGAGATCGACCTGCCCACAATCGGCCCCGACACGCTGCGTGCCGCCCATGCGGCGGGGCTGGCGGGCGTGGTGGTCAAGGCGGGCGGCGTGATGCTGCTGGAGCGGGATGCTTGTGCGGCGCTGGCCGATGAATTGGGATTGGTACTGTGGGTTCGAGAGGGGGACGCGGGATGAGGGTGTTCATTCTGGCAGGCGAGCCTTCGGGCGACCGGCTGGGCGGCGCGCTGATGGCTGGGCTGAAAGAGCTTTGCCCCGAGGTGACATTCGACGGCATCGGCGGCCCGCAGATGATGGCTGAGGGGCTGGAAAGCCGGTTCAATATGGATGAGCTCAGCGTCATGGGGCTGGCCGAGATCCTGCCGAAATACCGCGCGTTGATGGCCCGGATCAACGAGACTGCGCAGGCGGTGATCGAGACAAGGCCGGATGTGCTCATCACCATCGACAGCCCTGATTTCTCACTGCGCGTGGCGCGGAAGGTGAAAGAGAAATCCGACATCAGAACAGTGCACTACGTGGCCCCGACCGTCTGGGCATGGCGCCCCGGCAGAGCGGAGAAAATGGCCCGTTCTGTCGATCACGTCCTCGCCCTGTTCCCCTTCGAACCGCCCTATATGGAAGCGGCGGGCATGGCCTGTGACTTCGTCGGCCACCCGGTGGTGGCCGAGCCCGTGGCAGATGACGCCGCCGCCGCGTCGTTCCGCGCCGAACACCGCCTCGCCGATGCGCCGCTGCTCTTGGCCTTGCCCGGTTCGCGCCGGGGGGAGGTCACGCGGCTGGCCCCGGTGTTCCAGCAGGTCGTCGCGCGATTGGTGGAGGCCGAGCCGGCCTTGCGCGTCGTGGTCCCTGCGGCATCCCCCGTGGCGGCTTTGGTCAAACAGGTCACGCGCAATTGGGCGGGCAATCCGCTGGTGCTGGACCCGCGCGACCAAAACGCCGAGGCGTTCACCGCGAGCAAACGCGCCGCTTTCCGCGCAGCGGATGTGGCGCTGGCGGCTTCGGGCACCGTGTCGCTGGAACTGGCCGCGGTGAACACGCCGATGGTCATCGCCTATGACATGAATTGGATCAGCCGCCAGATCATCGGGCGGATGCTGCGGGTGGATACGGTGACGCTGGTCAACCTCGTCTCGGAAACCCGCGTGGTGCCGGAGTTCATCGGCGCGAACTGCCGCCCCGGCCCGATTGCCGAAGGCGTCTTGCAGGTGCTGCGCGCGCCCGGCGCTCAGAAGGACGCAATGGCGCTGACGATGGCGCGTTTGGGGCAGGGGGGGGAGGCGCCCGGCCTGCGGGCCGCGCGCGCGGTGCTGGCACGGCTCTAGGGGCCGTCAGCCCCGGTGAATCCAGCCGCCGCCGAAGATACGTGTGCTTTCAGGGTCATAGAAAACACAGGCCTGCCCGGGTGAGACGCCTTCCTCGGCGGTGAGCAGCTCGACCTCGGCCTCCGTCTCGGAAATCGGGCGCAGGATCGCATCGCGCGGCGGACGGGTTGAACGCACGCGCACGGCGATGTTCCATTCCGCCTGCGAGGTCAGGGGCGCATCGCCCAGCCAGTTGATCTCGCGCACCGGGATTTTGCGGGTGGCGAGCATGGATTTCGGACCGACGACAACTTCTTTCCGCTCGGGGTCGAGCCTCACAACGTAGAGCGGATCGGCCAGACCCCCGATGCCGAGGCCGCGGCGCTGGCCGATGGTGTAGTGGATCACGCCCTCGTGGCTGCCCAGCACGTTGCCCTCGGTATCGACGATATGGCCCGGATCGGCGGCCTCGGGGCGCAGTTTACGGATCACCGCAGCATAGTCGCCGTTGGGGACAAAGCAGATGTCCTGGCTGTCGGGCTTGTCGGCAACCTCCAACCCGTATTTCGCGGCGAGCTTGCGGGTGTCGTCCTTGCTTGGCAGATGGCCCAGCGGGAAGCGCAGGTAGGAAAGCTGCTCTTCGGTGGTGGAGAAGAGGAAATAGCTCTGGTCGCGGTTGCCATCGGCGGCAGCGTGGAGTTCGGGGCCGTTCTCACCCATCTTGCGCTGGATATAGTGACCGGTGGCCATACAGTCGGCCTCCAGATCCTTGGCGGTTTCCAGCAGGTCTTTGAACTTCACCCGTTCGTTGCAGCGGATGCAGGGCACCGGCGTCGCACCGCCAAGGTAGCTGTCGGCAAACTCGTCGATCACGGCGTCTTTGAAGACGTTTTCATAGTCGAGCACGTAATGCGGGAAGCCCATCTCCTCGGCCACGCGGCGGGCATCCTGAATGTCGACCCCCGCGCAGCAGGCGCCCTTTTTGGCCAGCGCCGCGCCATGGTCGTAGAGCTGCAGGGTGACGCCCACAACGTCATAGCCCTCATCCTTGAGCATGGCCGCGACGACGGAACTGTCCACGCCGCCCGACATCGCCACGACGACGCGCGTATCGGCAGGCGCTTTGGCAAAGCCAAGCGAATTGAGCGGCGGGGTCTGATCAAGGGCCATGGGTCTCTCCGGAGTTTGTGCGCGAATATAGGAAAATCCTACCTAGTCACAAGGGCGGGCTTCACGCCGCGTTAAGGCAGGTGGGGGTTATTGGACGCCAAAACAATGGCGGATGATGCGATGTACCTGAAAAAAGTCGATGGACCACGGTCTGTTACCCTCGCTGACGGGAGCGTGATGTCCCGTGCCGATTTGCCAAGCGCCGAAACCCGCAGATGGGTCGCCTCGCGCAAGGCGGCGGTGGTGCGGGGGGTGGTCTATGGGCTGATCACCCAATCCGAAGCGCTGGAGCGTTACGGTATCAGTGATGAGGAATTTATGGAGTGGTTACATGCGGTTACCGAACATGGAGAGGCGGCTCTGAAGGCCACGGCCTTGAAAAAATATAGACAACTTTAAGTTGTTAATCTATCCTGTCGAGTATCGGTAACGGGTAGTTAACCTTTTTTGCTCAGGGTGAGCCCATCGTCCAAGATGAGCCGGAGTAACCGAAATGCGTGTATTGTTAGTTGAAGACGACCCGACGACCTCTCGCAGTATCGAACTGATGCTGACCCATGCGAATCTCAACGTCTACGCCACCGATCTGGGCGAAGAGGGAATCGATCTGGCCAAGCTTTACGATTATGATTTGATCCTGCTCGACCTCGATCTGCCGGATATGAACGGCCATGACGTGCTGCGCCAGTTGCGGCTCGCCCGGATCGAAACGCCGATCCTGATCCTTTCAGGCTCCGACGATACGGAAAACAAGCTGAGGGGCTTTGGTTTCGGCGCCGACGATTATTTGACGAAACCCTTTCATCGGGAGGAACTGGTCGCCCGGATCCATCCCATCATTCGGCGGTCCAAGGGGCATTCGCAATCCATCATCAAGACGGGCCAAGTGGCGGTGAACCTCGATGCCAAGACCGTCAGCGTGAACGATACCCCCGTGCATCTGACCGGCAAGGAATATCAGATGCTCGAACTCCTGAGCCTGCGGAAGGGCACCACCCTGACCAAGGAAATGTTTCTCAAGTATCTGTATCAGACCGTTTCATCCTTTATTTATAAAGGCTTGTCGGTTTTGGGGTTCAGCCCGGTAAAAGACCGGTAAAACTTTCCCCTTCCGTTCACGGGCCGTTCCAGCGTCATTTTCGTGCCTTCTGAGCCTCTTTCGCTCGCGCCTTCTGGCCCGCTGGCCCTGAGTACAAGCGCACCATTCCGGCGCTTGTGTGGCCTGTCAGCGCCTTAACGTGTTCGTCTGTCATGCCGGGCAGTGAGGCAATCTCAGAGGCCGCAGAATGGCGCAGAGCGTGATTGTCATAAGCCTCGGCCCCGATAGCCTTGCGCAGTTCCATCATGCGGTTATACGCGCTGTTGTACTTCATGGGGCGACCGTCTGGCAGGGTGATGATGTACAGCCCCCGGCGCTGTGTGGCGTCGAGCATATCCCGCAGGCGGTCGGTGAACGGAACGAATAGCCGCGCCTTGGTCTTGCTCTGAGTGACCCATATTCCCCCATCTTCAATGTGGCCCCACTGCATTGCCAGCACATCGCTGATGCGTTGCCCGGTGCCTAGCAGCATTTCAAATATCAGCAGCGTGTCAGGGTCAGCGGTATCGCGGGCGGCTTGGATCAGTTCGAGCGGCCAAGGCTGGCGCGGTGGTTTCTTGGTCTTGAGATGTTCAAAGCGCGGGTGAACGGGGTTGCGCTCTATCCACCCCAGCTTGATTGCGTGCTGCATGAGCACTGACAGCGCCCCTACGCGCCGCTTAGCGGTGGTCGGCTTGTCTGTCATGCTGTCGCGCATGTCATAGACGTGGTGCGGCTTAATTCGGGCAGGATCGTATGGGCCGATCTTCTCTTCGAGATAGCGAAACGATTGCCGGTAGCTTTTCTGCGTGTTGTGCGACAGCCCCTCCCACTTGGGCGAGGACAGGTAAGACGCGATCAGCTTCTTGACGGTGCGCTTGGACGTTGGAAGGGCGCGGCCACTCCGCAGGCGGGCATATTCCTGCGCGAACTCGGCGCTTGCCGGATCGTCGGGCATACGGTGCGAAACCCCGTCATGCCGATAGTACAGATAGCCGTTGCGGCCCATCCGGTAGACATATCTCGGCAAAAAGCGCTTCACCATTTGACGTTATCCAAAGTCACGCCTTTGACGGGCGCGCGGTCAAACTCAACCTCAATGCGCTTGCCTTCGATGATAACCTTGCGGACAATGCGACCCGTGGCCTCCCACTTGGCAACAAGGTCCATCGCCTTCTTGTCGGTCGGCTGGCTCATGCGTCCTTCCCTTCTTTCATTGCCCGTAGGATTGCTAAGAGCCATGCCCGCGCCGCGCTTTCCAAACTTACCGCCATAGTTGACGGCATGAATTCTTCCCGCGCCGGACCAATATGAGAAACGTAGCCGTTCACGTTTTCCTCGGCTCGCCAGTCCCAAGTCGGCAGCACCGCGTTGTGAAGCGCAAGGGCGGCGTCGAGGCTTCCGTTGTAGGCATCTGAGGTTAGGTAAACTTCGTCCATATTCTGCGTGATCGGGTAAATCGCCCGCTCATAAAGTGGCGAGAACTTCCCATCGACGGTTCCCGCCTCAACGGCTGCAATCAGGTCGTCTAGTGCGTTACTCATGGCTGTCCTCCGAGATAGCGCGTAGGGCGGCTCTTGCATCACGCGCCGTTTGTCCTGCGCTTGGATCGGCCCGCAGGTAGTCAAGTTCGGCATGGTCCGGGTCAATAAGCGCAAGCAAAAAGGCGCGGGTCAGGGCGTGATATTCGCCGCCGCCCTTGGGCCAATATCTATCGTAAGCACCACCGGCAAAGGCACCCGCAATTACCGCAGTCCTTTCCAGTTCGCGCTGTTCCTCGGTCAGTTTTTCGCCGCTCATAAATGCATCGACAGCGGCCAACAGCACCTTCGCCGCCTCCTGCGGCGTTATGGCAAGGGCGGCGATAGCGGCGCGGGCCATGTCCTCGTACTCGCCCCAGATAGTAGGGTCGTGGGTTGATGTGTCGTTCACAGCCTCGGCCATAACCTTCGCCACCTTCTCAACGCGCTCTTGCTCAGTCAAAACATCACCTCCATCACAACACACGCGGCGACGACTATCAGCGTCCCTATGATTGCGGCATCAGCATCAGTCATTGGTGTCTCCTTCGATAAGGGCGGCAATGTCTCGGTGTACGTGGTGCAGAGGCTTGCCATAGCTGCGGTTGCAGATGGTCATGGACTCTTTCACGCCATGCTCAAATCCGTCATTCCAGCCGATCACGAACGGGCGGTCTGAGCGCAAGCGGTCAAGGTCGTCACGCAGCGCCCTGATAGCCTCGGCATCTGCGTGTTTCTCGGTGCGCATGATGGCGTTCTCCGCCTCCAACTCCTTGATGCGCTCGGCTTGGGCGCGGAAGGTGGCCTGCGTTCCGTGCAAGCCATGCAGGCCAGCCATAGCGATTGCCCGCTCCACCGCCTCGCTTGAAATATCCACGGTCATGCTTCACCTCGTGCTTTCTTCAAATCAGCCAATAGCGCGGCCTTGTCTGCGGTCAGGCGTTCTATCACCTTCCACAGTCGGTTAATCTCGGCCTGCTTCTTGGCGTTGCGGCCCTGCTGGACAGACAGGTTGCGTTGCAAGACTTCGTTGGGCGGGGTCATTTCCATGTGCCTTTCTCAAATTGGCGGATCAGGGTGTTCCCCATTGCCCGCAATACATCGTCAAAGCCCCATTCCTCGCCGCCTGAGCGCCTATCAAGCGCATCGTGACACGCGGAACAGGCGAAGATGCCGAGATAGTCTGGCGGCTTCTGTGCGGTGCCTGCCCAGCCAAACATGCGGATATGCGCCAGCACGGTTGTTTCGGGGTCGTGGTTGCAGCAGGACAGGCGCAGTTGGCAGTCCTCGCCACGCGCTGCGGTGCGGGCTTTCGTGGTGCCTGCCGACTTGCGGCGCATGGGGGTGCGGCGGAGGGGCTTGTTCATGGGTTCAGCACCATGATTGCGCAGCGGACCACGGTGCATCCGCTATCCTTGGCCCTCTCCACATCGTGATGCGTTAGCGGCTCCAGCAGTCGCTGCCACGCTTCCATCTCGCTCGTGCCAATCGCAAGGCCGTTTGCTCCGTCCGCGATTCCTCCGTCCTGCATGATGCAGAATAGCATTTCATCTGGGTTCGGGATCACTGCTTATCCTCCGGCTGCGTAAGCACGACCCCTAGCCCGCGAAAGTGAGCCGCTACGGCGTCGAGGTATTGCGTTTTCTGCTTGGTCGTCATTTGGCGGGTTACTCCGAAGTCAAACGGCACCATCATCAGGCGCAGCTTTTGCTCATAGGGCAGGGGGCGGATCACGGCGTCATACTCTGCGGCAAAGTGTTCATTCTCGGCGCGTAGGATCGGGATGCCGAAATGCAGCTTGGCGTACCCACGAAAGCCCTCTGCGGTATCGGTGCCTAGCTGCTCAGCCGCTTCAAGCATCCACATGCGCTGCGTCCGGTTTTGGTCTTCGCTGCGTTTCTTTCCCTGCGTGATGCTCACGGTAAATGGCTGCTTACGCTCGCTTAGAAGGGCGATCAGGCTGTCTAGCTGCTGCTGGTTCGTCACGGTTCGCGTTGCCATCTAACTCCGCCTTTCGTCTGTCTTTCGCTGCGATAATATCGGGATCATGCTTGGCCTGTATGCCGATGCTGCCCTCCCACCATGCCCGCAACGCAGATACGCTGCGGGCGCTGTTTATCCGGCGGATCAGGTAGGCCCGCCCGTGGGGTGTCAAAACGGGATTTCCGTTTGCATGTGTCCGGCCACGGCTGACCGTACTAAGCCATGAAACGAAACCCGGTCGTATCGGTTCGTCATGTCAAACTTTCCCTCGTTGAAGACCCGCGCGGCATGTGCAATTGCAACTTCTGCCATGAAATACGGGCGATCACGCGTCACCAGCAGGTTCACGTCGCCTTTGCGGTATGACGTGAAATCGCTTTCATATTCGAGGCAATCAAGGTCAGGCATAAACCCGGCGTCTTCGGGTTCCTTTCCCCCATCCAGAAGGCAAAGAACGTCAATGTCATTGCCCTTGCCGCAAATAAGGCTGGACCCAACCAAGCAAACTTGCTCTGACGGGATGCCCAGTTGCTTCGCAATGCTGTATGTGTCAAACTGCATATCTCCTCACAAGTAACTGTAATTAAAGGGAATTTCGTCGTCTAGGTCACGACCGCTATTCGGGTTGCCGCCCCCGCCGTAGCCGCTCGGCGCGTCATAGTTGCCCGTGCTGCCGCTGTCATAGCCCTGCGATTGACCGCCGCCGCTCGGCCCGTCCAGCATCGTCAGGGTGCCGCCGAAGCCTTGCAGCACAACCTCGGTGCTGTACTTGTCCGCGCCGCTCTGGTCCTGCCATTTGCGCGTCTGCAATTGCCCTTCGATGTAGACCTTGGAGCCTTTCTTGAGGTACTGCTCCGCGATGCGAACCAAACCCTCTTGGAAGATGGCAACGCTGTGCCATTCGGTCTTTTCGCGGCGTTCCCCGCTGTCGCGGTCTTTCCATGTCTCGGAAGTGGCAATCCGCAGGTTGCAGACCTTGCCCCCGTTCTGAAACGTGCGGACTTCGGGATCGCGCCCTAGGTTGCCAATGAGAATGACTTTGTTGACTGATCCGGCCATTAGTATGCCTCTTGCTCTTGGGTTACGGTCACGCCAGCAATGGCGCGGGTCTTGTGGTTCCGCCGCACGTATTCATCGACAAAGGCAACGATTGCGTCGGGGTCGGTCTTGTAGATATCGGCCAGCGCGGTCTTGTGGCTGTCGATCGTGTAGCGGGTGACTGTGCGCAGCCCTTTGACCTGATCTTTCTTCGCAGCCTGCGCGGCCTTCTCGGCCTCAATCGCGGCATCTTTCGCTTGTTGAACTTCACGCTGTGCCTCAAGGTTGGATGCATCTGCGGCGCGGGCCTTTTCCTCAGCTTCACGGCGGGCCTTGTTCGCGGCCTCCCATGCTGCCCGTTCGGCGGCTTCCTTCTCGGCTTTCAGCTTGCGCTTGAAGGCATCGACGGTTGAGACAAGGCAGCCTTCAATCCGCTTGGCGTCCTCAATAGTCGGCTTCCACCGGTCCAACTCGGCCTGATACACGGCGCGGAGAGGGGCGGTCGCGGCCTTCTGGCCCTTCTCAAGCGATAGACGCCATTCCCGCATGGACTTGCGCAGGGCGTCTACCGCCTTCATCTGCGCTTCATTCTCAACGGGTGCGCCATCGGTCCAGTTGGCGGCTTCTTCGCGGTCGGCCTCGAAAGACGCGTTGATTTCGTCAATGGGGTCAGGGGGATTGTTCCCCCCAACTACCGCGCGTGGGTTCATATCGTTCACGTCAGGCTCCCTTCAAATTCTGGAATTTCATCGTCCAAGTCGTGGTTCGTCTGTGCGAGGCTCTGCTTGCGGAAGTCCTTCGCGGCCTCAACGTGAGCGGCCTTCTCAGGTGCCTTGCCGCGAAGCCAAGCCAGATCGGCCTTGAACTTGTCGCTGGTCCAAATGCCTTTCAGTCGGTCTTCGCTTTCAGCGCCTTTGATTGCAGCAATCATCTGATCGGCCACGGCTTCGGGGTTGGGGGCGGCTTGCTGTGCTGGCTTAGATTGACGTTGAGCGGGGGTGTTGTCGGTCACGCTCTGCGCGTCGTCATCTACCTCGGCGGAAAGACCTAGCGCGGCTTTGAGCGTGTAGCGTTGCAGGTACGTCACGGCGCTGCCTATAGCCTGAAAGCCGTTCTTGTTGCCCGACTGATCGGCCCCGCCCATCAGGGTAGTTTCCTCGACGTGGCCTGCGCGGTGCTGAATGATGCAAGTCACCTTTACCCCGCCTTGCCCCTGATCGGTGCGGAAGCGGTAGGAAAGACCATTTTTGGACAGGATCGGGTCAATGATCTTGGCGATGCCTGCCAGTGTCTCGTGCTTGTAGTGCGTCCGGCCTTTGCTGGACGTGAAGTCCACCGTTGAATCCTTGACGATTGGCGGGATTTCAGCGCGAGCTTGGGAAAGCGCGTCGGCAAACTGGCGCATAGCGTTCTGCCCGTCGATACGCTCTTTCATTGCAAGCATACGTTCCAGCTTGTCCAAGTCGCTGCTGGGGTCCATGGCGATCCGCTCAATCATATTGACCATGGGATCGGCGGGCAGGAAATGCTCTTGCGCTTCTGTCTTGGTTACGGCGTTCATGTCAAAATCCTCTCAGGGTGAAGGGCGTGTTCGCGTTGAAGTGCGCGAGGTTGGCTATCGACTTACTGGCGATATGCCCGCCGATCAGGCCCGCGACGGATAGCGCCAGACCGGCAACGAACATCGGCACGGTCAGCATCTTGCGCGGCTCTGTCTGCTGGCGCTGGACGTGTTCGGAGGGGTGGGAGCGGGTGATCATTCCAGCACCTCGCGAACTTTGATGAACCCGTGATGAGAAATCGGGGACGCGACCATTCGCAATTCGTCGATCCAGAATTCGCGCGGCTCTTTGTGTTCCTTGACGACGCGAAACTTGAGAACGTTAGACCAACTGGGCCGCTCATCGGCTGAGTTCCAGCCTGCGAGCATACGTTCGCGCCCTAGCTTGTTGGACCGGTCCTCATGCCAAAGGAATTCAACCTCGGACTTATCGTGCACGCCAGCGGGCTTCATGTCCTCGCCATTCCAGCGGTGCCATTTGCCATCATTATAATCGGTCACTGCATCACCTCTGCCATGCTCTCCGCTTCCAACCGCCATTCGTCGGCCAAGCGTTCAGCGTATCCGGTGACGTTCTCGCAGGCGTGGGCTGCGTCCTCGTATTCCTCGCGATCCCGGCGGGCGTAGAAGTCGCCTGCGCTGAGAATAGCGTCGGCAAGCTGGCCTAGGTCGCTGTCACCTTCATGCAATGAAAGCGCTTCCAGCAGGCGGGCAGACGTGGACTTGCGGTTGCCATTCCCGGCAAGCTGCGCGGCGGTAAGCACCGGGTCGCAGGCGCGGGGGATGTGGTGGGGGAATGTGCTGTGAAGGGTCATTGGTGGGCCTCCTTGCGCAGGCTCCAAGCCTCGTCAGCGAGATACCAAGCGCGATCTTCGATCATCCAGAACCGCTCAATCGGTTCACCGTGACGCTCGTGTATTCTTACGAATGCCTTGGGACCGCTAACCGACAGGACTTCCCAAAACAGTTCCGTCCAGCTACCATCGCCGTTAGAAAAGCTTTTAGAGACGGTGTAGAAATGCCCAGCTTCGGGCTTGTCGCCTTCATCCGCCATCATCCGAGCGGCTTCGCCTGCGGCCTTCATGTCGGCCCGTGCCTGCGCCATTTCGGCAGGTGTGGGGAATTGCCAGCCCATCATGCGTTCTCCTGTGCGTGCTGCGCCGCGATCTGGCGGCATTCCTGAGCGGTCCCGGTATGCTTGGCACCGCAGGGCAGTATCAGCGTGTAGCGGTCCTCTAGCGGGCTGTGCTGGTCCGCGGAGTAGCCGCCCGGTGCCGTGAACAGCCCGTCGCCTTGGCGGGTCCAGCGGGGGATCATTGGGTGGCCTCGGCGCGGGCGTTCCATGCGGCCACAGCGCTTTCCTTCGTAACCCGGTGCATTTCGATTTCGCATTTGGGGCATACAATCCTAAATAGCCGCGAAAATGGCGTCCGCTCGCTCTCAGGTGCCGCCCCACAGAAAGGGCATGTCTTGAGTTCGGCGCTCACAACCGCACCGCCTGCGCCGCACTAGGGGGCGTCTGCTCGTCGTCTACGCGGTGCCAGTCGAGGGGCGGCAGGTCATAGATGCTGGGGAGGTCTTGCTCAAAGCAGTCAACAAGCTGGTTGAGCGCTTCGGCGGTAAATCCCGCAGCCTCGCCAGCAGCAGTGATGTGCGCGAAGATCGGGGTGGGGTCGTTCGTGTCGGTGTGTTGCATTGCGTTCTCTCCTTGCCTTGTGGCTGGCCGTTGTGGCCTGTGCTATGGAGAGTATGTTAAGAAATTTAGCAATGCAAGACTTTTCTGCTAAAAATATTAGCTAGTCATATTAGCATTGACCCAAGGCAGGTTAATTGCCTAGCCTAGGACATTGGTACAAAGGGTGAACATTATGCACAGAATCGAACAACTGCGCGAGGGCGCAGCAGCGACAGGTTTTACAATTGATTTCTTGGAAGCGTTAACTCAGGGCTTGTCGCGCCAAGCGTTGCGCAAGGTCATCGGCAACGCATCGTCTATGCCTTCGTACATGAAGTCGAGCGACAGCCCGTATTTGTTGCGCAAGTCTAACGCGGCATTCAAAGACATGCGGTGAGTGCCAGCCTCCCAAAGGGAGAGGGCAGACCGCTTCGCCCCTATCGACTTGGCATATTCGTCTTGTTTCATGCCTAAGAGGTTGCGGTGCCACTTTAGGCGCTCGGCAATGTCAGAATAGGGGCGGGGCGTATCGGGTGTCTTTTCCATACTTCGCATGATGCCCTGCCAACAAAATTGGCGCAAAGCTGAACTGTTAGCTTGACCATTGCTAAATAGTTTAGCATTATGCGGGGTATGAGCAAAAAACCCGTCCATCAGATAATTGATGCGCTGACACCAGAGGCCATCATGGCCCGGCTCGGCGTATCCTTCCACATGATCCGACACGCCCGTACTTCGGGCATGTTCCCTGCTAGTTGGTATGACGACATTGAGAAAATGTCTCGTAAGGCTGGCATTGACTGCCCCCGCTCTTTGTTCAATTGGAAAACGTCTGCCAATAATGTTGGCACCCGCTCCAAGGATTGCAAGGGCGAGGTGGCGCAATGACGGTATCAGCATCCGAGGCGCAGCGGTACGTTACTGCGTCAGTTCCTCCCTGTGCCTGCCGTTGTCATGGCGGCGGGCCAACTACCCCGGTGGCGTTTCCTGCCGTCACCGGGGGTCTTTCTTTCGCATGGGGTGACGTATGAGGGGCTACACACTTCCGACAGGCAAAATCCAGATCAGCTTTAGCGGTGGTCGCACCAGCGGCTACATGCTGCACCAAATTCTTGCAGTGAACGGAGACTTCGACCCAGATCGGGTGCAGGTGGTCTTCTGCAATACGGGCCGCGAAATGCCTGAAACGCTCGACTTCGTGCAGGAGTGCAGTGAGCGGTGGGGCGTCCATATAACCTGGGTTGAATACCGCGACCACGAAGACCCGCGCCAGCGCTTCGAGATTGTATCTCACAACAGCGCCAGCCGCAACGGTGAGCCGTTTGAGGCGCTAATCCGCAAGAAGAAATACCTGCCCAACCAGCAAACGCGGTTTTGCACTTCGGAACTGAAAGTTCGCCCCGCCAAAGAATACCTTCTTAGCCTTGGCTGGGATAAGTGGCGGGCGGCAGTCGGCATCCGCGCAGACGAACCGCGCCGCATCAATCGTGAGCCTTTGAAAGAGCGCTGGCAGCGTTGGTATCCGTTGGCCGATGCACAAATCACGCGGCATGAGGTGGTTAATTTCTGGCGCAATCAGCCGTTTGACCTTGGCTTGGACGTGGTGAACGGGAACTCAGCCCTCGGCAATTGTGACGGGTGTTTTCTCAAATCCGAAGCGCATCAAGCCATGCTGGCCCGTGACTTCCCTGAGCGCCACGCATGGTGGGAGGAAATGGAGCGTTTGGCGGGCTGTCTGACCTCCAACCCTAACGGTGCACGCTTCCGCAAGACCTATACCAAGTCAGAACTGCGCGACTTCGTTGAGCGACAAGGGGATTGGATTTTCGACACGGAAGGTGCGCTTTGCCAAACCGATGGCGGGGAGTGCATGGGATGATTAGCAAGACATGCCCAAGCGCAACCTTCCGTATCTGGATTGGGGGCGACTACCAAGCCGCTCTTGCCGCCTGTCGTAGCTTCACCATGCGCGGCCTATGCGTATCGGTGCAGCCCGTCGATTACGTCTACACGATGGGGATGGAAGCGGGCGTTTGCGTAACGCTGATTAACTACCCGCGCTTCCCGCTCGACGCTAGCGAGATCGAAAAGACCGCCACAGAACTCGGACACTTTCTCTGCGAATGGCTTTGCCAAGGCAGCTTCACCGTTGAGGGGCCAAAGCAGACCGCTTGGTTTAGCCGCCGTGAATCCGACCAAACGGAGGACGCATGACCCAGACCGACCAAATCCTCTCCGCTCTCAAGGCAGGCCGTCACATCACGCCGATGGACGCGCTGCGGGAGTTCGGCTGCTTCCGCCTTGGGGCGCGTGTGTATGACCTCAAGCAAGCTGGCCACAAGATCCACACCGCCCGCGTCGAGACAGACACCGGGGCGCGGGTCGCAAGCTATTCGATGGAGGCGCAGGCATGATCTACCTCGCATGGCCCCACAAAGACCTGTCACCGAACAGCCGCAAGCATCGGCTGGCGGTTGCCCCTCTGCGTAAAAAGGCGCGGACAGAGGCCATGTGGGCTTGCAAGGCGGCTCATATGAACTTCGCGCACCTGCGGGACGTGGGCCTGCATCTGCGCATCACGTTCAACCCGCCTGATCGGCGGCGGCGTGACTTAGACAACATGCTTGCCAGCATCAAGCCTCACCTAGACGGCATATCTGACGTGATCGGCGTGGACGATAGCATGTGGGGGCTGACCCTCGTGCGCGGCGAAGTCGTCAAGGGCGGGGCTGTGAAGGTCGAGGTTGTGGACCGGGCAGGCACGACAATGACGGGGGCCGCATGAGTCAAGCACCTTCAATGCCGATGTATTGGGACGCCTATCTGGCCGACACAACGCATCTGACGACCGAAGAGCACGGGGCATACATGCTGTTGCTTGCCGCTATGTGGCGGCGCAATGGCTGGGTGCCTGACGACGACAAAGACAACGCCCGAATTCTCGGCCTGACCCCTGCCAAATGGCGCAAGATCAAGGCTCGCTTGCTGACCACAATTTCCGGCTTTCTGGTCGAAGATGGGATGATCTCGCAAGAAAAGCTGCTGAAAACTTGGAAAAATACGCAAGAAAAAATCGACAAGAACCGCGAGAATGGTGCCAAAGGTGGAAGGCCCAAATCGAGCAAAAACAAAGACATAGCAAAAGCGGACGGTTCTGTTTCGGTTAACCCAAACGAAACCATACCAGAACCAGAGCCAGAACCATATAAGATTGATGATGATAGCGCGGGCGCGGACCTGACCTTTCGCGAGAAGGTTTTGGTTGCCGCAGGCCATGACGCGTCTGGTGTCACAGCAAATGGCAAGATCGTCGGCAACGGGCCGGACTTCATGAGGTTCGACAAGGCCCGCCGTGAACTCTCTTTCAGCGAAGGCGATGCCCTAGAAATCGTGGCGCAGACGATGCGGCAGAAGGGCGACGGCCCGCCTAGCAGCCTGAGTTACTTCGTCCCCCCGATGCAGAAAATCGCCGGAATCCGTGACGCCCCGGCTGTCTCGGCAATCATTCCCCAGCAGGTGAACGGCGCGACCCGGCAGCGCATTCGCCCCGACCTCAACGCAATCTTTGCAACAAACCCGGAGTTGAACCGATGAACACCCGCGCCGAAGCACTGACAGACGAATTCACCCTCTGGCTCGACCGATACAGCCCGCGCCGCGCATTGCAGGCAAACGAGCAAGCGATGGCCGCAGAGATCAACGCCCTGATGCGGGTTATCCTCAAGATGGCCCCGGCCTCGGATTACCTTTCTTGGCTGGCGAAGGTCACGAACCAGCTTGACTACCAGATGAAAACCGCCGCTTGGCCGACCGTTGCAGAGGTTGGTGCAGCTTGCAGCAACATGAACAAATCGCAGGCTCTGCACTCTCAGCGCAAATTCCCCAGCCTTGACCCGGTTGCCATCGCGGCGAAGCGGATGAACGCGGGCGAGGACGTGGCCGATGGCTGGCTTTACGGGCGCGGTGCAGTTGAGTTGATCAAGTCCGGCGCGGTTAGCCGTGAGACGATGCGCAAGTACCGCTCGGCGCTGTTCTTCGCATATCGCGACCTTCTTGGCGAGGAAAAGGCGAAGCTGCGCGAGGCCGACTTTATTGCCCGCCATGAAGCCGCAGAAAGCCTTGATGCAGCCGCCACAGAGCCGCCGCGAGGTGAGCCGTTCAAGCGGATGCCGACAAGCCCCGATGACCAATACGCGGAAGTCTACGCATGACCCGCGCCAACCCCACAGGAGAGACAGCATGAATGTCGGATCAATCATTTTTTGGCGTGACAACAAGTTTGGGCATCACCGCTTTTGGGAGGTGCGCAGCATCCTTCTGGGCGCTGAGGGGCAAGAAAGCCTGATCGGCATTCGCAGCCTGAACTATGAGCCGGGAACGGATGAAACTGGCAGCCCCATCCCTGAGCTTATGGTTCCGGAGTGCCTGATCCGTGGCCTTGTGTTTAACCGGGAGGGCGCAGCATGACCGACCGAGTAGCAGCCGACGAACTCCGCGCCTTTGTGGAGCGGATCGAACGCCTCAACGCTGAGAAGGCCGACATTGCTGAGGCCACGAAGGATGTCTTCGCGGAACTCAAGGGCCGTGGGTATGACGCCGCCACTGTCCGCAAGGTAATCGCCCGCCGGAAGATGGACCGGGACGCCCGCGACGAAGGTGACGCCGTTCTCAGCATGTACGAGGAGGCGCTAGCATGACCGGACAATTCGCCCACTGGACCCGCTCTGACATAGCCCATGCCTTTGACGTTCACGGCTTTGACATGGCCCGCATCGCCCGGATGACAGGCCGCACCATCCGCGATGTGAAGGCTGTTCTCTGCGGGGTGCCAGCATGACGCAACTCAACCGCTATAACCCCGAAACACTCACCCCCGCCCAACAAGCGCAGATCGACCAGTGCAGCCGGATGCTGACGGACGGGGCCAACCCCAGCGACATGCGAGAGCTCGGTTTTGCGCAGGCCGCTATCGACGCGGCGATTAACGCAGCAGGAAAGGACAACGCATGAGCCACATCGGACTAATCGCATCTGACGAGCAGGTACACGCCCACAGCGGCGCAGCGGCATCGCGCGAAATGTGGCAGGCCGTTCTGCACCGGGCATTCATCGACGCCACCTATGACGGGCCACAGGAGGCAGAGCAGCGCGAACAGCAAGAGGCGCACAACTGGATCAGCCGATGCGGGCAAGACTTCCGCACGGTCTGCGACCTCGCCGGGATGGACGCTGAATTTCTCAGCAACTGCTATAACGCAGGCCGGGTGGATCGCCACTTGCTGAAAGGCAAAGAGGAATGCCGCACAAACGTGAACCTGCCGCGCGGTGCAATCACTCAGGCTGTTGTGGACTCCGTAAAAGGCGAAATGACACCGCAGGAAATCGTCGGCGCGGTGCAGAAGCGATATCCCGACCTACCCGCTCCGAGGGTGGGGGATATCCTCCGGCACTCTGCGCTTAGAACAGGGAAAGTCGTCAGGCGGAAAGACGGCGATGCTTGGCTGTATTCCCTTCCCGAAGCAGCAGCACAGGAGGCAGCGCAATGACCGCAATGATCCGCCATCACACCACACAAGCGCACATCAAGGCAGCAAGCAGCACCCCGGCATTCACTCTGCGCAATGATCCGGCACCCGAAGGGCTGGAGGATTGGCTGGCCGCGAAGATGCGCGAGGATGCACAGCGACCGAAAACCAAGGAGCCGAGGGCGACACCCCGGCAGCAGCAGATTGCGGACCTCATGGCAGATGGCCGCGAGCGCACAGCGTCTGATGTTGCAACGGCTTTGGGCCTTTCCGGTCGGGCGGGGATAGAGAGCGCCCGCGCGGCATTAAGCGCCCTGCACAAGCAAGGTACCCTTGCGCTTGGGTTTATCTGCAAGGGCCAGTTGAGGATTAGCGTCTGGCGCTTGTCTCAGGGAAGGCCCAGCACCGCCCGCGAAGCCATCATGGGTGCCCTATCGGACGGGGATCGCCTGAGCCTCGCTAAAATCGTCAAACGGTCTGGCTTTCTCAGCAAGAACCCCATGGCCTCGCTAGACACCACCCTGCGCCGGATGCTGGCAGAGGGCATCGTTACGCGCGGGAAATACGGAAGCTGCTACGAGTACCAGCTTGCCCACGTCTCCTGCAAGGACCGGATAGCGGCGGCAAAGGCGGAGGCTGACGAAAAGTGACCCCCGCCGAACTGAAAGCCCACAACGCGCAGCAGGCCCGGACGATCAAGCGGCAGTGGGTAGAGATGGCCGCACTCAAGCGGCGAGTGGCAAAGGAGCGCGGGCGCAATGCCCCGCTTCAACGGATGGTGGACTTCCTGCAAGCGCGGGTGGCCGAACTGGAAGACCCCAAGGGGCAGGCAGAAAGGTTTTTCAAAGATGGCGAGTAAGGCAGAGCGACTACGGACCAAGCGGGCGAGAAAGGCGCTGCCCGCGTTGGCTCCGATTGAGAAGAAGCAGCCGCACCGGGTAGGGGGTAAGTTCGCCCGCGACGACGACCCGCGAAAAACGGCTCTTACAGCACGACAAAGGCGGTTAGCTATGGACGACTACCGGAAAGACCGAGGGCGCGTCACAGACCCGCTCCTAGGCGCTGAAATCGGCTATGTGATCCGACATGAGTGCAAAGAGCGCGAGGCAGCGCAGCTTTGGGACGTTTGGCAGCAGTATTGCGCGGCACAGCGGGCCTACCGGATGCGCATTCTCGGCACGACCGGAGAGCCCAAGGGCGCGGCGATCCAAATGGTTCCAGATGCCATGCAGGCTGACACGTCTATGCGGGTTGATATGCGCAGCGACGACGAGCGAGACCGTCAAGCGGTGTCAGGCTATATGCGGTGGAAGGGCTGGCTATGGTGCCTCACTGCGACAGAGCGCGGGCTGATCCACCATGCAGAGCGCGGCACGGGCAAGGTGTTGTGGGGTGATGGCGAGCCTACAAGGGAGGGTATTGCCACACTAGATGCGCTAAAGAACCTTTCGGAGCGCACAAAGGCTTGATCCGCGATCCCACCGGTGTTATAATCGCGAGGCGTCGGGCAGATATTAGACCCGGCGCTTTTGATTCAAGCCGCTTTCTTGACAGGTGGTGGCGTCCGGTAACGCTAGCTGAAAGAACCGGACAGAGGGCAGGGCCGCGCGAGGCTTCGCTAACCGGACCCCTCGTAGCTTACCATCTGTCAAGAGCGCGTCTGGCATTACCCCATGTGGCAGCATGATAACCCGGCAAACGTCAGTAGCATAAGCTGGCCGGGGCGCGTCTCAACATAGCCGCATTGATGCGGTGCGATAGGCCGACAGGGTACGTGATTAGGACCATCCTGTTACGGGTAGGGTCGCACCTCATGAGTGTGGACGTATTTCAGACCGGCCTGCGGGCGGCTGTTATAAATCGCATACAGCGGGGATTGCGTCCCGTGTCGCACGCTCAACCTGTCCGCCACTGCTGCCCCTGATCGCGGCACGGCGTATCACTCGATCAGGCACAGGCGCTGACCCCGTACAGGCAGCGCGACATTCATTCGCTGCTATGAACCGCTTGGGCAAAGGCAGCAACGGGGCGAACGCAAGGCCGCTATCCCAAGCCATGAGCCGGATACCCCACACATTCTGCGTTGGTGTAGCTTAGTGGTAAAGCAGCGGTCTCCAAAACCGTGAACCGGGGTTCGATTCCTCGCACCTTCGCCAACATACGACACGCGCCTCTGCACTTGGCTACGGCCTCGGACATGCGCGGGTCATCTAACACTCGGGACAGGCAGACCCTTCGCGGGTGGTAAAACTTGCGTAAATCTGCCTCACAATTCTTAGCATGGATGCTGACATGGATGGCACCATCCATTTTTCTCAGCGCACATAGGCGCAGCGCGGCGGCGATACGCAATCACACAGTAACAGCAAGAGGCGCGACCGCTCAAACCGGCGCGGCAATAGCTATGTCCGATAATAAAATAGGGGCTGACAATTTAGCCAAGCGCAAGGGCGCAGGTAGGCCCAAGGGCAGTAAGAACAAAACAACTGCGACCGCCAAGTCTATCATCGAGGAAACGGCTGACCGCTTAGGCGGCGCTAATCGTCTAGTGAAGTGGGCGCAGGAAGCCCCCGAGAATGAGCGGGCGTTCTGGGCTACCATTTATCCCAAGCTGCTGCCACTCCAAGTTAACGCTGACGTTGCAACCACGGTTATCCGCAAGACAGTGTACGAAGCCAAGCCTTGAGCGAGCTAGAGCTAGAGTTCCGCGTCCGATGGTATCAGCAGGAATTCCACCGCGCCCTAGTCGAGCGGACACACGACAGGCTAATGGCTATCTGGCACCGCCGCGCGGGTAAGGACGAGATTGTTCTAAACGCCATCTCTGATCTGTCGGATAGGGAGATCGGCACGTACTGGCATTGCTTCCCTGAGTACAAGCAGGCCCGCAAGGCCATCTGGAACGGCATCAACGCGAAGACGGGCAAGCGCCGCATCTTTGACCACTTCCACCCTAGCGAAATCGTTAGGATGCAAGATGATGATATGTTCATTGAAAAAGCCAACGGCAGCACGTTCCAACTGCTAGGCTCTGACAGGTACGATGCAACGGTAGGCTCTGGCCCTCGCGGCATTGCCTACTCGGAGTGGGCGTTGAGTAACCCTAGCGCATGGGCTTACCACTCGCCCATGATCCGCGAGACAGGCGGTTGGGCTGCTTTCATCACAACCCCGCGCGGCAATAACCACGCCAAGACAATGTTTGACCGGGCGCAGACTAACCCGCGCTGGTTCTCTCAGCTTCTGTCTATCGAAGAGACAGGCGCGCTATCAGAGGAAGACCTGAAAGAAGCCCTGCGCGAGTATCAAGACCTTCACGGCTTGGAGCTTGGGCTGGCGTTCTTTGAGCAAGAGTACAAGTGCAGCTTTTCCGGCGCGATGGTGGGTGCCTACTTCGGCGCTGAAATGTCGCGTGTTGAGCGGCAAGGTCGGTTTATGCCGATCCCGATTGATCGCAGCCAGCCGGTTCACACGGTTTGGGACTTGGGCAAGGCTATCAATAACCCGATATGGTGCTTTCAGGTGCTTAACGGGCGTCCGCTCATCGTGGACTTCTATGTCCCTGAGACTGACGACTTGGAAGATTGGTGCGATTGGCTAGACGATAAGGGCTACCACGGCACCGACTATGTACCGCACGACGCGGCGAATACTGAGTGGGGAACATCAAAGACCCGCATTGAGCGCCTGATTGCCCTCAAGCGTAAGCCTGAGCGTATTGCTAAGGTGAGCGTAGCCGATGGCCTGCAAGCGGGCCGAACGGCTATCAATCAGGCGATATTCCACCGCTCCGACGACGAGCGGGGCGAACGTGTCGCTTATGGCGTGGAAGGGCTGAAAAGCTACCGCCGTGAATGGGACGACGACAAGAAGACCTTTCGTGAGAACCCCGTCAAGGATTGGGCCGAGCATATCGGCTCCGCATGGCGCTACATGGGCCTTTCGTGGCGCTTGCCGCCAGAGGCACCACGCACCCCGCCAGTACAGGACGCGAAGCCCGGTCAGGTGTTTATCCCCGGCATTCCAGAGCCAACCAACGGCGCAAAGCGAACGAGGCTGTAAATGAACGAAGAACAGCAAGACGACGCGCCTTTGGGTGCTTCGCAGCCATGGCTAGAGGCCATCACAGACGCAGAGAAGGCGTTCGCCACATGGCAGGACAAGTGCGACAGCATTGATAAGCTGTATGCCAACCTGAGCAACTTGGCCGAGGCTAAGGGCGACCGTGAGTTTCAAATCTTCTGGGCGAATATGGAAATCCTGCGCCCGTCTATCTATCAGCGCGCGCCCCAACCGGTTGTCATGCCACGGCATAGCGATACGGGCGAGGTTCCCCGCAAGGCGTCTGAGATGCTTGAGCGGGCGCTTGAGTTTGATGTTGAATCCGACGACCTGCACGACACGCTGGTACAGGTGCGGGATGATCTAGCGCTAAGCGCTCGCGGTGTTTCGTGGGTGCTAGACGATGCCCACGCCATGCACGTTGACCGCCGGGACTTTGTGCACGAGCCGGGCCGCAAGTGGGCAGAGGTGGGCTGGGTAGCCCGTCGCGCCTATCTGACGCTGGATGAGGGAACGCAGCGCTTCGGTGAGGTGTTTCTCAGCGCAGAGCGGCAAGAGGTTGGCGGCAAGCGTGAGGACGAATACCAGTCCACCGACCGCAAGGCGCAGGTCTGGGAAATCTGGTCTAAGACTGAAAACAAGGTGATCTGGGTCACGGCTGGCGTTGACACGGTGCTTGATGAGCAGCCCCCGCTGTTCGACGTGAAGGGCTTCTTTCCATGCCCCAAGCCAGCCTATGCCACCATTGAGCGCGGCACCCTAAAGCCCGTCCCTGATATGGTCTACTACCGCGACCAGATGGACGAAATTAACGAACTGACGGCGCGTATCAGCGACCTGTCGGAATCGCTACGCCTCAAAGGGTTCTACGCGGCTGGTACGTCTGAGGTAGGTGAAGCCATCGAAGCGGCCATGCGTCAAACCGATAACAAGGCGCTGCTGATCCCCATTAGCAACTTCGGCGCGCTCGGCGGGAATGCCCTAAAGGACAGCATCATCTGGTTGCCCGTCAAAGAGGTGGCCGAGGTTATTGCCTCCTGTATTGAACTGCGCCGCCAGTTGATTGAGGACGTTTACGAAATCACCGGCCTATCCGACATTATGCGCGGGGTGACTGAGGCCACAGAGACGCTAGGCGCGCAAAACCTCAAGGCGCAGTTTGGTTCTATCCGGGTTCGTGAAAAGCAGAATG
This sequence comes from Sulfitobacter sp. 1A12157, assembly GCF_043557345.1. Lineage (NCBI taxonomy): Bacteria > Pseudomonadati > Pseudomonadota > Alphaproteobacteria > Rhodobacterales > Roseobacteraceae > Sulfitobacter > Sulfitobacter sp. 1A12157. The sequence goes on from NZ_JBIFFV010000004.1 coordinate 110,027, forward strand.
AGATGGTGCGGGTTGCGCTAGACCTTCTGCGCATCAAGGCCGAGGTGATGGCCGAGACGTTCCCGATTGAGTTGCTTGTGCAAATGTCGGGGATGCAATTGCCCGCCATGCAGCAGGTGCAAGAGGCACAGCAGCAGGGGCAGCAAGTTCCACCTAACACGGTGACGCTTGAGCAGGTTGAGCAGCTTCTACGCAATGACCGCCTGCGCCCGTTCGCAATGGAAATTGAGACAGACTCGACCATTGCGCCAAATGAGCAGGCCGAAAAGCAGCAGCGCATTGAGTTCCTGCGGGCCGTGGGTGAGTTCATCAATCAAGTTGGGCCAGTGGTTCAGCAGATGCCGCAGGCCGCGCCGTTTATGGGCGAGCTTATGCGGTTCGGCATGGGTGCATTCCGGGCGGGCCGTGACCTTGGCGGCGAGATTGACCAGTTCGTTGACCTGATGAAGCAGCAGGCAGGCCAGCAGGGGCAGGAAAAGCCGGACCCCGAAGCCATGAAGGCTCAGGCCGATATGCAGCGCTTCCAAGCGGAGATGCAGATCAAGCAACAGGAACTAGCGCTCAAGCAGCAGGAGTTGCAGGGCAAGCAGCAAGAGGCGCAAGTCGCCGCACAGGTTCGCCAGTATGACGCGCAGGTCAACGCCGCTGTTAAGCAGCACGAACTGGCCCTCAAAGCGCAGGAACTTGGCATCAAGCAAGATGAGACGGAGTTAAAGCGTCAGCAGGCGGAAATCCAAGCCCTGCTCGACGTGGAAGAACTCAAGCTAGAGCAAACCCAACAACGCCCGGTAGCTTTGGGAGACGACTAATGCCCACTTGGCTAGGACACCCGGTATCGCAGGCCGAATACAACCGCCTGCGCAACCATTACGAAGAGCAAGCATTCCAACGCAGGCCCACGCAAGGCACCCTGTGCTGTCCAATGATTATCAGCGACACGCAACGCCCGCTCCAAAGCATGGCAGACGGCAAGATTTACGACAGCAAGTCGCAGATGCGGAGACACTACAAAGAAGCCGGTGTTGTGGAAGTTGGGAACGATGTTCCGACCAAGCGCGCCACGCCCAGCCGTGATGAGCGGGAGCGGGCGAAAAAGGCGCGTAAGGCCAGCGTAGGCCGCGCGCTATCACGGGCAGGCTTCGGCGCTGCCTAGCACATCCCTCAGAAGGATATCCAATGTCAGAAGAACTAATGGAAGCACCCGCCCCGGCGGAACAATCCCCTGTTGCTGAACCCCAAGAGACGCAGGAGGCCCCCACTAATGAGCCTGAGCAGCCCCGCCGCAGCCGCCGTGAGGCACTGGAACAGGCTTTCAAGGACGTGGGCGGCGAGGAAGATCAGACGGAGCCGGACGCGCAGGTAGCAGAGCCGAAAGAGGCCAAGCCCGCAGATGGCGCGCAACCGCGCGGCCCTGACGGTAAGTTTGCCCCCAAAGAGGGCGCAGAGACGCCGAAAGAGCCAGCCAAGGCCGAAGCCCCTACGGATTCGCCTAAAGGCCATGAGGAGCCGCCCACGCGCTTCTCTGCCGATGCTAAGACCGCATGGAAGGAAGCCCCTGAGTCTGTCCGCGCCGAAGCCCACCGGGCAATCCGCGAAATGGAACAGGGCATCGAGACATATCGCCAGCGCGTTGAGCCGCTTGAGCCGTTCTATAAGATGGCAGAGCAGCACAACGTCAGCCTGCCGGACGTTCTGGGCCGCTACGTCAACACGGAAAACACTCTGCGCCAAGACCCCGTGCGCGGCTTCACCGAGATTGCCCGCAATATGGGGCTTTCTCCCCAGCAAGTGGGGCAGATGCTGCTAGGCCAGCAGCCCGGACAAGCAGACCCGCGTGATAGTGAGGTGATGCAGCTTCGCCAAGAGGTGCAGCGGCTTTCCCAAGGCTACGGCCAAGTCACGCAGACGATGGAACAGCAGCGGGAGCAGACCGTCACCCGCCAGATTGAAGAATTTGCCTCTGCAAACCCACGGTTTGAGGAACTGTCAGACAGCATTGCCGAGATGCTCCAGACAGGCTTCGCCAAGGATTTGCAGGACGCATACGACAAAGCCGACCGGCTTAACCCGGCACCGGCCCCGCAGCCCGACATGGCTGCACCGGAGGGAATGGCTCAAACCCGCACCCCTCGCTCTGTGACAGGCGCACCAAGTCCCGGCTCAAACCCGGCGAACCGACAGCCGTCAAAAACCCGAAGTGAAGCCCTACAGCGCGCCATGCAGCGCGCAGGCTTCTAACCTGATGGAGATGCCAAATGGCTCTTAATACCAACGAGCGCTTGCAAGAAGCGCTGTCGCTGGCCATCGAGGACCGTTCGTCGGGCTACCAAGACTTGGTTAGCAACGCGAACGCCCTTCTGGCTGTAATGAAACAAAAAGGCATGTGGAAGCCGTTCGAGGGTCCGACGATCCGCGAGCGCCTGCTCTACAATGAGTCCGGGACTTACACCCGCTATTCGGGCTATCAGTTCCTGAACCCCAAGCCTGCCGAACTGATCAACGACGCCGAGTTTACGCCGAAAATGGCGGCGGTGTCTGTTGTGCTGTCGATGGAGGATATTCTCCAGAACAGCGGTTCCACTGCGCAGCTCATGAATATCATGGAAACGCACTTGGAAGCGGCTGAGCAGGAACTTGAGGACCGCTTTACCGAAGACCTCCACAGCGACGGTACAGCCGACGCAGGGCGTCAAATCGGTGGCCTCCAGCTTGCCATTCCGACCAACGCCGCAACCGGCACCTACGGCGGCATTAGCCGGGCGAACAACGCCATCTGGCGCACGTCCTCCTATGACGCGTCGTCTACTTCGTGGGATCAAACCACGGAGACAGCGGTCAACAAGGACAGCGTTAAGGCGATGTTCAACCAGATCGTGATTGAGCGTTCCCGTGGTAAAACCGGCCCTGACCTGATCCTTGCGTCTCAGGACCACTACGGCGCGTATCAGGCTGCAACCGAGTCCATCCAGCGGATCACCGATGGCGGCAAGGTTGCCAAGCTGGGGTTCCCGGCGCTCAAGTTCTACGGCGCGGGCAAGTCGATGGAAATCGTGTTGGAAGGTGGCATCGGTTCCGCCATGCCGTCCGGCACCACGTATTTCATCAATACGGACCATATCTGCTTCCGTTACCACAAGGACCGCAACTTCTCGAAGTTCGGCGGCAAGCAGACCCCCGTCAACCAAGACGCGGTTGTGCAGCACATCGGTTTCTACGGCGAACTGACGCTCAAGAACCCGCTGCATATGGCGAAACTCGTAGATTAAGGAGGGCTGAACAATGGCCAACATCTCAGGCAACGTCATCGGCGTTGACTTCACCGATGTCTACACCGCCGCAGAGGCGGCGTCTGGCATCAAGCCGCGTCCTTTCAAAACGGGTCAAACCGTTCTGGGGGACGATGGCGGCACCTATCAGTACGTCAAGGCTAACGCGACTATCGCTTCCGGCAACACGGCTGCGGCTATCACGCTTTCGAGCGGTGAATACGTCGCGGCTGCGTCCGGCGGGTCCGCTGCCAACGCTTCCGGCGTGGCACTGGCGTCTGGCGATTACGCTTGGTTCAAAATCGGCTGAACCTAACGGGCGGGGCTGTTGTGGCCCCGCTTCCCCCTGCATATCCCTCAGAAGGACACCCCCATGGATAATCCAGACCTCGCACTTGGCGTTGAGTTTTTCACCTCCGCCGTTGAGAACCCCCGCAAGACCAAAGAAGCGGGCCGACCGATTTTTGAAGACCGTGAATGCGTCCGCATTCGCTTCCCCGCTGACAATAAGCGCGAACTCGTAGCCCCGGCTGGCGAGATGCACTACGTCAGCCACGCGAAAACGCAAATGACATACGCTGACCGCTTCCCGGCTGCTTATGACGCGTTCAAGAAGAATGAGGCACAGTTCGTTGAAGGCACCCCGCTTTCCGAAATGCCCAGCCTGACCGAAGCCAAGCGCGCCGAACTGCGCTCGCAGAACGTCCAAACGGTTGAGCAACTGGCAAACCTTCCAGACGCCACCATGAAACGCATGGGAATGGGGTCACGCGCGCTTGTAGAGGCCGCACAGGACTATCTTGAGCGGGCCACGGGTCTCGGTGAGGTCGCGGCGCTTAAAGCCCGCATTGCTGAACTGGAATCCAGCCAAGTGCCGGAGACTGACAGCTTCGATGAGTTTGCCGACCTAGACGACGAAGACCTGCGCAACATGCTGACCGATGCAGGCGTGAAGGCAACAAAGGGCTGGGAGCGTAAGCGGCTCGTTAGCGAAGCCCGCGCCCTCGCCAAGAAGAAAGAGGCCGCATAAATGACCCGCACGGCGCTTCAAATTGCAAAGGATGCGGCGGTTAAGCTGGGCATTGATCAGCCGTCCGTCCTGTTCACCTCGACCGATCGAACTGAGGTGGAGTTGCGCCGTGCGCTCATTGAGGCTTGCGACAAGATTACGGAAGCTCACGATTGGCAGTCTCTGCTAACGAGTGCTAACCAAAGCGGCGACGGGGTGAAAACTGAATACCCGTTGCCCGATGATTACCTGCGGATGCCAAAGAGCGCGCAAATCTGGTCAACCAAGTGGGAAGCCCCACTGCAACGGATTGACCCCGAAGATTGGCTGAACTTCGATATCCGAGAATATGAACTGGTCTACGGCTGCTGGACTATTTACGGCGATAACGTGGTGCATAAGCCCGCGCTTGCCGCAGATGAGGACGCCCGTTTCTGGTACATATCGCGCAACGTGGTCAGCAATGGCACGAACCGCAAAGAAGTATTCACAGCCGACGACGACACGTTCCGGCTAGATGATCGGTGCCTTGAACTGATGCTCGTGGCGCAGTGGCGCAAGTTTAAGTCGCTGGACTACGCAGAAGAGATGATGGACGCGGAGATTGCCCTTGCACGGGCGATTGAGCGGGACAAGGGCGCGCGGATGCTTGTGCAGTCCAGCCGCCGCAATATGCGCGCGCAAACCGCCTATCCTTGGAAGATCACCCCATGAGAAAGCGTCAGGCAAAGAGCATCACGCTACCGGCCCCGATTGCGGGCTTGGTGGAGAACCAGCCAACAGCGGCAAAAGACCCGCTTGGCGCTGAGTGGATAGAGAACTTTTTGCCAACTGCGCGCGGCTTGCGGATGCGCGGCGGGGCGCAGCAATACGCCTATGTCGCCAGCCCGATCAAGACGCTATTTGACTACGTTGACGGCAATGATAGCCGCATGTTCGCGGCGACCGAAACTGCAATCTTCGACGTATCCAACACGATCAGCAGCGCGTCGTCTCCTAACAGCGATGCGCTTGTCTGGGGTTCGGGCCGCTGGGGTCAAAAAGATTGGGGGCGGCTGGAATCGCCTATCGCTTCGGGGTTTACCTCTGGCGATTGGTCTTCGCAGCAGGTTGGCGTGACCGGCGGTGACTTCCTGATTATGGTTAACGGCCAAGACGTGGGGCATATTTTCGACGGTACAGCCTTCACCCCGTGGACGGATGAAGCAATCAACCGGCTAGACTTTGAACTCATGACCTCGGCGTTTGCCGTAGGGGAGACAATCACCGGCGACGATTCCGGGGCGACGGCTGAAATCATCGGATACGCGCAAACGGCTGGTGCAGCGGGTTCGCTCTATCTCGGTGCTATCACCGGCACCTTTACGGATGGCGAGCGGTTCACTTCCGCAGGCGGCGCGGCTTATGTCGATGGCGCGGCGGTGGTGGAGAATAGCATCACGGTTTCAGGCGTTGACACCTCTGCGCTGTCTGACGTGTGGCTCTATCGCAACCGTTTGTTTGCTGTCGAAAAGGACAGCCTGCGCGTTTGGTATCTCCCGGCGGGTTCGGTTGGCGGTACGGCGCTGGACTTTAGCCTTGCGGGCATCTTTCGGCGCGGTGGCAAGCTGCTGATGGGCGGCACGTGGTCACTTGATAGCGGTGATGGGTTTGACGACAAATGCCTGTTTATCAGCGATCTGGGCGAGGTGGCCGTTTATAGCGGGACTGACCCCTCAGACGTAGGGACGTGGGGCTTAGAAGGGCGCTATGACATTGGCGAGCCTCTGGGCAAACGCGCGACCATGCAGGCCGGTGGTGACCTGCTCATTGCGACCAAAGACGGGATCGTCCCGATCAGCGCGGCGATTCAGCAGGATCGCGCGGCGCTATCGCTCTCTGCCGTAACCCGCACGATCCGCGACACATGGAAAGACGAAGTTGACCGCACGATGGGCAACGTGGAGTTGCACAAGTGGACCGATGGCAACCTGCTGGTCACGGTATTCCCCGAAGCTGACCGGATGTTGACCGCCAACCTCCAGACCGGGGCATGGGCGGTACAGACGGGGTGGCACGGGAATTGCGCCAGCACGTTCAATGACGATGTTTTCGTGGGGCGTAACAACGGCTTTGTAATGAAGCTGGATAGCGGCGGCACAGATGAGGGCAACCCCTTCACAGCGCGCCTCTGCTACGCCTTCACGGACCTTGGCGACCTGACGGGCTACAAGGTCGCAACCATGGCGCGCGGGGCTTACTTCGCGGACGGCAACTATGACGCCAAATATAGCGTTGCCACAGACTACAACGTGCGCTTTCCGGTGGCTCCGAATGTGGCACCGCTAAACCCTGATGAGATGGTCTGGGGCATCAGCAAGTGGGCGGAAAAGGCTTGGGCGCGGCGGGTTGAAGATCCACGCACGGGCAAGGTTGATCGCTGGCACAGTGTGGCCGGGGCAGGGCATTCCATCGCGCCCGTTGTGCAAATCACCAGCGGCGGGGCGGACAAGATGCCCGTTGAACTGGTTGCGATTGATCTAATGATCGAGGCCGGGGGCCGGGCTGCGTGAAGCTGGCTTGGGGTGCGGAGGATATCGCCGTTCCTGCTGCAATGAAGCTGCTGGGGTTTGATCGCGATTTTGGAAACTGCGTGACGGCAACGGTGCTGACGGAAAACGATGCCCTTGCGGCTATTATCGTCTTTCACAATTACTGCCCGGATGCTGCGGTAATCGAGATATCGGCGGCGGCTGTGACCCCACGTTGGGCGCAGCGTAGCGTTCTGCGTGAGGCGTTTGGCTATGCCTTCGCCAATTGTCAGATGGTTGTTTCGCGCACCTCTGCGGAAAACGCCACAGTGCGAAAGCTGTGGAAAGCCTTCGGGGCTGATGAAGTGGTCATTCCGCGCCTGCGAGGGCGTGACGAGGCCGAATGTATTATAACTTTGACGGACGATGCGTGGGCCGCGTCCAAGTTTGCGAGGTAAGCAATGGGTAAGTCTAAAGCGCCAGCACCCCCTGATCCAAAAGAGACGGCGGGCGCACAAACGGCTAACAACATCGGCACAGCCATTGCCAACGCGCACTTGGGGAACGTCAACCAGACAACCCCGCTTGGCTCGCTGTCCTATGACCAGACCGGCTCCTATCAATACACCGACCCAAACAACGGGAACGTGTACGATATCCCCACATTCACGGCCAACACGTCGCTGACTGAGGACGGACAGCGGATTCAGGACGCCAACACAGGCGCGTCTATCAATATGGCCGAATTGGCGCGGGATCAGTCGGGCCGCATTGGTCAGCTTCTCTCAAGCCCTATGGACACCAGCGGACTGCCTGCGCGCGGCTCTGCGTCCAACATCAACACGAAAGAGCGCGCGTTCCTTGGTCCTATGGCTCAGGCCACAACGAGCATTGCTGACGCGGGGAACATCCAGCGCGGGTTTGCAGACGCGGGCGATATTACCAAATCCTACGGAACGGACTTCTCCGAGGATCGCCAGCGGGTAGAAGATGCGCTGATGTCGCGCCTCAACCCGTCGCTAGAGCGCGATCAAGAGGCGCTGCGCACGTCTTTGATTAACCAAGGGGTGCGGGAAGGCTCAACCGCCTATGACCGCGCTATGAGCCGCTTTGGCGAGCAATCCAACGATGCGAGAATGCAAGCAATCTTGGCCGGTGGCGAGGAACAATCGCGCATGGTTGGGATGGAGGCGGATCGGGCGCAGTTCCAAAACGCGGCACAGGGCCAAAACTACAACCAGCTTCTGGGCCGTGGGCAATTCGGCAACGCGGCGCAGAGCCAACAGTTCGGCCAGAACGCAACGGAATCTCAGTTCTACAACCAAGGCACGAACCAGAACAACCAGGCCGAGATGGCGCGTGTTGGATTTAACAACGATGTTATCGGCCAGAACTTCGCAGAGCAGATGGCTCTTGAGGGCCGCAAGGATGCGGACCGGTCCGGCGCTTTCCAAGAGATGATGGCAATGCGCAACCAGCCGATTAACGAAATCGGCGCGCTTCTCGGCACAGGTCAGGTGCAGCAGCCTAACTTCGTCAACACGTCCATGCCGTCTATTCCGACTGTAGACCGCGCGGGGCTAGAGATGGATAACTACAATCAGCGCCTGAATATTTGGCAGCAGCAGCAAGCGCAGAGCCAAAGCCTCATGGGCGGCTTGCTTGGCCTTGGCGGCAACCTTGGGTCTGCAATGATTATGGGTTCAGACCGTCGCCTCAAGCGCGATATTGAACCCATAGGCACCTACGGGCGCTTGCCGGTCTACCGGTACAAGTACAACGACAGTGATGCGGTGCGCGTCGGCTTCATGGCTGACGAAGTTATGGCGGTTGATCCTTCGGCCATTGTCTTCATGGACGGGGGCATGATGGCGGTTGACTACGGCAAAGCGATGGAGGCGGCGTAATGTCCTATATTTTCGGCGGCAATACCGGCGTCACCCCTGAACAGCTAAAGCAGCGCCGGGCGATTGCTCAAGCTATGATGAAGCGCGGCGGCACCCCGCAGAGCGTCGGAGAGGGGCTAGACTATGCCTCTGGCAAAATTGCGGGGGCGTTGATCGCAAAACGTGCAGGAAAGGATGAGAAGGCGGGGCAGGATGCGGCTTCGTCTATCTTTGACAGCGTGTTCGCAAGTACAGAGCCAACCTTTAGCACGTCCTCCGGCGGTGTTGGGGCGGTGGCGAATGCTGTTCTCAAGCGTACAGCGGCTTCTAAGTCTGACACTGGTAAGGCATCGGCCCCCACTGGCGGCAAGGCTGAGTTTATCCAAGCGATGATGCCCCACGCGATGCGGGTGTCTGAGCAAACCGGGCTGGACCCGCGCCTTGTAATTGCACAATCAGCGCAGGAAACCGGATGGGGCAAACATGCGCCGGGGAACAATTATTTCGGCATCAAGTCGCACGGCAAGTCTGGCGGCAATACGATGGCGACGAATGAGGTTGTTAACGGCAAGACTGTCCGCATCAATGACAGCTTTCGCGGCTATGAGGATATGGGCGACAGCGTGGACGGATATGCGTCGTTCTTGCAGGAAAACCCGCGTTACCGTGGGATGCTCTCAGCGCCTGACCTTGATTCACAAGTGGCTGAATTGGGCAAATCCGGCTATGCGACTGACCCAAACTATGCGCGCAGCGTTGCCAGCATTGCGAAGTCCATACAGTTGCCGGGAGGTGGCGCGCAGGCTATGCAAGCCCAAGCACAGCCGGGCATCGCTGAACTGCCTTCTGAATACCAGTATAGCGGGCCTTCTGTGTCGGAAATCCAGCGTGTACTTGCGCAGCCGTTCCTTAGTGATGAACAGCGGGCTATTGCTGCGCAGGCTCTTGAGCGGGCGCAGGCGGCAACTGACCCACAGCAGCAGCTTAAAATGCGACTTGCCTACGATGAGGCGATCCGCAAGCGTGAGGGCGGCGGCGCGTCCGATCTGCCGACCGCTGTGCAGGAATTGCAATGGCGCGCAGAGCAAGGGGGGCTGGAACCCGGCACTCCTGAATATGAGGCGTTCGTCGTCAACGGCGGCGGCGATCCAGCAACTTACCGCGCTCTTAAAATGCAAGCCATCGACGCGGGATATGAACCCGGTTCGCCTCAATATGCTGAGTTCATGGCGACACGCGGCGCAGGCTTGCAGGCGGGGGCTAAGACAACAGCAACCAATATGGCAAATATTGAGACAGGCGGCGATGCTGAGCGAGTCAAGGCGGCGGGCGCTGCGCAAGGTAAGTCTGACGTTGAAAGCAGTTCCGAACTTGCCGAAATGGAACGCAACCTACCGGGCTTGATGGAGGTCGCAGGGCAGCTTGATAAGTTGGCTGACGAAGCGACCTACACTTGGGCGGGCCAAGCCTACAATGAAGGGCGCAAGCAGTTGGGCCTTAGCCCGACCGAAGGAGCCAAAGCGCGGACTGAGTATATCGCGGTCGTGGATAACCAAGTGCTGCCGCTTCTGCGCCAGACATTCGGCGCGGCGTTCACCGCGAAAGAAGGCGACACCCTGCGCGCAACCTTGGGCGATCCTGATAAGTCGCCGTCTGAAAAGAAAGCCGTTCTCAACGCCTTCATCGAGCAAAAGAAACGCGACGTAACGGCGCGCGGCGGTCAGGTGCCAAGCTCGGCAGGCGCGGGCGGTTTTGAGGCGTTTTCGGCTGATCCAAGTGCACAGCGCGCGGCTGAGCGGTACGGCGTCACGCTGGAAGAAATGTGGGCAATCAAGCAGGGGAATAAGTGATGGAAGAATTTGAAGCCCTCGCCCTTGCCGCAGCCGCCCGCAAGCGCAAGGCCCAAGACCTCGGCCTGCCGGATAACCCCGGCGGTGTATCCGCCAACCCCGCAGCCGTTGCCGAGTTCCAAGGCAAAGCCACATCCGCTTTTGACGGCGCAATGCAGGGCGGGACATTTGGCTTTGGTGACGAAATGGCGGGCGTCCGTTCGGCTATTTTTGGCAGCACGGTTGATGATCAAGGCAACATGGCGCGGGACATGTCCGGCACCATGGGAGAACGCTACACCTCGGAACGTGATCGTGTACGCGCTCAGAACGAGGCTTCGCAGTCTGCAAACCCGCTGCAATACGGGGCGGGGGAGATTGCGGGCGGGTCTGTACCTGCGCTTACTGGCGCGTCACTCGCCACGGGGAACGGCCTACTGAACACAGCCGTACGAAGTGGGATTCTAGGCGCATTGGGCGGCGGCGCACAGGGTGCAGGACATGCGGATGGTCGCGACCTCGCCCCAAGCATTGGTAAAGGTGCAGCGATGGGCGGTATTGCGGGCGTTGCGGCCCCTATTGTCGTCAAAGGTGGCGCAGCAGTTAAAAACGCTGTGAAAGACCCCATGACAGGCGTTATCGACACAATGACCGGGAACGCCAACCAAGGCAAAGCGAACCGCGTAATCGCCGAGATGCTCCGCGCCAGTAAGAAGAACCCTGATGAGGTAGGCGAAGCAGTGATGCGCGCGGCTCAAGAGGGCCAGTCGCAATACCGGATGATGGACGCTGTGGGCGTTCCCGGTCAACGGCAGGCTTCCGGCTTGGCACGAGCGGGCGGCGATAGCGGTGCAGAGATTGCTGAGTTCCTGAGAAAACGGCAGGCAGGGCAGGGCGAGCGCGTAGCTGAGTTTGTAGACGAAGGTTTTGGCCTTAACGGCACTACGGCAGCTAAAGAGGCTGGCAGGCTCACAGAGGCCCGTAGCGCGTCTGCAAATAGCGCTTATGATGCGGCGCGGGGGAATGCTGCCCCTGTGGATGTGCGCGGCGCTCTTGGCGTGATTGATAGCCGTATCGGGGGGATGCAGGGTAGCAATGTGGCAGGCGATGCCATTGACGGAAAGTTAGCGGGCTACCGTAAGCGGCTTGCGGCTGATCCTGCGCCTGATGGCGAGACTGCGCGCGAGTTGAGCGACTTCGACCGTGTTCTAGGCGTCAAGCAATCTATTCAGGATGATATCGGCGCTGCCGTGCGAGCGGGGCGCAACAACGAAGCCCGCGAACTCGGAAAGCTGGCAAGTGAACTGGATGGCGCACTTGAGGCATCATCCGACATGTACCGGGCGGCAAATGACGGGTTCCGCGATGCAAGTCGCGTGATTGATGCTGTAGACCAAGGCGCTGATATGGCGCGTCCGGCGCGGCGTTCTTCGGACACCGTATCGCAGTTCGGCTCAATGACGCCGCCACAACAGCAGGCGGCACGGGTGGGGTATGGCGACAGCCTCCTATCCAAAATTGAGGCGAACACAGCGCCCACAGCGAACAAGGCGAAGATCCTTCAAAGCCCCAAGCGTGATGCGGAGGCTCAAGCCATGGCGGTTGATCCTAGCCTGTACGGGCGACGGATTGGGCGCGAGAACGACATGTGGGAGGTGCAAAACCGGGCGCTTGGTGGCTCTCGCACCGCTGACAATCTGCAAGATATTGGTGGCACTAGCGAGGCGGCAAGCGGGTTGATGGGGGCGGGTAGATCGGCCCTTAACTTCCAGTTTGGTGACGCTGTTGCGAAAGTTGGCGGGGTTCTTGGACCGGCTGCTAAGGGGCAAAATGATGCGACACGGCAGCTAATTGCTCGCGCACTTATGTCGGATGATCCAGTAAAGGCGTTAGAGCCTGCATTGCGGCAGGACATGAGTTCTCAAAGCAAGCGTCGGTTGATAGAGGCGCTGCTACGTCAGCCAATGCGTGAAGGTGGAGAGGCTGCTTTAGGCCAGTAACGACACGCCCCAACCGGCAAGGCCAAGGGGGGCTAGCAAACAGGCATAAACCCAAAGAGGCAAGGCGTCGTCTTTCACGCCCTGTTTCTGTAGTTTACTGCATTTCATCGCAGCCATGAAGAAAGCGAATGATGCGACATTTGCGAGAATGACTGCCGCGACAACCTGCAAAAAATAATAGAAGTCCAAATCGGCCCCCTAGTAGCAGGTCGTGCGAACGTATGAGCCATAAGCAGGCACATGCGATGTGCAGGACATGGAGCGATTAGCGTTCATCGATTGATTAAAGCTGTCGCCGCTGTCCGCTATTGCGGCGGCTAAAGCGGCTTTTCGGCTCTGCGTTTCCTTCATCACGCAGACGGCGAATTGCTCACTGCCCGGCGTAAATCCATACCCTTCGCAGGATTCAGTTGCTTTCGCGGCAATCTGTTCTGCGCAAGCGGCAAGCAGCGGAAGCGCTGCAATCAATATCAATCTAACCATGCCCACCAATATGGCGACCGTTCCCCAACGGCGCAAGAGGGCTGTTTAACAACGGAGAACTGCCATGCCAAGATCATCGGGCGTGTATAGCCTTCCCGCTGGCTACTTAGCCACAGACGGGCAGGTTGCCAGCGCCAGCCAACACAACGAGCCGCTGGAGGACATCAAGAATGACCTCAACGACGCGCGGCCTATAACTGCGGGCGGTACGGGCGCGACCAGCGCAGCCGATGCGCGGGCTAATCTGCTATCTGATTCAGTCAATGCGCTCATCCCGTTAACCCCTGCGGCGGATCGGTTGGCCTATTATACGGCGGACGATGAGGCGGCGCTTACCCCCCTGACGGCTTTCGCGCGAGGGCTGTTGGATGATGCAGACGCGGCAACCATGCGCGGGACTGTCGGCGCAGCGGATCGCGTATGGCAGGTCAAAACAGGCGCATATACTGCTATCGCAGGCGACCGGATCATTGCGGACACTAGCGCGGGCGCTTTTACCGTGACGCTCCCCGCATCCCCTAATGCCGGAGATGATGTGTGGTTTTCCGACGCCGGCCTAAACTGGTTCACGAATAACAATCTAACCGTAGATGGCAATGGCAGCGATATCGACGGTGCCGCCACCTTCGCAGCAGATGCTGACGGCGGGTACTTCACAGCAATCTTTGACGGCACGGAATGGCAAGTCCGTCTCACAGGAGGGTCTGCATAATGGGCAGCTTGAGCGACTACATCAGCGCAGGTAGCGTTGCGGATTATCAGGAGTTCTTAACATCCGGCACATGGACGAAGCCGGAAGGCGTTAGTTTTGTTTATGTTGAAGCTGTTGGAGGCGGCGGCGGCGGCGGCAACCATCCGGGGGCATCTTCCAAAGCGGGCGGGTCCGGCGGTGAAGGGGTGTCCCGATTATTCTTGGCTGCGGATGTGTCTTCGAGCGAAAGCATTGTTATTGGCGCGGGCGGATTAGGCACAGCCAATGGGGCGGAATCAACCGCATCTGATGGCGGCAGCACCTCAATGGGGTCATTGATTACCGCGTCTGGTGGGTATGGCGGAAACCAAATCACACCCACACCAGCAGGTGCGGTAAAGAAAGGCATCTCCAAAAGTGCCTTCGACATGCTGGCAGTTTACTTCCCGCATTCAGGATATGGTGGAGCAGGGGACGCGGTAGAAGACGTAAGGCGTGGAGGGGCGACAACTTACGGAGGCGGCGGCGGTGGGGGTGCTAATTCTAGTTATTCGTCTGACACTCCGGGTGGGGTGTCTAAATTCGCAGGGAATGGCGGTTCTGGCTCTTATACTTCCGGTGTTAAAGGGGGCGATGGACAAACCCCCGGCGGTGGCGGTGGTGGGTCAATCAATAACGGCGGCGGCGGCGATGGTGCGCCCGGACGTGTCCGGGTCTGGTCTTGGTAAAGGAGGCAGCTATGAAATACGCAATCATTGAAAATGGCAAAGTCGCCAATGTCGCATTAGCTGATGAACCCCTCGCTGGCAACTGGGTCGCAAGCGAAGTTGCACAAATCGGCTGGCTCTATGACGGTGAAACCTTCACGCGTCCGCCTGCTCCTGCGGCAACTGACGCGGACGTAAACGCCGAGCGCACCAGACGCCTAGAGGTAGGTAGTGCGTTCACAGTTGCCGGGGTTGCAGACCCGATCCCGCTACAAGGTCGTGAGTTTGACCGCACGGTATATCTGGCGCTACTAACGAGGGCGCAGGGTTACAAAGCGGCGGGGGTCACTGACCCGGTGCTGAACATCCGCGCCGCTGACGATGTGACGCACAACTTGACGCCGGATCAGATGATTAGCCTTGTTACGCAGTCGATGAACTGGTTTGAGGCTGTCATGGCGGTTAGCTGGGCGATGAAAGACGGCACGGGCGACTTCCCCGAAGGCATCCCGGCTGACTATGCCGACGATACGCATTGGCCCTAAATGAGCGCCTACACTGCCGCCCGCTACCCGTGGGCGCGGCACGGCGCGGGGTACATCACCACCGCGCCGATAGCTTGGGAGGTGGGGCGCAAGGGGTCTGACCTGTGGCTTACCGTCCCCACAAGTTTCCCCTTCGACGTATCAATCCCACGGCTGCTGCGGTGGGTGTTCAACCCCCACGATACGCGGTTCCTCAAAGCGGCGGCGCTGCATGACTACGCGCTTGCCGATGGCTGGGACCGCGTAAGTGCTGCGGCTGCATTCTGCGATGCCCTAAAGGCCGATGACGTGGGCAAGGCACAGCGCTTAGCAATGACATTGGCGGTGATCCTATGGCGGTTTTCCTGACCCTCTGCGAGCGGGTGTCTTCGCGCATCTGCCGCTTGCTGACAGGCCAGCCCATGACGCTCTGCGCTTATGCGTGGTGGCGGAAGGACAAGCGGGCTTGGCGTCGGATTGGCCGCGTTCTCGACTGGCTATTCGCGTGGGCTGAGCCGCAACACACGCGCCGAAGCTATGAGCGGCGCTTTCCTAAATAACAGGTGACATATGAAGCAGAACGCTGACCATGCGATCCGCCGTATTCTCAAGCATGAGGGCGGGTTACTCCCCCGCCAACTCCGCCGCCGCATCGACAGGGTCCATCCCCTTGACCTTAACCCGGTAGTGTAAGCGCTTGTAAGGGACACCTGTCATAGCCGCAAAGTCCTTCAATATCATCGGCCCGGAATCTGTCTTAACCCAAACGTTGTCCGTTCTGTTTCTTGCTTGCGTTGATGCATTTGCCCACTGGCAGTTGCCGGGCTCATAGTTCCCATTCACATCAATACGATCCAAGGTCATGCGCGGCGGGCATTCCCCCATGTATGACAGGAACGCTTCGAAACTATCGCGCCAAAGAGCGCACATCGAAATACCGCGAGCCCCGTAATTCTTGAATTTGGGGTCGTTTGGGTCATGGCATCTGGCTTTTGCGTGTTGCCATGACTTCCACTCTCTTGACGACTTGCGCCCCCTTCTGTGGCCGTGGGTTGTGGATCGTTCTGCCGTAACCTCGCGTCGAAGGCACCCGCAGCTTCGGGTGTACCCAATCTTTACGCGCTCTATAGGCGCTTCCTTCTCCGCTCCACAGTCGCACTTGAACAACCACAGTGTGCGGCGCCCCGTGCTGGGCAATCGCTTTACTGCGATTAATCGCCCGTATCGGTTTCCAGTCTCATCAATAAGTCTCATGCAAAACCCCTGTTTGTCGCAAGGAGAAATCTAACATGGCATCGAATCGGGCGGAAGTGTCTATTGCGCGAATTTTGCGCCACGAAGGCGGGTTCGTAAATCACCCCAAGGACCCCGGAAAAGCCACGAATAAGGGCATCACAATCGCCACATATCGCCGCTATATCAAAGCTAGTGGCACAGTTGCCGACCTCAAGGCGCTGACCACTGAGCAGGCTGTGAAGGTGTACCGCTACCAATACTGGAACGCGGTGCGCGGTGATGATCTGCCTGCGGGGCTAGACTATGCCGTGGCTGACTTCGCTGTGAATAGCGGGCCATCACGGGCAATCAAGTACCTGCAAAACGTGCTAAGCGTCAAAGCCGATGGCGTCATGGGTCCGGTGACAATTGCCGCCGCTCAGAAGGCGCGGCCCATCATTGCGATTAACCTGCTTTGCGATGATCGGCTAGCCTTTCTCAAGCGCCTGCGGACGTGGGGAACATTCGGCAGGGGGTGGCAGCGCCGCGTTGACGAGGTGCGGCGCGATGCTGTGGCTGATGCCTCCGCTGCCCCGGTTGAAAGCACGCCCGCCAAGCCCGCTCAGCAACACTGGCTGTCCGCGCTGATCGCCGCAATCCTCGGAGTATTCCGCAAATGAAACTTGTCTCAGATGCCCGTAATTGGTGGCGGTGGAACTCAACCCACGTTGCCGCCATCATCGCCGTGGCCCCGGTCGCATGGGCGCAGATGCCGCCTGAGTTGAAAGCGCAGGTGCCGGAATGGGCCATGCCGTATATCGCGGGCTTCATGTTCCTTGCGTTCCTTGTGGCGCGGTTACGGGATCAAAGGTGATGTGGTTCCTCAAGTGGCTGACGGGCGGGGTTCTCGACCGCGCCATGTCGTCGGTTGACCGCTACATCGCCGCGCAGACAGACCGCGATGCCATTAAAGCCGAGATCATCAAAACCCACATGCAGACGCGGGCCGATTGGCTGCGGGCAGGGGGCTTCTGGACGCTGTTGCTGTTCGCGGTGCCTACGGCCCTGCATTACATCGCAGTGGTGCTCTACAGCCTCTTGTGGTGCGCCGGGTGCGCTTTCCCCCAGACGTGGACTATCGCGGCTCTACCGGGTGCTATGGCTGAGTGGCAGGGCTATATCATCCTCGCCAGCATAGGTGGGCTTGCACTGCTAGGGGTGCGGCGCTGATGGACGGGCTTATCTCAGAATTAGCGCAGTTCGGCCCCTTCGGCATTCTGCTGGGCCTGTCGATCCTCGCCAACGTGGCGCAGTACCGACAAAACCAATCTATGCACAAGGAAAACCGCGAAAACGATAGAGCAACACTCAAGCAAGTTTTCGACGCAATGGCACTGTTACGGACCGCGACCGAGTTGCTCCAAAAGGGGGGGCGATGAGATGCGAGTCCGAGAATGGTTCAAGACCCGCGCAGAGCGTGAGCAAGACGAAACGCGCGACAATCTCAAGGCTGTACGGAAAGCCATGCAGGAGGAAATGATCGCCCTGCAAAACGCCCTCTCACACTCTATTGAAAAGGGGCAATCCAATGCTGCCGATTAACGTATTTTCCGCCTCTCTCGTGGCCGCTGGCTTCTTTCTGGTGCTGCGGGCCTTCTTCCCCATGTTCCGCAGCCATATCGGCCCGTTTGGGCGGTACCTGATGCGCGGGGCGATGGGGGTTGCTGTCGTGTCCCTCGCGCGTTCGGGCTATTGGGATTTTCTGCAATACCTGCTGGGCGACGGATGGCCGGAGGTCCGCGCGTATCTCGGCGGGCAGGCTGCCTCTGCGGCATTCAACCTCGCCATGCTGTTTCCTATCTCCGACTTCCTCAAAGCCCGCTGGCATCTCATTCCTGAGAACGAGCGGCATCAATGGCACTGGTGGGCGTCTTGGGCGCATCCAAACACCCGGTGCATCCTCTATCGCGGCAAGCGATAACCTCCTCTCAAAAGGAAACTGCCATGCACTGGTTTGTACTGGTGGCGTTATTCACAACGCCAGCGGACCTGTCTCCGCACGTTATCGACGGCTATGAGCCGCGAACCTTCGCCACCCTAGCCGAGTGCGAAAAGACCCGCGCAGGCATGACCAAGTTTCTCAATGAGAGGGTGACTGACCCCCGCATGAAATACAACGTGTTCTGTGTCCGCGTATCGGTGGACGGGTATCTTGAAGGCGTTGCCAACCTGCGCCGCATGACGGGTGAGGCTTCCTGAGTGCCTACGCCGCCCCTCACAGACGCGCAATGCCTTGAAGCGATCCAAGCCAAGGCAGAGCATCACAACAGCAACATGCAGGCAGCAGCAGCGCTTGGCGTGAATATCAACACATTCCGGCATCGCGTGATGATCGGAAAGGCGAGGGGGTTGGACCTCTCCAAAGGCGTCCGCAACGCCATCCAGAACGCAGCTATTACCCCCGGCGAGGCGCAGGGTGGGTGGATCGTCAATGTGGACCCTGAGACGGGTTCGCGCATATCCACCCGGTGGAAGATGCCAGAGCAAGACGCGCAGAGCCTCATAGCGGGGCTACAGGATGCCTTTGCGGGTGTTCCAGCGGCTACCCCTGCCAATCCCCCCGCAAACGTCATGGAAGACCTATGTTCGCTCTATCCGCTCATGGACGTGCATTTTGGTATGCAGGCATGGGGCAGGGAGACAGGCGAAACCAATTACGACATGAAGACGGCGGCGGGCGATATGTCCTACGCCTTCGACAAGCTGGACGCGCTAACCCCCCCCAGCAAGCAAGCGGTGCTTGTCATAGGTGGCGATTTTTTTCATGCAGATGATAACCGCGCCGAAACCCCGCAGAGCAAGCACAAGCTGGACGTGGACGGGCGGCACTGGAAGGTGCTGAATGATGGGGTGGCGTTGCTTGCCAAGGTCATTGACCGCCTAAGCGAAAAACACTCTGACGTGCTGGTGCGGGTGCTGCGCGGCAACCACGACGAACACGCGCACCTTGTCCTGACCTTCGCCCTTGCGGAGCGGTATCGGGATTGCAACCGCGTGACCGTTGAGAAAGAGCCGCGCGACCTATTCATGATGCAATGGGGCAAGTGTCTGATTGCGGGCCACCATGGCGACAAGGCAAAACCGGATCGGCTGGCGATGTATCTTAGCGACGTTTGCCCGTTCTGGTCCGACACACGGCATCGCTACCTGTATACGGGGCATGTCCACCACGACGCGTCAAAGGATATTGGGCCTCTGAAATGGGAGAGCCTTAGAGCATTTTGCCCGCCCGATAGTTACGCCGCCTCTATGGGGTACGGTGGACGAAGAGCCATCCAATCCATTACTTTCCACAAGGTTGATGGGGTAGTCCTGCGCGCGATTGATCCTATTGATCGGGGAAGTTGAGTCGGGAAAATTCACCATGAAACTTCCTGGCCGCTCTGTCGTATGCAGCCGCCGCGTCCTCTTCATTCTCGAAAACACCTAGATAAGTTGAACGATTATAGACGGAAATACTTGCCTTCCATTTCTTGGCAGCCTTGTGCCAACAAACGCCAAGATACTTTGACCGGCCTACGGTGCGTCGGTTGCACCCGTTCTGTCGCTTAGTAGCCAACCGAAGATTATCAATCGCATTGTTGGCGGGGTTCATGTCCACGTGGTCTATTATCCCATCAGGCCAAGACCCGTAATAAATGGCCCAAGCCACCCTATGCGCTAGAAGCCCTTTCCCTCGAATATTGCCGCGCTTATGCCCGCTGGCATTGGCGCAGGTAAAAGCCTCTTTGCCCGCATACTTGGCGTTCCAATTCTTCTGGGTATGGTCAGCCTTGCGACCGGTCGTATCCCCGAAGTGGGCAGCCCCTAGCGTTCGCCAGAAAAGCTTTCCGGTTTCCGGCTCATATCGCAGAAGCTGTCGCAGGATTGTCGGGCAGGGTGGCTTTTTCTGGGTCATGGGCCTCTCCGATTGAGCGTCATTAGGCTGTTATTGCCCGTTACAGGGGGATAGGGCTGTTAATCGCCCTCCCCAAGCGCGGCGCGGTGGTCCTCAAGGCCATGAACTTGCGCCTCGTGTTCATACCCGTATTCCTCCAGCCGCTCGGTCATTGTGGCCATCCCGTGCATGTGAAAGCGGGCGTCGGCCAGTTCGAGCGCCTTCTTTAGCGCGTCTATGCGAGCATCCTTTGCATCCATAGCAGCGTTATAATGCGCCATGCTGACGGTTTCATCTGTCGCTACTTTTATCGGTAATGCGTTTGCATTGGTCATGGGTGGCTCCTTAGCTTGGCGAGGGTGGCGCGGGCGAGATGCCTTACAGGGCTGCTTTCTAAAAAGTTGTGGTACTCGAACTTCTTGTCGATTTCCTCCAGCGCCTTCACCGCATCATCCAGCAGATCGGCGCGGACGTATGGAACTCCCCCATCATCCACGGTGCAGAATGTTCCTGCATCAAAGTCATCTGACCCAGCCTCGGCTGCAGCCCATATCCGTTCCGGTGCTGTCTCAGTCATGGGTGGCTCCATCGTCATCAATCAACAAAGTGTATGCGTCCAGTAATGGCTGGTGAAGGGCTGCAACAGCTTCCATCTGCATCAGTAGAAAGCGGCGGCGGTTCTCCCGACTGGTGATGCCATATGATTGCGCCAACACGTCTTTGACCTTCGGTATCATGTCTCTCTCCTTCTGCGCTAGGGGGTGGGGTTAGCTGGGCCAATGGCGACGAACATATGAGCATTCAGAGCGCTGACAGTCCACAACGGTCGGCATTGTGTCAGCACGGGCTTTATCAGCGGCATCAATCTGCGCGATGATGCTTGCGGCTTCGTCCTCAGATAACGCAACTCGCGACCCATCGACCAGAGTCTTATGCCCTCGTATGAACTTTCGGTCAGTCATATATCGCCTCCTTTAATATGTCCATATTAATCACATTCCCATCTTGTGCGCAAGCGATTACTAGGGCATAATCAGCACATGGAAAAAATAGTGTCCCGACCAACAAATGAATCCCTTGGCAAGCCTGCCCGCACAAAGCGGGTGCCCGTCATGATGACAGAAGATGAATATGAGCGGATCGCGGCGGCAGCGCAGGCGGCGGGGCTAGGCGTGTCAACCTTTCTCCGCATCTGCGCTCTCAACGCTAAGCCCCCCTCAACATAGGAGAGAGATATGCGAAACCACATCAAGATCGGCCCGGCAATCATCCGCATTGGCTCCAAGCATCTCGCGCCATGGGGTTTCCCCCGCCTTCGCATCTGGGGGCTGTCATTCTGGACGTGGACAAATTCGGGGCAACTGGCGCTGGCAGGTTATCACCCGCAATCGTCCATCACTTGGCTGTGGTCGCTGTGGATCGACCCTCGCCGCCCTTGGCGCTGGAACCTGCATCGTCAGGAGAGAATGCCCCGGAGGTGCAACCATGGCAGTTGAGGCAATCAACCGCGACCTTGGGCTAGTGCTGATGTGCGGCGGCTCCACCGTTCCTGTCACCAACTGGCTAGATGAATGGGGCGAGGACTGCGAAGCGGCAGAAGCTGTTTTCGCCGTGGCTGGCCCTGCATCTGATGGCCGCTGGCATACGCTGGAATTAGCCGACTTCGAGCAGGTCACAACGCAATAACCGTTTCCAATCCCCCCGCAACCCATTGAGCCACATAGCGGCAGAATGGGGGCGGTTTCCCCGTAAGTGCATGGCGGGCGCAGGTTTCGCGCAGACCTCTAGGGCGTTCCACACGCGGTATAAGATTCCGGCTTTGTTTTCGCTATGTCTTTTGAATTTCAGAAACTAAGCGATTGAATCGGCGAGACAGTGAAGTCTTTCTCAACCATCTCTATGGCGGCATGGATGAGCCTGAGTTGAAGATCATTGATGTCTTCATTTGCAAACTTCGCAAAAAGCTGAGCCAGGCCACCGGCGGGGAGAGCTATATCGAAACGGTCTGGGGCCGCGGCTATGTGCTGCGCGATCCTGACCCGGTCCCGTTGGACTTGGCCGCCAGCGCCTGATCCCCCTCGGCCCGGGCTTGAAACCATTGGCCTTGAAATCGCTAGACCTGCCCCTGATCGCCACCTATCTAAGCGACAGATGACAATATCGGGGGCAGATCGTGACATCCCAGATCGAGGTTGAAGCGCTGACCAAAGCGCAGGCAGAGACGGAATTGGCCCGGCTGGCCGAGGTGTTGAGCGCGGCCAATACCGCCTATCACACGGATGATGCACCGGAAATTTCCGATGCGAAATATGACGTGCTCAAACGCCGCAATGCCGAGATCGAAGCGCGTTTCCCGGACCTCAAGCGCGCCGATAGCCCCTCCGAACAGGTCGGCGCGCCGGTCGCCGAAGGTTTTGGAAAGATACGCCATGCGGCGCCGATGCTCTCGCTCGCCAATGCTTTCGACGCCGAGGAAGTGACCGAATTCGACGGACGAATCCGCAAATACCTCGGCCTCGGCGCCGATGCGCCGCTGGCCTATACGGCCGAGCCCAAGATCGACGGGCTGTCACTTTCTCTGCGCTACGAAAACGGCGTGCTGGTCCAAGCCGCCACCCGCGGCGATGGTGCCGTGGGCGAGAATGTCACCGCGAACGCCCGCACGATCCAAGACATCCCGCAGGAGCTCAAGAACGCGCCCGATCTGCTGGAGGTGCGCGGCGAGGTCTATATGAGCCACGCCGATTTTACGGCCCTGAACGCGCGGCAGGCCGAAAGGGGCGGCAAGACCTTTGCCAACCCACGCAACGCCGCCGCCGGATCGCTGCGCCAATTGGACCCCGAAAT
This sequence comes from Sulfitobacter sp. 1A12157, assembly GCF_043557345.1. Lineage (NCBI taxonomy): Bacteria > Pseudomonadati > Pseudomonadota > Alphaproteobacteria > Rhodobacterales > Roseobacteraceae > Sulfitobacter > Sulfitobacter sp. 1A12157. The sequence goes on from NZ_JBIFFV010000004.1 coordinate 132,931, forward strand.
CACCCGCGCGCGGCCCCTGCGGTTCTTCGCCTATGCCTGGGGCGCGCTTTCGGCCCCCCTGGCCGACACCCAAAAGGCGGCCATCGACCGTTTGGCGGAACTGGGGTTTTCGACCAACCCTCTGACCGCGCTCTGCGAGGGGCCGGGCGAAATGGTCGCCCATTACGAGACGATCGAGGCGCAGCGCGCCACCCTTGGCTATGACATCGACGGCGTGGTCTACAAGGTCGATGACCTCGCCCTACAGGACCGGCTCGGTTTTCGCTCGACCACCCCGCGTTGGGCCGTGGCCCATAAATTCGCCGCCGAACTGGCATGGACCCGGCTTGAGACCATCGACATTCAGGTCGGGCGCACCGGCGCATTGTCTCCCGTGGCGCGGCTGCGGCCGGTCACGGTGGGCGGTGTCGTCGTCTCCAACGCCACGCTGCACAATGAGGATTACATCAAGGGGCTCGACAGCAAGGGGGCCGAAATTCGCGGCGGCAAGGATGTGCGCGTCGGCGACTGGGTGCAGATCTACCGCGCGGGCGATGTGATCCCGAAAGTGGCTGATGTGGACCTGTCGAAACGCCCCGAGGATGCGGCGCCTTTCGTCTTTCCGACAACCTGCCCTGAATGCGGATCGGATGCGATCCGCGAGCCGGGCGATGCGGTGCGGCGGTGCACGGGCGGGCTGATCTGTCCGGCCCAAGCCGTTGAAAAGTTGATCCATTTCGTGAGCCGCAAAGCCTTTGACATCGACGGTCTTGGGGCCAAACAGGTCGAACAGTTCTACCACGACGGCTGGATTGCGGAGCCTGCGGATATCTTCACCCTGAAAGAGCGTTACGGCAGCGGCGTGCAGCAGTTGAAAAACCGCGAAGGCTGGGGGCCGAAATCGGCTGAAAACCTGTTCCAAGCCATTGAAGATCGGCGCGAAATCCCGATGGCGCGGCTGATCTTTGCCTTGGGCATTCGCCATGTGGGCGAGGCGGCGTCGAACCTGATCGCCCTGCACTACGGCGATTGGCAGAGTTTCGAGGCCGCCATGGCCGAGGCGCGCGGGCTGGACGGCCCGGCCTGGGACGATCTGATCGGCGTCGATGGGGTGGGCAGCGTCATGGCAGGGTCGCTCGTGTCGGCCTTCGCGCAGGAGGCGGAGCGCGCCTCCATCGACCGGCTGGTGGCCCATTTGACCGTAGTCCCTGCCGAGCGGCCCGACACCGAAGGCAGCCCCGTGGCGGGCAAAACGGTCGTCTTCACTGGAACTTTGGAGAAGATGAGCCGTGCCGAGGCCAAGGCCCGGGCGGAGCGTTTGGGGGCCAAGGTTTCGGGCTCGGTCAGCGGCAAGACCGACATTCTGGTCGCCGGGCCGGGGGCCGGGTCCAAGGCCAAGAAGGCCGCGGAACTGGGGATCGAGACCTTGGATGAAGACGGCTGGCTGGCCCTGATCGACGGCCAATGAGCGGCAGACCGGAACAGCTTTTTCCGCTTTTCGCCGGGCTGGAAACGCTCGAAGGGGTGGGGCCAAAGACCGCGCAATTGCTGGGGCAATTGGGCATCGAAGCGCCGCGCGATCTGATCTTTACCCTGCCGCATTCCGGCATCGACCGCCGCCTGCGCGACAGCGTGAAGGACGCCCATCTGCCCGCGACGCTGACCGTCGCTGTGACCATTGGCGCGCATCGCCCGGCCCGCAGCAAGGGTGGCGCCTATCGCATCATGGTCGAAGACGCGCAGACCAGTTTTCAACTGGTCTATTTCCACGCGCGGGGTGATTACTGGCAGCGGCAATTGCCCGAAGGCAGCCGCCGCATCGTCTCGGGCCGGGTGGAGTTTTTCGACGGGATGGCGCAGATGGTCTACCCCGATTTCGCGGTGCCGGAGGATCAGGCCAGCAGCATTCCCGATTTTGAGCCGGTTTATCCGCTGACCTCCGGGCTGACGCAGAAACTGATGTACAAGGCCACCCGCGGTGCGTTGAAACGGCTGCCGGTGGTGGCCGAATGGACCGATCCGGGGCAGGTGGCGCAGGCCGGCTGGCCCGATTTCGCCGCCGCTGCAGAGGCCGCCCACGATCCGCAGAAGGCCGAAGACCTGACCGCCACCGCGCCCGCGCGCGAGCGGTTGGCCTATGATGAGCTTTTCGCCCATCAGGTCACATTGGCATTGGCGCGACAGAATGAGCGGCGCAAAATGGGGCGGGCGAACCGGGGCGACGGGCGGCTGCAGCAAAAGGTGCTGTCGTCCTTGCCTTACCGCCCCACCGGCGCGCAGCAGCGCGCGATTGAAGAGATCACCGCCGACATGGGCCGCGAGACGCGGATGAACCGCCTGTTGCAGGGCGATGTGGGGGCGGGCAAGACGCTCGTGGCCTTCATGGCGCTCTTGCGCGCAGTTGAGGCGGGGGGACAAGCGGTGCTGATGGCGCCGACGGAAATCCTTGCCCGTCAGCACCTTATGGGGCTGCAACCGCTGGCGGAACAGGCGGGCGTTGTGCTGGAACTGCTCACCGGGCGCGACAAGGGGGGCGAGCGTCGGGCCAAGCTCGCGGCGCTGGAACGCGGCGATATCCAGATCCTCGTCGGCACCCATGCGGTCTTTCAGGTCGATGTCAGCTTTGCCGATCTGCGCCTTGCCGTGGTTGACGAACAGCACCGTTTCGGCGTGCGGCAGCGGCTGGAACTGGGCCGCAAGGGGAAGCTCGCCGATGTTTTGGTGATGACCGCCACGCCGATCCCGCGCAGTCTGGCGCTGGCGCAATACGGCGATATGGATGTGTCGATCCTCGACGAAAAGCCCCCCGGGCGGCAGCCCATTCGCACCGCGCTCGTCTCGACCTCACGGATGGATGAGGTCATCGATCGGATGCGCCATGCGATCGGCGAAGGGCGGCAGTGCTACTGGGTGTGTCCGCTGGTGGAGGAAAGCGAGGTCAGCGATCTTACGGCGGCGGAAGACCGGTTCAAACGTCTGCGTGCCGCTCTGGGCGAGGGCGTTGTCGGGCTGGTCCACGGCCAGATGCCGCCCGCCGAGAAGGACGCCGCCATGCGCGCTTTCCAAACGGGGGAGACCAAGGTGCTGGTCGCCACCACGGTGATCGAAGTCGGCGTTGACGTGCCCAATGCGACGATCATGGTGGTGGAGCGGGCCGAGATTTTCGGTCTCGCGCAGCTACACCAGTTGCGGGGTCGGGTCGGTCGCGGCTCAGGCGCCTCGACCTGCCTTTTGATGTATCAAGCGCCACTGAGCGAGACGGGCCGCCAGCGGCTTGAGGTGCTGCGCGAATCCGAGGACGGGTTTGTCATCGCCGAAACCGACCTGCAGATGCGCGGTACGGGGGATTTGATCGGCACCGCGCAGTCCGGCGTGCCGCGTTTCCGCGTGGCGGACCTAGAGCGTCAGGCGGGCCTGATGGCGGTGGCGCAATCGGATGCCCGTAAGCTTTTGGTCGATGACCCCCGCCTCGAAGGGCCGCGTGGCAAGGCCGTGAGGGTGCTTTTGTGGCTCATGCGGCAGGACGAGGCGATCCGTTTGATAACAGTGGGTTAGCGCATATAGACTCTTTATGTTCGCGGATGTTCTCAAAAAGTTCTTTACTTGCGGGCGAAGAAGTGAGAACAAAGAGGCAACACAGATAAGGAGGTACTGATGATGACTTACACTGCCCTGAAATCTATCGCCGTCAGGTCACAGGCCACGTTGTTGCAAGATGCAGCAGGGGCCGCCGCTTTGATCGTGATGTTGGTGGTGGGTCTGCATCTGCCCGCCTTTATCTGAGTTCTGCCAAGGCTCTCATGCCGCTTTGCCACTGCATCCGTCCCAATTTGATGCGCCGACTTGCCTGTCCGCGTCGGGTTTCGGCAAAGCGGGACCCACATGAGGCACGCCGACTGACGCCGCCATCCTTCGCGGGATGTGCGGCGTTTTTTTGGCTTTCAGGGGGAGCCTTGCAGAGACTGGCGGCGCTCAGCGTTCGCCCGCGTCCGCTGGTGCCTCGGCCTCTTGCATCGCCTCCGTCAAGGCTTCGATGCTAAGCATGATAGAGGCATGGCGGTTTTTATAGGCCGTGGCGGGGCTCAGCACTTCGAAACCGTCAAAGGGGGCATCCGGCACCGGGCCTTCGCCTTTGAGCATGGCGCGCAGTTGATCGCGGGCGGTTGCGATCTGCGCAAGCGACCTGCCGGGGGCGGCATCGCCCACCACGGCGGCGGCGGCCTGCCCCAAGGCGCAGGCTTTCACGTCCTGCTTCATCTCGGCCAGATGCCCATCCTCAACCCGCACATCGACTGTCACGGTTGAGCCACAAAGCGGAGAGCGGCGCTTCACGCTGGCCTGCGGCGCTTCCATTCGGCCCAAGTGGGGGATCTCGGCCGCGAGTGCGAGAATGCGTGCGGAGTAGAGCTTGATGAGGTCCGTCTCATCCGACATGGGCTGTTCCTTTTCGTGCTGAAACCCTACATAAGCGCCGCAGAGACAGATGCAAATATTTCGACGAGGTGCCCGATGACGTTTGATCCTGCAAGCCTTCAGTTCAACGAAGCGGGTCTGATCCCGGCCATCGCGCAGGACGCCGAGACCCACGAGGTGCTGATGCTCGCGTGGATGAGTGCCGAGAGCATCGCGCGCAGCCTTGAGAGCGGCAAGGTCACCTATTGGAGTCGCTCGCGGCAAGCGTTTTGGGTCAAGGGCGAAACCAGCGGTAATGTGCAAAAGCTGGTCGAGATGCGGGTCGACTGTGACCGGGATTGTCTATTGGTGATGGTCAATCAGACCGGGCCGGCCTGTCACACCGGGCGGCGAAGCTGTTTCTACACCGGCATTCAAGACGGTGAAGAAGTCGAACTGATGAAGCCAATGGATTAAGACCGCGCGCTAAAGCCCGATGATTTCACGAATTTCGTCGGGCGTGGCGCCGTTCTTGCGATAGAGCGCGATGGCGCGGGCGTCATCGCGTTTGGCCAGTCGTTTGCCGCTGTCATCGCGGATCAGGCGGTGATGATGATACAGCGGCGTGGGCAAGTCCAGCAGCGCCTGTAGCACCACATGAATGTAGGTCGCCTCGAACAGATCGGCTCCGCGTGGGATCAGCGACACCCCCTGCGCGGCATCGTCGAGCACGACGGAGAGGTGATAGGACGTGCCCATGTCGCGGCGGGCCAAGACCACATCCCCGACCGTGTCGATCAACTGGTCGGGCGAGAGGGTGATCTTTCCGGTTTCGGCATTCGGCCCCTGGCCGTTTTCGGTGAAGCTCAGCTTGGTCATGCCGAGTGTTTCCAGTGCCTTACGCATATCGAGGCGCAGCGCGCCTCTGCCTTTGGGGTGGCCTGCCGTGCGGCAGGTGCCGGGGTAGATGAGGCCATCGGGGCCATAGACGGGTTCAGCTCCCTCTTGCGGCGCGCTGATGGCGGCGGCGATGTCGCGGCGGTTGCAGGTGCAGGCATAGAGCAGGCCGCGCGACCAGAGGGCGTCTAATGCGGCTTGATAGGCCGCCATTCGATCCGATTGCCGCAGCACAGGTTGCGGCCAGTCGATGCCGAGCCATGCGAGGTCTTCGTAGATCTGCGCCTCCCAATGAGCGCGCGCGCGGGATTGGTCGATGTCTTCGATCCGCAGCAGAAAATCGCCGCCTGCCGCCTGTGCCAGATCATGGGCCAAAAGCGCGGAATAGGCGTGGCCGAGGTGCAGCGGCCCGGTTGGGGATGGCGCGAATCTGGTGGTAAGTGTCAATTCTTTTCAATCAGATATACGGTAGACTTCATGTCGATCCCGGGCAGGTGCGGCCCTTCCTCGGCAAAGAGGAGGATTGCCGCGCCGCAATCGGTCCATTCGTGGATCATGCCCAAAGCGCCGCGATCTTCCAGTGCCTTTTCGTTGAGTGAAAATAGTAACTTACCGCCCTTTGCTAATCCATGCATCAGCGTATCGAAAAGGGTGATCGGGGCCGCACCGGGGCCGATCACGCCGATGGCGCTGATCGCGGCATAAGCGCCGGGCGCGAAGGGGAGTGGCGCGTCAACGTCGAGTTCTAACAGGTTGCGGTATATGCTTTTTCTGCGCGCTTCCGCCAGCATGGCGGCGGATACATCGCCGCCGTCAATGGTGGTGAAGCCCGCCTGTTTCAGCGCCGCGCCGGACAGCCCGGTGCCGCAGCCGATGTCGAAGATCGGCAGGTCTTTGTCGTCGAGAAATTCGGCGAGCGTGGCAGCGGCGCGGTCGGGCGTGGCGTAGCCCTGCGCCTTGATGTCCTCGTCATAGCTGCGCGCCCATTCGTCATAGAGGCTGCGGATCACCTTCGTGTCCCGCGCCGCGTAGGCCTTGTCAAAGAAATGCTGTGTCATCCCCCTAGGATATGGGGGATGGGCGCGAGGATCCAGCGTTAACCCCGGTCGCGTTAACCTTGATCAAGCCATGCCTGCCAATCGGCCTTTGCGCGATCGGTATAGGCTTTGTAGCGGTCCTTGCGGCCCCGGCGGCCCGATTTCAGCCCTTCGACCGGGGGGAAAAGGCCGAAGTTCACGTTCATCGGCTGGAAGGTCTTTGCCTCCGCGCCGCCGGTGATATGGGTGATCAGCGCGCCCATTGCGGTGCTGTCGGGCGGGGTGGGCAGGCTGCCGCCTTTGATTTCGGCGGCGGCCATGCGGCCCGCCAGCAGGCCCATGGCGGCGCTTTCGACATAGCCTTCGACACCGGTGATCTGACCCGCAAAGCGGATATTGTCGCGGCTGCGCAGGCGCATCTGGTCGTCAAGCAGTGTCGGCGAGTTGATGAAGGAGTTCCGGTGGATGCCGCCCAAGCGGGCGAAGCGTGCATTTTCGAGCCCCGGAATGCGTTTGAAAACATTCGTTTGCGCGCCGTACTTCATCTTGGTCTGGAAGCCGACGATATTGTAAAGCGTGCCCAGTTTGTTGTCGCGGCGCAGTTGCACGACGGCATGGGCCTTGACCTCGGGCTGGTGCGGATTGGTCAGCCCCACGGGTTTCATCGGGCCATGGCGCAGGGTTTCGCGGCCCCGTTCGGCCATGACTTCGATGGGCAGGCAGCCGTCGAAATAGCCTGCGGTTTCGCCCTCGCGGAACTCGGTTTTATCGGCGGCCAGAAGCGCGTCGATGAAATCGTCGTATTGCTCTTTGTCCATCGGGCAGTTGAGGTAAGCGGTGCGCTCTTCCTCGGTCTCGCCCTTGTCATAGCGCGACTGCATCCAGGCTTTGGACATGTCGATGCTGTCGAAATAGACGATGGGTGCGATGGCGTCGAAAAAGGCCAGCGCCTCGGCGCCGGTTTCGGCCGCGATGGCTTCGGCGAGCTTGCCAGAGGTCAGCGGACCGGTGGCGATGATCCATTTGCCATCGCGCGGCAGTTCGGTGATCTCGCCATATTCCACGGTGATATTGGGGTGGGCGAGCAGCGTGTCGGTGACGCTCTGCGCGAAGGGGTCGCGGTCTACCGCCAATGCGCCGCCTGCGGGCAGGCGGTTCTTGTCGGCGCAGGCCATGATCAGCCCATCGGCGGCGCGCATTTCCCAATGCAGCAGGCCCACGGCGTTCTGTTCGTCATCATCCGAGCGGAAGGAGTTGGAGCAGACCATCTCGCCCAGAAGCCCGGTTTGGTGGGCGAAGGTTTCGACCTTGGGGCGCATTTCGTGGATCACGACCTTCACGCCCGCGTTCGCCGCTTGCCAAGCCGCCTCTGATCCGGCCATGCCGCCGCCGATGATGTGCAATGTATCTGTCATGGGGGCGATGTAGGGCAGGGCAGCGTCGCACGCAACAGGCAAGAGGGCGCGATGAGGCTGCGGGAGAGGAATGGTTTTGGGGTCGCCGCTGCGGGAATGGTCGGTCAGTGAGAGGCTGACCCGGAGGGACCTTCCGCCCGCGGCGACCCAAAATCATCAGGGTTTCTAAGCCCTAACATAACCATGCCGTGATTTTGCCAGATTTGCCAGCCCCAGCGTGGCAACAAAGCCTAACGGTTTTGGAAACAATCATTGGGGCCAATCGGGGCGGCGTTTTTCCAAGAAGGCGTCGATGCCTTCGCGCGTTTCGGCCTCAAGCATGTTGCGGACCATGACCTCGCCCGTAAAGGCGTAGGCCTGTTCGCTGGGCATCTGCATCTGTTGGTAGAAGGCACCTTTGCCATGGGCGACGGCGGTGCCGAGTTTGGCGGCGATCTTCTCGGCCAGCGCCTCGGTCTCTTGGGCCAGTTGGTTGCCCGGTACGGCGCGGTTGATCAGGCCCAGTTCAGCGGCGCGGGGGGCGGAGATGAACTCTCCGGAAGCGAGCATCTCGAACGCCTGTTTGCCCGGAATGCTGCGGGTCAGGGCGACCATGGGGGTCGAGCAAAAGAGGCCGATGTTCACGCCGTTGACCCCAAAGCGGCAGTCATCCGTGGCAATGGCCAGATCGCAGGTGGCGACAAGCTGGCAGCCCGCGGCGGTGGCGATGCCGTGTACTTGGGCGATGACCGGTTGCGGCAGGCTTTGGATGCGGGCCATCAGGGCGGCGCAGCGGTCGAAAAGGTCTTTGAAGGCGGCGGCTCCGCCGTCTTCGGCTTGGCGCATGGCGGTCATCTGGCGCAGATCGTGCCCTGCGCAGAAGGCTTTGCCTGCGCCCGACAGGATGATGACCCGCGTGGTGCGGTCTTGGGCCAATTGGTCGAAACGCGCGTGCAGGGCGGCCAGCATTTCATCCGACAGCGCGTTCAGCCGCTCGGGGGCGTTCATGCGCAGGTGGGTCACCGGCCCGCGTGCCGTAACGTCAAGAATTGCCACCTTGCCCTCCCCGGTTGATCACGCCAACGTTACGCCGAGGACAGCAGGGAGGACAAGTATGGCCGTGGTGATGGATGCGGAGGCGTTGGAGGCCTTCATGCGGGAGGTGTTCGATCAGGTGGCGGATGATTTCGCCGTGGATCATGTGGCCGAGAACGAGATCACCATGCGTCTGTTGACCAGCCGTCGCCACCTGCGCCCCGGAGGCACCGTTTCGGGGCCGTCGATGTTCGCGCTTGCGGATGTCTCGGCCTATCTGGTGACGCTGGCGATGATCGGCCCCAAGGCGTTGGCGGTGACGACGAATTGCTCGATAGATTTCATGCGCAAACCGTTGGCGGATGTGCCGCTGGTGGCTCATGCCAAGCTGCTGAAGCTGGGGCGGCAGCTGTCGGTGACGGATGTGTTGATCTATTCCGAAGGGTCGGACAAGCCGGTGGCGCGGGCCGGGCTGACCTATGCGATTCCGCCTGCGTCAATGGGGTGAGGGGCTGAGTTTAGGGCCAGCGCCTGACCGTGGGGTGGCGATTGCGACGCCGGTCCATGCCACTTTAGGGCGCAGCCGTGATGCGCCTTATCGCAGAAGCGCCCAGCCTCACCAAATCGCCAGCCCGCCGGGACGGGCAGGCGATGGCCCGGTGCCTGCTGCTTGATTCCGGGCCGAGGAATTCTCAGAGGCCACAAAAAAGGGCCGGGAAAACCCGGCCCGAGGAAGAGGTCTGGCAGCCGCCACAGGGAAGCTACGCCTGCCAGAACACGCGGGAAGCCTCGGCTGAGGCTTGTTCCGGTGTAAGTCCCGCATCTTCAAGCTCCCAAGGTTCGAGCGCGGCAAGCGCGATCCGGGTACGTCGGCGGGCCGCCCATGTGGTCACGACCGCCGCAAAGCGCAGCGCAATCACCGCAGGGACCGGCAGGGCGCGGTATGTCATCAATGTCATTGCATCAGCGGTAAGGGGGCGTGCCCGTGTCATGGGGGAACTCCTTGAAATTGTATTGACGAAATTGTATTGACACAAAGTGTAGATTATCTACAGGTGCAACGGTACAAAGCGCGATACAATTTGACCACAGGAATATTGTAATGGGTACAATTTGGCAGCCGACGCTGGCCGAGGGGCAGGGGCCGAAGTACAAGCTCGTCGCGCTGACCATCCGGCAGGGGATCAACTCAGGCGCTCTGGCGGTGGGGGATAAGCTGCCGCCGGTGCGAGAGCTGGCGTGGCAATTGGGGATCACTCCCGGCACCGTGGCGCGGGCCTATACCATCCTCACCGATGAGGGTCTGTTGGAGGCCGAGGTGGGCCGTGGCACCTTTGTCGCCCCGCCGCAGGCGGCCATTCGTGAGGATGTCTGGAACCGCGAACAGGACAGCTGGATCAAGGAGTTGGAGGTCGCCGACACCGATGCGGTCAGCCTCTTTAGTCCGCGGCTGCCGGACATGGGGCAGGTGGCGCTGATCCGCAGCGCCCTGCGGCAGGTGGCGGATGTGCCGGGCGAAGACCTGATGAATTATCCCACCCGTGACGCCTATGCCCCGGTGCGGCAGGCGGTGGTCGACTGGCTGTCGCATCTCGCGCTCGGGCCGTTGAACGAACGAGACGTCGTGCTTTCGCACGGCGGGCAGAGTGGGATTGTATTGGTACTGCAAGCGATCCTCTCCGGCCCAAAGCCGGTGATGCTGGTTGAAGACCTCTCCTACGCCGGGTTTCGCCGCGCGGCGGAGGTGCTGCGCGCCGAGGTGGTCGGCGTGGCAATGGATGCAGACGGCGTTCTGCCTGAGGCGCTGGACAAGGCCGCGCGCGACAGCGGGGCGCAGGTCTTTTGCACAACGCCAGAGGTGCATAACCCCACCGGCAGCCACACCAGCCTTGAGCGGCGGCGCGCGCTGTTAAAAGTCGCCAAACGGCATGGGTTGGAGATCCTGGAGGATGATTGCTACCGCATGGGGCTCGCCCGCGCGCCGAGCTATCGCTCGCTCTGGCCGGAACATGTCTGGCATGTCTCTTCGATCTCAAAGGAATTGACGCCCGCCCTGCGCGTCGGCTTTGCGCTGGCCCCGGCGGGGCGCTCGGCGGATCTGCGGCGGGTGGCGGAATACGGGTATTTCGGCCTTGCCCGGCCCTTGGCCGAGGCGACGCGGATCCTCCTGACCGACCCGCGGCTCAAGGCGATCTGCGCGGATATTCGCGAAAGACTGGCGGAATATGTCGAAGTGGCGGTGAACCATCTGGGCGGCCACGATTTGGAATGGTCGCGCGATGTGCCCTTCCTCTGGCTGCAACTGCCGCCGGGGTGGCGGGCCGCCGGGTTCTGCCGCGCAGCAGAGGCGCAGGGCGTGCAGATCCGCTCGGCCGATGAATTCGCCCTGCGCGATGGCCGCGCGCCTCATGCGGTGCGCATCGCGGTGAACGCCCATGTCTCCCTGCGCTCTTTCGAGGCGGCGATGCAGCGGCTGCGCTGCCTTCTGGACAATCCACCGGAGCAGATCAGCGTATAGAAATATGGGGTATTATTATACCTAAATCACAACGCATTGTTTTGGCTTGAAAAATCACAGTTTACGACGCTTGACCCGGCGATGCAGGTGTTTATAACGCCTCCATCAGACACCGGGCGGGGAATCCTCGTTCCGACCAACCTCAAACGGGAATTCATCCATGAAAACCTTTTCTGCGACACCGGCAGATATCGACAAGAAATGGATCATCATCGACGCCGAAGGCGTCGTGCTGGGCCGTCTCGCCTCGATCGTTGCCATGCGCCTGCGCGGCAAGCACAAGCCGTCCTTCACGCCGCATATGGATTGCGGCGACAACGTGATCGTCATCAACGCCGACAAGGTGCAGATGACCGGCAAGAAGCGCGAAGAGCACTTCTACTGGCACACCGGCCACCCCGGTGGCATCAAATCGCGCACCAAGGCACAGATCCTCGAAGGCGCGCATCCTGAGCGTGTTGTGACCCAAGCGGTCAAGCGCATGCTGCCCGGCAATCGCCTGAGCCGCCAGATCATGACCAACCTGCGCGTCTATGCAGGTAGCGAACACCCCCATGAGGCGCAGAGCCCCGAAGTTCTGGATGTCAAATCCTTGAACAAGAAAAACACGCGGAGTGCATGAGCATGGCTGACGAAATCAAATCCCTCGACGGTCTGGAAGCAGCCGTGACCGACAACATCGGCGGCGTGCAGGGCACCGAGACCGAAGTGACCCCCCGTGAGCCGGTTCGTGACGAACTGGGCCGCGCCTATGCCACCGGCAAGCGTAAAGACGCAGTCGCCCGCGTTTGGATCAAGCCGGGCTCCGGCAAGGTCATCGTGAACGGCAAGCCGCAGAACGAATACTTCGCGCGCCCCGTGCAGCAGCTGATCCTCGCCCAGCCTTTCGGCATCACCAACACCGAAGGCCAGTTCGACGTGATCGCGACTGTCAAAGGCGGCGGTCTGTCCGGTCAAGCGGGCGCGGTCAAGCACGGCATCTCCAAAGCCCTGCAACTCTACGATCCCTCCCTGCGCGGTGCGCTGAAAGCGGCAGGCTTCCTGACCCGCGACAGCCGTGTCGTCGAGCGTAAGAAATACGGTAAGGCCAAAGCGCGCCGGAGCTTCCAGTTCTCCAAGCGTTAAGCTTACCGGTCATATTCTGCGAAAGGGCTGCCCTCCGGGGTGGCCCTTTTTCGTTGCGGTGGGCAGGGTCGGCCGCGGCACATGAAAAAGGCCGCCGCGGTCTCCCGCAGCGGCCTTAGGGTCGGATCGCTTCTGATCCTAAAGCGGCTCAGCCGCCGATTTCGTAGCTTACGGTGAAGCCCAACACGCCGTCGCCATCGTTGGTGTCTTCGTAGAGCGCTTCGAAGGAGACGCCATCGCCGAAGTCATAAACGGCACCGGCTTCGGCATAGATGTTGTCGTCGCGGTCGCTGTTGCCGATGAGGCCAACGGCGGTCCAACGCTCGGACAGGGGCGCTTCAAACGCGACTTCCTGATCGCTTTCGCCAGTGTCGGGGTCGATGATCACGGCGAATGCGCCCGAGGCGTCACGCCCGATGGGGAAGCCCAGCGTCGCTGTGATCTCTTCGCTGTGATCTTTGGAATCGTTCAGCCAGATGTAGCCATAGGTCAGATCCCAGCTGAGATCCTGACCGAATTCCGCGCCGTAGCCGAGGTTCGCTTCGAATTCGACGTCATCGGTGGGGTCTTGGTAAAGCGATGTTGCGCTCAGCCCGGTGTGGAAGCCGCCGTAGGTCAACTCGACGAAGCCTTCGACTTCGTTTTCGAGGTGATCGAAGTCATCCGACGTGTTGAACCGTGTCGCGGCAGAGACGCCAGCGGTCCAGCCAAGCATGGAGGTCATGCTGCGGTCTTCGATGACCGGGTCGAAACCGGTGGTGACGTTTTCCTGCGCATAGGCAGCAGAAGAGAGCAGCCCGGCGGTAAGGCCGAACCCGATAAGATGTTTGATATTCATGGCATTTGCCTAGTTTTGGACCGTGGCTTGTCTGCGACTGGCGAGGTCAGGTTGTGAAGGCTTCTGGGATAGGGCGCCCACCGGGGGGCGGCAAGACCGGATTGCGCATATCTGGCATGCGTTAGAACATAACATTGTGATCAATGGAAATTTCGCCCAAGCCGTTGGTTTTTCTGGGGCGACGTGGTTCCGGGCGGGGCTGTGCCTGCCTATATCGGTCCCAACACAGGAGACAGTCATGCAGTATTCAGTTCTCGACCTTGCGCCCGTGCCCGAAGGGTCGGACACCCCCACCGCCATCGCCAATTCCGTTGCTTTGGCACAACTGGCCGAGGCCAAGGGCTATCACCGGTTTTGGATGGCGGAGCATCACAACATGCCCGGCATCGCTTCGGCGGCGACCTCGGTTCTGCTGGGGCATGTGGCGGATCACACGAAAGAGATTCGCGTCGGCGCGGGCGGGGTGATGCTGCCCAACCATGCGCCCTTGGCCATTGCCGAACAGTTCGGCACGCTGGCGGCGATTCATGGCGACCGGATCGATCTGGGGCTGGGCCGCGCGCCGGGCGGAGATCAGGCGGTGATGCGCGCGATGCGCCGGGGCATGAGCGCGGGCGACCAGTTTCCCGATGACGTGGCCGAGTTGATGGCCTATCTGGGCGCCCCCGATCCCCGCGCGCCGGTCCGCGCCCATCCGGGTGAGGGGACGCATGTGCCGATCTGGATCCTCGGTTCTTCGCTCTATGGCGCGCAACTGGCAGCGCATTTCGGGCTGCCCTATGCCTTTGCCTCGCATTTCGCGCCGGATGCGTTGGAAGAGGCCACGGCGATCTACCGCCGGGATTTCAAACCGTCCGAAGCCTGCCCGAAGCCGCGCTTTATGCTGGCGGTGAACGTCTTTGCCGCCGACACGGATGAGGAGGGCGCTTACCTGCGGACCACCATGCAGCAGGCATTCGCCCGTCTGCGCACAGGCCGCCCCGGCAAGCTGCCGGCCCCGGTGCGTGACATCGACGCCGAGATCGGCGCGGGCCTGCGCCAAGGGGTCGACCACGCGCTGCGAATCTCTACCGTGGGCAGCCCTGAGACGGTGAAACGCCAGCTTGAGACGCTGATCGCGCAGCATCGCCCCGATGAGTTGATCCTGACCGGGCAGATCCACGATCACAGCGCAAGGCTGCGCTCGTTCGAGATTGCGGCGGATGTTTTGCAGGAGATGAAAGTGGCGGCCTAAGGGCCGCCGCCCTCATTCGTCAGGGCTGACCAAGCCCAGCCCGCGCAGGTAAATCCCGATCCCGGTTTCCAAAAGGTCATCGGGCGGGAAAGGTGAGGCGCGCCCGGGCGAGTTTCGGGCAAACAGTTCGACCACGCCGTGGCTCATCGCCCAGATATGGGCCGAGAACATCGAGGCGGGCGGGCGTTTGTCCGCCGGGATATGCTGGCTGAGGTCGGTTGCCGCGCGTTCCAGCACCGCATTGGCGCGGTTGGCGGCATGGGCCAGTTCCGGCGTGCGGTTGACCGAGATGCCGGATTCGAACATTGCGATGTAATGACCGGGATGTTTGCGGGCAAAGGCGAGATAGGCGCGGCCCGTCGCCTCAAAGGCTTTAAGCGCCGAGGGCTGGCCGGATTGATAGGCAAATTCCATCAAATCGGCAAAGATATCATAGCCTTGATGCGCGGCCTCGGCGATCAGGTCTTCGCGGCCCTCGAAATGGCGATAGACCGCCGCCGGGGTGACACCCGCGCTTTTGGCCGCCTCGGAGAGTGTGAACCCCGTGGGGCCGCGCTGCTCGATCAACTCGAGCGCCGCGTCGATCAGCGCTTGGCGCAGGTTGCCGTGATGGTAGCCGCGCTTAGGCATCCCAGATGTCCGGCCCGCCGCAGATCTCATCGTCGATCTTGCCGATCGCTTTGGTGTCTTTCTGAGGATAGTCGAAACGGTGGAGCAGGTGGCGCATGGCCGCGAGACGGGCGCGGCGTTTGTCGTCTGAGCGGATCACCGTCCAAGGGGTTTCATCCGTATGGCTGCGCGTCAGCGTCTCGGCGATGGCGGCGGAATACTCCTCCCATTGCGCGAGCCCTTTGACGTCGATGGGGCTGAGTTTCCACTGTTTCAGCGGATCGGATTCGCGCGACAACATGCGGCGCAGCTGCTCGGCCCGGCCCACGTTGAGCCAGAACTTAATCAGGTGAATACCGTCTTCGACGAGCATTTGTTCGAACGGGGTGACCTGTTCAAAGAAATGCGCGCGCTGTTCGGGGGTGCAGAAGTCAAAGACCTTTTCCACCACCCCGCGATTGTACCAAGAGCGATCATAGAAAACCATCTCGCCCGCCGTGGGCAGGTGTTTGATATAGCGCTGAAAATACCACTCGCTCTGCTCGGTCTCGGTGGGTTTCGACAGGGCCACCACCCGCGCGGAACGCGGGCTGAGGTTCTCGCGCATACGGCGGATCGTGCCGCCTTTGCCAGCGGCGTCGCGCCCCTCGAAAACCATGACGACGCGCTGCCCGGTTTCGCGCACCCATGATTGCAGTTTGACCATTTCGATCTGAAGCCGCTCGTAGTCACGCTCATAGGTCTTGCGCGACAGACGTTCGTCATGCGGGTAACTGGGCGACAGGATATCGTCCTTATCGGCCTGTTGGATCGCTCGGCGTATGTCCTCGGGGGCGTCGTTCTCGTAAAAGGCGCTGATCGCGCCGTCAAAGGGCAGGTCCATGGGCGCTCCTTGCGGGTTGTTCTTGTTTCAATATGGGATGTTAAGGCGCTTAACGCAAACCGGCACGCAGGGCGGCGCGGTCGATGGCGTCGACCACGGCCTGCGGGTCAGCGTGATGGGGCATATGGCCCATGCCGGGCAGGCGGGTTAAGGCGCCGTTGGGGAGGTCTTTGATCAGTTCCTCGGCGTGGATATGCATCGGGACAATGGTATCGGCATCGCCGTGAAGGATCTCGACCGGCAGGGTCAGCCGGTCATATTGCGCTGCCATTTCAACCACATGGGGGCGAAGCTGGTGAACCTGTTGCGCATTGGCGCGGCTGGCGCTGCGGCGCAGGGTGAGGCCCGTGCCGATGTGATCGGCATAGCCTTCGGGCGGCTGTTGTGGGGCAAAAATCGCCGCGATGCTGCTTTGCACCACGCTGTCGGGGACAAAGGCGGTGACGGCAGGGATAAAGAACGCGCCGCCAAGCCGTGAGGCGCTGACGTTGTAAAGCCAGCCCAGACCGCCGGGCCAAGGCTCCGACACGGCAGAGACCAGCACCAGTGCTGCGGTCTCATCTGGGCGTTGCAGCCCCCAAGCCAGCGCCACGGCCCCGCCAAAGGAATGGCCCAGCACGATGGGGTTTTCGACGCCCAGTTGATCCGCCGCTTTCTGCAAGAGTGCGGCCTGCTCCTGCGGGGATTCGCCGCGCGGGTTCCACGGCCCGCGCGCGCCGGGCAGGCGGGCGGTATAGCCCATGCCCGGACGGTCGAACATGATGACGCGGTAGCGCTCGCTCAGCCGCTTTGCGAAGCCAAGAGTAAAGTCGCGCAGATTGCCGCTGGCCCCGTGGATCAACACTAGATCGGGCCCGCTGCCGATGACCTTGGCATGGACCGGCAGGCCGTCCACCGTGATGATCTCACCCTCGGGCGGATGGCTCGCCTCGGCCCGCGCCTCATGCCGCGCGGCGCGCCACTGGACAAGCGCGGTGAGCAGCGCCAGCCCGAGGAGGAGGGCAAACAGCAGTTTAATGGCCAATCTCATTCATATCGAAGGGGGTGGTTTGGTATATCTCGTTGATCCAATTGCCGTAAAGCAGATGCGCATGGCTGCGCCAGCGGTTCACGGGCGTCCGCGAGGGGTCATCCTCGGGGTAGTAGTTGCAGGGCACGTTGATCGGCACGCCATTCTCGACATCGCGGTCATACTCTTGCTTAAGCGTGTCGCGGTCGTATTCAAAATGGTTAAAGACATAGAGCGCGCGGTGTGCGGGGTCTTCGATCAGACAGGGGCCGACTTCATCGCTACCCAAAAGCGTGGTGAGGCCCGGACGCGCGTCAACCTCGTCTTGCCGCATCTCGGTCCAGCGCGAGACGGGCACGGTGCAATCATCCGAAAAGCCGCGCAGATAGGGCGAGGCGGGTGCGAGGTTGCGGTGCCGGAAACAGCCGAAAGCCTTTTCACTCAGCATGTGTTTCTTGACGCCGTGGAAGTGGTTGATCATCGCCATGCCGCCCCAGCAGACGCCAAAGGTGGAGTGGATGTTGGTCTGGGTCCATTCCATCACCTCGCGCAGCTCATCCCAATAGGTCACCTCGTCAAAGTCGAGATGTTCGATCGGAGCGCCGGTGATGATCAGCCCGTCGAACTTCTCGGCCTTCATCTCTTCAAAGGGGCGGTAGAAGCTTTCCATATGTTCGGCTGCGGTGTTGCGGGCCTGGTGATCGGACATGCGGATGAGGCTCAGTTCGATCTGCAGGGGGGTGGCACCGATCAGCCGGGCAAACTGGTTCTCTGTCTGGATTTTCTTGGGCATCAGGTTCAGCAGGGCGATGCGCAGCGGGCGGATGTCTTGCCGCGATGCCAGTTCCTCATCCAGCACCATGACCCCTTCGTTGCGCAGAACGTCGAAGGCAGGCAGGCGGGAGGGGATCTTGATGGGCATGAGACAGGTCTTTCAGGGGTAGCCAGTGCAGTCAGATAATCTTGGGCGGGGCGGGTTCAACCGCCCGCGGGCAGGTGGCGGGCGATGAGATCGGTAAAGTCGTCGGGCGCTTTCAGCGCGTCGATGTCAGCGGGGGTGATGGTGACCCCCCATTTCGACATCGCCGCATAGCGCGGTTGGCGGTGCGACAGGGCGGCGGCATAGGTCCAGCGGATGAAATCGTCGGGGTTCACCGCGTCTTCGGTGATGTTCTTTTCGGCCAGATAGTCGGCCCATGCCCGGGCGAGGAATTCGGGCTGATAGGCCATCGGTTTGGGCGCTTTGTCAAAGCGGCGGATCAGTTCCTCGGTATGGGCCTCGTCGCCTTTGATCCAGACCAGCAGGCATTCCTCGGCCAATTGCCGCAGCAGCGGGTCGTTCGGGTCTTCGGGATCGACCCATTCGCAGATCGAGCCACCGGTGTCGCAGATGAAATGCGGATAGCTATAGAGCGCTTCGGCGCGGGTGGCGAAATAGGCGGTGTCTTGAAGGGCGTTGATCTCGGCCCGGCGGAAAGCCTCTTGCCGTTTGGCGTATTCCTCCATCGGCAGCCCGCCGCGCGAAGGGTCGCCCGGTTTGCCCAACCATGTGGCCACGGGCGACAGGTTGTCGAAGGTGATGTTCGAGCCGATGTAGATGCTGTCGCTGAGCAGCAGATCACGCAGGAAGGGCACTTTCATCGCCTCGGCCTTGGCGTTGTCGGCGATGAGTTCGCCCAGATAGCGGGTGCCGATGCGGTAGTCGATGGAGTAGTGAAACCAATCCCCGCTGGCGCGCAGCAGGCTGGAGAGATGCGTCTTGCCCAAGCCTGACATGCCGAAGATCAGAACTTTGCGCCGCGGCGCCGCGCGCCAATCGTCAGCCGTGGGGTAGAGCATGTGTCACCAAGGTTAAGTGCTTCGTTTCCCCTGACTACCCCAGTGTTTCACCAGACGCCAGATGCGCCCATCGAGCACCAGAAGCCCGAGTGCGAGAAGGGCGAAACCGCCATAGGCGGTGGGGCGCAGGGTCTCATCACGCAGCCATGCGCCCAGCAGGATGGCCACAGGGGCGACCAGCAGTGTCACCAACATCAGATTGCTGCTGCCCGCCATGCCGAGCACGCGGTAATAGAGCAGATAGGCCAGCGCCGTCGCGGCCAGCGCGTAATAGGCGATGGCGGCAAGCGTGGCCGGGGCGAGGTTGAGCGTCAGCGGCCCCTCCGCCACCCATGCCAGCGGCAGCATGATCAGCGTGGCCCCGGTCAGCATCCCGGCGGCGGCCAGTTGCGGCGGTTGGCCCGGCAGCAGTTTGCGCGCGCAGACACCGGCCATGGCATAGGACATCGCCCCGCCCAGCACCGCAAGCTGCGCAAGGCTGCCAAGGTCGAAATTCGTGAGGTTCTCCAGCCCGATGGCGGTGCTGACACCCGCGAAGCCTAGGCCGACGCCAATCGCCTTGCGCGGGGTGATCCGCTCAT
Organism: Sulfitobacter sp. 1A12157; assembly: GCF_043557345.1. NCBI lineage: Bacteria > Pseudomonadati > Pseudomonadota > Alphaproteobacteria > Rhodobacterales > Roseobacteraceae > Sulfitobacter > Sulfitobacter sp. 1A12157. The sequence continues at coordinate 152,301 of NZ_JBIFFV010000004.1, forward strand.
CCGCCAGAAAGATCGCGGCGGCCAGCACGCCAAAGATCGCGGTGGCGGCATTGAGGATCGAGGTCAGTCCCGAAGGGATGTGCAACTGCCCCCATGCCATCAGCGAGAAGGGGATCACATTGTTCAAAAGCCCCATCAGCAGGAAGGCCGCCCAGATGCGCGGGTCGCGCGGCAGTGGCAGGCGCATGGCGGCGACGGCGGCCCAAAGCACCAACATCGCCCAGAACACCCGGTGCGCCACCGAGGTCAGCGGTCCGATCTCATCCAAGGCCACCCGCACGGCGACAAAGGACGCGCCCCAGAGCAGGGCGAGACAGCCCATTTCGATCCAAGCGCGCGGGGGGATGGTTTTCTGTGTGATCATGGCTTGGGTTTAGGCTGTTCCACGGAGCGCCACGACCCGAAAGATGCGCATGCATAAAAAACGCCGCCCGAGAGGCTCGGGCGGCGTGACCTTAACAGGTCTGGTGTGGATCAGAAGGTGAAGCCCACTTTCACACCAAAGGCCACGGCATCGTTGTCTTCGAAGTCCGCCGCCGGGGCGAAGCCCGGGATCGCGGTCTGCGCGTCGCCGATGTTGACGTAGCGCACGCCGGTGGTGATCTTCATGTTGTCGCGGGTATAGACGGCGGCCAGAGCAAGGCTTTTGTTGCCATCGGTCGGCCCGAGGTCGGAGGCGAACCCGCCGTTGGACTTCTCATAGCCGACGGAGGCCGAAACCGACCAGTTGTCATTCAGGCGACGGCCCACGCCGAGCGAGTAGGTGAAAACGTCGTCATCGTAGCTGACGAGCGAGCCACCGGTCGCGCCTTGGTATTGGGCCGGGGTGATGTCGAACGACGACCAATCGACCCAGCGGATACCACCGAAGAGCAGCGTGTCGGCGGCGATGCCGGTCTGGAAATCAAGGTTCACCGACTGCGGCGTTTCGATTTCGGTGGTGCTCATCGCGGCGCCGAATTCGGTCGTGTCGACATCGTGGTCGATGCTGGAATTGTAGGTCAGCGCGACGCGCATGGCGATGTCGGGGCGCTCATAGGCGACACCCGCAACATAGCCGACGCCGGTGTCACGCTCGCCGTTTACCGTATAGCCGCCAACGAAGGGCACCGCAGCGGTTGCTTCGATGGTTTGCACGCGCAGACCGCCGTGAACGCTGAAGTTTTCGTTCATGCGGTAGCGCAGCAGGCCGGTCAGCGCATGCGCATCAAGATCGGCCTGCGCGCCCTGAGCGTAGTAGCCTGTGCCCGTAGGGTAATCGACATCCGCGCCGAAAGGCTGGTCATAGATGATCGCATAGGACAGTTTGTCGTTGATGTCGGCCTTATAGGCGGCCCCGAATTGCATGTAGCTTTCGGTGGCATTGCCCGAATCCCGGCTGCCAAGGCCCGCGACGGACGTGCCCGAAGTGTCGGGCGAGATATGCCCAAAGCTGAACTCCGCATAGCGGCCGCTTTCAAACAGGGCGTTGATGGATTGGCCCGACCGATCGATGCCGCCAGCGTGAACGATTGCCGTAGATGCCAATAGTGCCGGAATTGCCAAGAAATAGGTTTTCATTTGCTTTCCTCCCAAGAGTTCTGTGCGGTTCCTCCCCGGCACAGCTTGGAAGTGATCTAAGCGGATTGCTGCCGTTTGCGTCAATCGCTGACCTTGGGTCAGGTTGAAATCTGGGCAAACATTACCTGGGGTGTGCTTTGCGGGTCTCAAACCAGATGTTGAGATAGTTGCCCGCAAAGATGATCGCGGCCCCGACAAAGACCCAGATATCCAGCGCTTCGGTATAGAGCAGCATTCCGACCACGGCGATGGCCGGAAGGCGCACGAAATCAATCGGCACCACCACGGTCGCGGGGGCGAGGCTCAGCGCGTTGGTCAGGCAGTAATGCGCAAGCAAGCCGCAGGCGCCGACCAGCAACAGGAAGGGCATCGTTTCAGCCGTGGGGCTGGCGATATCGCCATCGTAGCCTGCCGCGATCAGGCCGAACAGCAGTTGCAGCGTGGTGAGATAGAAGAGGATCGTGGTGATCCCTTGGGTCCGCGTCAGTCGTTTGGTCAGCACATTGGTCAAGGCAAAGAAGACGGCACAGCCCGCCGCCGCCAGAATGCCTGTGTTGAGATTGCCGATATCGGGGCGCGCCACGATCAGGATGCCGATGAACCCCAGTACGGCGGCCAGCGCCCGTGTCGCGGTCAGCCGTTCGCCCAGCAAGAAGATCGACAGGACGATGACCCATAGGGGCGATGTGAACTCCAACGCGAAGACCTGCGCCAGCGGGATCAGCGACACGGCGAGGAACCACAGGTTCTGCCCGGTGAAATGCGCAAGGTTGCGCAGCAATTGCAGGCCAAAGTTGCGGGTGTTGATCTGCCGCCACGCGCCCGTGGCCCCGGCAAGCGACAGGACGATGATCACGCCGATCACGCTGCGGTAGAGCATCACCTCGAAAGTGTCGAACCGCGCCGAGAGTTCGCGCCCCGCCACGGCCATGGTGGAGAATGACCCAATGGAGCCGATCATCCAGAGTGCGGCGCGGAAGGTGGGGCTCATGAGTTCTCGGTAATCTGGTAGTCGCGGGCGATCTCGGCGGTACGCCTCGCCCAGTCCGATGCTGCGGCACGGGCTCGATGTGCCGCGAAGGCCGCGCGGTCGGTAAAAAGCTTCGCGACCTGCCAGACAAGGGGATCGTCGGTCGGGGTCACGTCGAAGCGAAGGCAGCCCGGCTCGGCCCGGGTGAGACGCAGATGCGCGTCAAGTCCTGCGCGCACCCGGTCCGCCTCGGCCCGGGTGGCGCAGCGAAGGTGGCCGGTTAGGGCCACCCGCATTTTATTCCCACTCGATGGTGCCCGGAGGTTTCGAGGTGATGTCATAGGTCACACGGTTGATACCCGGCACCTCATTGATGATCCGTGTGGCGGTCTCGCCAAGGAAATCATGCGAGAAGGGGAAGTAATCCGCCGTCATCCCATCCACCGAGGTCACCGCACGCAGGGCGCAGGCGAAGTCATAGGTGCGGCCATCGCCCATCACGCCCACGGTGCGCACCGGCAGGATCGCAACGAAGGCCTGCCAGATGTCGTCGTAAAGCCCGTGGCGGCGGATCTGGTCGATATAGACCGCATCGGCCTCGCGCAGGATGTCGAGCTTCTCGCGGGTGATCTCACCGGGGCAGCGGATCGCAAGACCCGGCCCGGGGAAGGGGTGGCGACCGATGAAGGACGGCGGCAGGCCCAACTCGCGGCCCAGTTCGCGCACCTCGTCCTTGAACAGCTCGCGCAGCGGTTCGACCAGTTTCAGGCCCATCTTCTCGGGCAGGCCGCCGACGTTGTGGTGGCTCTTGATGGTGACCGAGGGGCCGCCGGAGAAGCTGACGCTCTCGATAACGTCCGGGTAGAGCGTGCCCTGGGCGAGGAAGGTCGCATCGCCCACTTCCTTGGCATGTTTCTGGAACACGTCGATGAAAAGCTTGCCGATGATCTTGCGCTTGGTCTCGGGGTCGCTGACGCCTTCCAACTCGCCAAGGAAGAGCTCCTGCTCGTCGGCGTGGATCAGCGGCATGTTGTAGTGGTCGCGGAACATGGTGACGACCTCTTCGGCCTCACCTTTGCGCAGCAGGCCGTGGTCGACGAAGACGCAAGTCAGCTGGTCGCCGATGGCCTCATGGATCAACACAGCGGCCACGGAACTGTCGACGCCGCCCGAAAGGCCGCAGATCACCTTTTGGTCGCCGACCTGTTCGCGGATCGCGGCGATGGCTTCCTCGCGGTAGGCGCTCATGGTCCAGTCGCCCTTGAAGCCCGCCAGACGCACGAAGTTCTCGTAAAGACGCGGGCCGTTGGGGGTGTGGTGTACCTCGGGGTGGAACTGCACCGCGTAGAAGTGACGCTCGACATCTGCGGTGATGGCGAAGGGCGCGTTGGGGGAGGTGCCATAGACCTCGAACCCCGGGGCGATCTTGCTGACGTGGTCACCATGGCTCATCCAGACCTGTTCGCGGTCGGTGGCGAACCAGCCTTCGAGCAGATCGAGCTGTTGCCCCGTGGGGGTGACAAAGGCCCGACCGAATTCAGCGGTGCCATGGCCGCGCTCCACATGGCCGCCAAGGCAATGCATCATCACCTGCTGGCCATAGCAGATGCCAAGGATCGGCACGCCCAGTTCAAACACAGCCTGCGGCGGACGCGGCGCACCTTCGGCAAACACCGAGGACGGGCCACCCGACAGGATCACCGCCTTAGGCGCGAATTCCTTGAGGAAGGCTTCGTCCACCATGTTGAACGGGTGGATTTCGCAAAAGACATTCAGCTCCCGCAGGCGACGCGCGATAAGCTGCGTGACCTGGCTGCCGAAGTCGATGATGAGGAGGCGGTCATGGGTGATATCTGTCATGGGGCCGTGATTAGGCCCGTGCGCCCGCTCTGGCAAGTCTCTAGCAAGCCGAAGACCGGTGCCGCCCGCGTTTAATTCGCGCAAGTGGCGCGGGGACGGCACGCGATGTCGCTTTTTGCCGCTAGGGGGCGTTATCCGCGCGAAGCGCCTGCCGGGAATGGGGTAGTGACGGGCCAAGACTTGCGGGAAGGATAGAGCAATGGCGGAATCAGCACGACGGGCACGCGGCGGTGGCGGTGCGGCAAGACGCGCGGCACGCACAGCCGTCTCTTTCGAGACAGCGCGCTATATCGAGCGGAATATCCCGAACTTCGAAGTGCTGACCGAAGAGGCGCTGGAGATCATCGAACAGAACGCCGACGCGGTGCTGGAAGAGATCGGCGTGAACTTCCCCGACAACCCCGAGGCATTGGCGCTTTGGCGTGAGGCTGGGGCGGACGTCCAGGGCGAGCGAGTGCGCATCCCGCGGGGTCTGGCCCGCAAGCTCTGCGCCACCGCGCCTTCGACGATCACCCAAGTGGCACGGAACCGAGATCGGGATGTGGTGATCGGGGGGAGGAGCCTTGTCCTCGCCCCCGTTTATGGCCCGCCCTTCGTTCGCGATGCGGCCGGAGGGCGCCGCTATGCCACGATGGCGGATTTCGAAAAGTTCGTGAAACTGGGCTATATGTCGAAATGGCTGCATCATTCGGGGGGGACGGTATGCGAGCCGACGGATATCCCGGTGAACAAACGTCACCTCGATATGCTGCACGCCCATATGACGCTGAGCGACAAACCCTTCATGGGATCGGTGACCGAACCCAGCCGGGCGCAGGATTCCGTCGATATGTGCGGTATTCTGTTCGGTAAGGACTTCGTGCAGGAAAACACGGTGATGACCTCGCTCATCAACATCAACTCGCCGATGACTTTCGACGATGTGATGATGGGCGCGCTCAAGGTCTATGCCGAGAACAACCAAGCCTGCATCATCTCACCCTTCATCGTGGGCGGCGCCATGGCTCCGGTGAGCGTGGCAGGCACGTTGACACAGGTCTTGGCCGAGACGCTGGCGGGCATCGCCTATAGCCAGCTTGTCCGCCCCGGGGCACCGGTGATCATGGGGGCTTTCGTCACCTCGATCGACATGAACTCGGGCGCGCCCACATTCGGCACGCCCGAGGCTGCGCATATCACCTATGGCGCTGGGCAACTGGCCCGCAGGCTCAACCTGCCGTACCGCAGCGCCGGGTCTTTCACCGGCTCGAAACTGCCCGACGCGCAGGCGGCTTACGAGACCTCGAACAGTCTAAACATGGGGCTGCTTTCGGGGGTGAACTTCATGCTGCACGCCTGCGGCTGGCTGGAAGGGGGGCTTGTTTCCTCTTTCGAGAAATTCGTCATGGATGCGGATCAACTTGGCACGCTGCATCACCTTGCCCGCGGGGTGGAGATCGACGTGAACGCACAGGCCATGGACGCGATCCGCGAAGTGGGGCCGGGGGGGCATTACCTTGGCTGCGCCCATACGCAGAGTAATTTCCGCGATGCTTTTTGGAAGTCGGATCTGTTGGATTACAAACCCTTCGAGACATGGTCGGACGAAGGCGCGCGCGACACCCAGAGCCTTGCCACCGCGCGGGTCGAAAAGTTGCTGGCCGACTATCAGCAGCCCGCATTGGACCCGGCCATTCGCGAAGCGCTCGATGCCTTTGTCGCGACCCGTAAGGCGGCAGAGCCGGATAGCTTTAGCTAAGGCTTTGCGGCGGGGGCGATCCCGCGCATTGCAATTCAGGCGCTGGGCATCATCGCGGCCTTCAGGAACCGTGCCTCGCCAACCATGGCAATAAGAACATCCACATGGCGGATCAGGCTATAGCTTGCATCCGCCGTCTTGCGCTGGGTGTCCAACTCGGCCTCGATCTCGATCAGTTTGATCAGCGCGGTGCCGTGGCGCGGCAATATGCCAAAGCCCAGTATCCGTGGCAGATGGGTGCCGCGGCGATAGTCCTCGGCCCCGATGCGAGCGGCGCGCATCAAGAGGCGCGGGCGGTGAAGACTTTGCAGCATGGTCAGTAGATCTTGCATCACACTCTCCAATTTCAGGGGGGTGAATCACCCCGGATCGGCGAAGTCTTGCACAACTCTTACGGGTGTTGCGTGATGCGGGTTCCCGGCGCACGGCGCCTTTCGATGGCGTTTACCTTTTGGAAACAATCATTGCGAAATGCGACGATTTTAACGAACGGGTAACCAAAACATCCATAGGTTGTGAATAACTCTGGGGATAAGTCGGCCAGCTTGGGGACCCGCCAAAATGGAAGTGGCAGTCAATTGAAGGCGCATCACCAAATTCAACAGTCCGTCCTGCCGGGATGGGTGCCGCACGGAGCCCTGCATTACCTCGCACATACGGAGACCGGCGCCCCGATCCGGGCCTTGGCACGGCAGGCTGGCTGTCATGCCTCGACCATCATGCGGCAAATCCGCCGTATCGAGACGCGGCGCGACGATCCGCTGGTGGACGCCGCGTTGCGCAGGCTTGGGGCGGTGCGGCGCGCTTTGGATTGTACTGCTGGCCCCCCAGCAGGAAAGACAGCGACAATGACCAAACCCGCCGCCCCCCTTCTTGACGAGGACACTTTCGCCGCCGAGGCGCTGCGCGTTTTGCGGCGCCTGCATGAGACGGGCGCGATCCTTGCCGTGGCCGAAGGGATGGAAAAGGCCGTTGTCCTGCGCGAGACGGACACCGGCCCCGGCGCACGCACCGCCGTGGTGGACAGCGCCGTGGCGCAGGCGATGGCGTTGAAAGATTGGATCGCGCCGGGCAGCACAGGCCGGGTGACACGCTATCATATCACCAGCGCGGGGCGCGCGGCGCTGCGGCGAATGCTCGAAGAGCAGGGCGCGGCTGCAGATGGCTTTGCCGAAGATCAGACCGCATTTCTGGGCGGGCCGGATGCACCCGCGGCAGAGGTGGGCGTGGATGCGGATACGGCCCCGCGCCGAGGCCGCTATTGCCTGTCCGAAAGCCCGCTTTCGACCCTCGCCCGGCGGCGCGACAAATCCGGTGCGCTCTTTCTGAACGAGGGGCTGGTCCATGCGGGCGAAAGGCTGCGTGAGGATTTCGAACTGGCGCAGATGGGCGGTGAGGTTACGCAGAATTGGGATCACTTCCTGACCCCCGGCGCCAAACCCACTGGCCGGCGTGACGGGGCTGGCGCCATGGCCGCGGCGGAGGCGCGCAAGAGGGTGGCCGATGCCATGGCAGACCTCGGCCCGGGCCTGTCGGACGTGGTGCTGCGCTGTTGCTGCTATCTGGAAGGGTTAGAGACCACCGAGAAACGGCTCGGCTGGTCGGCGCGGTCGGGCAAGATCGTGCTACGGATCGCGCTGATGCGGCTGAAACGGCATTACGATGAAACCGTGGGGCCGGGCGGCCCCCTGATCGGGTAAATGCTGGTCGGATAAAAGAAGGGGCGGCAGGATGATAACCCTGCCGCCCCGGTTGTTTAGTCTGCGACCTTTACCGGTGTCTCATCTGTGACCGAGATCGCCACTTCGTCTTTCTCGCAAGCGGCACGCACACCGGCTGCATAGTCGGGGTGTACTTTCTCAAGCACCGCATACCAGCGCTCTTTCACCGATTGCGAACAGGGGGCCATGGCACCGGCCATATTCTCGTGCAGACGGTCGCGCTGCGCCTGATCGAACACCTCGGTATAAAGCTTGCGCGGCTGGATGTAATCGGCATCGGCCTCTTCCTGCACATAGCGGTCCGCATCGCCCGAGATACGCAGCGGTGGTTCTTGCACCGATGGGTCGGGACGGGCCGATTCCTCATATTGGTTCGGCTCGTAATAGGCGTCAGGATGGCCGGTCTGCTGCGGGAAGAACCGCATCGCGCCGTCCTTGTGGTAGTGATGCATCGGCGCGGCCTTGGGCGCGTTCACGGGCAGGGCCTCGTAATGCGTGCCCAAACGGTAGCGGTGCGCATCGGCATAGGAGAACACCCGCGCCTGCAACATCTTATCGGGCGAGAAGCCGATGCCGGGGATTTTGTTCGACGGCGAATAGGCGGCGTTCTCGATGCTCTGGAAGTAGTTGTCGGGGTTGCGGTTGAACTCCAACATGCCGACCGGGATCAGCGGGTAGTCCGCATGCGGCCAAACCTTGGTCAGGTCGAAGGGGTTGAAGCCGCAGGTCTCGGCCTCTTCCTCGGGCATGACTTGAATGTTCAGCTCCCATTTCGGGTAGTCGCCGCCTTCGATCGCGTTGAAGAGATCCTCTTGGAAGTTCTCGCGGGTGGAGCCGATCAGCTTTTCCGCGTCCTCATTGGTGCGGTTGCGGATTTCCTGCTGGCAGCGGAAGTGGAACTTTACCCAGTGACGCTCGCCCTTGGCGTTCCACATCGAATAGGTGTGGCTGCCGTAGCCGTGCATATGCATCGGGTTCACCGGGATGCCGCGGTCAGACATCAGGATGGTGACCTGGTGGACGGATTCCGGCTGGGCCGCCCAGAAGTCGAACATCGCCTCGGGCGAGCGCAGGTTGGTGCGCGGGTGGCGTTTCTGGGTGCGGATGAAGTCCGGGAATTTGTAGGCATCGCGGACAAAGAAGATCGGTGTGTTGTTGCCAACCACGTCCCAGTTGCCCTCTTCGGTGTAGAATTTCACCGAGAAGCCGCGCACGTCACGCTCACTGTCGGCGGCGCCAAGCTCGCCCGCCACGGTGGACCAGCGCGAGATGATCTCGCAGGTCTTGCCCACTTCGGAAAAGATCGCCGCACAGCTATATTGGCTGATGTCATGGGTGACGGTGAAGGTGCCCTCGGCACCCCAGCCCTTGGCGTGAACGGCGCGCTCAGGGATCCGCTCGCGGTTCTGATGGGCGAGCTTCTCTATCAATTGGTAATCGTCCAGCAGCACCGGGCCACGGGCGCCCGCGGTTTTGCTGGTGTCGTTTGTCGGCATCGGTGCGCCGGCGGTGGTGGTGAGACGCTTGCTCATCTTGGGTTCCCCTCGGTTACTGTCTGACCGGAAGATGATCGATTCCGACCATAATTTCCAATTGCAGTTTTATAAAATTGCGATAGGTAAAAGTTATGAACTTCACCCTGAAACAATTGGAATACTTTCGCGCGCTGGCGACTTTGGGCAACTTTGGCCGGGCGGCAGAGGCGAGCAATATCTCTCAGCCCGCGCTGTCGGTGCAGATCCGCACCTTGGAGGAAACGCTCGGCGGGCGGCTGATCGAACGGCAAAGCCGGGCGTCGGTGCTCACGCCCTTGGGCCGCGAAGTGCTGACTCGCGCCGAGGATATCCTGCGCGGTGCCAAGCTGCTGGAGGCCACGGCGCGAGAGCAAGTCGGGCTGGCAGGCACGCTGAACCTTGGGCTGATCCCGACCGTGGCGCCCTATCTGTTGCCGGGCGTGTTGGCCGCGCTGCGGGCGCAGGATATTTCGCTTCGGGTCGAGGTGCGCGAGGCGCAGACGGATCAACTGCTGGCTGATCTGCGCGCCGGGGCGCTGGATGCGGCGGTGATGGCGGTGCCCTCGGGCGAAACGGGTCTCGCCGAGGTGCCGCTTTTCGAGGATCGCTTTCTGCTGGCGGGATCCGCCGACCGGATGGCGGGCGCGGATGTCGCCCGCCCGACCGATCTGGCCCGCACGCCGCTGATGCTGCTGGAGGATGGCCACTGCCTCACTGATCAGGCGCTGGAGGTTTGCCAGCGCGACCGCACGCAGGCGGGCATTCACACTGGCGCCTCCTCACTCGCCACCCTGTCGCGGCTGGTGGAGGCGGGGTTTGGCATGACCCTGATGCCGGAAATTGCCGCCAAGACCGAGCTTGACGCCGCGCCGGGGCTGCGGCTGCACCGTTTCGGCGCGCCGGAACCTGCGCGGCAAATCGGGCTCGTCCGCCGGGCGGGCACGCCGGGCAGCGGTTGGGCGGCGCAATTGGCCGAGACGCTGAAAGAAGTGGGGGAGGGGCTGACCGGAGAACTGCGCGCAAGATACTAGGCGCGGTGGGGCGTGATGGGTCAAAAGGATCGGGCCGATGGGCCCGATCCGATCCTGCAATGGGCGCTTAGGCCGCTTCGGTTTGCTTTTGGTTCTGGAGGTATTCCAGCAGGGTCTCAGGGCTGGAAACGCCATAGGGGTCTTCGTCGTGGTTGTCACGGATGCCGGGCTCTTCGAACCATGCTTCGATTTGACCATCGTTGATGATCGCCGCATAGCGCCAGCTGCGCGGGCCAAAGCCGAGGTTGTCTTTGGCAACCAACATGCCCATGCGGCGGGTGAATTCGCCAGAACCGTCGGGGATCACGTCGATGTTCTGGACGCCTTGCATCTCTTTCCACTTGTTCATGACAAAGCTGTCGTTGACCGACAGGCAATAGATCGCGTCGATGCCATGCTCTTGGAAAGCGGCGAAATTGTCTTCGAACCCGGGCAGTTGGTAGGTGCTGCAGGTCGGGGTGAAGGCACCGGGGAGGGAGAACAGCACAACGCGCTTGCCCTTGAAGAAATCATCGCTGGTCTTGTCTTCCCAGCGGAAGGGGTTGGACCCTTCGATGCTTTCGTCGCGCACGCGCGTCTTGAAGGTGACATTGGGGACATTGATACCGGGTTTCATCGCGTCTCTCTTTCTCGGATTGGAATCTTTGTGGCTTGGTAGCCCATATAGGAAGGCTCGGCAACTCTCGCAATGCTGCAACTGCACTGTAATTTTCCAGTTATATATCAACGCGCTAAATCAAGTATTCAGGGCGATGCCGCTGATGCATGGCTGCCTTGTCGCGGGGGCGTATGCAGTAGGTGGTCATCGGGTTAAGGACTGTGATAAACAAGGCGCGACACAATGATCAGAGGCCCCCGATGCGCGATCTGAAGATACCCGAACAGCGCCACCCCGAAAAGGCGCGCAAGCCCGACAACGCCCAGCCGAAAAAACCGAGCTGGATCAGGGTCAAAGCGCCCGGCGGCAAGGGCTATGCCGAAACCGCGCGGATCATGCGCGACAACAAGCTGACCACGGTCTGCGAAGAGGCGGGCTGCCCCAATGTCGGTGAATGCTGGTCTCAGGGCCACGCCACGATGATGATCATGGGCGAGGTTTGTACCCGCGCCTGTACCTTCTGCAACATCGCCACGGGCAAGCCGCCCGAAGCGCTCGACGTGTTCGAGCCGGGCCGCGTGGCCGATGCGGTTGCCAAATTGGGGCTGAACCATGTGGTCATCACAAGCGTTGATCGCGACGATATCGAAGACGGCGGGGCAGAGCATTTCGCCCAGACGATCCGCGCCGTGCGTCACCGCAGCCCCGACACGACGATCGAAATCCTGACGCCGGATTTCATCCGCTGCGGCCCCGAAGCTCTTGAAAAGGTTGTCGAAGCGCGGCCGGATGTGTTCAACCACAACCTTGAAACCGTGCCGGGCCTCTACCCGGAAGTGCGCCCCGGCGCGCGCTACTTTCATTCGCTCCGCCTGCTTCAGCGGGTCAAGGAGTTGGACCCGTCGATGTTCACCAAATCGGGCATCATGGTGGGCTTGGGCGAAGACCGCCAAGCGGTCATTCAGGTCATGGAAGACATGCGCGCCGCCGACATTGATTTCCTGACCATCGGCCAGTACCTACAGCCGACGCCCAAGCACCATGCGCTGGATCGGTTCGTCACCCCCGAAGAGTTCACCTCTTATGAAAAGGCGGCCTACGGCAAGGGCTTCCTCATGGTCTCGGCCACGCCGCTGACGCGGTCGAGCTACCACGCGGGCGACGATTTTGCGCGTCTGCGCGAGGCGCGGAACCGCAAGCTGGGTATCGCCTGATCGAAAAGACGCGCCCGGCGTTAACCGCCGGGCAGGGCTTTGAGGTAGGCCGCAATCGCTTCGCGGTCACTCTCGGGGAGCTGCGCGAGGTTGCTGACCACTTCGGCCATCTCTCCGCCCGCGCTGTCGTATTCCGGCGTGAAGCCGGAGGTGAAATAGGCCACGAGATCGGCCTTGGACCAATCAAGCTGATCCGGTGTGATGCCGGGAATGCGCCCCTTGCCCGAAGGGTTCGGCGCGCCGGTCAGCCAAGCGCCCCGATCGAGCGCGCCCAAGGCATTGCGCGGCGTATGACATTCGCCGCAATGGGCAAGCCCTTCGACCAGATAGCGCCCGCGTTCGACCTCAGCATCGGGCGCGTCGCTCATCACGAAATCATCATGTGAAAACAGCGCCTTCCATGCGCCAAGCCCGCGACGGATGTTGAAGGGGAATCTCACCTCATGCGGCAGGCTCGGCGTATCCGAGGCAGGCAAGGTCTGCATATAGGCGAAGAGGTCCAGCACATCCTGCGGGGCGAGGTGTTGGTAGGCGGTGTAGGGGAAGGCGGGGTAATAATGCTGCCCCTCGGGCGATACGCCGCGCGTCACGGCGCGGGCGAACTCCGGCAGGGTCCAGTCACCGATGCCATGATCTGGTTCGGGGGAAATATTGGGCGCGTGGAAGGTGCCGAAATCACTGGCGAAGGGCAGCCCCCCGGCCAGCACCAGCTTCTCATCCTCTTCACCTTCGGGCGCAGCGTGGCAGGACACGCAGCCGCCGGCGGCGAAGACCAGCGCGCCCGCCTCGGGGTCCGGTGTCAGACCGGCCCCATAGGACGGCTCAAGCGTATCGGGCCGGGTAAGCGCCCAGCCGAGGGCCGCGCCGAGGGCGGCACAGCCCAGCAGTACAGGAAGGATCCGTCGCAAGGATCAGTTCTTGGGGCCGCGGTAATCGTCATGGCAAGCGCCGCAAGCCTTGCCGATTGCGCCCATCCCCGCTTTGAGCGCGTCAAGATCGGTGCCCGCGGCGTCGATCATATCCGCGCTGGCGGTTTCCAACGCCATCATGGCGTCGTTGAACCCTTCGGAATCGCTCCAGATTTCGGCCTTGGCACGGGAACCTTCGACGGCGCCTTGCTCGGTCCCTTCAAGCCAGAGGGTGCCCGGCGCGAAACCGGCGGCGGCGTTCAGGTTGGTCGCGGCAGCGGTGGCCATCTCGGCGTTATACTCCGTCTCGCCCTTGGCCATGCCGCCCAGAATGCCGGTATGATAGGCAATCAGCTGCATCTGCGCGTGGCGCGCGTTCACGGCGGCACTGGCGGCTTTCTCACTATGGCTGGCGGCGAAGCCTGCGGTGGCAATCAAGGCGGCGCTGATACCAATGGCGGTAATGCTTTTGGTCAAATGCATGGTCATCTCCCTTTTCTTGCCGTAGCGTAACATGGCAGAGGCAGGTCGCAAAAAACAAAAATGTGATCAGCGGGATAAGGCTGCGGGCAGGGTCAGAACCGGCGGGGGAGACGTTCGGCCGTGGCCCAGTCGGGCCAATAGCCCAGCCATTCGACAAGCCCCACGGCCAAGGCCGCAGCGATGATCGCAAAGACCAAGATCACCCGTTTGCCCGAAGGTGGATGGCGCGCCCATTGGGACATGCGCAGCAGCCACCGCGGGTCCATCACGTAAAGCGGACCTTCCCGATGAAGGGCAGGTTGCGGTTGCGTTGGGCAAAATCGATGCCATAGCCCACGACGAATTCATCGGGGATTTCAAAGCCGGTCCAATCCGCCTTGAGGTCGACCTCACGCCGGGTGGGTTTGTCGAGCAGGGCGATGGATTTCAACCGCGCAGGCTCACGCGAGCGCAGCAGGTTGGTGACATGGTGCAGCGTGTGGCCGGTGTCGACGATGTCTTCGACAACCAGCACGTCGCGCCCTTCGATGGCACCGCGCAAGTCTTTAAGAATGCGCACCTCTCGGCTGCTTTCCATGCCGTCGCCATAGCTGGAGGCTTCGAGGAAATCGACTTCGATGGGCAGGTCCAGCTCGCGCACCAGATCGGCGATAAAGACGAAAGAGCCGCGCAGCAGGCCGACCACGACCAATTTGTCGGTGCCGTCAAATTCACCGTGAATCTCACGGCAGAGATCTTCGATCCGCGCCGCGATGGCCTTGGCCGAAATCATTTCGTCGATGACATAAGGCCCGTGTGCCATGGTTTTGCCCTTGAATCTGCGGGGTTGAGACGTGAAATAGGGGGTTAACCCGCAACGCTACGGAACGCAATGCCTACGCACTCAGAGACCCGCCAACTGCCCTATAGCGCGCAACAGATGTATGATCTTGTCGCCGATGTGGGCCGCTACCCTGAATTCCTGCCTTGGACCGCCGCCGCGCGCATTCGCAGCGACGAGGACCGCGGCGACCATCGGGTGATGGACGCCGATCTGGTGATCTCGTTCAAAGTCTTTCGAGAGCGGTTCACAAGCCGCGTCGTGCTTTGGCCCGAGGCCAAGAAGATCGACACGGAATATCTGGACGGCCCTTTCAAGTACATGAAATCAAACTGGCATTTCGAGGATAATCTCGAAGGCTGTCAGGTGCATTTCTTTGTCGATTTCGAATTCCGCAACGCCATCCTGCAAAAGGTCATCGGCGTGGTTTTCAATGAGGCGATGCAGCGTATCGTGCGCGCTTTTGAGAACCGAGCGAAAGAGCTTTACGGCCCCAAGGGTTAAAGCGCCGCATAGCCTTGCAGCAAGAGGCCGAGCGCGTGGTCGCGGGCGGCCAAACGCACGGCATCACGGCCCTTGGCGCCAAATTCCACCGTTTCGGTCCGAACCCCGGCTGCCGTGGCAAGTCCGAAACAGACGCGGCCCTCGGGCTTGTGCTCTGATCCGCCGGGGCCTGCGATGCCGGTGATGGAGACGGCGATCCGCGCCTCGGACCGCGCCAGAGCGCCCGCCGCCATTTCTTTTGCGACCTGTTCCGAGACCGCACCCCAGTCCGCGAGCGTCTCTTCCGACACGCCCAGCATCGCCATCTTCGCCGCATTGGTATAGGTGACGAAACCCCGGTCCAGCAGCGCCGAGGAGCCCGGCAGATCGGTCAGCGCGGCGGCGAGCATGCCCCCGGTACAGCTTTCCGCACAGGCGACCATCGCGCCGGTTTCGCGGGCCTTTTCCAAGAGTTGCGCGGCAAGGCTCATTTACAGGACCCCGTGATAAAGTGCGGCCAGCGCCATGACGCCGAGCGCCGCGAAAACCCCGGCAAAGATATCGTCGAGCATCACGCCCCAAGGCCCGCCCAAACGGTCGGCCCAACCGATGATCAGCGGTTTGGTGATGTCGAACAGCCGGAACAGCGCGAAGGCGGCGATCCAACCGGGCCACATAGCAAGGATCGGGATTTGCATCGACCAAGCGGCATAGGACAGCGGCAACAGCGCGATCCACTGGCCGACCAATTCATCGACCACCACCTCTCCGGGGTCATGATCCGGCCCGCCTGCGGTGTAGCGCCCGGTGGCCCACCAGCCCAAGGGGATCGCTATGACGATCCCGATCACAAGCAGCGGAAAGCCCCCCAACACATGCAAGAGCCAAGCATAGGGCAGGGCGATGAGCGACCCCCAAGTGCCCGGCGCGGGGCGGATGTGGC
The DNA here is from genome assembly GCF_043557345.1 of Sulfitobacter sp. 1A12157. Classification (NCBI taxonomy): domain Bacteria; kingdom Pseudomonadati; phylum Pseudomonadota; class Alphaproteobacteria; order Rhodobacterales; family Roseobacteraceae; genus Sulfitobacter; species Sulfitobacter sp. 1A12157. The sequence goes on from NZ_JBIFFV010000004.1 coordinate 168,144, forward strand.
CAACGCCCAGAAGTGTCGCGATCAGATGTGCTGGGGTCATGATTTCACCAATGTTGCCGTGGCCATACAAGCGATGCCTTCGCCCCGCCCGGTAAAGCCGAGGCGCTCGCTCGTAGTGGCTTTGACGGAGACGCGGTCGATCTCAATCCCCAGCATCTCGGCCATCGCGGCGCGCATCGGCTGCACATGAGGGCCGATCTTCGGGGTCTCACAAATGAGCGTGCAGTCGACATGGGTGAGGGTGAAGCCCATGTCGCGCGCCAGTTCTACGGCATGACGCAGGAAGATATCGCTGCGCGCGCCTTTCCACTGTGGATCGCTCGGCGGGAAATGCTGGCCGATGTCGCCGCGTGCCAGCGCGCCGTAGATGGCATCGGTCACCGTGTGCAGCGCCACGTCGGCGTCGGAATGGCCGACCAGCCCGTTGCTATGTGGGATGTCGATGCCGCAAAGGGTCACGTGATCTCCGGGGCCGAAAGCGTGCACGTCAAATCCATTGCCGGTGCGAATGTCCATGCGGGTCTCCAATATGCGGGCGGCGCGGGCGAAATCCTCGGGCCGGGTGATTTTCAGGTTATCGGCGCTGCCTTGCGTGATGGCAACGGTCAGACCAGCGGCGCGGGCGACTTCGACATCATCCGCCGCTTGGCCGTCATAGGCGGCATGGGCCGCGCGGATCGCGGTAAGGTCAAAGCCCTGCGGTGTCTGCGCGGCGAAAAGGGCGCTGCGGTCTTGGGTGCCGGTGACGCGGCCCTCGTGCCCCTGCCAAAGCGCGTCACTCACCGGCAGCCCCGGCGCGGCGGCTTGATGGTAGTCGAGCGCGTCGATCACGCCCGAGATGATCTGCGCCGAAACGCAGGGCCGTGCCGCATCATGGATCAGCACCTTCGTCGCCTGCCGGATCGCCGCAAGCCCGCGTTGGACCGAAGCCGCGCGCTCCGCCCCGCCGGTGGTGACGGTGATGCCATCCGCCGAAAATGCCGCTGCCTGATCCATGTCGTCCGCGTTCAGCACCAGCACGATCTCGGTGATCTGGGGCAGGGCGCGAAAGGCGGCGAGCGTGTGGTCGATCACCCGTGCCCCTGCCAGTGCCTGCCACTGTTTCGGCTGCGGACCGCCGGCGCGGCTGCCGCGTCCTGCGGCAACGATCAGAGCTGCGATACTCATTTGGGCAATCCGGAAAAGCTGGCGAACATGACCCTGTCTAGGCAATGCGGCGGCGGGGTGCAATCTGGGGTGGCTGCCTAAAAAATGGGCAGCGGCTTGGCGCATAGCTGCTTTTCCGGGTAGTTTTATTGAGGTCACCCCGTGGCAGAGCTACACAGCAAGGGACCGCACAAGGATTAAGCATGTGACCGCCGACCCCCTGACATTCGACCCGCCGGTATTCCTCGCCCCGATGGCCGGGATCACCGATCTGCCCTATCGCAGCCTCGTGGCGCGATTCGGGGCCGGATTGGTCGTGTCCGAGATGGTCGCCAGCCAAGAATTGCTCAGCCGCCGCCCCGGCACGCGAGAGAAGGCGGAACTGGGGCTCGATGTCATCGGCACCTCGGTTCAGCTTGCGGGGCGTGAGGCCGAACCGATGGCCGAAGCCGCCCGCATGGTCGAGGCAATGGGCGCGCGGATCATCGACATCAACATGGGCTGCCCGGCCAAGAAGGTGACCCAAGGCGCCTCCGGCTCGGCATTGATGAAAACGCCGGACCACGCGCTGCGGCTGATCGAAGCGGTGGTCGGCGCGGTCAAGGTGCCGGTGACGCTGAAGACCCGGTTGGGCTGGGACGACAATATGCTCAACGCCGCTCCAATCGCCAAACGGGCCGAGGACGTGGGCGTGCAGATGATCACCATCCACGGGCGCACGCGCTGTCAGTTCTACAAGGGCCGCGCCGATTGGGCCGCGATCCGGGCGGTGAAAGAGGCCGTGAATGTCCCCGTCATCGCCAATGGCGACATTATCGGCAGTGACGCCGCGCGCACGGCGCTGCGGCTGTCGGGGGCGGATGGCGTGATGGTGGGGCGCGGTGCGCAAGGAAAGCCCTGGCTGCTGGCGCAGATCGCTCATGATCTGCACAGACGGCCCATGCCGGTGATCCCGCGAGGGCAGGCGATGGCCGAGATGGTGGCCGAACATTACGACGAGATGCTGCGTTTCTACGGCACAGACCTGGGGGCCAAGGTCGCGCGGAAACATCTGGGCTGGTATATGGATCACTGCGCCACCCCTGCCAATCTGCGCCGCGCGCTGCTCACGGCGCGGGAGGTGAAAACCACCTTCAATCTCATCGCGGAGGCCATGCACTATGACGCCGCCACCGCCCAACCCCGGGCCGCAGCATGAGAGGCGAGACCCCGGAGCGGCAGGTTTGGACCTCTCTGCCGGTGCCTGCCTTCATCGTCGGTGCCGATGACCGGGTCGTCGATCTGAACCCCTCAGCCGAAGGCTTCCTCAATGCCTCCGCCCGCGCCACCATCGGCCAGTCGATCTGGCAGTTGATCGCGGTGGATCACCCGCTTGAGGCTGCATTCGCCCGTGCACGGCTGCAAGGCACGCCGCTTTTCGTCAATGACGTGGATGTGGGCGCGATGCAGCGCGCGCCTTTGCAATGCGGGCTGCAAATCGCTCCGCTGGTGGGCGGCGCAGGCGAGATGGTCTTGATGATCACCCCGCGCGAACTGGCCGGGCGCATCACCCAAGATCACAGCGTGAAATCCGCCGCCAAATCCGCCATCGGCATGGCCGAGATGCTGGCCCATGAGATCAAGAACCCGCTGGCCGGGATCACCGGCGCGGCGCAGCTTTTGTCGATGAACCTTTCCAAGGCTGATTTGGAATTGACCGACCTGATCGTCGCCGAAAGCCGGCGCATCGTGAAACTGCTGGAGCAGGTCGAACAATTCGGCAATCTGACCGCGCCCGAGCGCAGGCCGGTGAACCTGCATGACGTGTTGGATCGCGCCCGCCGGTCGGCTCTGCTGGGCTTCGGCTCGCACATGAAAATCACCGAGGATTACGACCCCTCACTGCCGCCCGCGCTTGGCGACAAGGACCAGCTTTTGCAGGTCTTGCTCAACCTCATTCGCAACGCGGCTGAGGCGGCGGGCGAGGCGGGGGGCACCATCCGGCTGCGCAGTTTCTATGAACACGGCTTTCAGCTGCGCCGCGCCGATGGGGATGGCCAGCCGCTGCCCCTCCAGATCGAAGTGATCGACGATGGCCCCGGCCTGCCGGACCATATCCGCGCCGATGTTTTCGATCCCTTCGTCTCGGGCCGCGAGAATGGCACCGGGCTGGGCCTCGCCTTGGTGAGCAAGATCATCTCAGACCATGGTGGCTGGATTTCCGTCAGTTCCGCCCCCGGTCGAACCGCATTCCGCATTTCGCTGCCGCGCGCAGGCGCCGCTGCCCTCAAGGAGAATTGACATGGATGGCACCATCCTCGTCGCCGATGACGACCGCACGATCCGCACCGTTCTGACCCAAGCGCTGACCCGCGCGGGCTGCAAGGTACACGCCACGTCAAGCCTGACCACCCTGATGCGATGGGTCAGCGAGGGCAAGGGCGACGCGGTGATCTCGGACGTGGTCATGCCTGACGGAAACGGGTTGGAAATGCTCCCGAAAATCGCGCAGGACCGACCCGGCCTGCCGGTGATCGTGATCTCGGCGCAGAACACCATCATGACGGCAATCAAGGCGGCAGAGGCCGAAGCCTTTGACTATCTGCCCAAACCCTTCGACCTGCCGGACCTGATGAAACGCACCGCCCGCGCCTTGGAACAGCGCACGACGCTTAGCCGTAAGGCCGCCGCCGATGACAGCGCTGAGATCGACGCAGAGCGTGACGATCTGCCGATGATTGGCCGCACCCCGGTGATGCAAGCGCTCTACCGCACCGTGGCGCGGGTGATGAACACCGACCTGCCGGTGCTGATCTGGGGCGAGAGCGGTTCGGGCAAGTCATTGATCGCGCGGGCGATACACGACTTTTCGGACCGGCGTAGCCTGCCGTTCGTGACGGTGACGGATGCCGATCTTGCCGATATCGAAGGCCCCTCGCGGGTGTTGGCGCGGGTCGGCGGCGGCACCCTGATGATCGACGAAATCGCGGATTTCCCCCAAGAAATCCAAGCCCGTTTGGTGCGGATGATGGATGCGCCGGGCGATGACGCGCCGCGCTTCATGGCCACCAGCCAAAGCGATCTGGACGCCGCGATGCAAGAGGGCAAGCTGCGCCGCGATCTCTATTACCGTCTGTCGGGGGCAACCCTCGAAGTGCCTGCGCTGCGGGATCGGGTCGAAGACATCCCGCTTTTGGCCGACCATTTTCTGGCCCGCGCCAATCCCGGCCCAGCCTCGCCGCGCAAACTGTCGGACAAGGCCGCGCAGATCCTGCTGAAATTCCCGTGGCCCGGCAATGTGCGCCAGTTGGAACATGCGATGCGACAACTCGCGCTCGCCAGCCAAGCGGCCGAGATCACGGCGAGCGAGGCCGAGCAACTGCTGGGCGCGCAAAGCGGTCCGGCACCGATGCAGACCGAGGCCGACACCGAACGCCTGGGCGCCTCGGTCGAGCGGCATTTGCAACGCTATTTCGATCTGCACGGCTCCATGCTGCCGCCGCCGGGCCTCTACGCGCGGATTCTGCGTGAGGTTGAGCTGCCGATGATCGAAATTGCCCTTGCCGCGACGGCAGGGAACCAAGCTAAATGTGCCGCTTTGCTGGGAATTAACCGAAATACTTTGCGTAAGAAGATCACCGACCTCGATATTGAGGTGACACGGGGCCGCAAGATGATGTAAAAGAGCCACATAACCGTGGCCATCGGGGAACTCCCCTGTTCAGGACCACATAATATGGCGGTTGATGCAGCGATGCATCACAACATCGGTGAGGTATGCGGGTGGCAACCCGGTCACGCAGGTTCAAGCTCGAGCGGTTGGGGCGTCTCAGGCGGGTCAAACGGCTGCGCAATTGGTCCACCTTCGGGCTGGTGGTGCTGGGGCCGGTCTTGGCGCTGGCCACCTATTTGGCACTCGGGCCGTTAGGGCAGGGGGCGGATACGCTCAACCTGCGGCTCATTCTTTTGACCGATCTGGTTTATGTGCTGCTGGTGGCGGCGCTGGTGCTTATCCAGGTCGGGCGGCTGATCTCGGCGCGGCGCGCCAAATCGGCAGGCTCGCGGTTGCACCTGCGGTTGACGGGGGTCTTTGCGCTGATGGCGCTGATCCCCACGGTCACGGTGGCGATTTTTGCAGGGCTGACGGTGAATGTCGGGCTCGAAGGCTGGTTCTCTGACCGGGTGAGCGGCGTGGTCGGCTCATCCCTCGCGGCGGCAGAGGCCTATGAGGCCGAGCAGCGCGAAGCGCTGATCTTGGACGCGCAGACCCTTGCCCGCAGCATCGACAACGCCCGCGCGCAGGGCATCAACCTGAGCGACAGCGAGCTTTTGGGCGAGGGCCAGCGGCAAATCCAACGGGGGCTGCGCGAGGCCTTTCTGATCGACAGCACCGCGCAGATCCGGGCGCGGGGGGATCGGTCCTATCTCTTTGATTTCGAGGCCCCCACCGAGGCGCAGCTTGAAGCTGCCAGCGACGAGGGGCTTTTGGTCATCGAGGACTGGCCCAACAACGAATTTCGCGCACTGGTGCCGATGGACGCCTATGTTGATCGTTTCCTCTATGTCTCCCGCGCGGTGGATGGCGAGATTCTGGCGCTGCTGGACGAAACCAAAGAGACGGTGCGCCTCTACCAACAGCTTGAATCCGAACGCGGGCGGCTGCTGTTCGAATTCGCCCTTGTCTATCTGGGCTTTGCGGTGATCCTAATTCTGGCCGCCGTCTGGCTGGGCCTATGGTTCGCCGAGCGTCTTTCCGGGCCGGTCGGGCGGCTCACGGGGGCCGCGCAGCAGGTGGGCGCAGGCGATTTGAACGTGCAGGTCCGCGAGGAAGAGGGCGATGACGAGATCGCCATGCTGGGCCGTTACTTCAACCAAATGACCCGGCAGTTGAAGGGCCAGCGCGAGACGCTGTTGGAGAATACTGATCAGATCGAGCGCCGCCGCCGCCTGTTTGATTCCGTGCTAAGCTCGGTGACTTCGGGCGTGGTGGGGCTTGACCCCGAGGGGCGCGTGACCTTCGTCAACCGCTCTGCCATGCGGCTGCTGGATTGGTCGGAAGATCAGCAAAGCCTGCCGCTGACCCTTGCCGTGCCGGAGTTTGGCCCGCTGTTCGAGACGGTCAAGGCTGCCTCGGACGAGGTCGCGCAGGCCGAGGTCAAGGTCTCGCGCCAAGGGGCGATGGAGAACCTGCTGGTCCGTATGGCGACCCGCCGGTCCAAGGACGGCGATCTAGAGGGCTATGTGGTGGCCTTTGACGATGTGACCGATCTGGTCTCGGCGCAGCGCATGGCCGCATGGGGTGATGTCGCACGGCGCATCGCGCATGAGATCAAGAACCCGCTGACGCCCATCCAGCTAAGCGCCGAACGCATCCGCCGCAAGTTTGGCCCCAAGATGGCCGAGGGCGATGACGACGCGCTGGAGCAGATGACCGGTGTGATTATCCGCCAGACGGGCGACCTGCGGCGCATCGTCGACGAATTCTCGAAATTCGCGCGGATGCCCGAGCCGGAAACCAGCCGTCAGGACATCCGCCAGTTGCTGCGCGACGCGGTGTTGCTTCAGCAAAGCCGGCAGGAAGAGGTGGCGATCAAGCTCGACCTGCCCGCAGAGCCGGTCATGGCCAATATTGACGGCACCATGATTTCGCAGGCGCTGACCAATCTGATCAAGAACGCAGGCGAAGCCATTGAAAGCCTGAAGAATGAAGGCCCGCCCGCAGGGCATGTGCCGCAGATCCGCGTGACGCTGACGCCCGAGAATCGGCTTTTGCGGCTGACCATCGCCGACAATGGCATTGGCCTGCCCGAAGACCGCGCGCGGCTCTTCGAGCCCTATGTGACCACGCGCAGCGAAGGCACGGGGCTGGGCCTGCCGATCGTCAAAAAGATTATCGAGGAACACGGCGGCAGCCTGACGCTCGAAACCGCGCCTGCATTCGACGGGCAAGACCATCACGGTGCCATGGCAGTCATTTCGCTGCCATTGGCCATCGACGCAACGACAGACCAAGGGGATAAGGCAGATGAGTGACATTCTGATTGTAGACGACGAACGCGACATCCGTGAGTTGATCTCGGATATCCTTGAGGATGAGGGTTTCGCCACGCGATTGGCCAGCAATTCGGATGAGACGATGGCCGAGATCAATACCGAGGCACCGGCCCTGATCATCCTTGATATCTGGCTGAAAGACAGCCGCATGGACGGGATCGACATTCTCAAAACGGTCAAGCGCGACAACCCGGATGTGCCGGTGGTGATCATTTCGGGCCACGGCAATATCGAGATTGCCGTGGCGGCGATCAAACAGGGCGCTTACGACTTCATCGAAAAGCCGTTCAACATCGACCAGTTGCTGGTGGTGATCCGCCGCGCGATGGAAACCTCGCGCCTGCGCCGGGAAAACCAGAACCTCAAGCGCCGCGATGTGGCGACCTCCGAGATGATCGGCACCTCGGCGCCCTATCGGGCGCTGCTGGGCCAGCTTGACAAGGTGACCAAATCCAATGGCCGCGTGATGCTGACCGGCCCCGCCGGATCGGGCAAGGAGGTGGCCGCGCGCTATATCCATGCCCATTCCGCCCGCGCCTCGGCGCCCTTCGTCACCGTCAACTGCGCCGGGGTGGCGCCCGACCGGATGGAAGAGGTGCTCTTTGGCCGCGAGACGCCTGATCGCGGGGTCGAGCCGGGGTTGCTCGAGCAGGCCCATGGCGGGGTGATCTATTTCGATGAGGTCGCCGACATGCCGCTTGGCACCCAGTCCAAGATCCTGCGGGTCTTGGTCGATCAACAATTCACCCGCGTTGGCGGGACGGATAAGGTCCGGGTCGATCTGCGGGTGATCTCTTCGACGAACCGCGATCTGGATCAGGCGATCAAGGCCGAAACCTTCCGGCAGGAACTCTATCATCGTCTGAACGTCGTGCCGATCGCCGTGCCCTCGCTTGAAGAGCGTCGCGAGGATATCCCGCTGCTGGCCGAACATTTCATCGCCGAATTCAACGCCTCTCAAGGGCTGCCGCAGCGCGCGCTGACTGAAGACGCCGTGGCGCTGATGCAAACGATGGTCTGGCCGGGCAATGTGCGCCAGCTCAAGAACCTTGTCGAACGGGTGCTGATCCTCGGAGATGGGACCGGCCCGATCGAAGCGCGGGAACTGCCGGGCGAGGAAGAGAACGGCGGCGATGAGGGGCGCGTGGTGCTCTCAGGCGCCTTGGCGACGCTGCCGCTGCGCGAAGCGCGCGAGGCATTCGAGCGGGAATATCTGCTGACCCAGATCAACCGTTTCGGCGGCAACATCAGCCGCACCGCGAATTTTGTGGGGATGGAGCGCAGCGCCCTGCACCGCAAGCTGAAATCGCTCGGCGTCGTGACCTCGGCCAAAGCGGGCGTGCGCGTGGCCCATGTGGACGAGGAAGTCGAAGCGGCGGGCTAAGCGCCGCCGGTCGCGCGCGGGGGGCTGCGCCCCGCGCGTCCGCGTCACCCTTGGGTGACGATCTGGAACGACCCGTCGTTGTTGCGGATCACGCAGGACTTGGGGTTGAGCGTGGGCAGGGTGGTCGTTGCCCGCGTCGGTGCCGCACGGGCCACATTGCCGGGGCAAGCGGGGATCGACACGGGCGCAAAGCCCTGGTCGGCCATACATTGCGCCTCGACCCGGTTGCGCAGGTCTTCGTTCGGGTCAAAGGTCACCAATTCCCCCGGCACGTAAAAACCGCCCCGCGTGGTGCAATTGTTATCGGCATCGCAGAGGCGGCGCGCGGGCACGTAGCGCGGCGGCTCGCGGCGGATTTGTGTTGAGATCGGCACGTCGCGCAGGGCCTGAACCTCGCAAGCGGTGGTGGCGCGGTTGACCTGCGCGACACTCGCGCCCGGTTTGTAATAGGTGTTGAGCGGCGCACAGGCCGCCGCGGCCAAGCCGACAAAGGTCAGGGCGACAGCGGCGCGGGAGGGGCGAGGGAATATCGGTTTCATGGCCCCATCATGCCGCCGTTGCGGGGTAAAGACAATTGATTTGACCCTTGCCAACCCATCTGTCATGCCCTCTAACCGACCTAAGACAACCCTCACACGATCTTTGCTCAGGGTAAGGAAGCCTTCATGAAAATCATCATTTGCGGCGCAGGGCAGGTGGGTTGGCAGATTGCCCGGCACCTTAGCGGAGAGCGCAACGATGTGACCGTGGTCGACAGCAATGCCGAATTGATCCGCCGCGCCACCGATACGCTGGATGTTCAGGGCATCGCCGGATTTGCGAGCTACCCGGACGTGCTGGACCGGGCGGGCGCGCGCGACGCCGAGATGATCATCGCCGCGACCCATTCCGATGAGGTCAATATGGTGACCTGTCAGGTGGCGCATTCGGTCTTTGGCATCAACCGCAAGATCGCGCGGCTGCGCAGCCAATCCTATCTCGATGCGATCTACTCTGACCTCTACCGCCGCGATCACATGCCGATCGACGTGGTGATCTCGCCCGAGAAGGAGGTCGCGACCGCAGCGCTTCAGCGACTCAGTGCGCCCGCCGCTTTCGACACCGAGATTTTCATGGACGGGCAGGCGCAGCTGTTGGGCATCTCGATCGACAGCGATTGCCCGGTGGTGAATACGCCGCTGCGGCAGCTGACCGATCTCTTCTCGACCCTGCGCGCCGTGGTCGTGGGCGTGCGCCGCGACGGCACGCTGTTCGCGCCCGAGGCGAAGGACCAGCTTTTCGTCGGGGATGATTGCTATGTCTTCTCGCATCGCGACGACATCGCCCGCACGATGGAGATTTTCGGCAAGCAAACCACCAAGCAAGAGCGTGTCGTGCTGGTGGGCGGGGGCAATGTCGGGCTGACCGTGGCGCAGCATCTGGAAAGCGGGCCTCTGCGCGTGCGCACCAAGATGATCGAGAAGAACCGCAAATGCGCCGAACGCGCCGCCGAAGGGTTGGAGCGGACCATCGTGCTCAATGGTGACGGGCTCGATGCGGCCCTGCTGGCCGAGGCAGGCATCAGTCGCGCCGATGCGATGCTGGCGGTGACCGATGATGACAAGACCAACATGCTGTCTTGCGTCCGCGCCAAGGCCGAGGGCTGCCCCTATGTCATCGCGCTGATCAACGACCCGACGCTGGTGCCGCTGATGACCCACCTCGGCATCGACGCCTATATCAACCCGCGCGCCACCACCGTGAGTTCGATCCTGCGCCATATCCGTCATGGCCGGGTGCGGGCGGTCTATTCCATCGGTGATGCCGAAGCCGAGGTGATCGAGGCCGAAGTGCTCTCGACCTCGCCCCTCGCCGGTAAGAAAGTCTCGGAAATCGACTTCCCCGAGGGCGTTTTGATAGGCATGCTGCGCAAGGAAGGCAAGGTCATTCGTCCCCTGGGCAGCACGCGGATCGACGAGGGCGATGTGGTCGCCCTCTTTGCTCTGGCCGAGGATGTGCCGCGGGTCGAACAGCTTTTGCAGGTCTCGATCGACTTTTTCTAACCGCAGGAGCGCCTTTGTGACGCAACCGACCCGCATAGGCCCGACCGGCATCCGCCGAGAGATCGTGCAGCTGCCGTTGTTCTTGCAGTTGTTCGGTGTCTCCGCCCTGTCGATGATCCTGCCGTCGATCCACGGGTTGGTGATGAACGATCATTTGGCCAGCCGCGCCTTTCTCTATGCGGGGCTTCTGGGGCTTGTGGCCTTTACGCTCATCGCCATCGCCCATGCCGGGCGCAAACCCTTGGACGGGGCGCTTGGGCCGCTTTTGTCGCTGCTCTCGGCCTTTGTGCTGCTGCCGGTCTTCTTTGCGGTGCCTTTTCTTGAGGCACTGCCGACGACGCGTTTCGTGAATGTCTATTTCGAGATGGTCAGCGCCCTGACCACCACCGGGGCCACCATGTTCAACCCCGAACGGCTTAGCGACACGCTGCACCTGTGGCGTGCGCAGGTTGGCTGGATGGGCGGGCTGCTCATGTGGGTCACGGCCTCGGCCATTCTGGCCCCGCTGCATTTGGGCGGCTTCGAGGTCACGGCGCAGGCTGAGCCGGGGCGGCCTGATGACCGGATCAACACGCGGATGGGCCGGATCACCCCGCGCCAACGGCTGCTGCGCACCACGCAGGCGCTGCTGCCGATCTACTTCGGGCTGACACTGCTGCTGTGGCTCTTGCTGGTCATCGGGGGAGAGACGGCCTTGGTGGCGCTTTGTCACGCGATGTCGGTCATGGCGACGTCGGGTATTTCGCCCATCGGCGGCGTGGCCGAGGCGCAGGTCGGGGTGACGGGCGAGGCGGTGATGATGCTCTTCATGCTCTTCGCCCTGTCGCGGCTGACCTTTTCCAAGGATACCGTCACGGCGACCCAAGGCGGGCTGATGACCGACCCTGAGTTTCGCATCGGTATTCTGGTGGTGATCGGCGTGCCGCTGCTGCTGTTCGCGCGCCATTGGATCGGCGCTTTTGAGGTTGAGGTCGAGGTTGACGGCACCCGCGCCTTGCACGCGCTTTGGGGCGGGCTGTTCACGGTGCTGTCCTTCCTGTCGACCACCGGTTTCGTCTCTGAGCATTGGGCCGAGGCGCAGAATTGGTCGGGGCTGCGCACGCCGGGGCTGGTGCTCATGGGGCTTGCGCTGATCGGCGGCGGGGTGGCCACCACGGCGGGCGGGGTGAAACTGCTGCGGGTCTTCGCCCTGTATCAGAACGGGGTGCGTGAGATGGACCGGCTGGTCTATCCCAACTCCGTCAGCGGGGCGGGGGCGGCCGGGCGGCGTTTGCAAAGCAACGGGGCTTTCATCGCTTGGATCTTCTTCATGCTCTTTGCCATGTCACTGGCTGGGGTGACTCTGTTGCTGACCCTGACAGGCGCGTCCTTCGATGCGGCGGTGGTCATGTCGGTGGCCACGCTCTCCACCACCGGGCCGCTGATCGAACATGCCGCCGACAAGCCCATTCACCTGATCGAACTGGGTTTGGCGGCCAAAGTCATCCTTAGCGGTGCTATGGTGCTGGGGCGGCTGGAAACCTTGGCGATTATTGCGCTGATGACCCCGAATTTGTGGCGCGCTTGACACGTTTAGCGCTAGAACCGCTCTAGTCCTCTGATATTGGGGCTGGAAACTCACGCTTTCGCACTCCATACTTGAGGCAATGGGGGGGTCCGGTACGCGGACGCCAGCAAGAACAAAAGGCGAGACTACCATGGCGTCAGACAGACAGAACCTTCAGGATGCGTTCCTCAACCACGTGCGCAAGACCAAAGTACCGGTGACAATTTTCCTGATCAATGGCGTCAAATTGCAGGGCGTCATTACGTGGTTTGACAACTTCTGCGTTCTGCTGCGCCGCGACGGTCAATCGCAACTTGTGTACAAACACGCGATTTCGACCATCATGCCAAGCCAGCCGATCAGCCTATATGAGGGCGAAGACGCTTCTTGAGCCGTCCAGCATTTCAGATCGACAACAGCGACGGGCCCCGCGTGACGCGCGCTTGGGTGCTGCATCCTGATATCAAGTCCGACAACGACCGGCGCGCGCCCGAGCCCGCGCTGGCCGAAGCCGTGGCGCTGGCCGAGGCGCTGCCCGAGTTGCAGGTCGTCGGCTCCGAAGTCGTGCCTCTGCGCACGGTGCATGCGGGTATGCTGTTCGGCAAGGGCAAGATCGAAGAGCTTGAGCAGCGCATGAAGGGGGCAGAGGTCGACCTCGTGCTGGTCGATGGCCCTGTGACCCCGGTGCAGCAGCGCAACCTTGAGAAGGCATGGGGGGTCAAACTGCTCGATCGGACCGGCCTGATTCTGGAAATTTTCAGTGATCGTGCGGCGACCCGCGAGGGGGTGCTTCAGGTTGAGATGGCCGCGCTGAACTATCAGCGCACGCGGCTTGTCCGGGCATGGACCCACCTTGAGCGGCAGCGGGGCGGTTTGGGCTTTGTCGGCGGGCCGGGTGAGACCCAGATCGAGGCCGACCGCCGTGCCATCGACGACCAATTGGTGCGCCTGCGCCGCCAGTTGGAAAAGGTCGTGAAAACCCGCGCCCTGCACCGTGCCGCACGGGCCAAGGTGCCGTTCCCGATCGTGGCACTTGTGGGCTATACCAACGCCGGGAAATCCACGCTTTTCAACCGTTTGACCGGGGCCGAGGTCATGGCGAAGGACATGCTCTTTGCCACGCTCGACCCGACCATGCGCAGCCTCGTGCTGCCCGATGGGCCTGAGATCATCCTCAGCGACACGGTGGGTTTCATCAGCGATCTGCCCACGGAACTCGTCGCCGCCTTCCGCGCCACGCTGGAAGAGGTTTTGGCCGCCGATATCATCTGCCACGTGCGCGATGTCTCTCATGCCGAGACCGAGGAGCAGGCCCAGAACGTGCGCGATATTCTCGCCTCTCTCGGTGTGCCGAAAGAGACCCGCAGTTTCGAGGTTTGGAACAAGCTCGACCTGCTGCCCGAAGACCGGGCCGAGGCCATGCGCGCCCGTGCTGCGCGCAACGATGACGTGCTGGCGATCTCGGCCATCACCGGCGAAGGGCTTGAGACGCTGCAAGAAACCATTGCCGAGGCGCTGCAAGGTGCCGTGCGCGAGGCTATGTTGACCCTTGGTTTCGCCGACGGCAAGAAACGCGCCTGGCTGTTTGCGCAGGACGTGGTCGAAGGCGAGCGCCAGACCGATGACGGGTTCGAGATCACCGTGCGCTGGTCCGCGCGGCAGGAGGCTGAATTCCAGCAAATTTGACGGGTTTGCCATGGGCGGTGAAATTTTGCCGCCCCCGGCATCGAATTCCGCGCCGCGCGCCGCATATGGTCCTATGACCAGAAACGGAGCGCGCCACATGACCCTCGTTATCCTTTACCTCTCAACCGTCGTCATCTTCCTCGGGCTGGATTATCTCGGGCTGACCTATCTCATCAAACCTGCGTTCGAGCGCGATATCGGCGACTGGCTGCTTGATGAATTCCGCATCGCCCCGGCGCTGATCTTCTATGCCTTCTTCGTGGCCGTGGTGCTGTGGTTCGTGTCTTGGCCCGCGATGGTGCAGGATCATTCGCTGCTGTGGGTCTTTGGCAATGCGCTGCTGATCGGGGCGATGGGCTATGGCACCTATGAGTTCACCAATCTGGCGACGCTTAAGGATTGGACATGGCCCATGGTCGCGCGCGACTTCACTTGGGGATCGGTCCTGACCGGGACGGCGGCGACGGCGGGTGTGGCGATCACCCGCGCCTTCACCTAACGGCCCGTTTCGGTCGACCAGCGCCAAGCGCCGGGTTGCAGCCCGGCGAGTGTCCAATCGCCCACGCTTTCGCGGATCAGCCGCAGCGTGGGCAAGCCGACATGAGCCGTCATGCGCCGCACTTGCCGGTTGCGCCCCTCGCGGATGGTGATGCGCAGCCAAGCGTCGGGCACCGTCTTGCGAAAACGCACCGGCGGGTCGCGGGGCCAAAGCGGATCAGGCGCGTCGATCTGATGCACTTGGGCGGGTTTCGTCAGGCCGTCCTTCAGTTCGACACCTTTGCGCAGCGCGTCGAGCGCTGCGGCATCCGGTATCCCTTCGACCTGCACCAGATAGCTTTTGGGCCGTTTGTATTTCGGATGTGCGATACGGGCCTGCAACGGGCCGTGATCGGTCAGCACCAAAAGCCCTTCGCTGTCGCGGTCAAGCCGCCCTGCGGGATAGAACCCCTTTTCATCGACATAGGCCGAGAGGGTGGGCCGCGTGCTGCCTTCGGTGCCCTTGTCGGTGAATTGCGACAGCACGCCGTAGGGTTTGTTCAGCAGGATCACGCGGGCGGTCATTGGGCAGGCTCCAATCGGGTCACGCCCACGGCGGCGGCGCGGGCCAGTTCGGCGTCCAGCGACATCGGAATATACTCGCCCCGCCGCCAAAGCTGCGCCATATCATCGTAATGCCGCGACAGGAAATGCCCCGATTGCCCGGTGGAGGTGACAAAGACCGAACTGTCGGGATCGGCGAAATCGTAAACGCCGCGATAGCCTGCGCCATGCACATTATAAAACGGGTCTTTGCCGGTGCCGCGCGTCAGCCCGCGTTGCAGGGTGTTATCCCCGCCCGAGGTCGACTGGCGGATGTTCACGAAGTAGCGCAAAAGCGGCACTTCGCCTAGCACGGGGTGGTCATGGGTCGCCTGATGCGCATCACCCCAGCGGAGCGATTCAAGCTGCGTGCCCCATGTCTCTTTGATCCAGAGCAGCGCGTCGTCCAGCGCCAGCCGCGCCATGTCGTGGCAGGTCTCCACCGGGGCGGATTGGCGCACGTCACACCATTTCGCAGCGCCCTGCACATCGCGAAAGGCGCGTTCGATAAAGAGCGGCTGGATATGGGTGAACTCCTCGGCCAGCGGTCCAAGTTCGTCGCGGATCAGCCGGTCCTGTAACGCGCGGATCCACGCGGCATAGATCAGCGGCTCGGGCAGGTGTTCGTTCATCTCACCCGACCAACCGGCGAGCAGATCGAGCGCGCGCTGGCGCTGGCGCTCGGGCGTGCCGTCTGGGGCGGCTTCTCCGGTGAACCACAGCTCGGCGCCGATGAGCGGCAGCAGCGACCGGGCCGTGGGGCTGACGGTATCAAGCTGCGCTTCGATGAAACTGTCGCGGGTGTGGACCTCGCGGTTCTGCATCAGCCGCTGCCAGCGTTGCACCCGCTGCGTGTCGCCCCAGACAAAGGAGACGTGGTTAGGAAAGGGGCGGTCGACGGTTTTGTTGTTCGTATTGCCGAGGATGCCGCCCGCGGGGGCGACGAACTCGGGGTTCGCGGTATAGGGTAGCATCCCGTCCCAACGGTTGGCGGCGATCCAACCGGGGCTGGGCATGCGCCCTTCGCTTTGGTGATTGGCATCGCGGCGCGGCATGGCGCCGATGGTCTTCATCGCGATGGTGTCGCGGTCGACCAGCGTGAGGTTTTGGGCGGGCGCCACATAGTCCGTCGCGGCATTGATCGCCTGCTGCACCGATTTCGCGCGCATCACCTTCATCGCGGCGGCAAGCGAGGTGTCTTCTTCGGTCAGGAGGGTCGCGGCGACTGAGGCGACATGCCCCGGCGGGGTGATGCTGCCAAGGTTGTAATGGCTGCCGGGCAGCACCGGGCCATTGTCGGTCCAGCGCAGGGTGACGGTGATCGGATCGGCATCGGCGATGTTGATGATGGAGGAGCGTTTGCGGAATTTCTTGAACCCGTCGGGGGTGCGGTATTCCTCGGCATTATCGGGGTTCAACTCTTCGATATAGACGTCTTGATCGTCGACATAGGCGGTGGTCAGCCCCCAGCCCAGATCGGCGCTGCGGCCGGTGAGCACCACGGGCATGCCCGGGATGGTGCCACCGATCACGCCGCCGGTCTCAAGCTCCAACCGGGCGAGATACCAGATCGCGGGCGCGGTGAAGCCCAAATGTGGGTCATTGGCCAAAAGCGTGCCCCCCGCGGCAGAGCGCGAGGGCGCGGCGGCCCAAGCGTTAGAGGCCCCGGCAAAGGCCTGCCGTTTGAAGGGCGACAGCGGGTGGCTGTCTGCCGGCGCTGCGGCGGCGTGGCGGCGGGCGACCTCGGGGAAGAGGGCCGCATATTCGGGCAGGGCGGCAACCCCGCTGCCCGGCGCTTCGGGCAGGATGTCGCGCAGACGGTCTTGGTCGCTTAACTCAAGAGACACCCGTGCGCGCAGCACCTCGGCCTCCAGATGGCCCGACATTTGCAGGCCCATAAGCTTGGTCACCGCCAGTGAATCCGCGGGCCGCCACGGGGCCATGGGCGCGTTGAACAGCCACATCTCGGGCGCACCGCGGCCCAAGGCTTCGGTGTTGATCTGATCCAGCCGCGCATTGATCCCGGCGGAATAGGCCTCAAGCGCCGCTTCGGTTTCGGGGTCGAGCTTATCCGCCGCCGCCACGGCAAGGCGGTAGATGTCATAGCGCCGCATCAGCTTGTCGGTGGTGATGGTGGCGGTGCCGAAGACCTCGGACAGCCGCCCCTGCGCGGTGCGCCGCAGGGTGATCAATTGCCAGAGCCGGTCTTGGGCATGGGCGAAACCGAGGCCGAAAAAGACATCCTCATCGCTCTGCCCGAAGATATGCGGCACATTGGCGTTGTCGCGCACGATCTCGACCGGGGCGCTGACGCCTGCGACCTCGACCGTATCGTCATAGTCGGGCAGGGACCGCGCGGCGAACCAATAGACCAGCAGCAAGACCACGACGCTCAGCGTGACGAGAAACACCGCCAATCGGATAAGCCAGCGAAACATCAATGCCATCGGGGGATCCTCGACTGGCGCGCAGATTGACCGGAGCGCGCAGGGTGGTAGGTGTAATGACAGGGAATAACGCAACTGAATGATAAGGAAAAGCACATGGCAAAGCTCGCGTTTTTGGGACTGGGGGTCATGGGGGCTCCGATGGCGGGGCATCTGCAAAAGGCGGGCCACGATGTGACCGTCTACAACCGCACCGAAGCCAAGGCGGACGACTGGGTGAAAACCTATGGCGGTGCCATGGCCAAGACCCCGCGTGCGGCGGCAAAGGATGCGGATTTCGTGATCGCCTGCGTGGGCAATGACGACGATCTGCGCTCGGTCTGTTTGGGAGAAGACGGGGCCTTTGGCGGCATGACGGCAGGGGCGATCTTTGTCGATCACACCACCGTTTCGGCGGCTGTGACGCGCGAACTTTATGCCGCCGCAGATGACGCGCAGGTGAGCTTTGTGGACGCGCCGATCTCGGGCGGTCAGGCGGGGGCGGAGAACGGCCAATTGTCGATCATGTGCGGCGGCGACGAAGGCGCTTTCGACCGGGCACTGCCGATCATGGAGGTCTACGCGAAAATCTGCCGCCGCATTGGTGAAAGCGGCGCAGGCCAGATGACCAAGATGTGCAACCAGATCGCCATCGCGGGGCTGGTGCAGGGCCTGTCAGAGGCGCTGCATTTCGCTGAGAAGGCCGGTCTTGATGGCCGCGCGGTGGTCGAGGTGATCAGCCAAGGCGCGGCAGGCTCATGGCAGATGGCGAACCGCTATGAGACCATGCTCGATGACAAGTTCGATCACGGCTTCGCGGTGGATTGGATGCGCAAGGATTTGGGCATCTGTCTCGATGCGGCGGACGAGACGGGAGCGAGCCTGCCGGTGACCGCGCTGGTCGATCAGTTCTACAAGGACGTGCAGAAGATGGGCGGCGCGCGTTGGGATACGTCGAGCCTGTTCAAACGGTTGCAGAACCTCGGGTGACGCGCGACGGGCCGTTTTGGCCTTTGCCCCAAACAAAAACGCCCGGCTTAACGCCGGGCGTTTGCTTTTCGCGGGCATGGGCGTCCCTTAGGGAATGATCCGCGTGTATTTCGTGCCTTCCAGCGTCGCGCCGATGCGCAGGCCCGCGCGGCCAAAGACCGCCGCCAGCACCGGGGCCATGACGGTGGTGGTATCCGCGCTGACGCTGTCGCCCTTGTCCGAGATCACATATTCCAGACCGGCGCCCGCCGCCCAACCGGGCGAGCTGCGGAATTCGCGCAGGGCGGGTTCGGTCATGAAGAACAGCACATGCGCATATTGCTGCGCGCCGATCTGCAAACCGCCCGAGGCTTTGGTCACCGAATAATAGTCCACCGTCACGTCGTTGACGCGCAGCGCGCCGCGCCCGTAGGCACCGCCAAAGCCAAGGCCCGCTTCGGTCACCAGCGGCATGACCAACATGCCATTGGCCTTTTGCGCCAATTGGCGGGTGTTGGGATAGCCGCGGTACATCTCGGCCAGTGTCGCATCCACGCGCGCGTCGATCATCGCGCTGCCGCGTCCGCCCACGCCATTGCCGCAGGCCGCGGTCGCGCCGAGCGCCGTAAGGGCGCCCAATGTCACGAAGCGCCGGTTATATGTCTGTTTGGTCATCTTTTCTGCCTGTATATTCAAGATCGGTTGCCTGCTGCCGGTTTTCCCGACTTGCCCGCGAGATTACGCATAATCACGCGGTTTGTCATGTTCATTGGCCCCTGTGCGCAGATTTACGCCCTTAGGTCACGCGCTTTTGTGCAAAAGCCGGGCGACATCGGGGGCGAAATAGGTCAGCACGCCGTCGCAGCCTGCGCGTTTAAAGGCCAAAAGGCTCTCCATCATCGCGCGTTCGCCGTCGATCCAGCCTTGGTCCGCTGCGCCCTTGATCATGCTGTATTCACCCGATACCTGATAGGCAAAGGTCGGCGCGCCGAAGGCGTCTTTTACCCGGCGGCAGATATCAAGGTAGGGCATCCCCGGCTTCACCATGACCATATCCGCCCCTTCCGAGAGGTCGCGCGCCACCAGCCGCAGCGCCTCGTCACTATTGGCCGGATCCATCTGATAGGTCTTCTTATCGCCGGTCAGCGCCGAAGAGGCACCGACCGCGTCGCGGAACGGGCCGTAGAAAGCACTGGCGTATTTGGCGGCGTAGCTCAGGATCATCACGTCCTGATGTCCAGCCTCTTCGAGACCGGCGCGGATCGCGCCGATGCGCCCGTCCATCATATCCGACGGGCCGATGATATCCGCCCCCGCTTCGGCCTGTGCCAGCGCCATCTTGACCAGCGCCTCGACCGTGCGGTCGTTCACGATGATGCCGTCTTCGACGAAACCGTCATGGCCGTTGATGTTATAGGTATCGAGCGCCACATCGGTCATCACCACCATGTCCGGCACCGCCGCTTTGATCGCGGCGATGGCGCGGTTGGTGGCGTTCTGCGGATCCCATGCGCGGGCGCAATCCTCGGTCCGGTCCTCGGGCCCGGTATAGGGAAAGACGCAGACCGTGCCGATGCCCAAATCCGCCGCCGCGCGCACCGCCGGGACCAGCATGTCGACCGACCGGCGCATGACACCGGGCATCGAGGGGATCGGCTCTTCCACGCCTTGGCCTTCGCGCACGAAAACCGGCCAGATCAGATCGCCCAAGTGCAGGTCATTCTCGCGCACCAGCGCGCGGATACCGGCATTGGCACGGGTACGGCGCAGGCGTGTGGCGGGGAAGGGGGCGTGGACGGGTTGCATCAATTATACCTCAGAATGGCTCGGCAAGGGCTTGCCATGTATTTTTGAACGCCTCAACCCTATGAATTGTCGCGCCGGACCGCTAAGAGAACCGAACTCAATATTCGGACGAGCACGCCTTGGACTGGTATCAAACCCTTTTCGAAATGATCGACATGCGCTCTTTCTCGAACCTTTGGTTCTGGATCGCGCTGGCTGTGATGTGGTCGACGGCAAGTCACTGGGTGCTGGGCGTGCCCTTCGACATGGTCCTGCGCGCCCGGCGCTATGGCGGAGAGGCCGAGGCCGATCTGGAAGACATCGTGCGGATCAACGTGAACCGGATGCTCTATATCTCGCAGGTCTCGGGGCTGTGGCTCTTGGGGCTGGGGTTCTTCGCGTTGACCTCTCTGGTGCTCCTGGGCTTCGTCTATGGCATCGAATTCGCGCAAGCCCTGCTGCTCTTGGGTTTCCCGATGTCGCTTGTAGGGCTTTTGAGCCTGTCGACGGCGCGGCTCATTCGCATCGAAGGTTCAACCGGCGAGGTGTTGCGGCGGCGCTTGATGCGGCACCGGCTTTACACCCAGATCATCGGCATGATCTCGATCTTCGTGACCGCGCTTTGGGGAATGTATCAAAATCTAAGCATCGGCCCGCTGGCGGGTTGACAGCCCCCCTCCGAGGGCCAATTGAGACCCGATGAACGATCCGCGCAATATCACCCTCTCCGGCGTTCCCGAAGGCTATGATGCCCGCGCCATCCTCGATGAAATCGCCAAGGGCGGCCAGCCGGTGGTCCATGTGGCGCGCGATGACAAGCGCATGGCGGCGATGCAGGCTGCCTTGCGGTTCTACGCCCCCGACATGCCGGTCGTCACCTTCCCGGGGTGGGACTGCCTGCCCTATGACCGGGTGTCGCCCAATGCCGACATCTCGGCCCGGCGGATGGCGACGCTGGCGGCATTGGTGCATGGGATGCCCGATCAGTTCGTCCTGCTGACGACCTTGAACGCGGCCAGCCAACGCATCCCCGCCCGCGACACCCTGCGCGATGCGGCCTTTGCCGCCCGCGTCGGCAGCCGGATCGACGAAAAGGCGCTGCGCGCGTTTCTGGTGCGCATGGGCTTTGTGCAAAGCCCCACGGTGATGGAGCCGGGCGATTACGCGGTGCGCGGCGGCATCATCGACATCTACCCGCCCGGCGATCTTGGCCCGGTGCGGCTCGACCTTTTCGGCGATGTGCTGGATGGCGCGCGGCGGTTTGATCCGGCGACGCAGCGGACCACAGAAAAGCTCGATCTGGTGGAACTTGCCCCGGTGAGCGAGGTCATTCTCGACGAGGCGGCGATCACCCGCTTTCGGCAGAACTACCGCATCGAGTTCGGCGCCGCAGGCACCGACGATCCGCTTTACGAGGCGATCAGCGCGGGCCGCAAACATCAGGGCGCGGAGCATTGGCTCGCGTTTTTCCACGACGATCTGGAAACGCTTTTCGACTATCTGCCCAAGGCGACGGTCACATTAGACGATCAACTGACCCCGATGCGGATTGCGCGGTGGGAAACAATCGCCGACCAATATGAGACCCGCAAACTGGCGATGAAGACGCGCTCGAAAATGGACAGCGTCTATAAGCCCGCGCCGCCGGAGGGGCTGTACCTGACCGATGACGCCTGGACCCAAGCGTTGCTGGACCACCGCGTCATCCAGTTCAACCCGCTGCCACAGCCCACGGGGCCGGGAGTGCTGGACGCGGGCGCGCGGCTCGGGCGCAATTTCGCCCCTGAGCGCCAGCAGGAATCCATCAGCCTTTTCGGTGCTTTGGCCGCACATATTAAAGCAAAGCTTGAAGTTGGGCCGGTGCTGATCGCCAGCTACTCCGAAGGCGCGCGGGAGCGCCTGACTGGGCTGATCGAAGACGAGGGTCTGGCCGAAGCGATCCCGGTGATGGATGCCACCCGCATCGGCAAGCGGGGCTTGCATCTGGCGGTCTGGGCGCTGGAGCACGGGTTCGAGGCGCCGGGGATGACGGTGATCTCTGAGCAGGACGTGCTGGGCGACCGGCTCATCCGCGCGCCGAAACGCAAGCGCCGGGCCGAGAATTTCCTGACCGAGGCGCAAAGCCTCAGCCCCGGCGATCTGGTGGTTCATGTCGACCACGGCATCGGGCGCTATCACGGGCTTGAGGTCGTCACCGCCGCAGGGGCTGCGCATGAGTGCCTTGTGCTGGAATATGCTGAACAGTCAAAGCTTTACCTGCCGGTGGAGAATATCGAACTGCTGTCGCGCTACGGGCACGAGGAAGGGCTTCTCGACAAGCTCGGCGGTGGCGCGTGGCAGTCGAAAAAGGCCAAGCTGAAAGAGCGCATTCGCGAGATGGCGGATAAGCTCATCCGGATCGCCGCCGAACGCAGCCTGCGCAAAGCGCCCGTGCTCGACCCGCCGCCGGGCATGTGGGATGCCTTCTCGGCCCGGTTCCCTTACACGGAGACGGACGACCAGCTTCGCGCCATCGGCGATGTGATCGACGATTTGACCAGCGGCAATCCGATGGACCGTCTGGTCTGCGGCGATGTGGGGTTCGGCAAGACCGAGGTGGCGATGCGCGCGGCCTTCGTCGCGGCCATGTCGGGCGTGCAGGTGGCGGTGATCGCGCCGACGACCCTGCTGGCTCGGCAGCACTACAAAAGCTTTGCCGAACGCTTTCGCGGCTTCCCGATCAACGTGCGCCAACTCAGCCGCTTCGTCTCGGCCAAGGAGGCGGCGGCGACGCGCGAAGGGATGGCCAAGGGCACGGTCGATATCGTCATCGGCACCCATGCGCTGCTGGCCAAGGGCATTCGTTTCAATGACCTTGGCCTTTTGATTATCGATGAAGAACAACACTTTGGCGTCACCCATAAGGAGCGGTTGAAGGCGCTGCGCACGGACATCCACGTGCTGACCCTCACCGCCACGCCGATCCCGCGCACCTTGCAACTGTCGCTTACCGGCGTGCGCGACCTGTCGATCATTGGCACGCCGCCAGTCGACCGCCTGTCGATCCGCACCTATGTCAGCGAATTCGACGCGGTGACGATCCGCGAGGCGCTTTTGCGCGAACATTACCGTGGCGGGCAGAGCTTCTACGTGGTGCCGCGCGTCAGCGACCTGCGCGAGATCGAGGAGTTCCTGAAGGCGCAACTGCCCGAGCTTTCTTACGTCATCGCTCACGGCCAGATGGCGCCGGGTGAGCTCGACGACCGGATGAACGCCTTCTACGACGGCAAGTTCGACATTCTGTTGGCCACGACAATCGTCGAATCCGGTCTCGACATTCCCACGGCCAATACAATGGTGGTGCACCGTGCCGACATGTTCGGTCTGGCGCAGCTTTACCAGATCCGGGGCCGTGTGGGCCGCTCAAAAACGCGCGCCTATGCCTATCTCACGACCAAGCCGCGCGCCAAGCTGACCGACACGGCGCAGAAGCGCCTCCGGGTGCTGGGCAGCCTCGACACGCTCGGCGCGGGCTTCACGCTGGCGTCCCAAGACCTCGACATTCGCGGCGCGGGCAACCTGCTGGGCGAAGAACAGTCCGGCCAGATGCGCGACGTGGGTTTCGAGCTTTATCAGTCCATGCTGGAAGAGGCGATTGCCAAGATCAAGGCGGGCGAGCTTGAAGGGCTGTCCGAGGCCGATGAGCAATGGGCGCCGCAGATCAACCTTGGCGTGCCGGTGCTGATCCCGGATGACTATGTGCCGGACCTCGACGTGCGCCTCGGCCTCTACCGTCGCCTCAGCGAACTGTCGACCAAGGTCGAGTTGGAAGGCTTCGCCGCCGAGCTGATCGACCGTTTCGGCAAGCTGCCGAAGGAGGTCAACACACTGATGCTGGTGGTGCGGATCAAGGCGATGTGCAAACGCGCCGGGATCGCCAAGCTCGACGGGGGGCCGAAAGGCGCGACGATCCAGTTCCATAACGACAAATTCGCCTCCCCCGAAGGGCTGGTGAAATTCATTCAGGATCAACGCGGGCTGGCCAAGGTCAAGGACAACAAGATTGTCGTGCGGCGCGATTGGAAGACGGATGCCGATAAGATCAAGGGCGCCTTTGCCATTGCTCGTGACTTGGCCGAACATGTGATCGCCAAGGAAAAGACCGCGAAAAAGGCGAAGGCAAAGGGCTAAGCCCTTCGAAAGGCGGCGGTTATTCCGCCGCCGCCGGCTGCCGGTTTTCCACCCGACCCATGTAGAGCATCAGCGCATAGGCCGCGATTGCCATCAGCAGCATGGCCAGCGCCAGCGGCTTGGTGGTGCCGTCGAACATCAACCCCACCGGGGAGGCGATGAGCGCCGCCAGCACGGTGGAAATCGCCCCCACGACCGAGGCTGCCATGCCCGCGATATGGCCCATCGGCTCCATCGCGATGGCGTTGAGGTTGCCCAGTGTCAGCCCCGCTTGGAAGAACAGGCAAGTCTGGAAGAACACGAAAGCGGCGAAGCCGTATGGGTCGGGCAGGGCGCCGAGGTTGAGGAAATACATGGCCCCCGACAGCAGGATTTGCACGCCCAAGGCGATGGTCACCAGCCGCCGCATACCGTAGCGGACCACCAAAAGCGCGTTGATCAGGCTGGCGCTGGCCGCCACCACGGCGATGCCGCCGAACCACAACGGGAAGCTTTCGCCCCGGCCATAGACGGTGTCATAGATCGGCTGCACCAGCATCAGCATCGAAAAGAGCATCGCCATGGCAAGCGACTGCACAAGGATCGACAGGCGCACCGTCGGGTGGCCGACCAACTCGCGCACCGCGCCAATGATCAGCCGTGCGCGCAGCGGGCGGCGGTCTTCGGGGGCGAGGGTTTCGGGCAGGCGCAGGGCCATCCAGATGACCGAAATGAGCGAAAAGGCAATGAAGGCGACAAAAATCGCCCGCCAGCCCGCCGTCAGAATGATCCCCGCGCCCAGCATCGGGGCCAAGGCGGGCACCAGCGCGAAGACCATCATCACCACCGACATGATCCGCGCCATCTCGCGCCCCGCATAGAGGTCACGGATGATCGCCACGGCCACCACACGCGGGCCAGAGGCGCCGAGCCCTTGGAAGACGCGCGCCACCAGCATGACTTCGAGAGAGTTGCTCATCCAAGCGACGAAGGCCGAAAGGCAATAAAGCGCGGCCCCGCCGAAGACCACGTTGCGGCGGCCGAATGCATCCGACAGCGCGCCGCTAAAGAAAGTGCCCAGCCCCATGCCAAGCACGAAGGCCGTCAGGATCAGCGGGGCGCGGTGGGCGATCTCTGGCGACAGTTCCGCCGCAATTTCGGGCAGGGCGGGCAGCATCGCGTCGATGGAAAAGGCGATGGTGGCGATCATCATCGCGATAAGGCCGACGAATTCGATCCGCCCCATAGAGAATTTCGGATTTTCGGTGGTCACGAAGGCGCACTCCGGCGATTGTCCCGAACGGCGGATCCGTTTGGGCAGGATTCAGGGAATAACTTGTGGTTGCGCTTTCGATAGTCGATAACGCTTAACTTGGCAATGATTGCCGCCCTGTTTAGTCTTGCCGATTGGTCAGATCGGCAATGACCTGCGCCCATAGCTCGGGCGGCTGCGCGCCGGGCACGGCATGGGTGTTGGCCACGATGAAGGTCGGCACCGAATTCACCCCCATCTTGCGGCTGTGCGCGTCGCGGTCGCGGATGTCCTGCGCATCGACATCGGATTTCAGCAGGCGGGTGACCACGGCGGCGTCCATCTCGATACTGTCGGCGATATCGGCCAGCACTTCGGCGTCGCCGATGTCGCGGGCATCGACGAAATAGGCTTTGAAAAGGGCAGAGACGGCGGCGGTCTGGCGGCCTTCGATCCCGGCCCAATGGATCAGGCGGTGCGCATCCAGCGTGTTGGGCGTGCGCTGCATGGCCTCGAAGTTGATCTTCAGCCCGGCCTTTTCGGCATGTTCCACAACCGGTGCATAGGCGCGCACGGCCCCCTCTTTGCCGCCGAACTTAGCCTCAAGATAGGCGCGGCGGTCCATGCCTTCGCGCGGCATCTCGGGGTTTAGCTGGAACGGGTGCCATTCGATGGCAAAGGGGTGGTCGGGGTGGTCTTGCAGCGCGCGGTCCAGATGCGCCTTGCCGATGTAGCACCACGGGCAGATCGGGTCGGACATGATATCGAGTTTGATTGCTTCGGCCATGCTGCGCCCCATCTATTGCTGCGCAATGGGCATAGCGGGCCGGGGCCGGTATCGCAAGCGGGCGGCGTTGCAAGCGCCCCGGGGCGCGGCTATAGCAGGTCCATGACAGATACACCGCCCCGTTCCATGATCCAGATCGCCCGCGAAAGCGGCGCGAGTGAGACTGCGCCGCCGGTCGACCTTGGTGCAAGGGTGCGCGAGTTGCGCAAGGCGCGCAATTGGACGCTGGAACAGGCGGCGCGGCAGGCGGGGCTGGCGCGCTCCACGCTGAGCAAGATCGAGAACGGGTTGATGTCGCCCACCTATGACGCGCTGAAAAAGCTCGCTGTGGGGCTGGAGATCACCGTGCCGCAGCTTTTCACCCCGCCCGCGGGCGAAAAGATCACGGGCCGCATGGCGGTGACCCGCGCCGAGGAAGGCGCGCCCAAGGCCACGGGCACCTACGAGCATGTGCTGCTGGCCGATGCCCTGCGCAAAAAGCAGATGCTGCCCTACCGCGCCCGCATTCGCGCCCGCCGGATGGAGGAATTCGACGGCTGGGTGCGCCACGACGGGGAAGAGTTCCTCTATGTGCTGACCGGTATGGTGCGGCTCTTCACCGAGTTCTACGAGCCCGTCGACATGCGCCGGGGCGATAGCGCCTATTACGACGCTACCATGGGGCATAACGTGGTCTCGCTCAGCGATGAGGATGCGACGATCCTCTGGGTGACCTCACTGGTCTGACCCCTCCGCCGGTTCCCACCACCAGACCTCGGGCATGAAGTTCGGCCCATCGCCGTAAAGCGGGATCGTCTCGGGGTAGGCCATGCGCGCGTCATGGGCGATCAGCCCCTCGTCGAATTGCCAGAAGGGAATGACATAGCGGCCTGCCGTCAGGATCCGGTCGAGCGCGCGGGTGGCGGCCACAAAATCCGCCGTTTCGCGGGCCTGCAGCATCCGGTCGATCATCGCATCCACTGCCGGAGAGCGCACACCCATGAGGTTGCGCGTGCCGGGCAGATCGGCGGCCTCCGACCCCCAGTAGAAACGCTGCTCCGTACCGGGGCTGAGCGACAGGGCGCGGCGGAAAGTCGTCATGTCGAAATCATAGCTGTTCTGCCGCGCGACGAATTGCGCATCATCCACGGTTTCGATCTCGGCCGTGATGCCAAGCCGCTTGAGAGCCTGCGTGTAAAGCTCTGCAATTGCTAGGTTTTCACGGCTCCCCTTAGACAGGAGAATGGTAAAGGTCAGCGGCGTGCCGTCGCCCCGGCGCATGACGCCACCTTCGGCCTCATAGCCTGCGGCATTCAGCTGCTGCATCGCGGCGCGAATGCCTGCGCGATTGCGGGCAGAGCCGTCGCCCACCGGCAGCCGATAGCCATCCACCGTCCCGGGCGGCAGCGTGTCGGCGTAATCGGCCAGCAAATCGAACACCCGCCCCGACGCCGGACCGTCGCGCATGGCAAGATCGGAGTTCGAGAAATAAGAGGTGATCCGGGGCAGGGTGCCGCCGGTCAAGGTCTCGTTGATATACTCGAAATTGAAGGCCGAGATCAGCGCATCGCGCACCCGCCAATCGTCGAAAGGCGCGCGGCGGGCGTTCATGACAAAACCGGTCATGCCGGAAGGTTTGCTATGCGGGAAGGTCGATTTCATCACCTCGCCCCGGGTGATCGCGGGGAAGTCGTATTGCCTGGCCCAAGTCTCGGCGTTGAATTCGCGCACGGCTGAGATTTGACCGGCCTTGAAGGCTTCGAACAGCACATTGGCATCGCCGTAGAAGTCGATCTTCACCTGATCGTAGTTATGCGTGCCTTGGCGAAAGGGCACCTCTGCGCCCCAGTAATCGGGGTTGCGCGTCAGCGTAACATGGCGACCCGCCTGATAGTCGGTGATGGTATAAGGGCCGCTGCCCAAGGGGATTTCGGACAGGGGGGCATTGGCAAAGTCCTGCCCCTCCCATTGCGCTTTGCTGAGGATGGGGCGCATCCCGGCGAGCAGGGCAAGCTCGCGGTTGTCGCTGTTGAAAGTCATCCGCAGGCTGCGCGGGCCGGTCTGTTCGATGCTGTCGATCTGCTGGCGCAGCCCGTGGTAGCGGGGATGGCCTTCGGTGCCGAGCAGATCGAAAGAAAAGATCACATCCTCGACGGTGACGGGCGTGCCATCGGAAAACCGCGCCTCTTCGCGCAGGGTGAATGCCACCCAAGAGCGGTCCTCGGGCACTTCGATCGTTTCGGCCAGCAGACCGTAAAGCGCGAAGGGTTCATCCCAGGACCGCCCCATCAAAGTCTCATGGGTGAAATGCGGCAATTGCCAAGGCGCGGTGCCCTTGCGGACAAAAGGGTTGAGGCTGTCGAATCCCCCGGTATTGCCCAGAACGATCTCGCCCCCCTTGGGGGCATCGGGGTTCACGTAAGGAAGGGCGTCAAAATCGGCCGGCAGAGCAGGTTCGCCATACATGGCGATTCCATGTTGCGGGGCGGCCCATGCCGCGCCCGAGAGCAGAATCAGTGAAGAAAGGGCCGCAACGCCCCGTGCTTTCGAGAAAAATTCCCAGCTCATTTTTGAAACAATCACGATCTGCCCTTATTTTGTTGGAGTTATTCCATACCCGCGGATTCTCGCCTTATCAAACTTTTAGCTTGGATTGTGAGCGTGAAAGGCGTATACAGAGGTCACTGCTCGATAGGTTTCTTGCCTGTATGAAACCTGCCTCAATAACTTACGCCCGCCTCGCGCGGGCGTTTTTTTTGGCCAATTTTCACCGACCCTTAAGCTCCTTCGCGCAAACCCTTTCCCTTTGGCGCGCGCGCAGTACATGATGCAGGCGCAGCATGAACAAGGAGACGCGCCATGGCTTTCACCATCGACCTGTCCGGCAAGACAGCCGTCATCACGGGATCGAATTCTGGAATCGGACTTGGCATCGCCTGGGAATTGGGGCGGGCCGGGGCCGATATCGTGTTGAACTCTTTTACCGATGACGAGGCGGATCATGCGCTGGCGCAGGAGATTGCGCAGACATGCAACGTAACGGCCCGATACATCAAGGCCGACATGTCCAAGGGGGCGGACTGTCGGCGTTTGATTGCCGAAGCCGGGGTCTGCGATATCTTGGTGAACAATGCAGGCATCCAGCATGTCGCGCCAATCCCTGAGTTTCCAACCGAAAAATGGGACGCGATCATCGCGATCAACCTGTCGTCGGCCTTTCACACCACCGCCGAGGCGTTGCCAATGATGCGCGCGGCGGGCTGGGGCCGGGTGATCAATATCGCTTCGGCCCATGGTCTGACCGCATCGCCCTATAAATCCGCCTATATCGCCGCGAAACACGGGATTGTCGGCCTCAGCAAGACCACCGCGCTTGAGACGGCGAAAGACCCGATCACCTGCAACGCGATTTGCCCCGGCTATGTGCTGACCCCGATCGTCGAGAAACAGATTCCCGACACGATGAAGGAATATGGCATGAGCCGCGAAGAGGTGATCGAACAGGTCATGCTCACCCGGCAGCCGTCGCGCGAATTCGCCACTGTTGAGCAGATGGGCGGCACGGCGACCTTCCTATGCTCGGATGCAGCGGCCCAGATCACCGGCACGACGATCAGTGTCGATGGCGGCTGGACGGCGTTGTAAGCGCCGTGGCGGTCAAGAAACGCATTAACCTTGCCCTCCAAGGGGGCGGCGCCCATGGCGCTTTTACTTGGGGGGTGCTCGACCGGCTGTTGCAGCAGGACGATCTGGACATCTGCGGGATCTCGGGCACTTCGGCGGGGGCGCTGAACGGCGCGGCCTTGAAATCGGGGATGATCGCAGGCGGGCGCGAGGGCGCGCGCGAAAATCTTGATTGGCTATGGGCGCAGGTCTCGGGCATTTCGGACCTGCGGCTGTCGCATTGGCTGGCGCCCTTCGGTTTGGATAAGCTCAGTCAGGCGATGGAATATAGCCTGCCGATGGCGATATCGGATTCGCTGACGCGGGTTGTGTCGCCCTATGCCTACGGCCCGTTCTATCGCAATCCGCTCGAAGATGTCGTGGCGCGGTTCGACTATGGCAAGGTGGGCGCGCATAGGCCGCCGTTCTTTTTCGTCTGCGCCACACGGGTCCGCAACGGCAAGATCCGGGTCTTCGAGGGGGATGAGATCGGGCCAGATGCCTTGCTCGCCTCGGCCTGCCTGCCGACGATCTTTAAGGCGGTCGAGATTGACGATGCCCAGACCGGCCAGCGCGAGGCGTTTTGGGACGGGGGCTATACCGGCAACCCGGCGCTGTTTCCGCTGTTCCGAGACGATCTGCCCGAAGATATCGTGGTGGTGAACATCAATCCGCTTGACCGCGAAGACCTTCCGGTCACGCGCCAGCAAATCCAAAACCGCATCAATGAGATCAGTTTCAATTCTAGCCTTCTGCGCGAGATGCGGGCGATTGACTTCGTGCAAAGGCTAATTGCGGATGGCACCCTGCCGGAGGGGCGGATGAAGCGGGTGCACATGCATATGATCGCCGATGACGCGCTGATGGCGCAGTTGTCGGTGGCGACGAAGCTGATGCCCAACCCGGCGGTGATCCGCGCGCTGCATGAGGCAGGCGTGGCGGCGGCAGACCGGTTTCTTGAGGATCACTTCGACGACCTGAACCAGCGCAGCAGCGTCGATCTACCGGCGATGTTTGGCTGAGTTTTCAGGGTCCGACAGCGCCAGCGCCTCGGGCAGATCGGCACCGGGGCGCGGCGGATAGACCAGCCCAGCAGAGATCACCAGCTTCGCCGCGTCTTCGACGCTCATGTCGAGTTCGATCACATCCTCCCGCGGCAGGAACAGCAAAAAGCCCGAGGTTGGGTTCGGCGTGGTCGGCAGAAAGACCGAGAGCATCTCGCCGCCCGCGTTGGTGCGGGCCAAGACCTCTCCCTTCGCCTCGGTCGAGATGAAGCCAAGCGCCCAGATGCCGCGCCGGGGGTATTCGATTAGGCAGGCGGTCTCGAAGCTCCGCTCGGACTGGGCGAAGATTGTCTCGGAAATCTGTTTGATGCCGGAATAAATCGTCCGCACGACGGGGGTGCGTTCCACCAGACTTTCGGCGAAGCGGATCATCGAACGGCCGATCAACCCTTTCGCGGCCCAGCCCACCATGACGGTGAAGATCAGAAAGATCACCACCCCAAGGCCGCGCACGTTGAACTGCATCGACGGGTCGAGGCCCAAGAAATCCTGGAGCAGCCGGTCAGGATGGTAGGCTTTGGGCACCAATGGCAGCACGAAACCGTCGATCCAGCCGACCACGCTCCAGATCAGCCAGATGGTCAGCCCGACAGGCGCAATCACGACCAGACCGGTCAGGAAAGACGCGCGCAGCCTTGCGACAAGGCTGCGCCGAACCTGCGTTGGATCGGGATCAAAAGGTGTGTTCATCTGCGCCGTTTTCCGAAGAGTTAATCGCATCATAGCTAAGGCGTATGCCCCGGCCCGGCAATGGCTCCGCGGTGTTTTTCGCCTTTAACGCGGCAGGTTGACGAGGTTTGCGGCGATCTTTGCCCCCAGCCGGGCATTGTTGCGCACCAATGCGATATTGGCGGTGAGCGACCGGCCCTCGGTCAGCTCGAAGATGCGTTGCAACAAGAAGGGGGTCACGCCCTTGCCATGGACCCCTTGCGCATCCGCCTCGGACTGGGCCTGCGCGATGATCGGGGCGAGTTCGGCGGCGGGGATTTCCTCTGCTGCGGGGATCGGGTTGGCCACCAACTGGCCGCCGGGCAGCCCCATGGCAGCGCGGGTGCGGTGGGCTTTGGCGAGGGCTGCGGCGTCATCGAGGCGCAGCGGCGATTGCAGGTCAGAGCCTGCGCTCCAGAAGGCGGGGAAGCTGTCTTGGCCCACGGTGATGACCGGCACGCCTTGGGTTTCCAGCACCTCCAGCGTCTTCGGCACGTCAAGGATCGCCTTGGCCCCTGCTGCGATGACGGTGACGGGGGTTTGGGCCAGTTCCATGAGATCGGCGGAGATGTCAAAGCTGTCTTCCGCGCCCTTATGCACGCCGCCGATGCCGCCGGTGGCAAAGACTTCGATGCCCGCAAGATTGGCGGCGATCATGGTGGCGGCGACGGTGGTGGCACCTGTCCCGCCCGAGGCGATGCAGACGGCCATATCGGCGCGGGAGAGTTTGGCCACGTCCTTGGCTTGAGCCAGATCGCTCAGTTGGTCATCGTCCAGACCGATGTGCAGCGCGCCGCGGATCACGGCGATTGTGGCGGGCACGGCGCCTGCGTCGCGGATGTCCTGTTCGACCTGCCGCGCCACTTCGAGGTTTTGCGGATAGGGCATGCCATGGGTGATGATGGTGCTTTCCAAGGCC
The DNA here is from genome assembly GCF_043557345.1 of Sulfitobacter sp. 1A12157. Taxonomy (NCBI): domain Bacteria; kingdom Pseudomonadati; phylum Pseudomonadota; class Alphaproteobacteria; order Rhodobacterales; family Roseobacteraceae; genus Sulfitobacter; species Sulfitobacter sp. 1A12157. Next base: position 200,762 of record NZ_JBIFFV010000004.1, read on the forward strand.
ACGATCGGCGCGCCGCTTTCGCGGGCCTTGGCCACCTCGGCGCTGAAGGTGAGGGGCAGGGCGGATGTGGCGGTGGTCATATCTTGGTCTCTCCGGAAACGTAAAGGGCGGCGGCATCGAGTGCTGCCTTGAGGGCGGATTGCGCAATAGCACCGCCAAGTTCAGCAGCCACATGGGCCGCCATGAATGTATCGCCTGCACCCGTGACCCGCGCGACATGGACCTGTGGCGGGGTAAGGGTGATGATCTCGTCGCCTTGGCCCACGGTGGCGGGATTGCCGCCGTCGGTCACCACGGCGCGGCGCGCGCCACGGGCCAGCAGGGCGCGGGCGGCGGTGGGGGAATCGTCAAAGCTTGATTGGCAGAGCAACCCTGCCTCTTCGAGGTTCACATAAAGCGTGCCGCGCCCCGCCTTTAGGAAGGGCGTCAGCCGTAGCGCCTTGCCGGGAGAGGCGGGCGCGACGCGCAGGTCGGCCTTTGCCAAGAGCGGGCTTTGGGCCATGCGGGCCAGCAGTTCGACGGTCAGGTTGCCATCGAGCGCCACAGCCCCTTCGTAGGGGCTGGGCAGGCTGCCATCCTCCAGCGGGCGCAAGATCTTGTCGCCCGCAGCCTCCAGCGAATGGGCATCGGCAATCGCGGCGATCAACCCGTTGGAGCCTTCGACGGCCATGTAACGGTCGGTCGGCAGATCGTCAGAGCGGTAGACGTGATCGGTGACCAGCCCGCGCAGGGCGCAGGCGGCGATCAACTCATCCCCTTCGGCATCGCGCCCCACAGCGGAAAGCAGCGCGGGCGTCAGCCCAAAGCGCGCCAGCGCCATGCCGATGTTCAGCGCCACGCCGCCGGGCAGGCGGGTGATCCGCCCCGGCATGTCGGAGCCTTGGCGCATGGCGTTTTCAGAGCGGCCGATCACGTCCCACAGGACGGAGCCGATGCAAAGGATGTCAGCTGTCTTGGTCATGCGGCGCTTCTAGCCGCCAAATCTCCCCCCGCGCAAGCGGCGTTATTGTAGTACCGCGAATGTCAGCGCCGCCCAGAGCGTTTCCCAGACCGGTTGATCGGGGTCGTAGCCCGCGCCGGTCTGCGCTTCTGCCGCCGGGCGCAGCACCACCGCGTCAAAAAGGTATTCATGGCCCGCAGTGACCGGAACCAGTGCTTCCCCCGCCGCATCGGTGCGGTGGCGGGTGATGGTCACGCTGTTATCCGGCGCGCGGTCGAACACTTCGATCTGGGCGTTGGAGCGGGGGGCGCCTTGATAGAGGAGTGCCACTTTCATCTCACCCGCGAAATCTGCGTCATAGGGATTCGTCAGCGCCACGAACTCGGTCGCCATGCCGGTGGGCGCATCCTGCCCCGTGCCCGCGCCGAGGGCGATCAGTGTTTTCACGTGGCGGGTGTAGCTTTCGACGACCTTCTCGGTCGACCAGCCGTTCGCGCGGTGATCGCTCTCGGCCTTGGGGAAGTCCTTATGCGCCGCGAAACGGAGGAACTTGTCGAAGTCCTCATAGGTCACTTTGGACGGTGTCGTTTCGGCCACCGCCACGATCAGCGCATCACCTTCGGGCGCGGGGAGCGTCAGGGCAGGGTTGTCGCCCGCGCGCGGCGAGAGCGCGACCTCTCGCCCGCCGATCTTGACCTCGAAACGCGTGAGCCGGTTGGGCAGATAGGGAAAGGCCGTGCCGATAAACTCCTCACCATTGCGAAAATGCGCCGCGATCTTTTCACCGCTTTCCACTTGATAGTTCACCGGCGACAGCCAGTATTCATGTGCAAAGGCAGGCGCTGCCGATAAGATACTGAAAATAATAGCGGACAACTGGGACAGTTTCATGAAGAGAACTTTCATTTTGTTGAGATCCAAGCTGGCGTTGCTGTGGCTGTTGTCAAGCGCGTTGCTGCTTTCCTTGGGCGCGGCAGCGCAGGCGCATGAGGTCAAACCCACGATCGCGGATTTGACCGTGGCCGATGGGCGGGCGGTGCTGACGCTGAACATCAACCTCGAAGCGCTCTTGGCGGGCATCGACCTCGATACCGTCGAAGACACCGACAATGCCGAGAATGCAGGCGATTACGATGCCCTGCGCAGTCTGCCCGCCGGGCGCATCGCCGCCCGCGCGGCCGGGCTTTTGCCGAAGTGGAACAGCCTGCCGCTGCTCAGCGTAGATGGCACCGCCGTCCCGTTAAAGAGTGTGACGGTCGAGGTGCCCGAAGGGGTCGACGGCGAACTGCCGCGCGACAGCCAGTGGCGGCTGGAGGGCGCGGTGCCTGCGGGGGCGGCACAGGTTCAGGTGACATGGCCGGATGGCGCGGGCGCGCTGGTCCTGCGCCAGCAAGGGGTGGAGGATCCCTATACCGGCTATCTCTCGGGCGGTGAAACCAGCCCCGAAATCGCCCTTGCGGGCGGTGATGCCGAAACTGGCTGGCAGGCCTTCGTCAGCTACATCCCGGTCGGTTTCGATCACATCCTGCCCAAAGGGTTGGATCACATCCTATTCGTTTTGGGCCTGTTCTTTCTGTCGACCCGTCTGCGGCCTTTGATCTGGCAGGTCAGCGCCTTCACGCTGGCCCATACGGTCACGCTGGCGCTTGGGGCTTTGGGCTGGGTCAACGTGCCCGGTGCCATCGTCGAGCCGCTGATCGCCGCCTCGATCACCTATGTCGCGGTCGAGAATATCTTTCACTCCGCCTTAAACCGCTGGCGCCCCTTGGTGATCTTTGGCTTTGGGCTGTTGCACGGGCTTGGGTTTGCCTCGGTGCTGGGGGACTTCGGCCTGCCTGCGGGGCAATTCGTGCCCGCGCTCATCGGCTTCAATATTGGGGTGGAACTGGGCCAGCTGGCAGTAATCGCCATCGCCTTCGTATTGGTCGGCTGGGCGATGAATCGCGACTGGTATCGCCGCGCCATCGCGGTCCCCGCCTCTTGCATCATCGCGGCGGTCGGGGCCTATTGGTTCATCGAACGGGTGTTTCTGTAAGCGAGCGGGCAGCCCTTGAGCGGGCTGCCCCAAGGGCCGCTTAGCCCTGCATGGCGGCGATCAGGGTGGCGAGTTCGGCCACCGGATCGTCCTTGTCCCAAATCTCGGTGCCGATGCCGAAAAAGTCGGTCCGGGAGGCGAGATCGCGGATCATGTTGATGTCGAGTGCGCCTTCGGCGACGACGGGCACTTCGATCACTTCGGACCACCACTGAAACAAGTCGGCCTCGGCAAAGCTTCCATCGCCAAGGGCGCTGGCTTGGGTCGGGCCGAAGCTGATGTAGTCCGCCCCGGCTTCGCCTGCCGCCATCCCCTCATGCCGCGATGTGCCGCAAAAGGCGCCGACGATGGCATCTTCGCCCAGTTCTTTGCGGGCATGGCGCACGGTGCGGGCGGCATCGCTCAGGTGCACGCCGTCAAGGCCGAGCTTCTCGACCAGCAGCAGGTGATCCGTGATCACCAAGGCCACATCGCGCGCATGGGTCACCTCGCGCAGCGCGTCACCGGCGCGGGCAAGGCGGTCTTCGTCGCGGGTCGAAAGTGCCATGCGCACACAGGCGACCGGATGGGCGTCGAGCACGGCGGCGAGTTGCGCGGGGAATTGGCTCAGCTCAACTTCGGGTGGGGTGATAAGGTAAATCTGCGGCTGTTCTGGCGCGTCCATGGTCACTGTCCTTAATCGGGTCTGCGGCCCTGCTCGGGTCTGGAGGTCTGACTAGCGCAAGGCGCTGCAAAAGAAAACGGATATGCGTGTGTCGCGCGGGCTTTCTTGCGGTGCTGCGGCGCAGGGGCTATGAGGCGCGCATGACAGAGACATCCTCCTCCCCCGTTCAGCCCGCGCCGATCCCGGCCATCGTGCTGGTCCGCCCCCAGATGGGCGAGAACATCGGCGCCGCGGCGCGTGCCATGTGGAATTTCGGCCTTGATCACATGCGGGTCGTGGCCCCGCGCGACGGGTGGCCGAGCCAATCCGCCGTGGCCATGGCCTCGGGCGCGGGGCGGCTGTTGGACGAGGCGCAGCATTGCGCCGATCTGCCCGAAGCGCTCGGCGATTGCGATTTCACCTTTGCCACCACGGCGCGCAGCCGAGACCTGACCAAACCAGTCTACAGCCCCGAAGCCGCGATGCGGCTGGCGGCAGAGAAAATCGCGGCGGGCCAACGGGTTGCAGTGCTGTTCGGGCCGGAACGGGCAGGGCTTGAGAATGAGGACATCGCACAGGCCAATGCCATCGTCTCGGTCCCGGTGAACCCCAAGTTCGCCTCTCTCAACCTCGCGCAATGCGTTTTGTTGATGTCCTATGAATGGATGCGGGCACAGGGCGAGGTGACCCATGAGGTGGTCGAGATGGCGGGCACCGATTGGGCCAAGGGGGCCGAGGTCGACCATCTGGCGCGGCATTACGAGGAGCAGTTGACCGAGGCCGGGTTCTTCTTCCCCGAGCATAAGGTCGCCTCGATGAAGCTTAACCTGCGCAACATGTGGTCGCGGATGCCGCTCACGCGGGCGGATGTGCAGATGCTGCATGGCATCCTGCGGCAAATGGTCCGTTGGAAGGAGAAAGGCTGAGCGACGGAGGGCCAGCGCCTGCCCGTGGGGTGGCGACCCTGAAGGTTTTTCAGCCACTTTATGGTGCAGCATCAATGCTTTGCCGCAGTGTTGCGCCTGTCCTTGCCAAATCGCCTCCCCGTGGGGCGGGCAGGCGATGGCCCGGCGCCTTCGGCTTGATTCCGGGCCGGGGTTGGCGGCGCATCCGGCAACATAACCCACCCCGCTAGACCTTTCCCCGCCCATGTCATACCACTCTGTCCAAACGGAAAAAGAGGCGCGCCATGGCGGAGAAACGCAAACTGTTCGAAGAGGTCGGAGCCGACCAACCCAGCCGTCCCCCGGTGCAAACCGGCACGATCGACAAGGGCCGGGGCGGGGCGCGCGGGCCGATCCGGGTCTGGCTGATGATCCTCTTTGCGCTGGTCTTTGTCATGATCGCCGTAGGCGGGCTGACGCGGCTGACCGACTCCGGCCTTAGCATTACGGAATGGCGCCCGGTGACCGGAGCCCTGCCGCCAATGAACGAGGCCGATTGGCAAGCGGAATTCGAAAAATACCAACAGATTGATGAGTTTCAGGTCCAGAATTCTTGGATGGAACTCTCTGATTTCAAAAGCATTTACTGGTGGGAATGGGGGCATCGGCAGCTTGGCCGGGTGATCGGCCTTGTCTGGGTCTTGGGCTTTTTCTATTTCCTCCTGCGCCGCCAAATACCTGTCGGCTGGACCAAACGGCTGCTCTTTATCGGCGCATTGGGTGGCGCGCAGGGGGCGATTGGCTGGTGGATGGTCGCCTCGGGCGTGACCAGCGGGCAGGGGGTGACGGACGTGGCCTCTTACCGTTTGGCGACGCATCTGGGGCTGGCCTTTGTCATCCTCGGTTTCATCACTTGGTATGTGCTCTTGCTGGGCCGCAGCGAACGCGATCTAATGCAAGCCCGCCGCGCCAAGGAGGCCAAGCAATTCGGCATGGCTACGGGTCTGTTGCATTTCGCCGCAGTGCAAATCCTGCTGGGCGCCCTGGTCGCAGGGATTGACGCGGGGCGTTATTTCGTCGACTGGCCGCTGATGCAGGGGCAGTTCTTCCCGCCCGAGGCATTCGACATCACGCCGACATGGCGGAATTTCTTTGAGAATCCGGGACTGGTGCAATTCATGCACCGGATGGCGGGCTATCTGCTTTTCGCTTTCGGGGTCGTCGTCTGGCTGCGCGGTCGCCGCTCGGCCCATGCCCGGACGCGTTTTGCTTTCAACGCCGTGATGGCGGCACTGTTTTTGCAGGTGGTTCTGGGCATCACCACCGTGCTTTATGCCGCGCCCGTGCATCTGGCGCTCGCGCATCAGGCGCTGGCCGTACTGCTCTGGGTGCTGATCCTGCGTGCGCGTTTCCTTGCGGCCTATCCTGTCGCCACATCGCTGAGAGGCTGAGACATGACTGCATATGACGATTTGATGGCTTTTCAGCACGACACCGAGGCGCTGGCGCAGGTCGCGGGCCGTTTGGGCTGGGATCAGGAAACGGTCATGCCCCGGGGTGCGGCCCCGCAGCGGGCCGAGGAGATGGCGGCGATGGAAAGCGTTCTGCACGCCCGCCGCATCGACCCACGCATCGCGGATTGGCTGGCCCAGATCGAGCCCGCGGCGTTGGATGCGGTCGGGCAGGCGAACCTGCGCCACATCAAGCGCGACTTTGATCGTGCCACCCGCGTGCCCGCCGATCTGGCGGCGCGCATCGCCCGCGTCACCTCCGCCGCCCAAGGCACTTGGGCCGAGGCCCGCGCCGCCGATGATTTCGCGGCTTTCGCTCCTACTTTGAAAGAAGTGATCGCGCTTAAACGCGAAGAGGGGGCCGCGTTGGCCGAAGGGCGCGAAATCGGGATTTACGACGCCATGCTTGAGGATTACGAGCCCGGCACCACGGCGGCGGACCTTGAAGCCATGTTTGGCGCGTTGCGGCCAAAACTCTCCGAACTGCGCGCCGCCGTCCGCGATGCCGAAGCGCCGCCGGTGTTGGATGGGGTCTTTGACGAAGCAGCACAGATGACCCTCACCGCCAAACTGGCGCGGCGTTTTGGCTATGATCTGGCCACCGGACGCATCGACAAGGCGGTGCATCCCTTCTCCTCCGGGTCGGGGCTGGACGTGCGGATCACCACGCGAACCAATGCTCTCGACCCGTTCAATTGCTTCTACTCCACCGTGCATGAGGTCGGCCATGCGGCCTATGAGCAGGGGATCGACAGCGCCTATCTGCTGACGCCTTTGGGCCGGGGCGTGTCGATGGGGGTGCATGAAAGCCAAAGCCGCATCTACGAAAACCAGATCGGCCGCAGCCGCGCCTTCACCGGGTGGCTCTATGGTGAGATGACGGCGGTCTATGGCGATTTCGGCGTGCCGGATGCCGAGACCTTCTACCGGATCGTCAACCGCGTGTCGGATGGTTTCATTCGGACCGAGGCGGATGAGCTTCAGTATAATCTTCATGTTCTGCTGCGTTTCGATCTTGAGCGGGCGCTGATGTCGGGCAACCTCCAGGTCGATGGGTTGGAAGCGGCATGGAACGATCGCTTTGAGGCTGATTTCGGCTATCCGGTCGACCGCCCTTCAAACGGCGTATTGCAGGACGTGCATTGGTCCGTCGGGCTTCTGGGCTATTTCCCGACCTATAGCCTCGGCAATGTCTATGCCGGTTGCCTTCACGAGGCATTGCGGGAGGCCGTACCCGATCTCGACGAGGCTTTGGCGAGAGGGGACACGAGCGCGGCCACAGGTTGGCTGCGTGAAAACGTGCAAAAGCATGGGGGACTCTATGAGCCCCGTGAGGTAATCACCCGCGCTTGCGGAAAGCCGCCGACTGAAGCGCCGTTGCTGACCTATCTGGAAAATAAGTTCAAGGAACTGTATGGAATTTAGGCAGCTAAGGTGGGGAACAATTGCCCTATCACGGTGTTGCTTAAACGAAGGGCATCGCTATAATTCCTAACCATAGCTTAATATTTCGCCTTTGCGCCGGATAAGATTATATGCGATGCTGCGGTGAGTTTAATTTTTGACGAGATATAGGAGTACCTAGACATGAAAATTCTTGCAACGGTGGCGGCAACTATCGCTCTTTCGGGTGCTGCTTTCGCCCAAACTACGTCTCAAGCGGCGGTTCTTGGGGCGTCTGACGATCCGGTCTATTCGCTTCAGGTTCAGGGCGCCAACGGCGTGATCTACAACTGCAAGCCTAACCCCGTCATGGTTGACGGCAACACTGCGCGTGTTTGCAAGCCTGCCGCAGCGGGCGCTGGTCTTTTCGCAGCGGGTGCTGGCCTTGGTGGTGGTGCAGCAGCCGCTGGTGCCGCGCTGGTTCTGGTTGCGGTTGCAGCCGCAGGGTCGTCTTCTTCGACCACGACTACCAACTAATTTCCTAACGGAAGTTTAAGATTGGAAAATCCCCCGCGCGGATGGCGCGGGGGATTTTTTATGGTTCAAGGATATCTCGAAAAACATCCCCCCCAAAGCATATGCAGGGGGCGGGCGCGGGGGGGGCGCCGATCACCCGGCGGCGCTGTCACCCTCGGCTTCATCCTCTTCGTTGCCTTGATCGGCGATCCAGGCCACGCTGACGACTTCTTCGTTCTTGCCGGTGCTGAACACTTTCACACCCCCTGCGCTGCGTGAGCGGAAAGAGATGCCTTCGACCGGCACGCGGATCGACTGGCCTTTGGAGGTTGCCAGCATCACCTGGTCGGACATTTCCACCGGGAAACAGGCGACGATGGGGCCGTGGGCCATGGCCTTGGTCCATGCGGTCACGCCCATGCCTCCGCGGCCCCTCACGGGGTAGTCATGGGCGGAGGAAACCTTGCCCGCGCCCTTGGCGGTGATCGTCAGGATCAGATCTTCGGCGGCGGACATTTCGGCATAACGCTCGGTGCTGAGCTGTCCGGCTTGAACCTGCTCTTCCTCGTCATCGCTGCTGTCGTCGTCGGTCAGCCCCGCCATCAGACGGCGCTGTTTGAGATAGGCGACACGCTCTTCCGAACTCGCTTCGAAATGGCGGATCACAGACATGGAGACAAGGTTGTCGCCTTCGCCCAGACGGATGCCGCGTACACCGACGGAGTTGCGCGAGTTGAACACCCGCACATCGGTCGCCGGGAAGCGGATCGCACGGCCCGCGTCGGTGACCAGCATCACGTCATCATCGTTCGAGGCGATGCGCGCGTTGATCAGCGTGGTGCCCTCATGCTCGCCTTCGAATTTCATGGCGATCTTGCCGTTCGCCTTCACATTGGTGAAGTCCGACAGTTTGTTGCGCCGCACCGTTCCGGCAGAGGTGGCAAAGATCACCTGAAGATCGTCCCATTCCTTTTCGTCCCGGTCCACGGGCATGATTGCGGCGATGGAGACGCCGGTGGGGATGGGCAGGATGTTGACGATGGCCTTGCCCTTGGCGGTGCGCGCGCCCTGCGGCAGGCGCCATGTCTTCAGTTTGTAGACCATCCCGTCGGTGGTGAAGAACAAAAGCTGCGTATGTGTGTTGGCGACGAAAAGGTTGGTGACGACATCCTCTTCCTTGGTTTGCATGCCCGAAACACCCTTGCCGCCGCGGCGCTGCGCGCGGAAATCGGCCAAGGGCGTGCGCTTGATATAGCCGCCGGAGGTGACGGTCACGACCATCTCCTCGCGGGCGATCAGGTCTTCGTCGTCCATGTCGCCCGACCAGTCAACGATCTCGGTCCGGCGCGGCACGGCGAATTGGTCGCGCACCTCGCGCAGTTCGTCGGAAATAATGCCGAGGATACGCTCGCGGCTCCCGAGGATCTCGAGGTATTCTTTGATCTTACCCGCCAGTTCTTCCAGCTCGTCGGTCACTTCCTTGACGCCGATCTGCGTGAGGCGCTGTAGCCGCAGTTCCAGAATGGCGCGGGCCTGTGCTTCGGAAAGGTTGTAGGTGCCGTCATCGTTCGCCGTATGGGTCGGGTCGTCGATGAGCGCGATATAGGGCAGGATGTCCTCGGCGGGCCAGCGCCGGGTCATCAACTTCTCGCGCGCCTCGGCGGCATCGGCAGAAGAACGGATGGTGGCCACGACCTCATCGATATTGGTGACGGCGACCGCGAGACCGCAGAGGATATGGCTGCGCTCGCGCGCCTTGCGCAGCAGGTAAGCGGTGCGGCGCGCCACGACATCTTCGCGGAAGTCGATGAAGTAGCTGAGGAATTTCCGCAAGGTCAGCTGTTCGGGCCGGCCGCCGTTGAGCGCCAGCATGTTGCAGCCGAAATAGGTCTGCATCGGCGTGAAGCGGTAAAGCTGGTTCATCACCACTTCGGCGGTGGCGTCGCGTTTGAGTTCGATCACCACGCGTACGCCGTTGCGGTCGCTTTCGTCCTGAACGTGGGCGATGCCTTCGATCTTCTTCTCGCGAACCTGTTCGGCGATCTTTTCGATCATCGTGGCTTTGTTGACCTGATAGGGAATCTCGTCGATGACGATGGCCCAGCGGTCTTTGCGGATTTCCTCGACCCGGGTCTTGGCGCGGATCACCACGCTGCCGCGGCCCTCGAGATAGGCTTTGCGCGCGCCGGAGCGGCCCAGCATGATGCCGCCCGTCGGAAAGTCGGGGCCGGGGACATAGTCGATAAGTTGTTCCGAGGTCAGGTCCGGATCGTCGATCAGCGCGAGGCAGGCATCCACCACCTCGCCGAGGTTGTGCGGCGGGATGTTGGTCGCCATGCCGACGGCGATGCCGCCCGCGCCATTGACCAGCATGTTGGGAAAGCGCGCGGGCAGAACCGTGGGTTCCTGCTGCTTGCCGTCGTAGTTGTCTTGAAAATCGACGGTTTCCTTGTCGATATCGGCCAGCAGGTAGGCGGCGGGCTTGTCCATGCGCACTTCGGTGTAGCGCATCGCCGCCGGGTTATCGCCGTCCATCGAGCCGAAGTTGCCCTGACCGTCCAAAAGCGGCAGCGACATGGAGAAGTCCTGCGCCATCCGCACCAGTGCGTCGTAGATCGCAGAGTCGCCGTGCGGGTGGTACTGGCCCATCACGTCGCCCACCGGACGGGCGGACTTGCGGTAGGGTTTTTCATGCGTGTTGCCGGTCTCATGCATTGCGTAGAGGATGCGGCGGTGAACCGGTTTCAGACCGTCGCGCAGGTCGGGAATCGCGCGGCTGACGATCACGGACATCGCGTAGTCCAGATAGGACGTGCGCATCTCGTGTTCGATGGTCACCGACGGCCCGTGAAAGATGGGTTTTTCGTCTGCGTTTTCAGGGGTATCCGGCGTATCGGTCACGTATCTTGCCCACCATTTTTATGGTTCTATATCTTGGGGTTTTCTATAGCAGACGGGGCATATCAGGTGCAATGGCTGTGGCCGAAACGCACTGGCAGCACTCGGAGTGAAGTGCCAACACACTGTTTTCATTGAAAAGTAATTCCGACCGCGCAAACTTGTTCTACAGAGGCAGCAAGGGAGGCGCAACATGCCCCGCAGTGAAACCGAATTGATGCTGAAAGGTTACGGGCTGACCACGGCAGAGTTCTTTTACCACATGCCCGATTATAGCCATGTGCTGAACAGTTATATCTGGCAGGAATACGACATCGCACCGGACCATCCGCGTCTGTTCGAATTCGTCGAATTCTGGCGCGCGGAGTTGGACGGCCCGCTGCATTCGGTCCGTTTCACCCACCGCAAGCTGATCGGCCCCGGCGAATGGCAAAACCAAGTGGGTGAATTCACGCTACATTGAGTCTGCAGGCCGAAGGGCAGGGGCGTCAGCCCGAACAGCTCGCCCCGCCCAAAACGCAGAACTTCGCGCAGTGCGGGTGGTTCAGAGCCACGTCGCGTTCCGCCTCTGCCAAGGTGGTGCCGAGTTCAAACTCAGGGTCGTAGGGCAGAAGCGTGCAGGCCAGCACGGCGGGCTTCTCGGCTCCCTTGCGTTTGATCACCATACGGGAGGAGGCACACATCACAGCGTCGGGGGACTTGTCCAAAATGCCCCAACAGGCGGTGGTGATTTCGGGCACCTCGACGGCCTCGTCCATCTCGGGGAAAAGGACGGTCATGGCCGGGTCTTGCGCGTCGATGTCAAAGCCGTGTTCGGCGTAGAAGGCGGCATAGCCCGCGCGGCTGTCGGCATCGCTGTCGGCAAAGATCGACCGCCCCGCCACGGCCATGCGAAAGCCGTTGTCGCGCAGCCATTCCATGCCGATCAGGGTCTTGTCGAAGGCACCTGTCCCACGTTCCGCATCATGCAGGTCGCGGCGGTAGTGGTCGACGGAGATGCGGAAGGTCATCTTGCCGGGATAGCTCTCCTGTAGCCGCAAAAGCCCCTTTTGCACCGATTTGCGCATCATCGGACGCATGGCATTGGTCAGGATCAGCACCTCATACCCGCGCTCTAGCGAGGCTTCGGTGATCTCGATCATCTGGGGGTTCATGAAGGGCTCGCCGCCGGTGAAGGCGATCTCGCGCACCGGCCAGTTTCGCTCCTCGATCTGGTCGAGATAGTCGCGCACCTCATCCGCGGTGATATAGACCAGCGCGTCGTTCTTGGGGCTGGAGGCGATATAGCAGTTCACGCATTCGATGTTGCACAGGGTGCCTGTGTTGAACCAAAGCGTTTCCGCCCCGCGCAGGGCCACGGTGGCGCGGGGTTCCCCCTTGGCGGTGACCGCCGGGTTCTGGAACTTGCCCTCGTTTGCTTGCGCAATATCTTTCATGATTGTTCCTTGCGTGATCCCGTGTGTTCCTGTTGTGGTAAGCTATTGCGGCGCACCCTAAAAGTCCAAGCACCGGGGCGCACAGTCTTGTGATGTAGGGAAAAATAAGTATGTTTGCGCTAACTCTGCCATTCTGCCCGGACAAGGAATAATTAATGGTTTCCCGTGTTATCCCTGTCGACCCCTTCGATCTTGTCATCTTTGGCGGCACTGGCGATCTGGCCCGGCGCAAGATTTTGCCGGGGCTATACCGGCGGTATTGCGCGGGGCAAATGCCCGAAGAGGCGCGGATCATTGGCGCTGCGCGTACCGAGATGGACGCCGCAGGCTACCGCGCGATGGTGGCTGAAGCGATCGAAGAGTTCGGCGGCAAGGACGCTTGCGACAACCTCGACGCCTTTCTGGCCAAGCTTCACTATGTCGCCATCGACGCACGCGGCGAGACCGGCTGGGCCGAGTTGCAAGAACTCATGTCCGGTAAGGACCGGATCGAGGTCTATTATTTCTCCGTCGCGCCGGGGCTTTTCGGCGATCTGGCCGAACGGTTGCAGCAATGGGGCATGGCGGGGGAGGAATGTCGCATTGTGGTGGAGAAACCCCTTGGCCGCGATCTGGAGAGTGCGCGCGCCCTCAACGCGACACTGGCGACCTTTTTCAAAGAACAGCAGATCTACCGGATCGACCACTACCTCGGCAAAGAGACGGTGCAGAACCTCATGGCGGTGCGCTTTGGCAATATGCTGTTCGAGCCATTGTGGAACCGCCAATACGTCGACCACATCCAGATCACCGTGGCCGAGACGGTGGGCGTAGGCGGGCGTGGCGAGTACTACGACAAATCCGGCGCGATGCGGGACATGGTGCAGAACCACCTGATGCAACTCTTGTGCCTGATCGCCATGGAGCCGCCCGCGCGTTTCGACCCCGATGCGGTGCGCGACGAAAAGCTGAAAGTGATCCGCGCGATCGACCCGGTGCTGCCGCATCATCTGGTGCGTGGGCAGTATGAGGCCGAAGAAGGCAATGAGGAAGACGCCCCCAGCTACCGCGATGCCGTCGGCAACCCGCGTTCGCGGACCGAGAGTTTCGTGGCGTTGAAGGCCCATATCAGCAACTGGCGCTGGCATGGAACGCCGTTCTATCTGCGCACCGGCAAGCGCATGGTGGCGCGGTCGAGCGAGATCACGGTGGTCTTCAAAGACACGCCGCATTCGATTTTTGCCGAAGATGCAGGCCGCCATCGCAACGTGCTGTCGATCCGTTTGCAGCCGAACGAGGGCATCACCCTTGGCGTGACGATCAAGGAACCGGGGCCGGGGGGCATGCGTCTGGTCGATGTGCCGCTCGACATGACATTTGCCGAAGCGCTTGGCCCCGATGGGGGCGATCAGGTCGATGCCTATGAGCGGCTTATCATGGACGTGATCCGGGGCAACCAGACATTGTTCATGCGCGACGACGAGGTCGAGGCCGCCTGGGCCTGGACCGATCCGATCATCCAAGGTTGGGAGGCCCGTCACGACGTGCCCAAACCCTATGACAGCGGCTCGGCCGGGCCCACGGATGCGACAGAAATGATGCGGCGCGATGGCCGTGAATGGCGAAAGGTATCCCCATGAACATCATCGAATATGCGGACCGCGAAATGCTGGTGATGAATGTCGCCAACAAACTGGCAGGCAAGCTGAAATCGGCGCTTTCGGGTAATGAGCGCGTCTCCTTTGCCGTGCCGGGGGGCTCTACGCCCGGGCCGATCTTTGAGATGCTCAGCGCCACCGATCTGGATTGGGACCGGGTGGATGTGATGCTGACGGACGAGCGTTGGGTCGATGAGCATGATCCCCTGTCGAACGCGCGTCTGGTGCGCGAGCATCTGCTGAACGACCGCGCTGCGGCGGCCCAGTTCATCCCCTTCTTTCGCCCCGGGCTTTCCCCGGGCGAGGGGGCAGAGGCGGTGGCCCCCAGTCTGACGGATCATGTGCCGATCTCTGTCCTGCTGCTTGGCATGGGCGACGACATGCACACCGCCTCGCTTTTTCCCGGCGACCCCAGCCTGCCTGACGCTTTGGCCGCCGATGCGCCGCTTCTGTGCCCGGTCTATCCCGAGGGCCAGCCCACTGCGCGGGTCACGCTGCCGGCGCATGTGCTCGACGGGGCGCTGAACAAACATCTCGTGATTTTCGGGGATGAGAAACGCGCCGCGCTTGAGCGCGCGCAGGGGCTTTCCCCCGAAGAGGCGCCGATCGCAGCGGTGCTTGATGAAATCGAAGTTTACTGGGCGGCATGATGAACATTTGGCAAGACCTTCAAGAGCGGCAGAATGCCGTGGCGGAGCGCAAGATCACGGCATTGTTCGATGACCCGAACCGGGCCGAGGACTTCTCGCTGCGCACGCAGCATATGCTGTTCGACTACGCCAAGACCAATATCGACACCGAGACCCGTGCGGCGCTGTTGCAACTGGTCGAAAACGCCAAGGTCACCGAGCGGCGCGACGCGATGTTCGAGGGCGCGCCGATCAATGAGACCGAGGGCCGCGCGGTGCTCCACACTGCGCTGCGCAATCTCGATGGCGGGCCGGTGGAGGTCGCGGGCGAAGATGTCATGCCGCAGGTGCGCGACACGCTGGCGCGGATGCGCAGCTTTGCCGATCAGGTGCGCGGTGGCGACATCACGGATGTGGTCAACATTGGCATCGGCGGTTCTGACCTTGGCCCCGCCATGGCGACCCGCGCGCTGACACCCTATCACGATGGGCCGCGCTGCCACTTCGTCTCGAACGTCGATGGCGCGCATATCGCGGATACGCTGCGCGGGCTGGATGCCAAGAAAACGCTTGTGATCGTGGCATCCAAGACTTTCACCACCATCGAAACCATGACCAATGCACGCACGGCGCGGGCTTGGATGCGCGACCACGGCGGCGATCCGGCGTCGCGATTCGCAGCCCTCAGCACCGCTGATGACAAGACCGCCGAATTCGGGATCGACCCGGCTCGCGTTTTCGGTTTCGAGGATTGGGTCGGCGGGCGCTATTCCGTCTGGGGGCCGATTGGGCTTTCGCTGATGATCGCCATTGGCCCCAAGTCTTTCGACAGCTTCCTGCGCGGCGCGCAGGAGATGGACCGCCATTTCTGCGCCGCTGATCCGGCGGAGAATATGCCGATCCTTCTGGCGCTGGTGGGCATCTGGCACAATCAAATCTGCGGCCATGCCACCCGCGCGGTGCTGCCCTATGACCAACGGCTTGAGATGCTGCCCGATTACCTGCAACAGCTTGAGATGGAATCGAACGGTAAGGGCGTGCAGATGGACGGCACCGACAGCCCGCGCCACACCGGCCCGGTGGTCTGGGGGGCGGCGGGCACCAATGGGCAACACGCGTTCTATCAGTTGATCCACCAAGGCACACGGGTGATCCCTTGCGAGTTTCTGGTGGCGGCCAAGGGGCATGAGCCGGAGTTGCAGCACCACCACGATCTGCTCATTGCCAATTGCCTTGCCCAAGCCGAGGCGCTGATGCGCGGGCGGTCTTTGGACGAAGCGCGCGCCATCATGCGCGACGCAGGGCTTTCGGGCGACGCGCTTGAGCGCCAAGCGCGCCACCGTGTTTTCCCCGGCAACCGGCCCTCGACCACGCTGGCCTATGAAACGCTTGATCCCTTCACGCTGGGACAGATCATCGCACTCTATGAGCATCGCGTGTTCGTCGAAGGGGTGATCCTTGGCATTAACTCATTCGATCAATGGGGCGTGGAACTGGGCAAGGAACTGGCCAAATCGCTCCAACCGCTGGTCGAAGGTGAGGCCTCTGCCGAGGGGAAAGACGGCTCTACCGCCGGGCTGATCAGCTATATCCACCAGCACCGCGGCTAGGGCTGCCCTGAGACCGGGAACGAGGCATTGCGCGGGAGGCAGCCGCCTGCGCGGCGCCGTTGACCTGTCCGCCTGCGCCATTACGACTTGCCGGAGGGGAAGGCTTGCAACTGCACTGACCTTTGGACAGTCTCGAAGCAAATGATTGGAGGATCCTCATTATGCTTGGCCAAATGATGTCGCAGCCGCTGCTGATCTCAAGCCTGATTTCCCATGCCGAACGCTATCACCCCGAGGGGGAGATCATCTCGGTCTCGACCACCGGCGGAGTCGAAGAGACGAACTGGGGTCAGGTGGCCGAGAATGCGCGGCGTTTGGGTGCGGCCTTGACCGATCTGGGCCTCTCTCCGCAGGCGCGCTGCGGGACCATCGCATGGAACAACCGGCGGCATCTAGAGATCTACTTCGGCACCTCCGGCGCGGGCTTTGTCTGTCATACGATCAACCCGCGACTCTTTGCCGATCAACTGATTTACATCCTCAACCATGCCGCGGATGAGGTGCTCTTTATTGACAAGACCTTCGTGCCGCTCGTCGCCGCGATCCGCGACAAGCTGGAGCATCTCAAGCACCTCGTGTTGATGTCCGGCCCTGATGCCGAGGCCGCCGAGGCGCTGCCGGGGCTGGTCTTCTACGACGAATTGGTGGCTTCGGGCGATGCTGGGTTTGATTGGCCCGATCTGGATGAGAACACGGCGTCAAGCCTGTGCTACACCTCTGGCACCACGGGCAACCCCAAGGGCGTGCTCTATTCTCACCGCTCGACCGTGTTGCATTCCTTTGGCATCAACATGGCCGACAGCATTGCGATCTCTGCGCGGGACATCGTGATGGCCGTGGTGCCGATGTTCCATGTCAATGCTTGGGGCTGCCCCTATGCCAGTGCGATGACCGGCGCGCGGATGGTGCTGCCGGGGCCGAACCTCGATGGGGCGTCATTGGTGGGTCTGATCGACACCTACCGCGTTTCCCTGGCACTTGGCGTGCCGACGATCTGGCAGGGGCTCTTGGCGGCGGCAAAGAAATCCGGCAGCGCACTCCCCAGCCTAGAGCGTACCGTGGTCGGCGGGTCGGCCTGTCCGCCGTCGATGATCAAGACCTTCCGCGAAGACTATGGGGTGGAGACCATCCACGCTTGGGGCATGACCGAAATGTCGCCGGTGGGCAGCGTCAACAAGCCCTTGGCGAAACACAGTGAATTGCCCGAAGACGCACAGCATAAACTGCGCGAGAACCAAGGCCGCCCGGTCTTTGGCGTTGAGCTTGAGATCTGGGACGACACAGGCAAGCCGCTGCCCAATGACGGAGAGACCCAAGGCGCGCTGGTCACCCGCGGGCATTGGATTTTGGATGCCTACTACCAATCCGACCGCGACAGCACCCTGCGCGATGGCTGGTTCGACACCGGCGATATCGCGACGATGGACGCCGACGGCTATATCACCATCCGGGACCGCGCCAAGGACATCATCAAGTCAGGCGGCGAATGGATCAGTTCGGTCGAGCTAGAGAATATCGCCATCGCCCATCCCGATTTGGCCGACGCTGCCGTCATCGGGGCCACCCATCCCAAATGGGACGAGCGCCCTGTTCTGGTCGCGGTAAAGGCCGAAGGGGCCGATCCGTCAGAGGCGGATATCCTCAAGATTTTCGAGGATCAGATCGCCAAATGGCAGGTGCCCGACAGGGTAGTTTTCGCCGAGGCGCTGCCACGCAATGCCACGGGCAAAGTGCTGAAGCGCGACCTGCGGGACCGCTTTGGGGACGTGCTGATGCGGGGCGACAGCTAAGGCAGCCCGCCCCGGTCCGCGTTGGTCCGGGGCGTTTTGCCGTCACGCCGAGCGGCGCATCGCGCTATTGGCCACAGGGCGGGGCAGGGTCAGCCGGAAGGTGCTGCCCACGTCGAGTTTGCTTTCCAGCGACAGGCTGCCGCCATGCAGGCTGGCCAATTGTTCGGCAATCGCAAGACCCAGTCCCAAGCCGCCGTTCTCCCGCGACATGGAGCCATCCACCTGCTGAAACCGCAGAAAGACCCGTTCGAGATTGTCCTCGGAAATACCGCAACCCGTATCGGAGACCGAGAAGGTGATCTTTTCGGCATCCTGCTGCATTTGAAGATGAATATTGCCGCTGCGGGTGAATTTGATCGCGTTTGAAATCAGGTTGTAGAGGATCTGCCGCAGGCGCACCGGATCGGCATTGGCGAGGGCCGTGCCATTGTCTTCATAGGTGAGCGTCAGCCCCTTGGCCTCGGCGTCCGGGCGCAGGTCATCGGCGACCGAGCGGGCGATCTCGCTGGTCTCGATCTCTTGCAGATCAAGCTCCATCTTGCCGCGCGCGACCTTGGTCCAATCCAACAGGTCTTCGACAAGGCGCAGCATATGTTTGGACGACCCCGCGATGCCGCCCGCTTGGTCAGAGACGAAGTTTTGGAACTCATCGACACTGTGGCGAATGTCGGGCGTGGCATTGGCGCTGTTGTTCAACGCGGTCTGCAAGCGCCGGGCTTGGGGCAGTTTCTCGGCATGTTGCAAGAAGGTGGCGCGGCCCGAGATCACGGTCAGCGGCGTGCGCAGCTCATGGCTGACGTTGTTGAGGAATTCGGTCTTTTCACGGTCCGCCGCCTTGGCCGCGTCGAGCGCGCGTTTCTCGGCCGTCACATCGGTCCAGATGCCCACGGTATAGCCATGCGGCGTGCGCGATTCCGTGACCTTGAGCCAGAAGTTATCCGAGACCTCAAGGATGAAAGCGCCTGTCGGGTTGCGGAAGCGGGCGAGACGTTTGGCGATCCATGCCTCGCGCTCTTCGACTTTCTCGGGGTGCTGATGGCGGGCGACCCAATGGCGCAACAGCGCTTCGATGGTTTTGCCGGGAATCAGAAGGTCAGAGATTTCAGGGTGATACTCCAGAAACTTGCTGTTGACGGTGACAAGGCGCTCTTTCTCGTCAAAGGCGATGAACCCCTCTTGGATCGAGCCGATGCCCTCGGCCAATAGCGCGTGGGCCTCTTGTTTTTTCAACGTGACCCGGCGAAAGGCCCAGAGACCTGCCATCAGCGCGATGGTCGCGATCAAAGCGAAGGCCACGAGGTAGGGGCTTTGCGGGGCATAGGGGGGCAGACCGTTGGCAGGGCTGGCCGTCGCCTCCCATGTCTTGCCCAGAAGCTCAAACCGGGTGCGTACGGGGGCGGTGGGGTCAACCGTCGCAGGCTCGATCTCGGGCGGCATGACGCCCGTGGGGAAGGCGCGCAGGCTGTAGATGTAGTCGGCGGCCTGATGCGGGTTTTGATGCGGCTCGAACAGCCGGTCGGGTTGGAAGACGATGGACATCACCCCCCAAAAGCGTGGCGCGCCCAGTCCGATGGGGCGCTCGAACACCGGGTAGTGCATGATATAGCCCTTGCCGCCTTGAACCAGGTTCAGCGGCCCTTCGATGGTCGGGCTTTGGCGGCGGTAGGCATTGGCGACACCGGAAAGCTGCGTTGGAATGTTCTTGTATTCCAATCCGATAACCCCGGCATTCGGGGTCTTGGGATAGCTATGGGTGATCTTGAGGTCCGGGGCGAGGGCGAAGGCCTGAATGCCGGGGTTCCGGTCGCGCAACTCCTTGACCAGCAGTTCGATCTTCTTGTCTTTGAAGGCCTCGCCAGAGAGCAGGATGTTCTCGATGTTCTTGGTGACCAGAATGGTCTCTTGGAACTGATGCTGCACTTGATTGGTGACTTCATGCAGCGTTTGCCGGGCATCCTGACGGATGCTGGCGATATGCTGCTCGTAATCCAGCTTGACGATCGAATAGCTGATGCCAGCGACACAGCAAAGCACGATGAAGTTGACGATGATATACGCCTTGGAGGTCGCGTAGTCCCGAAACGCGTTTGCCACGCTTTTTTCCTTTGCCTCAATGCGCATCCGACATCGTTGGGCCATCTGCGCGTAAGTTACTTCCCTGTTGATTGCTACTTTTGCGGGCAATCATGGCGAAATTCGGACCAGAATGGGCTTTTCATGGGCGCGACCTTGGGGAACCCAGTGTGCCCTGCGCGGGGCCATCTGGCGGGGGCACGAAGGCGGAGGGGGAAAGCGTGGAGCGGGTAACGAGAATCGAACTCGTAACTAAAGCTTGGGAAGCTGCCGTGATACCTTTTCACCATACCCGCGCGCTGAGGGTGAGATAATCGGCGCGCGGGAGAAGGTCAAGTCAGGGTTTTATCGCGGTGACGAAATTGATCTCGGCGGGCAGGCGCAGGGGGCCGTCTTCCGCATAGGGGCGCAGGGCTTCGGCGATGGTTTGCCTAAGCTTTTCGACCTGTGCTGGGTCCGCCTCGAAATGATTGATCGCGCCGCTGGCCGGGCCGATTTCGCACATCTGTTGGGCAAGGTCGTCGACCGTGCCCGCGGGGGTGAGATCAAGCCGTGTGATCTTGCAGGCGATATCGACAAATCCCGCCTCGGCGAGGATCGTTACCACGCGTTCGGGGTCGCGAAAGGCGAAGGGGCCGGGGCCATCGGGATCGCTTTTCGGCATGGCCCCGATGGTGGCCCGGGCGGCGCGGGCGGGCAGGGTGAAGAAAGGATTTTCGGGGATCCGGCCCCAAGCGGCAAAGCTGAGCTTCGCGCCGGGGCAGAGTTGCGCGGCCATGCGGCTAAAGCTCAGGACCGGATCGGCAAAGAACATCACGCCGAAGCGCGAGATCAGCCGGTCATAGGGAGGGGAAAGCTCCAGCGTCGTCGCGTCACCATGGTGAAAGGCGACTTGAGGCAGGGCGGCAGCCCGTTGCCGCGCGAGGTCGAGCAGCGGGGCAGAGACATCGACGCCCAGCACCGCGCCCGCATTGCCCACCGCTTGGGCGGCGGCGAGACAGCCCGCCCCCGCGCCACAGCCAATGTCGAGCACCCTCAGCCCCGGTGCCAGTTCGGCCCGCGCCAGCACACCGTCGAGCACCGGCTGCATCAGGATGTCCAACTCCGCCTGCCGCGCGGCCCATCTCCGGCCCGCAGAGGCGCTCCAGAATTCGACCTGATCGCTGTTGTCGGAGGCGCTCATCACGTCGTCTTTCTTCTGCGCCGTCGCCCGCCGCGTTCGCTATCGCCGCTGCCGCCGGTGTTGAAGGTCACCTCTGGCAGGGCGACGAGGCTGTTGAGGATGGGGAAAGGCTCCACCGCATTGGGGATGGCCGAAGCATTGACGAAATGCTCCTGAAAGCGCGGCTCGACGGCGGTTTCGATCTTGTGGATCGCGCCCACGGTCGCCTCGATCTCGGCCCGTGCATCGGTGTTGAGCAGGGCGATCCGCGCGCCGGTGCCCGCGGCATTGCCTGCGCTGGTGACTTTGTCGAGCGGCGCGTCGGGGATCATGCCCAGCACCATCGCATGTTTGGGGCTGATATGCGCGCCGAAGGCTCCGGCCAGCACCACGCGGTCAACCTTGTCGACGCCGAATTTGTCCATCAGCAGCCGCGCGCCGGAGTAGAGCGCGGCCTTGGCCATCTGGATTTCGCGGATGTCGCGGTTGGTCACCGTGATCTTGGGTCCGCCCTTTTCGGTGCCGTCATAGACCAGATAGCTGTTGGTGCGCCCATCGGCAAAGACCGAGGCCGAGCCCGTCTGCGCAGCACTGCCGATCAGCCCCGGCGCGTCGACGATGCCGTGAATGCGCATCTCGGCGACCATTTCGATAATGCCGGAGCCGCAGATGCCCGTGACGCCGGTGCTTGCCACCGCCTCTTCAAAGCCGTCCTCGTCGGACCAGAGGTCACAGCCGATCACCTTGAACCGCGCCACCTTGGTTTCCGGGTCGATCTCGACCCGCTCGATCGCGCCGGGGGCCGCCCGTTGGCCCGAACTGATCTGCGCGCCCTCGAATGCAGGGCCGGTGGGGGAGGAGCAGGCCAGCACCTTTTCCTTGTTGCCCAGCAGGATCTCCGCATTGGTGCCCACATCGACCACCAGCATCAACTCGTCGGATTTCTCAGGCGCCTCGGACAGGGCGACGGCGGCGGCATCCGCGCCGACATGGCCCGCGATGCAGGGCAACAGATAGACACGGGCCGAGGGGTGGATGTTCAGGTCCAAATCCTCGGCCCGCAGACGCAGCGCGCCAGAGGTCGCGAGCGCGAAGGGCGCTTGGCCTAACTCGAAGGGGTCGATGCCCAGCAGCAGGTGGTGCATCACCGGGTTGCAGACGAAGACCGCATCGACGATCAGATCGGGCGCGACATTCCCCTCGGCGGCGATCTGGGTGAAAAGCGCAGCCATCCCCTCGCGCACCGCGCGGGTCATCTCCTGCGCGCCGTCGGGGTTCATCATTGAATAGCTGACGCGGCTCATCAGGTCTTCGCCGAAACGAATTTGCGGGTTCATCACACCGGAAGAGGCCATGACCTCACCGGTTTGCAGATCGCACAGATGCGCCGCGATGGTGGTTGAGCCGAGATCGACCGCCAGACCATAGACCGTGCCCTCGTAATACCCCGGCCAGATGTTCATGATCCGCGCGGCATTCTCCTGATCGCCCAGATGGACGGCGACCGTGACCTTCCAATCGCCCTTGCGCAGAACCGGCTGCATCATTTGCAGGATGTGCAGATCGGCGGTGACTTTCTCCAGCTTCCACTGCTCGGCCAGCGCGGCCCGGAGGCGCTCCAGATCGCCCGAGGGTTCGTGCATGTCGGGCTCCGTCACCTCGACGTAGAAGAGTTTGACCGACGGGTTCAGCACGATCTCCCGCGCCTCGGCGCGTTTGCGCACGACCTGTTTGTGCACTTGGCTCTCTGGCGGCACGTCGATCACCACGTCGCCCTGCACCGTCGCCTGACAGCCCAGACGACGGCCCTCTTTCAGGCCGCGCTTCTCGTCATAGCGTTCTTCCACCGCGTTCCATGGGCTCAGCGCGTCAGGCGCGACGGTCACCCCGTGTTTCGAGAACTGCCCATAGCCCGGCGAGACCTGACATTTCGAACAGATGCCGCGCCCGCCGCAGACCGAGTCCAGATCGACACCCAACTGCCGCGCGGCGGTCAGCACCGGGGTGCCTTTGGGAAAGCGCCCTCTCTTGCCGGAGGGCGTGAAAATCACGAGGGGGTCACTGCTCATCGGGGCCGTCCTTTGTTTCTTTGCGACACCATAGCGTGCCGCGCGGCGGGGGAAAGATGCGGGGCGGCAATTCATGCCGCGCCCGCGTCATTCCCGGTCTGTGGCTTACGCGGGGGAATAGGCCTTTCCAATCCCGGCCATCCGTGAAATAGGAAACCGCCAAATGAACCCATCCAGACCCGAGGTGTTAAATGGAGATTCGTGAGGCCCTGACCTTTGATGACGTCCTGCTGGTTCCCGCAGCGTCTTCTGTGTTGCCGTCCACCGCAGACACGCGAACCCGCGTCACGCAGAGCATCGCGCTCAATATCCCGCTGCTCAGCTCGGCCATGGATACGGTGACCGAAAGCCGCATGGCCATTGCACTGGCGCAGGCCGGGGGCATGGGGGTGGTGCACCGCAACCTCACGATCGAAGAACAGGCCCGCGAAGTGCGCCGGGTGAAACGCTTTGAATCCGGCATCGTTTACAACCCGATCACCCTGCGCCCCGACCAGACGCTGGCGGATGCCAAGGCTTTGCAAGAACGCTACCGTGTGACCGGCTTCCCGGTGGTGGACGAAAATGGCCGCGTGCTGGGCATCGTGACCAACCGCGACATGCGCTTTGCCTCTGACGACCGCACGCCGGTGTCGGTCATGATGACCTCCGACCGGCTGGCGATCCTGCAAGAGCCTGCGGACCGGGACGAGGCGATCAGCCTGATGAAATCGCGCCGGATCGAGAAGTTGCTGGTTACGGATGCCAGCGGCAAGCTTACCGGGCTGCTGACCCTGCGCGACACCGAACAGGCGGTGCTGAACCCCACCGCCTGCAAAGATGACTTGGGCCGCTTGCGCGTCGCTGCGGCGACGACAGTGGGCGACGCGGGCTTCGAGCGCTCCGAAGCGCTGGTCGATGCCGGCGTCGATATGATCGTGATCGACACCGCCCATGGCCATTCCGAAGGCGTGGCCCATGCGGTGACCCGCGCCAAGAAACAGTTCGGCGATGTGCAAGTCGTCGCGGGCAATGTGGCCACCGGCGACGCGACCCGCGCGCTGATCGACGCGGGTGCCGATGCGGTCAAGGTCGGCATTGGCCCCGGCTCCATCTGCACCACGCGGATGGTCGCGGGGGTGGGCGTGCCGCAACTGACCGCCATCATGGACTGCGTGGCCGCTGCGGGCGACGTGCCGATCATAGCCGACGGCGGCATCAAGTTCTCCGGCGATTTCGCCAAGGCGATTGCCGCCGGTGCCTCCTGCGCCATGGTCGGCAGCATGATCGCTGGCACCGACGAAAGCCCCGGCGAAGTCGTTCTTTATCAAGGCCGTAGCTTCAAAAGCTACCGTGGCATGGGCAGCATGGGCGCCATGGCGCGCGGCTCGGCAGATCGGTATTTCCAGAAAGACGCCGCCTCTGACAAACTGGTGCCCGAAGGGATCGAAGGTCAGGTGCCCTACAAGGGCAGCGCGGGCAATGTGCTGCACCAATTGGTCGGCGGTCTGCGCGCGGCCATGGGCTATACCGGTTGCGCCACGGTCGATGAGATGCGCCGCAATTGCAGCTTCGTGAAGATCACCGGTGCGGGGCTGAAGGAAAGCCATGTGCACGATGTCCAGATCACCCGCGAAAGCCCGAATTACCGGATCGGTTAACCCATGAAGCAACGGCCCGCGGGCCGTTCTTTGCCAGAAGGAAGATGCCATGACCCCCGGCGCGCGCGTATCGGCTGCGATTGAAGTTCTGGACGCAATTGCCGGGGGGCTGGCCGCCGAACAGGCGCTGACCCGATGGGCGCGTCAAAGCCGTTTCGCGGGATCCAAGGACCGTGCCGCCGTGCGCGATCATGTGTTCGACGTGCTGCGCCAGAAACGCAGCGCAGCGCATTACGGCAAGGGGGAGACGGGCCGCGCGCTGATGATCGGTGTGTTGCGCGGGCAGGGGGGCGACCTTGACGCGCTCTTCTCAGGGGCGGGCCATGCGCCTGCGCCGCTGTCCGAGGATGAACGGGCTATCCCGCCAGCGCCCGAGGATCGCGCAACGCGGCTGAACCTGCCCGACTGGTTGCTGCCCTTGTTCGATACGGCGCTTGGGGAGACTGCGGATGCTGCAGCCCTCGCGCTTCAAGAGCGCGGGCCGATCTGCCTGCGGGTCAACACGGCACGGATCGCCGTGCCCGCGGCGCAAGAACTGCTGGCCGAAGAGGGTGTCCAAACCCGCGCCAACCCGCTTGCCGAGGCCGCGCTGACCGTGACCGAAGGCGCGCGGCGTATCCGAAATTCCGCCGCCTTCGCCGATGGTTATGTCGAACTGCAAGATGCGTCGAGCCAAGCCGTTGTCGCCGCGCTGCCGCAGGGGGGGCGGGTGCTCGACTACTGCGCCGGGGGTGGCGGCAAGGCCTTGGCCTTGGCCATGGACCCCCTGCGCGAGATCACGGCCCACGACATCGACCCCCGCAGGATGAGCGACCTTCCCCCCCGCGCCGATCGCGCGGGTGTCGCAATCTCCCTGGTCAATACCGATGAGGCCGCAGCGGGCGCGCCCTATGACATCGTTCTCTGCGATGCGCCCTGTTCCGGCTCCGGCGCATGGCGCCGCGCGGCAGAGGGAAAATGGACCCTGACCCCCGAACGTTTGACAGAACTGACGGCCATTCAGGATCAAATTCTCGATACGGCGGCAGGGCTTACCGCCCGTGACGGTGTCTTGGCCTACGCCACTTGTTCCCTGTTTCGAGAGGAGAACGAGGCGCGGGTCGATGCCTTTCTCGCCCGCAACCCAGAATGGAAAGTCGCCCGCATGGATCGCTATGACGTGACCCCCGATGGCGACGGGTTCTTTTCAACACAGTTGACGCGCGAGTAAATTTACCCATAATCAACCAATGCGTGCAAACCGATTTCGGTTAAAGCCTGCTTAACCTCTGTCGCACGTAATAGTCGTATGATTCGGTTGTTAGGGGATGTGCGTGCAGCAGGGCGTTGGGCATTCAGGGATTGGGCAGCACGCGAAGCTCAGGCGGCTTTGGCTGCTCGTGGTAATGGCCATTGCCCTTGGCGCGCTGGCGCTGCGCAGCACCGATGCGACGTTACAGCTTGCCCTCGCCGCCTCGGCGGCCACACTGGGTTTGATTTCAATTGGTTACATCACCATCCATCTGCGGGATAGGGCGCTGCATCGCGCCAGTGCCAGTGGAGTCGCGGACTTCATCGCAAAAGATGCCACACCAAGTTTCATCGCCACCTCTGATCGACAAGTCCTCTACCGCAACGAGGCGGCTCAGAAGCAGTTCGGCAAGGGCGGCGAAGAAACCCTCGCGCAGGCGTTGCACAGGCATTTTGCCAATCCCGTGGGCCTTCTTTACCGCCTACAATCACGCGCTGCCGCCAACGGCAACGCGCGGGAAGAGGTGATCACACGGTCCGGCCCCATACGCCTATCGGTGCACCATCTGTCAGCCGACCGTCTGCTTTGGCGGGTTGAAAGCATTGGCCCCCGTGAGGGCTCCCGCAGTGCGCAAGAAAGCATGGCCTTGCCAATGGTCATGCTGGGCCGGGGTGGGGCGATCCTTTTCATGAATGAAGCGGCGCGCCTGCTTGTTGGGGAACGGGTGAAGTCACTGGACCGATTGTTCAATTCCCTCCCACTAACTCCGGGAACCGTGGCCGAAATCGCCACCGCAAAAGGAAACCGGCAGGTACTGGTGGCCGAGGTTGAGGCTGGCGCGAACCGCCGCGCGCTTTATCTTCTGCCGCCACCCGAAGGGGCGGCCTCACCCAATGAATTGGGCTGGGAAACCTTTCAAGACCTCCCCGTGCCGATGATCAAACTGCGACCTGACGGAACGGTATTGGCCTTCAACCGTATGGCGGGAAAACTGCTCGGCGTATCGCTGCGGCACGACACCCATCTTTCGCATCTGATGGAAGGGCTGGGCCGCTCGATCTCGGATTGGCTGGAAGACAGTCTGGCGGGGCGGTTGGTTCAGAAGTCCGAATTTCTCAGGCTGACCCGCACGGATAAGGAGATTTTCGTTCAGGTCTCGCTCAGCCGCATATCCGAAGGGGGCGAGGCGGCGCTGATCGCGGTCTTGCAGGACGCGACCGAACTCAAATCGCTTGAAGCGCAGTTCGTGCAGAGCCAGAAAATGCAGGCCATCGGCCAACTGGCCGGGGGCGTCGCACATGATTTCAACAACCTCCTGACCGCGATCTCCGGCCATTGTGACCTCCTCCTGCTGCGGCATGATCAGGGTGATCCGGATTTCAGCGATCTGGTGCAGATCAACCAGAACGCCAACCGTGCGGCTGCGCTTGTGGGGCAGCTGCTCGCCTTCTCGCGCAAGCAGACCCTCCGGCCTGAGACGCTCGATATGCGCGATACCCTCGCCGATCTCACGCATTTGCTGAACCGTCTGGTCGGCGAAAAGGTGACGCTGACCCTCAGCCATGACCCCGTCCTCGCCCCGATCCGCGCCGATAAACGCCAGTTAGAGCAGGTGCTGATGAACTTGGTCGTCAATGCCCGCGATGCCATGCCCGCCGGGGGGGAAATCCGCATCGTGACGGAGGTGACGGCCCTCGACCAACCGCTTGAGAGAGATCGGGTCAGCGTGCCAGCAGGGCGTTACGTCACGGTGCAGGTGCATGACGATGGCACCGGCATCCCGAAGGACAAGCTGCAAAAGGTTTTTGAGCCGTTTTTCACCACCAAACGGACGGGCGAGGGGACTGGGCTGGGGCTTTCAACCGCCTATGGCATCGTCAAACAGACGGGCGGATTTATCTTTATCGACAGTGAATTGGGGCGTGGCACCTGTTTCACCCTCTATTTCCCCGTGTTGGAAGGGCAGCCCTTTGCCGTCGCGAAAAAGTCCCCGGTATCACCGGACCATCACCCGCTACAGCGATCCGATGGCGTAATCCTGCTGGTGGAAGATGAAGCGCCCGTGCGGGCCTTCGCAAGCCGCGCCCTGCGGCTGCGCGGCTACACGGTGCTGGAAGCCGAATCCGCCGAAGCCGCATTAAAGATGCTCGAAGATAAGGAGTTGGATATCGACGTCTTCGTGACGGATGTTGTCATGCCCGGCATGGACGGGCCAAGCTGGGTGCGCCAAGCGCTTAAACAACGCCCGGATGTGCGGGTCGTTTTCGTTTCGGGCTATGCGGAGGATAATTTCGGTCAGGAACAGTCGAAAATTCCAAATTCTGTCTTCCTGCCCAAACCCTTCTCCCTGACCGACCTGACCACAACGGTCCACAATCAGCTGCATTGAGCACCACGCGGGGCAGGGTCATGTGATCGACTCGTAAAGCTCAAACTCTGCCGCGAACTTACGGCGAAACCGTTTTTCCACTTTCGGGGAAAGCGTTAGCTCCATCCTGGGCGAGACATTTTCCTGCCCCAGGGTGACCGTCACGTCGAGCCGCTCTTCCAAGAACCGACGCAGCCGCGTCTGATCTTCATAACGGAAATGATGGGTGATCCCGGTGCCGTTCGGTTGGGTCTCCATGAACTTCAACTGGCTCCCCACATCGGCGAACCCCGGCTTGTCCCCCTTCATATAGGCGAGAACGAATTCGTCGAAAGTGATCCCGAAGGTGTTATTTGGTTTATCCTTCATGAAGGGGCGCTGCCGATAACGATACCAACTGCCCAGCCAAGAGATCGGTTCGCGCATCACCGCCATCAACTCAAGCTCGGCATCGCAAACCTTTAGAAACATTGGCCGAATAAAGCGGTTATAGCGATAGACCGGCGCGTGCTTCAGCATGGGCGGATCGGAAATCACCATATCGGCGCGCGGCGCCAGTGCTTTCTCATAGGCAGTTGTTCCGGTCTTCGGGACCGACAGAAAGGCCAGTCGTTCTTTGAAAAAAACAATCAATTGCGTCTTTCCTCGGGCCGCACACGGACCCATGCATTTGGGTAAACTATTTCTTTACCATTCTCGCCAAAACATAAAGGACAAACAAAGTCATTGAAATGTTCCTCATTTACCCTCATATGGAACATTAGAAGAACATAAGCGACGCAGCGCGCAGGCGATTGCCGCCGGGGCGCCACTGTGACACTAAGGAATGAACCTAATGGCAACGGCAGATCTTTTGACGATGGACAGCAAGAAAACCGCAGAAAAGCAAAAGGCGCTCGACAGCGCGCTGGCCCAGATCGAACGTCAGTTCGGCAAAGGGTCGATCATGAAACTGGGTGCCGAAGGGGCAATCCAGGATATCAAAGCCAGCTCCACAGGCTCGCTCGGCCTTGATATTGCGCTTGGTATCGGTGGCTTGCCGATGGGGCGTATCATTGAAATTTATGGCCCGGAATCCTCGGGTAAGACAACGCTGACCCTGCACTGTGTGGCAGAGCAGCAGAAGGCCGGCGGCGTTTGCGCCTTTGTCGACGCGGAACATGCGCTTGATCCGCAATATGCGAAAAAGCTTGGCGTAGACATTGACGAGTTGTTGATCTCCCAGCCCGACACCGGCGAGCAAGCGCTTGAGATCACCGATACGCTGGTACGCTCTGGCGCGGTCAATATGGTGATTGTAGATTCCGTCGCGGCCCTGACGCCGAAATCCGAGCTTGAAGGTGAGATGGGCGACAGCAATGTCGGTGTGCAGGCCCGTTTGATGAGCCAGGCGATGCGTAAGCTGACCGGTTCGATCAGCCGGTCCAATTGTATGGTGATCTTCATCAACCAAATCCGGATGAAGATCGGCGTGATGTTCGGCTCTCCTGAGACCACTACGGGCGGCAACGCGCTGAAGTTTTATTCCTCCGTCCGTCTCGACATCCGTCGGATCGGCGCCCTGAAGGACCGGGACGAGGTTGTTGGCAACGCAACGAAGGTCAAGATCGTCAAGAACAAGGTGGCGCCGCCTTTCAAACAGGTCGAATTCGACATCATGTATGGCGAAGGTATCTCGAAAATGGGCGAGTTGCTGGACCTTGGGGTGAAGGCCGGTGTGGTCGATAAATCCGGCTCATGGTTCAGCTATGGGGATGAGCGGATCGGGCAGGGGCGTGAAAACGCCAAGACCTTCCTGAAACAGAACACTGCCATGGCCGCTGAGATCGAGGATAAGATCCGTGCCGCTCATGGGTTGGACTTCGAAGGATCTGGCGGTGACGATGCGGATATTCTCGAAGCCTGAACTGCTTTGACGATTTAAATATATGAAAGGGGCGGGGCCGGAGGCTGCGCCCCTTTTTCATGGGCAGGAACGGTGGACAGCGCCGGGGCTGAGGGGTATTTGGGATCGATCAAATCTGCCCCGGAAGGCCTCGCCATGAAGACGCTGAATGAAATTCGCTCAACTTTTCTGAATTATTTCGATGCGCAGGGGCATCAGATCGTGCCCTCCAGCCCGCTGGTGCCGCGCAACGATCCGACATTGATGTTCACTGCGGCCGGTATGGTCCAGTTCAAGAACCTCTTCACCGGGGTCGAGACACGCGATTATAGCCGGGCGACCTCGGCGCAGAAATGTGTGCGGGCGGGCGGCAAGCACAATGACCTCGACAATGTCGGCTATACCGCGCGGCATCACACATTTTTCGAAATGCTGGGCAACTTCAGCTTTGGTGATTACTTCAAGGCCGAAGCGATCCCCTTTGCATGGGACTTGCTGACCAAAGAGTTCGGCATCGACCCGAACCGGCTTTTGGTCACAGTGTACCATACCGATGAAGAAGCGGTTAAAATCTGGAAGGCCCATACGGGGCTGCCGGACGAGCGCATCATTCGCATCGCGACGGATGATAACTTCTGGTCCGCTGGCCCCACCGGCCCCTGCGGCCCCTGTACCGAGATCTTTTACGATCATGGCGATCACATTTGGGGCGGCCCTCCGGGATCGCCCGAGGAAGACGGTGACCGTTTCGTCGAAATCTGGAACCTCGTTTTCATGCAATACGAGCAGTTCGAAGATGGCACGCGCCAGCCGCTGCCGAACCAGTCGATCGATACCGGCATGGGGATCGAACGGGTGGCGGCGCTGCTGCAGGGTACGAATGACAACTACGCCACTGACCTCATGCGCAACCTGATCGAGGCCAACGCCCATGCGTCTTCGACCGATCCCGATGGGCCGGGTAAGACCCATCACCGGGTAATCGCGGATCACCTGCGGTCGACCTCCTTCCTGATTGCGGATGGGGTCATGCCCTCCAACGAAGGCCGCGGATATGTGCTGCGCCGGATCATGCGGCGCGCCATGCGCCATGCGCATCTGCTCGGCGTTAAGGATCCCTTAATGCATCAGCTGGTACCATCCTTAGTGCAGCAGATGGGCGCGGCTTACCCTGAGTTGGGGCAGGCGCAATCGCTTATCCGTGAGACCCTGTTGTTGGAGGAAACCCGTTTCCGCCAGACATTGGATCGCGGTCTGAAGCTGCTGGACGATGAGTTGAGCGGTTTGCCCGAGGGGGCGACCTTGCCGGGGGAGGCGGCGTTTAAACTTTATGATACATATGGCTTCCCGCTTGATCTGACGCAGGATGCGCTGCGCGAGAAGGGCCGTGCCGTCGATACCGAAGGGTTCGACACGGCAATGGCGGCGCAAAAGGCCAAGGCCCGTGCGGCTTGGGCCGGATCGGGCGAGGCTGCGGATGCCACCGTTTGGTTCGATGTGGCCGACAAAAGTGGCGTGACCGAGTTTTTGGGCTATGACACCGAAAGCGCGGAGGGCCAGATCGTCGCTTTGGTGCAGGGCAGTGATCGGGTCGATGCCGCGGCGGTGGGCAGCGATGTGCAGGTCGCGCTGAACCAAACGCCGTTCTATGCGGAAAGCGGCGGGCAGGTTGGCGACACCGGCGTGATCCGCACGCAGACCGGTATCGTCAATGTGACCGATACGCGCAAATCGGCGGGCGTTTTCGTGCATTTCGGCCATGTGGTTGAAGGCGAAGTGAAACCGGGTCAGAGTGCCGTTCTTGAGGTGGATCGTTTGCGGCGCAGTGCCATCCGCGCCAACCACTCGGCCACGCATTTGCTGCATGAAGCCCTGCGCAACGCGCTTGGGGATCATGTGTCGCAGCGCGGCTCATTAAATGCGCATGATCGTCTGCGGTTTGATTTCTCCCATGCCAAGGGGCTGACGCAGGACGAGTTGAGCCAAGTCGAGCGTGAGGTGAATGACTACATTCGCCAGAACACGCCGGTCGAGACACGGATCATGACGCCGGACGATGCGCGCGCCATGGGGGCGCAGGCGCTTTTTGGTGAGAAATACGGCGACGAGGTGCGGGTCGTCTCGATGGGTCAGTTGGAAGGGTCCGGCAAGGGCAGCGACAAATCGACCTATTCGCTGGAGCTTTGCGGCGGCACTCATGTGCGGCAGACGGGGGATATCGGCGCCTTCGTCCTTTTGGGTGACAGTGCAAGCAGCGCGGGCGTCCGCCGGATCGAAGCGTTGACCGGGACCGAGGCTTTGGCATGGCTGCGCGAACAGGAAGTGGCGCTGAGCCGGGTCGCTGCGGAGTTGAAAACCTCGGCCAGCGATGTGCCGGACCGGGTGCGCGCATTGTTGGACGAACGTCGCAGCTTGTCCAACGAAGTGGCGCAGTTGCGCCGTGAATTGGCGATGTCGGGCGGCGGCGCGGCCGCGCCCGAAGCGCGCGAGGTGAACGGCGTGAAATTCCTAGGCCAAGTGCTGAGCGGTATCACGGGCAAAGACCTGCCGGGGCTGGTGGATGAACATAAGGCCAAGCTCGGCTCGGGCGCGGTGCTGCTGATTGCCGACACCGGTGGCAAGGCCGCGGTCGCGGGCGGTGTGACGAAGGATTTGACAGATCGCCTCTCGGCGGTCGACATGGTGAAAGCGGCGGTTGCCGAACTGGGCGGAAAGGGCGGCGGTGGCCGACCCGACATGGCGCAGGGCGGCGGCGCTTCGGCGGAGAATGCCGAGGCGGCGATTGCCGCG
Organism: Sulfitobacter sp. 1A12157; assembly: GCF_043557345.1. Taxonomy (NCBI): domain Bacteria; kingdom Pseudomonadati; phylum Pseudomonadota; class Alphaproteobacteria; order Rhodobacterales; family Roseobacteraceae; genus Sulfitobacter; species Sulfitobacter sp. 1A12157. Next base: position 233,892 of record NZ_JBIFFV010000004.1, read on the forward strand.
GCTGAGAACATCTTGAAAGGATAAGGCCCATGGGCGCACTTTGGATTGCACATGTCACCGTCACCGATGAGGAGGCGTATAAGAAATACGCCGCCGGCGCCACCGAGGCCATTGCGGCGCATGGCGGTAAGTTCATCGCCCGCGGCGGGCGGTTCGTTCAGCTTGAGGGCAAAGAGCGGCCGCGCAACGTGGTGGCCCGTTTCCCCGATGTCGAAACGGCTGAAAAATGTTATCACTCCGATGCTTATCAAGCGGCGTTGAACCATGCGCGCGGGGCTTCTGAGCGTGAGTTGATGATCGTCGAAACTGACGAGTGATCTTAGGATGCCCCGCCTGCCAAACAGGCGGGGCGTCTTGCTTGGCCATGGCGGAACCTTCGACGCGGAGGGCGGTTGAACCCTCATGAACCTCGCCCGACTATCTACTTTCGCCCAATGGTGCCGCCGCCATGTGGAGGTGACGACCCTAGCCTTGATGGGGCTTTCGATCACAGCGGTTTGGACCTTGGCCGAACTAACCGAAGAGGTCGTCGCAGGCAGCACCAGCAGCCTTGACCGTGACATCTTGTTGTTCCTACGCACGCCCGGCGACCTTTCCGATCCCATCGGCCCGTGGTGGGTCGAGGAGATTGGCCGCGATTTGACGGCTCTCGGCGGGGTCGCGGTGCTGGTCCTGACGACCGTTGTCGTCTCGCTCTTTTTCCTGTTGCAACGGCGATGGTCGACCGCGCTTTACATCCTCGCCACCGTTGGCGGGGGGATCGTGCTGAGCAGCATCGCCAAGGAGTTTTTCGACCGCCCGCGCCCCGACCTCGTGCCGCATGGGTCGCTCGTGCATACGGCGAGCTTCCCTTCGGGACATTCGATGATGGCGGCGGTGGCCTATCTCACCCTTGGCGCGATGGTGGCGCGGGCGCAGAAACGGCGGGCGCTTAAGGTCTATACGCTGGCGGTTGCGGTCTTGCTGACGCTGCTTGTCGGGATCAGCCGGGTCTATATGGGGGTGCATTGGCCGACGGATGTGGCGGCGGGCTGGCTTGGGGGCGGGGCTTGGGCAATCCTGTGCCTGATTGCTGCGCTGAGTTTGGCGAAGCGCGGGCATATCGATCGCGAGGAAAGCGATACTTAGGGCGGCTACATTTCTGAACCACAGATATGAAAACGGCAGCGCATTGCGAAATGCGCTGCCGTTTTTCTTTGATTATCTGTAGCTTAGCTCGCCTTCGCCATCCGCTTGCGCTCATGCGGGTCGAGGTAGCGCTTGCGCAGACGCACGGCGTTCGGCGTCACTTCGACCAGCTCATCATCGTCAATATAGGCAATCGCCTCTTCAAGGCTCAGCGTCATCGGCGGGGTCAGGCGCACTGCGTCATCGGTGCCCGAGGCGCGCACGTTGGTCAGCTTCTTGCCCTTCAGCGGGTTCACTTCCAGATCGTTGTCGCGGCTGTGCTCGCCGATGATCATGCCGGTGTAGACGTCTGCCTGCGCGCCGATCATCATCTTGCCGCGCTCTTCGAGGTTCCACAGCGCGTAGGCGACCGAGGTGCCGTTCTCCATCGAGATCAGCACGCCCGCGCGACGGCCCGGGATCGGTCCCTTGTGCGGTGCCCAGCCGTGGAACACTCGGTTCAACACACCGGTGCCGCGGGTGTCGGTGAGGAATTCACCGTGGTAGCCGATCAGCCCGCGCGAGGGGACATGGGCGATGATCCGGGTCTTGCCAGCGCCGGCGGGCTTCATCTCGACCAACTCGCCCTTGCGGGTGCCGGTGATTTTCTCGATCACCGCGCCGGAGTATTCGTCATCCACGTCGATGGTGGCTTCCTCGATCGGCTCATGGCGCACGCCGTCGATCTCTTGGAACAGCACCTGCGGGCGGGAGATCGACAGCTCGAACCCTTCGCGGCGCATGTTTTCGATGAGCACGCCCATCTGCAATTCGCCGCGGCCCGCGACTTCGAAAGCCTCGCCACCCGGTGTGTCGGAGATCTTGATCGCCACGTTGCTTTCAGCTTCTTTCAGTAGACGCTCGCGGATCACGCGGGACTGTACCTTTTTGCCGTCACGGCCCGCGAGCGGGCTGTCGTTGATGCCGAAGGTCACGGTGATGGTGGGCGGGTCAATCGGTTGTGCCGGGATTGCTTCGTTCACCGAAGGATCGGCCAGCGTGTCGGCCACGGTGGCCTTGGCCATGCCCGCGATGGAGACAATGTCACCGGCCTCGGCCACGTCGATAGCGGTCTGTTCCAGCCCGCGGAAGGCGAGGATTTTGGTGGCGCGGAAGGTCTCGATCTGGGTGCCGTCGCGCGACATCGCTTTGACGGTTTGGCCCGCTTTCAGGGTGCCGGTTTCCACGCGCCCAGTCAGCAGGCGGCCCAGGAACGGGTCGCCGCCGAGCGTGGTGGCCAGCATGGTGAAGGGCTTGTCGGCGTTTTCAATCTGCTTCGGCGCGGGGACGTGATCAAGGATCAGGTCGAACAGCGCGGAGAGGTCTTTGCGCGGCCCGTCAAGCTCGGCATCCGCCCAGCCGGAGCGGCCCGAGGCATACATATGCGGGAATTCGAGCTGTTCGTCGGTGGCGTCGAGACTGGCGAAAAGGTCGAAACATTCATCCAGCGCGCGGTCGGGCTCGGCATCCGGCTTGTCGACCTTGTTCAGCACGACAATGGGGCGCAGGCCCAGTTTCAGCGCCTTGGAGGTCACGAATTTGGTCTGCGGCATCGGGCCTTCGGCGGCATCCACCAAAAGCACCACACCGTCGACCATCGACAGGATGCGCTCGACCTCGCCGCCGAAGTCGGCGTGGCCGGGCGTGTCGACGATGTTGATGCGGGTATTGTTCCACACGACCGAGGTCGGCTTGGCGAAGATGGTGATGCCGCGCTCACGCTCCAGGTCGTTGCTGTCCATGGCGCGCTCGGTCGTCGCCTGGTTTTCACGGTAGGTGCCGGATTGTTTCAGAAGCTCGTCCACCAGCGTCGTCTTGCCGTGGTCGACGTGGGCGATGATTGCGATGTTGCGCAGGTCCATTAAGTCAGCCTTTGGATAGGGGAGGGACGCGCCAACCTGAAGCTGCGCGTATAATTGCGCCGCCCATACCGCGCCCCGGCTGCAATTGCTAGCCCTAATGCCGTGACGCACCCCTTACTGCGCGAAGCTGTGCCACTGGCGCAGCCTTAATGGGTGGCGCTGTTCGAAAAGAGGTGGATGACCAGAATGCCGCTGATGATCAGCACAAGGCCCAGAACCGCGGGCAGGTCGAGCCGCTGACCGAAGAGGACGAAGCCGATGATCGCGATCAGCACGATCCCCAGACCAGCCCAAAAGGCATAGACGATCCCAACCGGCATGACCTTCAGCGCCAGCGACATGCAGTAGAAAGAGATCATGTAAAAGACCACCACCGCCACCGAAGGCCAGAGCCGCGTAAACTGGTGTGACGCCTGCACCGCGGTCGTCCCAAGGGTTTCCGCCACCACGGCGATGATGAGCCACAGGTAATGCATCTCGGTCTTCCTTAGAGCGGGAGTTCGGTGGTTTCCTTGATCTCCTCCATCACGAAACTGGCCGAGACATCCGATAGCGGCACTCGGCGGATCAGGTCTTGATAGAGGCGATCATATCCCGCCATATCCCGAACGCGCGCCCGGATCAAATAGTCCAGATCACCGGTCATCCGGTAGACGCCGAGGATCTCGGGCATGGCTTTCGTGGCGCGGGAGAACCTCTCGAGCCAATCGGGCGCATGGGCGTTGGTGCGGACTTGGATAAAGACGCTGAGGCCGAGGCCGAGTTTCGCCGCGTCCAAGAGCGTGACGCGGTTCTTGATCACGCCGGCCTTTTCAAGCGCCCGGATGCGCCGCCAGCAGGCGTTGCGCGACAGATGGACCGCCGCGCCAAGCGCTTCGAGGGATTGGCTGGCGTCGCGTTGCAGTTCGACCAATATGCGACGGTCTATATCATCAAGTGTAATCATTCTGGAAGTTTGGGGGGAAATATTCTCGCACACAAGCGGTTGTCGGGAGTAGTTTGAGACAATGTCACAAGCAGGCTCGGCTAGGGTGGGAGAAAGGCAGAGACAGGAGTTTCCCATGATCGCACGCATCTTCCTCGACCATCCCGCCAAGGTGGATGAAACGTTTTTCGAGCATATGGCTTTCGCGTTGAAGTTCTCGGGGCTGCTGTTCGCAGCGGCGGGCGCCGCGCTGGTCCATGCGCTGATCCCGTGCCTGTTCGAGAAGACGGCGAGCGGGATCATCGCGAAGCTTTACGCGCGGACGCATAATCGGGGGCAGTGAGGGCCGGCGCGGCTCCAGTTTCGCAATGAGGGCCAGCGCCTACCCGGTCGCACCGAAGGTGCGCCCCCTTTATAGCGGCACGCCTCCGGCGTGACGGGCGGGCAGGCGATGGCCCGGCGCCTACGGCTTGGTTCCGGGTCCGGGTGGCAGGCGTGACCGAAAAAATAGAAAAGGGCCGCATCGTGCGGCCCTCGGTCATCCCAAGCTCTCGACAGGCTCAGCCCGCCAGCGCCTTGTTCAGGTTCTCGTCTACCTTCTCCAAGAATCCCATAGTCGTCAGCCAGCCCTGATCCGGCCCCACCAGCAGGGCGAGGTCTTTGGTCATGAAGCCCGATTCCACCGTATCCACCACGACCTTCTCCAGCGTCTCGGCGAAGTTGATCAGCGCGCTGTTTTCGTCCAACTTGCCCCGGTGCTTCAACCCGCCGGTCCAAGCGTAGATTGAGGCGATGGAGTTGGTCGAGGTCTCCTCGCCCTTCTGGTGCTGGCGGTAATGGCGCGTGACGGTGCCATGGGCGGCCTCGGCTTCCACGATCTTGCCGTCGGGTGTCATCAGTTGCGAGGTCATCAGCCCCAAAGAGCCGAAACCCTGCGCCACGGTGTCGGACTGCACGTCGCCGTCGTAGTTCTTGCAGGCCCAGACATAGCCGCCCGACCATTTCATCGCCGAGGCGACCATGTCGTCGATCAGGCGGTGCTCGTACCAGATGTTCTTTTTCTTGAACGCGGCGGCGAATTCCGCGTCGAAAATCTCTTGGAACAGGTCTTTGAAACGCCCGTCATAGGCTTTCAGGATCGTGTTCTTGGTCGACAGATACACCGGCCAGCCACGGTTCAGACCGTAGTTGAAAGACGCGCGCGCGAAATCGCGGATCGAATCGTCGAGGTTGTACATGGCCATGGTGACGCCAGCGGAGGGCGCATCGAAGACCTCCTTCTCGATGGTCTCGCCATCGTCGCCGACAAATTTGATGGTCAGCTTGCCCTTGCCGGGGAAGCGGAAATCAGTGGCGCGGTACTGGTCGCCAAAGGCATGGCGGCCCACGACGATGGGCTGGGTCCAGCCCGGCACGAGGCGCGGCACGTTGCGGCAGATGATCGGCTCGCGGAAGATCACGCCGCCCAGAATATTGCGGATGGTGCCGTTGGGGCTGCGGTACATGCGCTTGAGGCCGAACTCCTCGACCCGTGCCTCGTCAGGAGTAATGGTGGCGCATTTCACGCCGACGCCATGTTCGCGGATCGCATGGGCCGCGTCGACGGTGATCTGGTCGTCGGTCTCGTCCCGGACTTCGATGCCGAGGTCGTAATACTTAAGGTCAACGTCAAGATAGGGGGTGATCAGCTTTTTCTTGATGAAATCCCAGATGATCCGGGTCATCTCATCGCCGTCGAGTTCGACGATGGGGTTGTCTACCTTGATCTTCGACATGACGAATTCCTTTGTTTCAGGGTGCGTTTGGCCGTGCTTTAGCCTATTCGGGGCCAAAGAGAAAGATCGTATACCATGGTATGCCGAAGGCTGCCGTCAGGCGCCGACCCCGGCGAAAAAGCTGCTGATGCGGGCGCGGGCATAGGACCAGAGTGCAGGGGCACCGATGGCGATCTTGCGGCCGACCTTCTCTTCGATCTGCGCCTCCGAGACGTTGTAACTGGTCCAGCTGCCGCCGCCAGAGGCCAGGTTCTGCATCGGCGGCTGAAACCGGTCGAGCGATTTGGCAAAGCGCGCCGTGGGGCTTTCGGCGGCCTCGAACTCTTCCCAGATGCTGCGCAGCTCGTCCCGCAGATCGTCGGGCAATAGGCCAAAGATGCGGTCGGCGGCGATCTGTTCCTGCGCTTCCATCTCGGCGGCGTCGTAGTCGCCAAAGATCGGATTGTCGCCCGCGTCAATCTCAACAAGGTCGTGCAAGATCAGCATCTTAATGACGCGGTTGATGTCGACCTCAGGCGCGGCTTGATCGGCCAGCACCAGCGCATAGAGCGTCAGATGCCAGGAATGTTCAGCAGAGTTTTCCGCACGGCTGGCATCACAAAGCGTGGTGCCGCGCAGCACGGTCTTCAGCTTGTCGGCCTCGTTCAGAAAGGCGATCTGCTGGTCCAGCCGCGCGGTCATGCGCCGCCCTTGCCGCGATGGTCGCGCAGCTTGCGCGCCAGAAAGGCGCGGGCCTTGTCATTGGCCATCCGGGTGCGAACGGCGGTGAGAAAGGCTTCTTCCAGCGTTTGCGACGAGGCGCCCAGCACCTCGCCGACTTCCATGAACAATCGGTCTTCACCTGTTTCGGCCTGAACGGCGAGACATTCCTCAGCCAATTTATTGGCCAGTTGGTTGACGACCGCCTCCGCCATCAGCGCGTGGATTCCGTCAGGCGGCGTTTCACATAGTCGCTGGTCGAGGTGATCAGCGTGTCCATATGCGGCTCTTCAAAGAAGTGCCCGGCGCCTTCGATCTCCTGATGGGTGATCGTGATGCCCTTTTGCTCGTGCAGCTTGCTGACGAGGTTCGTGGTATCCGCAGGCGGCGCCACGCGGTCGGCAGAGCCATTGATCACCAGACCCGAGGCCGGGCAGGGCGCGAGGAAGGAAAAGTCGTACATATTCGCGGGCGGCGAGACCGAGATGAAGCCCGTGATCTCGGGCCGGCGCATCAGCAGTTGCATCCCGATCCATGCGCCAAAGGAGAAACCCGCGACCCAGCAGTGTTTGGAATTGTTGTTCATCGATTGCAGATAATCGAGCGCCGAGGCCGCATCAGACAATTCGCCGATGCCCTGATCGTATTCGCCCTGGCTGCGGCCCACGCCACGGAAGTTGAAGCGCAGCACGGTGAAACCCATGTTGTAGAACGCATAGTGCAGGTTATAGACAACCTTGTGATTCATCGTCCCGCCGAACTGCGGATGCGGATGCAGCACGATGGCAATCGGGGCGTCACGTTCTTTTTGGGGGTGGTAGCGGCCTTCGAGGCGGCCTTCGGGTCCGGGAAAAATAACCTCGGGCATGGGTATCCCTGTCTGGGGGTTCAAAGATCGCTGCGAATAGTTGACGAATTCGCTAGGCCACCTTAGAACGGTTCTAATCTGGTTCCGCGCAATGTCGCGTGGATCAGTCTCTGGACTTAGGCATTTAAGCCGCCCACGTCAATCAAATGGCGCGGCGGGTGAGGGTGAGACGATGAAGCTATCTACCAAAGGGCGCTACGCAATGGTCGCTTTGGCCGATATTGCCCTGCAACCCGAAGACACCTTGGTGTCGCTGGGTGACATTGCCGAGCGGCAGTCGGTGTCGTTGCCCTATCTGGAGCAGTTGTTCGTCAAGCTGCGCCGGGCTGAGTTGGTCACCTCGGTTCGCGGTCCGGGCGGCGGGTATCGTTTGGCGCGTCCGGCAGCGGATATTCGCGTGGTCGATGTGCTGGCGGCGGTGGATGAGACGGTGGATGCGATGCACAAGGGAGCGGGCGCCTCGGGCGGTCTGTCGGGCAGCCGGGCGCAATCGCTGACCAACCGGCTTTGGCAGGGGCTGAGCGCCCATGTCTATGTTTTCCTGCACCAAACGCGCCTGTCGGATGTGGTTGAGAATGAGCTTGCCCCCTGTCCGGCGGTGCCGACCCTCTTTGCCGTGGTGGATGAGTCTTGAAGGTGGTTTTGAGCATCGGGCGCGCTTTGGCCGCTGTGGTCCGCGCGGGCGGCGATGTGGGATTTCGGGGGCGCTGCCCCCGGACCCCCGCGGTATTTGGAAAAGGATGAAGGATGCGGGTCTACCTTGATCATAACGCGACCACGCCGCTGCGGGCGGAGGCGCGCGCAGCGATGATCGCGGCGATGGACCTGCCCGGCAACCCGTCCTCGGTCCATGCCGAGGGCCGTGCGGCCAAGGCTGTGGTTGAGCGCGCGCGGGCGCAGGTGGCGGGGCTAGTGGGCTGTGATCCGGTCGATGTGATCTTTACCTCCGGGGCGACCGAGGCGGCGGCGCTGGCGGTTGCAATGGGCGCGCGGGTTGTGACCTCTGCGGTGGAACATGACGCGGTCCTGTCCTGGGGGCAGGCGGCGCGTTTGGGTGTCGACGCACAGGGTGTTTGGGACGGTGACCTGACCGCCGCCGCGGGGGCCGATGTGGTGGCCTTACAGGCCGCGAACAGCGAGACGGGTGTGTTGCAGCAGACCATGCCTTTGGCGCAGCAATCTTGGGCGATGGAGCGCACGCCCTATGTACTGGTCGATGCGGTACAGGCGCTTGGCAAGACCCGGTTCAAGATGGCGACCTCGGGCGCGGATTTCATCCTCGTCTCGGCGCACAAGCTGGGCGGGCCGAAGGGGATCGGCGCATTGATCGTCAAACGCGGCATTGATCTGGCTGAACATGCGCTTTTGCGGGGCGGCGGGCAAGAGATGGGCCGCCGCTCGGGGACCGAGAATATCCCCGCCATTGCAGGTTTTGGCGCGGCGGCTGAGGCGGCGGCGGCGGATCTGGCGGCGGGGCGTTGGGAAGAGGTGGCGGCACAGCGTGATTTGCTGGAAGCGACCCTTGCGGATGCTGCAAGTCTGACTATTTTTGTAGGAAAAGGCGCTCAACGCCTGCCCAACACCTCCTGTATCGTCACGCCCGGCTGGAAGGGCGAGACCCAAGTGATGCAGATGGACCTTGCCGGCTTTGCCATTTCGGCGGGGTCGGCCTGTTCCAGCGGCAAGGTGCGCGCCAGTGCCGTATTGCGCGCCATGGGCTTTGATGAAACACAGGCCGCCAGCGCGATCCGGGTGTCGCTGGGCCTTGACACCACCCGGGAAGATATCCTGCGGTTCGCCACGAGCTGGACCGCCAAATTGAAAAAGCACGAAACGCGGGCCGCCTGAGCGCCGCCACGGAAAGGAACCAGACCTTGGAAAATATGACCCTGAAAGAGAATGACGGCGTCAAGGAAGGCGTTGACCAGGAAACCGTGGATGCCGTGCGCGAAGTCGGCGGCAAGTACAAATACGGTTGGTCCACCGATATCGAGATGGAATATGCCCCCAAGGGGCTGACGCCGGAGATCGTGAAGCTGATCTCGGAAAAGAACGGTGAGCCCGAGTGGATGACCGAATGGCGGCTGGAAGCCTATAACCGCTGGCTCACCAAGGAAGAACCCGATTGGGCCATGGTCGACTATCCTGAAATCGACTTTCAGGAGCAGTATTACTATGCCCGTCCCAAGAGCATGGCGCAAAAACCCAAGTCGCTTGACGAGGTCGATCCCAAGCTGCTGGCGACCTATGAAAAGCTCGGCATTCCACTGAAAGAGCAGATGATCCTCGCCGGTGTCGAAGGCGCCGAAGATGCGCCCGCCGAGGGCCGCAAGGTGGCCGTCGACGCGGTGTTCGATTCCGTCTCCGTCGGCACCACTTTTCAGGAAGAGCTGAAGAAGGCGGGCGTGATCTTCTGCTCGATCTCCGAGGCGATCCGCGAATATCCCGATCTGGTGAAGAAATACCTCGGCTCGGTCGTGCCGGTGTCGGACAACTTCTATGCCACGCTGAACTCGGCCGTCTTCTCCGACGGCTCGTTTGTCTACGTGCCACCGGGCGTGCGCTGCCCGATGGAACTCTCGACCTATTTCCGCATCAACGCCGAGAACACCGGCCAGTTCGAGCGCACGTTGATCATCGCCGACAAGGGCTCCTACGTGAGCTACCTTGAAGGCTGCACAGCCCCGCAGCGCGATGAGAGCCAGTTGCATGCCGCCGTGGTCGAGATCATCATCGAAGAGGACGCGGAAGTGAAATACTCCACCGTCCAGAACTGGTATCCGGGCGACGAGAACGGCAAGGGCGGGATCTACAACTTCGTGACCAAACGTGCCGACTGCCGCGGCGACCGTGCCAAGGTGATGTGGACGCAGGTCGAGACCGGCTCCGCCGTGACCTGGAAATACCCCTCCTGCATCCTGCGCGGCGATGACAGCCAAGGCGAGTTCTACTCCATCGCCATCGCCAACAACATGCAGCAGGCCGATACCGGCACCAAGATGGTGCACCTCGGCAAGCGCACCAAGTCGCGGATCGTGTCTAAGGGCATCTCGGCGGGCAAGGCGCAGAACACCTACCGCGGCCTTGTCTCGATGCACCCCAAGGCCAAGGAATCGCGCAATTACACCCAGTGCGACAGCCTGTTGATCGGCTCGGAATGCGGGGCGCATACGGTGCCTTACATCGAGGTGAAGAACAACTCGAGCCGCGTGGAGCATGAGGCGACGACGTCGAAGGTGGACGACGACCAGATGTTCTACTGCCGCTCGCGTGGCATGGACGAGGAAGAGGCCGTGGCGCTGGTCGTGAACGGCTTCTGCAAAGACGTGCTGCAGGCGCTGCCGATGGAGTTCGCCATGGAGGCGCAGGCGCTGGTGGCGATTTCGTTGGAAGGCTCCGTCGGCTGATGAGCTTAGACGCGGCGCATACCCCCCTCCGCCTGCATTGGTGGAAGGCGCATCCGAACTTCGGCGATGCGCTGAGCCCGCTGGTCCTGAGCCATGTCTCGGGGCGGCGGGTGGAACATGCGTCGGTGGATGAGGCGGATGTCTTCGGCCTTGGCTCGCTGTTGCAGGTCGTGCGGCGGAACTACGAGACGCCGCGCGTCGGGGCCAGGCCGGTAATCTGGGGCAGCGGTCTGCTGCGCCCCGCCGGGGGCCGTGCGTTCCTCAAGAACATCGAGATCGCCCTGCTGCGCGGGCCGGTGACGGCGGCGTTGCTGGGGATCGAGACAGACGTTTTCGGTGATCCGGGTCTGCTGGTGAACGAGGTGCTGCCGAGCGACGCACCGCGCAGCGACAAGATCGGCATCGTACCGCATCACACGCTGGCGGATGACCCGGAACTGCTGGATCTCGTGGCTTCGGACAGCGCCTATGTGTTGATCGACCCGCGTGATCCGGTGGAGCATGTCTGCGCCGCCATCGGGGCCTGTGCCCATGTCTTTGCCTCCTCGCTGCATGGGCTGATCACGGCGGACGCCTACGGTGTGACCAACACTTGGGTGGCGCCCGAGGGGCAGGGGCGGCTTAAGTTCCACGACTATGCCGCATCCGTGGGCCGTGACATGCGCGCGCCGATTGCCTTGGCCGACGTGCCCAAGGCGCCGAAGCCCGATGCGCCGCTCGCCTATCAGGACGGCATTGATGCCTGCCGCGCCGCGCTGAAAGACAGTTTCCCCGCCGCGCTCTGCGCCCGTCAGGGCGCGGCATGAACTTTAACACACAGGGGCAAACCCCTGACGTAGAACTGAAATAAACGAATGCGGCGCAAGGCGCGCCAGAAGGAGACCCAAATGCTGAGCATCAAGAACCTGCACGTGAAACTGGAAGAAGAGGACAAGCAGATCCTCAAGGGCGTCGATCTGGAAGTCGAAGCCGGTAAGGTGCACGCGATCATGGGGCCGAATGGCTCGGGCAAGTCCACGCTGAGCTACGTGCTCTCGGGCAAGGACGGCTACGAGGTCACCGACGGTTCCGCCACGCTTGAGGGCGAGGACATCCTAGAACTGGAACCCGAAGAGCGCGCCGCGGCGGGTCTCTTCCTTGCCTTCCAATACCCGGTGGAAATCCCCGGCGTCGGCAACATGACCTTCCTGCGCACCGCGGTGAACGCACAGCGCAAGGCGCGCGGCGAAGAGGAGATCTCGGCCGCCGACTTCCTCAAGGAAATCCGCGCCAAGGCGAAAGACCTCAAGATCGACGCCGAAATGCTGAAGCGCCCCGTCAACATGGGCTTCTCCGGCGGTGAGAAAAAGCGCAATGAAATCCTGCAGATGGCGATGCTCGAGCCCAAGATGTGCATCCTCGACGAGACCGACTCGGGCCTTGATGTCGACGCCATGAAACTGGTCGCCGAAGGCGTGAACGCCCTGCGCACCGAGGGCCGTGGTTTCCTCGTCATCACCCACTACCAGCGTCTTCTGGACCACATCAAACCCGACGTCGTGCACATCATGCATGATGGCCGCATCATCAAGACCGGTGGCCCCGAGCTGGCGCTCGAAGTCGAGAACAACGGCTACGCAGACATCCTCGCCGAGGTGGCATAATGGCCGAAGCACAGCTGAAAGAAACCCCGACCGAGGCGATGATCGCACGTCACAGCCTGCCGCAGGGTGGCTGGGCACAGGCGGCGCGGGAAGACGCGCTGGCGCGGCTTCGTGCCATGGGCCTGCCGCAGCGCCGGGATGAATACTGGAAGTTCACCCGCCCCGACACGCTGACGCAAGCGGAGGCGCAGCCTGCTGCGATCTTCGACCATGGCGACGCGCCGCTTTTCGATGGCACCGACCGTCTGCGCATCGTATTTGTCGATGGTGTCTTCGACGCGGAGGCCTCGGATGATCTCACGCTGGAAGGTGTCAGCATCGAGCGTCTGGCGACTGCGGACAGCGACCTGCACTGGGCGCGCGACTTGTACGGCACGCTGGAGAAGAACGGCCAGACCCCGGTGCAACGTCCGCTCGCGGCGCTGAACACCGCCTTTGCGACCGATGGTGTCTTGATTCATGTCACCGGCACGCCAAGCAAGCCGATCAATCTGGTTTATGCCCATAAATCAGAGGCTTCGGATGCGATGTTGCATCACGTGGTGAAGCTCGACAAAGGTGCCGAGGTGACGCTTCTGGAAAACGGCCCCGCCGCTGCGCGCTTCAATACCGTGATGGAGGTCGAGGTGGCCGACACCGCGCGCTTCCATCATGTCCGCGCCCAGGGCCGCGATCACGAGCGCCGCGCCGCGACCCATGTCTTCACCCGTCTCGGGACCGAGTCGCTGTTCAAGAGCTTCACCGTCACCGTCAACGGTGCGCTCACGCGCAACGAATGCGTGATCGAGCTGACCGGCGACGATGCTTCGGCTCATGTCGCGGGCGCCTGCGTCGGCGATGGCGATTTTCACCACGACGACACGGTCTTCATCACCCATGACGCGGTGAACTGCGAAAGCCGTCAGGTGTTCAAGAAGGTGCTGCGCAATGGCGCGACCGGCGTGTTCCAGGGTAAGATCCTCGTCAAGGAAGGCGCGCAGAAGACCGATGGCTACCAGATCAGCCAGTCGCTTCTATTGGATGGCGACAGCCAGTTCCTCGCCAAGCCGGAGCTTGAGATCTACGCCGACGACGTGGCCTGTTCGCATGGCTCGACCTCCGGCGCGATCGACGAGGAGGCGCTGTTCTACCTCCGCGCCCGCGGTGTCTCGCACGCCGAAGCGACCGACCTTCTGACACTGGCCTTCCTTGCCGAAGCGGTCGAGGAGATCGAGGCCGAGGGTCTGCGCGAGGAGATCACCGGGCGCCTCAGCTCGTGGTTGGAGCGTCGTAGCGCCTGATGGCTGTTACCAGCGATATCGTGGCGACCTACCGCGGCCCCGGCAAAGTGATGTCGGGGCTGCTTGCGCAGGGCCGCAACGAGGTGCGCGTGCTCATGTTCGCGCTGATGGCGGGGCTGCTGATCTTCGTGGCCCTATCGCCGTATCAAGCCCGCGCGGCGCATCTCGATCCGGACGGGCCGCTCGCGGTGCGCCAGTATTGGAGCGCGTTTTTCTGGATCTTCGTGATGCCCTTGCTGCTCTATGGCCTGGCCGCGATGGTTTGGGGCATCAGCCGTCTCGCGGGGCAACGGCTCAGCGGTTATGCGGTGCGGCTGACCTTGGTCTGGTCGCTTCTTGCCTCTGCGCCGATCCTTTTGTTGCTGGGCCTCGCGCTTGGGTTCATCGGGCCGGGCCTGCAGGCGCAGATCGTCGGGGGGATCTGGTTGGCCGTGTTCTTTTGGTTCTGGATTGCGGGCCTTGTCGCCGCGCAGCGGGGCTGAAATGAGCAGCGCCCTGATCCAGCTTGCGCAGACCACTCTGCGCAGTCCCCGCGCAGCGGCGCGCCAGATTGCGGAGTTGCCCTTAGGCAATGATGTCATCTGGACGTCTCTTGCTTTGGTCGCCGCGCTGAACGCGCTGGTTATCTCGGCCACCTTCGTGATCGCACCGCCCGCCATGGCGCTGCCGAGCTATTTTCAATCGCCGCTGGTGCTTTTCGCGCTGCTGGCCGGGTTGATGGTGCTCTATGTGCATGCGCTGACTTGGGTTGGCCGAGCACTGGGCGGGCAGGGCGCGGTGACGCCGCTTTTGGCTGCCGTGGTGTGGCTGCAGGCGCTTCGCCTTTGTGCGCAATTGGGTATCCTGCTGCTGACCTTGGCCCTGCCGCCGGTGGCGCTGCTGGCCTCTTTTGTCGTTACCTTTTGGGGTCTTTGGATCCTGCTGAATTTCGTGGCCGAACTCTTGCACCTGCCGGGGCTGTTCCACGCCGCTGCGGTGCTCGCGGGGGCCGCGCTTGGGGTCTTGCTGGGGCTTGGCCTTCTGCTGTCTTTGATCGGGCTAACCGCCCAGGGAGTTTAAGTCATGTTCGACGTTGAAGCCGTCCGGGCGCAGTTTCCGATCCTTGGCCGCGAGGTGAACGGCAAGCCGCTGGTCTACCTCGACAATGGCGCTTCTGCCCAGAAGCCGCAGGTGGTGATCGACGCGATCACTCAAGCCTATGCGAATGAATATTCCAACGTTCACAGGGGCTTGCACTACCTTTCTAATCTTGCGACCGACAAATACGAAAGCGTGCGCGGCACCGTGGCGCGCTTTCTCAACGCCGGGTCGGAAGATGAGATCGTGCTCAACACCGGCGCCACCATGGGCATCAACACCGTGGCCTATGGTTGGGCCATGCCGCGGATGCAAGCGGGCGATGAGATTGTCCTTTCGGTGATGGAGCATCACGCCAATATCGTGCCATGGCATTTCCTGCGCGAACGTCAGGGCGTGGTGCTGAAATGGGTCGATGTGGACGCGACCGGCGCGCTTGACCCTCAGGCGGTGATCGATGCCATCGGGCCGAAGACAAAACTGGTTGCAATATCCCACCTTTCCAACGTCTTGGGAACCAAAGTTGATGTAAAAACGATCACCGAAGCCGCCCATGAGAAGGGCGTCCCGGTCTTGATCGACGGCTCTCAGGCGGCGGTGCATATGCCGGTCGACGTCCGCGATCTCGGCTGTGATTTCTACGCCGTCACCGGGCATAAACTCTATGGCCCCTCCGGCTCCGGTGCGATCTATATCAAGTCCGAGCGCATGGCCGAAATGCGCCCCTTCATCGGCGGCGGTGACATGATCCGCGAAGTCAGCAAGGACGCGGTGAGCTACAACGACCCGCCGATGATGTTCGAAGCCGGCACCCCCGGGATCGTGGGCACCATCGGCTTGGGCGTGGCGCTGGAGTTCATGATGGACCTCGGGATGGAGAATATCGCCGCCCATGAGGACGATCTGCGCGACTACGCGGTCTCGCGGCTCAGCGGTTTGAATTGGCTCAATCTGCAAGGCACGACCCCGGACAAAGCGGCAATCTTTAGCTTCACGCTGGAGGGCGCCGCCCATGCGCATGACATTTCGACCGTGCTTGACAAAAAGGGCGTGGCGGTGCGCGCGGGCCATCACTGCGCGGGGCCTCTGATGAACCACCTCGGGCTGTCGGCCACCTGCCGCGCCTCCTTTGGCATGTATAACACCCGGGCCGAGGTCGACGCATTGATCGACGCCCTCGAATTGGCGCATGATCTTTTCGACTAAGGTGAATTTCGCCGCCCTTGCCCCCGGATTTCCCATTGCAGGGGCGGCGCGCTCTGGCTATACCGCCCCTCAGTGGACCCTTAGCTCAGCTGGATAGAGCGCTGCCCTCCGAAGGCAGAGGCCAGAGGTTCGAATCCTCTAGGGTCCGCCATTTTCCCCAATCGTTAAGTTTGCTGCCGCGCGATGCGTCGATCATCCGTTTGCACAAGAATAAGCCCCGCGCAGCGATGCTGGCGGGGCTTTCCGATTACTAAAGCGGTGCCTTAGCGGCGACGGCGACCGCCGGAACGGCCTGCGCGGCCACGGCCTTCTTGACCCGCTTTGGGCGCGCTTTTGTTGAACTCGATCCAAGCGCTGCCGTGAGGGTCACGGTCGAAGAGGAAGTTGGCGGCGCGGATGGCCTCCATCTCCTTGCCTGGGCGGGGTTTGGTCGAGCCGAGGTTGAAGAGCGTCGCAAAGGTCTCGTCATCCATATCCTCGGGCAGGATGATCCCCGCGGCGGCAATCTCGGCGCGTTTCTCGGCGATCTTGGTGGCGCTCAGCGGCACGGCCACCGGGTTCATGATCGCGCTCGTCATGCCCGCACCCATCGCCATGGGGAGGAAGGCATTGTTGATGCCGTGGCGGTTGGGCAGCCCGAAAGAGATGTTGGAGGCGCCGCAGGTGGTGTTCACGCCCAACTCCTCGCGCAAACGGCGGACAAGGGTAAAGACCTGATGCCCCGCCGTCGCCATGGCGCCGATGGGCATGACCAGCGGGTCGACGACGATGTCATGGGCGGGGATGCCGAAATCGGCGGCGCGTTCGACGATCTTTTTCGCCACGGCAAAGCGCACGTCCGGGTCTTCGGAGATCCCTGTGTCGTCATTCGAGATCGCCACGACGGGGACGTTATATTTCTTGACCAGCGGCAGCACGACCTCCAGCCGCTCTTCCTCCCCGGTGACGGAGTTCAGCAACGGGCGGCCTTCGCAGGCTTCAAGCCCCGCCTCCAGCGCGCCGGGGACCGAACTGTCGATGCAGATCGGCACATCGACGGCGTTTTGCACGACCTTGATCAGCTCCGGCATCAGCATCGGCTCGACAAAGTTGTTGTCGGCATAGCGCGGGTCTTCGGCCATTTTGTTGGAGAAGACCGCGCCCGAGTTCACGTCGAGCACTGTGGCACCGGCGGCGACCTGCGCGATGGCATCCGCCTCGACCCGCGAAAAATCGCCTTGCTCCAGCTCTTGGCTGAGGATCTTGCGGCCCGTGGGGTTGATCCGCTCTCCGATCACGCAAAACGGCTCGTCAAAGCCGATGACGGCGGTCTTGGTCTTGGATTCGATGACGGTTCTGGTCATGTAACTTCCTTTAGGCTGCGTCGGCGGGCACCCCAGAGGCGCCGCCATTCTCTTGGACCCATGTGGCGCTGGTCTTGATCCCGCCCAGCGGGAAAAGATGCACATGGGTGATGTTGAAATCGGGGTGGGCCGCCTTGTGGGCGGCCAAGTCGCTGATCACATCTGTCGGCTCATAGGGCAACAGCAGCTTGGTGACATCCATCGCCCGCTTTTGCAGCACCTTGAGCGAGGGGCCGACACCGCAGGCGATGGCGAATTTGATCAGCGTTTGCAGTTTGGCGGGGCCGGCGATGCCGATGTGGATGGGCAGGGTGATGCCAGCGGCCTTGAGGCTGTCGGCCCATTCGATGATCGGCTGCGCCTCAAAGGCAAATTGCGTGGCGATGGCCATTTCGGCGTCGGTGCGGGTCTGGAAATCGTTCTTCCATTTCAGCGCCGCATCGACATTCAGGCGGCCCCCGTCAGCGTCGATATCGCGGTTGCCCTCGGGGTGGCCAGCGACATGCAGCCGGGTAAAGCCTGCCTTGTCGAACAGCCCCGTTTCCATCAACTGCATCGAGTCGCTGAAATCCCCCGCCGGGGTGGTGACACCGCCCGCCAGCAGCAGCGCTTGGCGGACATCGGCCTCGCCCTGATAGCGGGCGATCCAATCGGCCAGCGTAGCGCGGTCTTTGATGATGCGGGCCGGGAAATGTGGCATGACCTCGAACCCATCTGCGTTCAACCGCGCGGCGGTGGCGACCATATCCTCGATCGGGGTGCCGTCGATATGGGCGATATAGACACGGGTGCCCTCTGGCAGCAGGGCGCGGAAATCCTCGACCTTTTCGGCGGTGCGGGGCATCACCTCGATCGAGTAATCTTTCAACAGCGCCTCGACTTCGGCCACCGGCGCCTCTGGGGCCGGTGTTTCCTTTTTGCGGAAGTTCAAAAGTGCCATGAGCGTGTCCTTGATCATAGGGCTGGCAGGCTATGCCCAGCCGTCGTTGTCAATCAGTTGCTTAATCCGGTCGCGGTCGTATTCCGCGTCGATGCGGGCGGCTTCGGCGTCGGCGATGCTGTCGGGATCGCCCTCGACCTCAAAAGGCGCTGCCTTGCGCCATTCCGCGAGATAGGCGTCGGTATCGGCGGCCCCCACCTTCATCGCTGCGCGGTCGATCGCCTGTTCAAAGCGTTCGGGCAGGGGGCGTTTCGCCCCGCGGCGGCCCTTGCCGACGATCACCTGAGCGGGAATATCGCGCCAGTAAACGATGGTGACTGCGGGCATGGGACGATTCCTCCGGTTTAAACCTGTCTAACGAGCGTCGCGGTCAGGACAGGGCCGTTTTTCGACGAAACACGACCCATCCGCGACTTGGGAGAGGTGATAGCGCATTGGCCCTGCCATCACGAGGGGGCGGCGCCCCCATTATTCTCAAGATGATTGTGAGGTGGCCCGGATGGCGGAGCGCGCACGGCGCGCGGACGCCGCGGAAATTGGCCCAAGGCACCGCGACCACTTGCACCGGCTGGGCGCAGGGAATACCTTGGGGGCAACTCGATATGAAAGGCGCGTAACCATGGCGCCACAGCGTCCCAAAGGTGCGGGTGCGCTCGACAAAGACATTCCGGCTCTGAGCCCCGCGCCAGTTCCGCCCAGATCTAATGAGCTATATGCGGCCCTAGATCTGGGTACAAATAGCTGCCGCATGTTGATCGCCCAGCCTCGGGGCAGCGGTTTCCATGTGGTGGACAGTTTCTCGAAATCGGTGCAATTGGGTGCCGGTTTGGAAAAGACCGGGCGGCTCTCGCGCGGCTCGATGGCGCGCACCATTCAGGCATTGCGCATCTGTCAGCAAAAGTTGCGGCGCAACAAGGTGCAGAACATGCGTCTTGTCGCGACCGAAGCCTGCCGCCGTGCGCAGAACGGGGCGGAATTCATGCGCCGTATCCAGCGCGAGACCGGTCTTAAACTCGACATCATCCGCCCCGAGGAAGAGGCCCAGCTTGCCGTGATTTCTTGCGCGCCGCTGGTCAGCCGCAAGACGGAAAATCTGTTGGTGGTCGATATCGGTGGCGGCTCGACCGAGTTGGTCTGGATCGACATCTCCAAGGTGCCGCGTGCCGACCGGGCCCGCTCGATCATGCGGCTTCAGGGCGGGTTCTATCAGGCGAAATCCGATGTCCCCGCCGCACGGGTGGTGGATTGGATCAGCGTGCCATTGGGAGTGGCGACTCTGCGCGATCAATTCTCAGACGTCGAAGACGATGCCGCGCGCTTTGCGCTGATGAGCTGGTTTTTCGAAGAGAACCTCACCGATTTCACGCCCTATCAGACAATCCAATCGCAAAAACGGTTCCAGATCGTCGGCACCTCCGGCACCGTGACCACCGTGGCGGCGAGCCACCTGAACCTGAAGCGCTATGACCGGACAAAGGTCGATGGCCTCAGCATGACCAGTGCGCAGATCGACAAGGTGATCCATTCCTATATCGCCATGGGGCCGGGGGGGCGGCGCGCCGATCCGCGCATCGGGCAAGACCGGGCAGCGCTGATCATGTCGGGGGCCGCGATCTTGCAAGCCCTGATGCGCTGCTGGCCGACCGACAGGCTGTCAGTTGCGGATCGCGGTCTGCGCGAAGGCCTGCTATATGCACAGATGAGCGCCGATGGCGTATTAGAAGAAGGGGTCTTTTAATGGCCAAGACACCGGACGGAAAGAACACCTCGGGGCGCGGTCAGCGTGATCTCAAGGTCAAGGTGAAATCCGCACGCGGGCGCAAGCTTAGCTCGACCCGCTGGCTGCAGCGGCAGTTGAACGATCCTTATGTCAAACGCGCGCAGGCCGAGGGCTATCGCGGGCGGGCGGCTTACAAGATCATGGAGCTGGACGATAAATATCGCTTCCTCGTCCCCGGCGCGCGGGTGGTTGACCTTGGTGCCGCACCGGGCGGTTGGTGTCAGGTCGCCGTCAAACGCTGCAACGTATTGGGCGAGAAGAAGGGCAAGGCGCAGGGCACTATTCTGGGCGTCGACCTGCAAGAGATGGAGCCGATCGCGGGTTGCGAGTTGCACCAGCTCGACTTCATGGAGGATGACGCCGATCTAAAGGTCAAGGAGTGGCTTGGCGGCAAGGCAGATGTGGTGATGTCGGATATGGCCGCGGCCTCATCCGGGCATAAGCAGACCGACCACCTGCGCATCATCGCGCTTTGCGAGGCGGCGGCCTATTTCGCTTTCGATGTGCTGGAAGAGGGCGGCACATTCGTGGCCAAGGTGCTGGCGGGCGGCGCGGAAGGCGAGTTGCAAAAGCTGCTCAAGCGCCGTTTTGCCAAGGTTGCCAATATCAAACCACCTGCCAGCCGCCCGGATTCGTCGGAAAAATTCGTGGTGGCCACAGGGTTTAAAGGCGAAGAAGCTTAATCCGCCATCGCCATTCATGGGGCGTAAACCAGTCAAGGATTAGGGTGTAGCTCTCCCGCGGTATTGTGCCGCCTACCTCATGAGGGCTCCCCGATGCTACGACACCTGCCACTTGTATCGCTCATCTTCATCCTCTGTTCCGGGCTTAAGGTTTCCGCCTCCGAAGTGCCTTGGGCCGTGAACGATTACATCGACCGTGACTTGCTGTCTTGGGTCAATGACGCCCGTATCGTCGATGCGATCGCACAGCAGAACGCGCGGCACCACGAAATGAATGCGCTGGCGGTCACGCCGGCGGCAGTTACAGGGCGGGGCGCCGAGGTGCCCCAGTCGAAAGCGCCGATTGCCGCGGCCTTTCTCCAATCGCAGATCGCCCGCGCCGAGGGTCAGATTGCCGAGGTGACTTTGCTGGATGCCTATGGGCTGACCGTGGTCACCAGCGGCAGCGCCTCGGTCTATTTCAAGGGCGGCAAGCCCAAGAACAGCAACCGTTTTTCGCCGCCCTCGGGGATTTTCGTGGTCGATCAGGTGGCCATAGATGAGACATCGAAAGCGCATCAAAGCCGCGTGTCCATGCCGATCACAGAGCCTTCGAACGCCGCGATCATCGGGGTGATCACGGTTGAGCTGGAAGCGGCGGCTTTCTTTTGAGGCTGCCCTTGCAGAGCGGTCCCGGCAGGCGGGGCCGGTCTGTCATTCGCCCTAAAGCGGGGTTAGGGTTATCAAATATCCCCGAACAATCCTTCAGCGATAAAACCCTTGGCCTCGGCGTTGTCGTGCCGCAGAGCGCCGGGGGTATTTACCGGTAATGCCCCATTGGCCATAGCGTGCGAGCCGAACAGGGAGCGGTAGCGCAAATCAAGTGTTTCATTGCGCGCCCCCCAGAAAGCGATAGCTCTCGCCATTGCGCTCGACACGCCCCAATCCGCCCTGCGGCAGGTGGAACCCCATCAGCCAGATCCGCTCCTGTGCCAGCCGATCCAGTAAGCGCTGCCGGGTCTTCGCGCCTTGCTCGGGGTCTTGGTCCGATCCGCTGGCCCAGCCGGGGCGGGCAAAGGCAAGGTGGTGGTTGCCAATGGCATCGCCGCCGATCAACAACGCATCATCGCCCGTGCCCAGAAGGAAGGACATATGCCCGGGCGTATGGCCGAAACTCGCCTGCGCCGTGATACCCGGCAGCACTTCGTCCCCATCGGCAAAATGGCTCACCCGACCCTCGATCGCGGCCAGCCGCCGCGCGGCCCCCACGGCAAAGGCGGCGCGGGCCGCACCAATCCGGTCCACAGTCGCCGGATCGCGCCAATAGTCCCATTCGACTTGGCCCATATGGTAGCGCGCATTGGGAAAGACCAGATCGTCGAAATCATCCAGCACGCCCCACAGGTGGTCGGGATGGCCATGGGTAAAGACCACATCGGTCACCGCCTCCGGCGCGATGCCTGCGGCATCAAGGCTGTCGAGCAGACCCCCGGCGGAGGGCATGAAGGCAGGGCCCGCGCCCGCGTCGAAGAGGATCACACGCTCGTCATTGCGCAAAAGCGTCAGGTTGCAGGGCGGATTCAACTGGTCTTGGGGCAGGTCGAAGGGCGCCAAAGCCTCCGCCAGCGCGTCTTGCGGCAAACCCTCAAAGAAAAAGCTGCGCGGCAGCACCAGATTGCCG
This sequence comes from Sulfitobacter sp. 1A12157, assembly GCF_043557345.1. Taxonomy (NCBI): domain Bacteria; kingdom Pseudomonadati; phylum Pseudomonadota; class Alphaproteobacteria; order Rhodobacterales; family Roseobacteraceae; genus Sulfitobacter; species Sulfitobacter sp. 1A12157. The sequence goes on from NZ_JBIFFV010000004.1 coordinate 256,207, forward strand.
TCGCTCACGCTGATGAACTCATAGCCGCCGATCTGGGCCGAGGTCATCGCGAAACCGCGCAGCGGCGTTTGGGCGAGGGCGGCAGCCCCCATTCCGGCCAACACCATCCGTCTGTTAATCTTCATCCGTTCCCCTCCCAGTATTTATTCCGATTCGTGAATATAATCTTCCCCATTGGTTTGCGGCACAAGGGCCGAATGCGGCTGCGCGAGATAGGCCCGAGAAACAAGGCAGCTATGCATGATCATGCCTTGCATCGCCCGCCGGGGTTCTATCTACGGGGGCACCACCCCAAACCCAGCCCGATCCGGACGGAAAATGACTGATATCACTACTGAAGGCGCCTCCATCGGCTTTGACAAGGTCGGCAAGGCCTATACCAAAGCGGGCGGTCAGACCGTAACCGCGCTTGAAGGAATCTCCCTAGATGTGGCGCCCGGATCGATCACCGGGATCATCGGGCGGTCGGGGGCGGGCAAGTCGACCTTGCTGCGTATGGTCAACGGGTTGGAGCGTCCGACGACCGGCAAGGTGCTGGTCGGGGGGGAGGATGTCGGCACTGCCAAAGGCGGCAGGCTGCGCGCGATCCGCCGGGATGTTGGCATGATTTTTCAACACTTTAACCTGCTGTCTTCACGCACTGTGGCGGGCAATATCGCGCTGCCGCTCGAAGTGGCGGGAATGCCGAGCGCGCAGATCAAGCCGCGGGTGGCGGACCTGATCGACCGTGTCGGTCTCAGCGCGCAGGCGGGGCGCTATCCGGCGGAGCTTTCGGGCGGGCAGAAACAGCGTATCGGCATCGCGCGGGCCTTGGCCACCGGGCCGAAGGTGCTGCTCTCGGATGAGGCGACATCGGCGCTCGACCCTGAAACCACGCAAACGGTTCTGGCGCTTTTGAAGGACATTAACCGCGATCTGGGGCTGACGATTCTGCTGATCACCCATGAGATGGCCGTGGTGCGCGACATCGCCAGCCATGTGGCGGTGATCGACGCGGGCCGCATCGTCGAGCATGGGGAGACCTATGACATCTTTACCGCGCCGCAACATGCGACGACGCGGTCCTTCCTGTCGGGCGTGACGGGCGTCACCCTGCCGGCCTTCGTCAAAGACCGCCTGACCCAAACCCCGCCCGCGGCGGGGGGCGAAGAGGTCATCCGCGTCACATTCGCGGGCACCCATGCCACCGATCCGATGCTGGCGCGGCTGACGCAAGAGATGGGCATCCCGGTCAATATCCTTGCCGGTGCGGTGGAAGAGATCGGCACGCGGCCCTTCGGCAACCTGCTGGTATCGATGCCCGTCGCGCAGGCCGCCCAAGCGCGGGCCTTTTTGGAACAACACGGGCTTCTGACGGAGGTGCTGGGCTATGTCGGCTAATCTGATTAACCTATTGATCGAAGCCACCGGTCAAACGCTTTATATGGTGGCGATTTCGGCCATCCTCGGCACGCTCTTCGGCCTGCCGCTGGGGCTGTTTCTGGCCACATCGCAGCGCGGGGAACTGCTGTCGTCCCCATGGGTGAACAAGGTGCTCGGGCTGGTGGTGAACGCCACGCGCTCTGTGCCCTTCATCATTCTGGTCGTGGCCATCATTCCCTTCACCCGCATGATCGCAGGCACCTCGATCGGCACCACGGCGGCAATCGTGCCGCTGACCATCGCCACGGTGCCTTTCATCGCCCGGCTGGTGGAAAACGCCATCCGCGAGGTCGATTCCGGGCTGATCGAAGCTGCCCGTGCCATGGGGGCGACACCGCTGCAAATCATCCGCAAGGTGCTGCTGCCCGAGGCGCTACCGGGGATCACACTGGGCCTGACCCTCGCCATCGTGAGCCTCATCGGGTACTCCGCCATGGTCGGCGCCGTGGGCGGCGAAGGCCTGGGCGATCTGGGTATCCGCTATGGATATCAGCGCTTTATGCCCGATGTCATGGCGATTGTCGTGATCATCCTCATCGTTCTGGTGCAGCTTGTGCAATCCATCGGCGAGCGTATCGCCAGCGCCGTGGACAAACGGGCCACCAAAAGTGGCGGCCAATAGGCCGCGCCTTCCATCCGCTCTCTCAAAATAAGGAGACTACTATGCTTCGTTTTACAACACTCACCTCCGTTCTGGCGCTGATGGCCACTGGCCTTGCCGCCGAGGAAATCAAGGTCGGCGTTTCGCCCGGCGAACACGCTGAAATCATGGAAGAAGTTGCCCGCATCGCGGAGCCTATGGGGCTCGAAATCGACGTGGTCGAATTCTCTGACTATGTGGTGCCGAACCAAGCGCTGGCCGATGGCGACATTCAGGCGAACTCCTTCCAGCATGTGCCTTACCTCGAAGCGCAGATGAAAGACCGCGGCTTTGAGCTGAGCGTGGTCGGCAACACGATCACCACCCCGATGGGCGTCTATTCCGACAAGATCACCGATCTTGCCGACCTCGAAGACGGTGCGACATTCGGCATCCCGAACGATCCCACGAACGGTGGCCGCGCGCTGTTGGTTCTGCAGGAACTTGGGCTGATCAAGGTCGATGAGGCCGCAGGTCTGGTGCCGACTGTCCTCGACATCACCGAAAACCCCAAAGACCTGTCCTTTAAAGAACTCGACGCCGCGCAACTGCCGCGTTCGCTGGCCGATCTGGATGCGGCTTTGATCAACACCAACTGCGCGATTGCCTCGGGCCTCAGCCCCAAGGAAGATTCCATCGCGATGGAAAGCGCAGAGAACCCCTATGTGAACGTCATCGCCGTCCGCAAAGGCGAAGAGGAAGCGGCATGGGTTGAGACATTGCTCAAGGCCTATCACTCCGATGAGATCAAAGCCTTCATCGATGAAAGCTATCAGGGCACGGTAATCACCTCCTGGTAAGCGCTCGTTCTAAAAGCGTATTGATAGACTTGACCCGCGTTCGCGCGGGTCAAGATCGCCCAAGGCACGGGCCGGGGCATTTCCTGCTGGTTAAGACTCCCCAAATCGTTGGGTTGAGGCTGACGGTCAGCCAGAAACATTAAATTTCTGTTTAGAAATTCCGCGTATGTCTCACGGATAACGCGCGTTTTAATGCTTTTTTTCGCATACCTCTTAACTTTGAAATTATGTTGCGCCGCGGCGTGAGAAAATTGTTGAAAAGTTCGATTTCGCCCGTATCGTGAAATCGTGAGGGATTTTTTCACATGACCCGGGGCTTGCCCTTCCTGATGTCTGACTGGGCCGATGGTCGCGATCCATGTGAACGGGAGTTCGACTGCAAGACGCGACCATAACAAACCAAGGGAGACTATCATGAAGACCGTGAAACTGATGGGCACCGCCGCCAGCCTGCTTGTGCTGGGGGTCAGTCAATCCGCCGCGCAGGATCTGACCGTTGGGTATTTCCTCGAATGGCCGATGCCGTTCCAATACGCGAAAGCGGAAGGGATGTATGACGAAGCGCTCGGCACGACGGTAAATTGGGTAAGCTTCGATTCCGGCACCGCCATGTCGGCGGCGATGGCCTCGGGGGATGTGCAGATGTCGCTGAGCCAAGGCGTGCCGCCCTTTGTGGTCGCCACTTCGGCAGGGCAAGACCTGCAAATTCTTGATGTCGCGGTCAGCTATTCCGAGAATGACAATTGCGTCGTGCGCGAGGCGCTGGAGATCGACAAATCCTCTGCCGAGGAATTGACGGGCAAGAAGGTCGCGGTGCCGCTCGGTACAGCTGCGCATTACGGTTTTCTTAAGCAGATGAACCACTTCGGTGTCGATGTTGGATCGCTCGACGTGGTGGATATGGCTCCGCCCGATGGGGCCGCGGCCATCGCGCAGGGATCGGTCGATATGGCCTGCGGCTGGGGCGGGTCGCTGCGCCGGATGATGGAACATGGCAATATTCTGTTGACCGGTGCCGAGAAGGAAGAACTGGGCATTCTGGTCTTCGACGTGACCTCCGGCCCGGCCTCTTGGGTGGCCGAGAACTCCGACACGGTCGCCGCCTTCCTAAGCGTGACGGCCAAGGCAAATGCGATGTGGGCGGATGAGGCCAATCGCGACAAGATGCTGCCCGTCATCGCCAAGGACGCGGGCATGGACGAAGACGCCACGATGGAAACCATCGCCACCTTCTCCTTCCCGTCGGTCGATGAGCAGATGGGAGAGAAATGGCTCGGCGGGGGCGCGCAGGAGTTCATGAAAGGCGTGGCCGATGTCTTTGTCGAAGCCGGCGCGATCGATGGCGCGCTCGACAGCTATGAAGACGCGGTGAACACGGGCCCGCTGCAAGCCGCGAGCGATATGTAAGCCAAGCGGCATAAAAATAGGCCGCCCCGCCGCAGCCCGGTGCCTGATTGCAAGGCACCGGGCAGCAGGGGCGCGCCGATAACGAAAAAGCAGCGGGGCGGCATGTCGGGATTGAAAATCGAAAACCTGTCGATGCGGTTTGATCTGCCCAATGGCAGTCATGTGCAGGCGCTTGAGGACGTATCGCTTGACCTCGCGGCGGGGGAGTTGATGTCGGTGCTTGGTCCCTCGGGCTGCGGCAAGACGACGTTGCTCAATATCGTTGCCGGTTTCCTTGCCCCGAGTTCCGGCGAGATCGTCCTGAACGGCCATAGCGTCACGGGGCCGGATGCCGAGCGTGGCATGGTCTTTCAACAGGGCGCACTGTTCGAGTGGATGTCGGTGCGCGAAAACGTGAGCTTTGGTCCGCGCATGAAGGGGCAGGGCGAAAAGCAATATGGGGCCGAGGTCGACCATCTGCTCGATATCGTCGGGCTGGGCGATTTCAAGGAAAAGGCGATCTATGAGCTCTCGGGCGGGATGCAGCAGCGGGTGGCGCTGGCGCGCTGTTTGGCGAATGATCCTGATGTGATCTTGATGGACGAACCCTTGGGCGCGCTGGACGCGCTGACCCGCGAAAAGATGCAAAGCCTCGTGCTGAAACTGTGGAAAGAGACCGGCAAGACCATCATCCTGATCACCCATTCGGTCGAAGAGGCGCTGCTGCTCGGCGAGCGGCTTTTGGTCATGGCGCCGCGTCCGGGGCGCATTCACCGCGAATACCGTCTGCCCTTTGCCGATCTGGGCGTGGGCCAAGACCTGCGTGAGGTCAAGAAACACCCGGAATTCGCCGAAAGGCGCGAGGAGATACTCGGCATGATCTGGGACATGGAGGAAGAGATCATGGGCCGGACGGAGGGGGCATGATGCTGATCCTGTTGATTTATATCGTCATCTTCGCGCTTTCTTTCTTTCTTTCTTTCTTGTTCGTCTGGTGGTCGATCAGACAGCCAGCGGCTTTGCGGCGCGCAAGACGGTAACCTTTGGCGACGAAAGCGCGGTAACCTCGAACCGCACCGCCAGCGTGATCTCGATCCTGACGATCTTCTTGCTGTGGGGGGCTTTCACCGGCTCGTCTCTGTTGCCCCGGTTTTTACACGCGCCCGGCCCGTTCGAGGGGCTGGCCGAGCTGACCTATACCGCCGAGGCCGCTGACGGCTCCCGCGATGACGGCACGATCACGGTGCTGGTGCATCCGGTGGGCGAAGACGCCGCGGCACCGCAGGTCGACCCGGGCGATGGCTGGGCCAAGAATGACGCTTTCACCATCGGCGCTTGGCGCTCGGGGCTGTTGCGTGTTGATAAGAATGACGAGAAGGGCCGCGATTTCGGTCACCGGGTCATCGCCGTGAACGGGCAGGAGATCGCGCCCGGGGGTGAGGTCCAGACCGAGTTTGGCCGCGTCGGCATGTCTCCAAAGGGCACGCTGAACTTCGAGCCTGCAAAAGGCTGGCAGATGGAGCCGATCTGGCTGCCGCCTCCCGAAGCCGTGGTGTCGCGCCTTGCTGAAATTTCAAGCCAAGGCTACCGCGACAGCACCCTGTGGGAGCATCTGGGCTATTCGCTGTTCCGCGTGGTCGTGGGGTTCGCCCTCGGAGCGCTGGTGGGCATTCCGCTGGGCTATGCCATGGGGCTATCGGGCTGGTTTCGCGGCTGGTTCGATCCGATTGTCGAATTCATGCGCCCGGTGCCGCCGCTCGCGCTGATCCCGCTGGTGATCATCTGGGCGGGGATCGGTGAGCTGGGCAAGATCATCCTGCTGTTCCTCGCGGCGCTGTGGATCATGGCCATCGCCGCGCGGTCGGGCGTGTCGGGGGTGAATATCACCAAGGTCCATGCGGCCTATTCGTTGGGCGCGTCCAAGGCGCAGATCATGCGCCATGTCATTGTGCCGAACTCATTGCCCGAGATCTTTACCGGCGCGCGGGTCGCGATGGGTGTCTGCTGGGGCACGGTGGTCGCCGCCGAACTGGTCGCGGCCGAGAAGGGGGCGGGGATGATGATCATGGTCGCTTCCAAATTTCAGCTGACTGATATCGTGCTCATGGGGATCATCCTGATCGGCATCATCGGCTTTGGCATCGACATGCTAATGCGCAAGGCGGAGCGGTTGCTGGTGCCTTGGAAAGGGCGGTCTTAACCCCGCCCGCCATCCCCTTCTGTTTAAAAGGAGCCCCCCTTGCCAGACGCCGAATTCCGCGCCATAGTGAAAAAATGGAGGAAATTTTCACATGACCCGAGCGAAAAGGCCCGGGGCGGAGGCCATGGGGCCACGCTCTCTGGGGGCCGACCTACGGGCGATCCGCAAGGGGCGCAAACTGACTCTCACGGATTTGGCCGAGGCTTTGGGCCGGTCTGTCGGCTGGGTCAGTCAGATCGAACGCGACATCTCGACCCCCTCCATCGCCGACCTGCGCCGCATCGCCGAGATCTTGGAGGTGCCGATCTCGCTGCTTTTTGGCGAAGCGACGGTAAGCCCCGAAGAACGTGGCTATGTCGTGCGGGCCGGGGCGCGGCGTGCCATGGGAAGCGCGGCCAATGGTTTGACGGAAGAGCTGCTTTCCCCCGATCTCACCGACAGTTTCGAAGTGATCCACTCGACCTTTGCCGCCTATTCGGGGTTGGAAGCGCCGGTCAGACGCGAAACGCAGGAGGTCGGCTTTGTCATCTCGGGCCGGTTGAACCTCACCATCGCGGAGCGCCGCTTTTCCGTCGGCCCCGGCGACAGCTTTCGCATTCGGGGCGACTACTACACTTGGGACAATCCCTACGACACGCCCGCCGTGGTGGTCTGGGTGATCTCTCCCCCGGTTTACTGAGCCGAATTTTCATCAATTCAAACAATGCCAAACTGACCGGGGGCGCCTCTGGCCAGCCCCTTGGTGGTGCATGGCGATAGGAGGTGCATGTGGCTGATTTTCCGACAACGGCACGGGTGGTGATCATCGGCGGCGGTGTGGTTGGGGGCTCGACGCTCTATCACCTCGCCCGCGCGGGGTGGACCGATTGCGTTCTGCTGGAAAAGAACGAACTCACCGCAGGCTCCACTTGGCATGCGGCGGGCAACTGTCCGAATTTCTCGAACTCGTGGGCGGTGATGAACATGCAGCGCTACGGGCTTGAGATGTACCGCGGTTTGGTGAGGCGGTGGGCTATCCGATCAATTACCATGTCACCGGCGCGCTGCGTCTGGCGCATAGCCGCGAGCGGATGCAGGAGTTTGAACATGTCGCCTCCATGGCCCGCGCGCAGGGGCTGGGGATGGAGATGTGCACCCCCGCCGAATTGAAGGATCACAACCCTTTCATAGAGTTGCACGATCTGGCGGGCGGTCTGTGGGATCCCTTGGACGGTGACATCGACCCGGCGCAGCTGACCCAAGCCCTTGCCAAAGGGGCGCGGGAGGCGGGCGCGGCGATACACCGTTTCACCCCCGCGACCGGCATTGATCGTGAAGGGAATGAATGGATCGTGCATACCGACAAGGGCGCGATCCGCTGTGAGAAGGTGGTTAATGCCGCCGGATACTATGCGCAGCGGGTGGGCGAATGGTTCCGCCCCCATGGGGGCCGCTGCGTGCCCGCGGTGGTTATGAGCCATCAGTATTTCCTGACCGAGGAAATCCCCGAGCTTGCCGCTTGGACCGCCGAGAAGGGCCATAAGATGCCGATGGTCCGCGATGTGGACAGTTCCTACTACCTGCGGCAGGACAAGAACGGGCTGAACCTCGGCCCCTATGAGCGCAACTGCAAGGCGCATTGGATCACCCCCGACGATCCCATGCCCGAGGATTTCAGCTTTCAGCTTTATCCCGACGATCTGGATCGGCTGGAATGGTATATCGAAGACGCCATGGCGCGGATGCCGCTGTTAGGCCAGAGCGGTGTCGGCCGGGTGATCAACGGGCCGATCGCCTATGCGCCCGATGGGCTGCCGATGCTGGGCCCGATGCCCGGCGTCCCGAACGCCTTTGAGGCGCATAGCTTTACCTTCGGCATCGCGCAGGGCGGCGGCGCGGGCAAGGTCATGGCCGAATGGATCACGCAAGGTGAAACGGAATGGGACATGTGGGATGTCGACCCGCGCCGCTACACCGCCCATGCCGATCACGACTACACCCTCGCCAAGGCGCTTGAGACCTATGGCCATGAATACGCGATGCATTTCCCGCATCACGCATGGCCCGCCGGGCGCGACAAAAAGCTGTCGCCGCTGCACGAGCGGCTGCGCCACGCGGGCGGTCAGATGGGCGCTTACAACGGGTGGGAGCGGGCGAATTGGTTCGCCAAACCCGGTGATGACACCTCGAAGGCCGCGACCCAGACATGGGACCGCGAGGGGCCATGGGCGGCGCGGGTTCGTGAGGAGGTCGCGGCGGTGCGTGATCATGCGGGCGTGCTCGATCTGCCGGGGTTCTCGCGTTTTGCGCTTGCGGGGCCGGGTGCGGCGGAATGGCTGCGGGGCCGGATTGCGGGGGCGCTTCCCAAGGTCGGGCGGATGACGCTGGGCTATTTCCCCGACAGCCGGGGCCGGGTGCTGACCGAGATGTCGATCCTGCGCCATGCAGAGGATGACTTCACCCTGATCACCGCCGCCCCGGCGCAATGGCATGACTATGAACTGCTGCGCGATGCGCTGCCCCAAGGGGGTGAGATCAGCCTGACGGACCGAACCGACGCGGTCTCGACCCTGATCCTTTGCGGCCCCAAATCCCGCGCGTTGCTCTCGCCGCTGGCCCCGGAGGCCGATCTGACGCTGCCGTGGCTCAGCCATCAGGAGGCGTCGGTAGAGGGCGCGCCTGCGCTGCTCGCCCGGGTCTGTTTCGCGGGCGAGTTGGGCTGGGAGATCCACGCGGCCCCCGAAGACATGCCTGCAATCTATGACGCGGTGATTGCGGGCGGTGCCACGCCTTTCGGGATGTTCGCGCTCAATTCCATGCGCCTGGAAAAGGGGTATCGAACCTGGAAGGGCGATCTCTCGCAGGAGTATACGTTGCTTGAGGCCGGATTGGACCGTTTCCTGCGTCTGGATAAGCCTAAGGATTTCCCCGGCAAAGCAGCGCTGATCGCAGAGCAGGCGCGAGGGCCGCAGCGCCGCTTCGTGACGCTGGTGGTCGAAGGCAACCCGCAAGACGCGCCGCCGATGGCCACGCTGCGCCTGAATGGAGATGCCGTGGGCGAGGTGACCAGCGGCGGCTATGGCTACCGGGTCGATGCCTCCATCGCCCTCGGCGTCGTACGGGCTGATGCTGCCGTGCCGGGCACCGAACTTACGGTCGAAATCTATGGCCAAAGCTACCGTGCCACGGTGCAGCCCAACGCCCCGCTTTGGGACAGCCAAAACACGCGCATCCGCGCGCAGGAGGTCTGAGATGGGACAGCTTCCTTCCCAAGCCCGCGCGGTGATTATCGGGGGTGGCGTGATCGGCTGTTCGGTTGCCTATCATCTGACCAAGCTCGGCTGGACCGATGTGGTCCTGTTGGAGCGCAAACAACTGACCTGTGGCACCACATGGCACGCGGCGGGGCTGATCGCACAGCTGCGCGCGACGCAGAACATGACGCGGCTGGCGAAATACTCCCAAGAACTCTACGGCGCGCTGGAGGGGGAAACCGGGATCGCCACAGGCTTCAAACGTGTGGGCTCGATCACCGCCGCCCTGACGCCTGCGCGGCGCGAGGAGATCTTGCGTCAGGCCGCCATGGCCCGCGCCTTTGGCGTCGAGGTCGAAGAGATCACCCCCGAAGAGGTTCGCGCGAAATACCCCCATGTGGAGACCGAAGGCATGACCGGCGCGGTCTATTTGCCGAAAGACGGGCAGGGCGATCCCGCCAATATCGCGCTGGCCTTGGCCAAGGGCGCCCGGGCGCGTGGCGCGGTGGTGGCCGAGCGGGTCAAGGCGACGGGGGTCGCCCGTGCGGGGCGTCGGATCACGGCGGTGGACTGGGCCGGGGAGGATGGCAGCAGGGGCCGGATCGAGGCCGAACATGTCATCAATTGCGCGGGCATGTGGGGGCAGGACGTGGGCCGGATGCTGAGCAGCAACGTGCCGTTGCAAGCCTGTGAGCATTTTTATATCGTCACCGAGGCTGTGCCCACTTTGCGCGAGTTGCCGGTGCTGCGCATCCCCGATGAATACGCCTATTACAAAGAGGATGCGGGGAAGATCCTGCTTGGCGCATTCGAGCCTGTGGCCAAACCATGGGCGCTGGAGGGCATCCCCGAGAGTTTCGAGTTCGATCAACTGCCCGAGGACTTCGACCATTTCGAGCCGATCCTCGAAATGGCGGTCAAACGGCTGCCGTTGCTGGCGGAGGCGGGGATTCATACCTTCTTCAACGGTCCCGAAAGTTTCACCCCCGACGATGCCTATCACCTTGGCCAAGCGCCCGAGATGGATAATGTCTGGGTCGCCGCCGGGTTCAATTCGATCGGCATCCAATCGGCGGGCGGGGCGGGCATGGCGCTGGCGCAATGGATGGAAGACGGGCAGAGGCCCTTTGATCTGGGTGATGTGGATATCGCGCGGATGCAGCCGTTTCAGGGCAACAAGACCTATCTGGCGGAACGGTCGACCGAAACGCTGGGGCTGCTCTATGCCGATCACTTCCCCTACCGCCAAAAGGCCACCGCGCGGGGCATCCGGCGCAGCCCGCTCCATGCGCATCTGCTGGAGCATGGCGCGGTCATGGGTGAATTCGCAGGCTGGGAACGGGCCAATTGGTTCGCCGATCCCGGCCAAACGCGCGCGTATCGCTATAGCTGGGGCCGGCAGAATTGGTTCGGCAATCAAGCCGCCGAACATGCCGCCATTCGCGCGGGCGTGGGGCTTTACGATATGTCGTCTTTCGGCAAAATCCGCGTCGAGGGGCCAGAGGTCGAGGCTTTCATGAACCACGTCTGCGGCGCGCAGATGGCGGTGCCGGTGGGCAAGATCGTCTATACCCAATTCCTCAACCCGCGCGGCGGGATCGAGGCGGATGTCACCGTGACCCGGCTGAGCGAGACGGCCTACCTCGTCGTCACCCCGGCGGCCACGCGGCTTGCGGATGAGACTTGGCTGCGCCGCCATACGGGCGACCGGATGGTGGTGATCACGGATGTGACGGCGGGGGAGGCGGTGATCGCCCTCATGGGGCCGAAGGCGCGGGAGGTCTTGCAGGCGGTCTCTCCCGATGACTTCTCGAATGACAGCCATCCCTTCTGCATGGCGCGCGAGATCGAGATCGGCATGGGCCTCGCCCGGGCGCATCGGGTGTCCTATGTGGGCGAGTTGGGCTGGGAGCTTTATGTCAGCGCCGAAATGGCGGGCCATGTGTTTGAGGTGCTGATCGAAGCGGGCGCGGCCTTTGACCTGAAGCTTTGCGGCCTGCACGCGATGGACAGTTGCCGGATCGAAAAGGGCTTTCGCCACTTCGGCCATGACATAACCTGCGAGGATCATGTGCTGGAGGCAGGCTTGGGCTTTGCGGTGAAGACCGACAAGCCCGATTTCATCGGTCGCGACGCGGTGCTGCGCAAAAAGGAGGAGGGGCTGAAGCTGCGGATGCTGCAATTCCGCCTGACAGACCCCGAGCCATTGCTCTACCACGCCGAACCGATCCTGCGGGAGGGGGTGATCGTGGGCTATCTCACCTCCGGCAACTATGGCCATCACTTGGGCGGAGCGATCGGGCTGGGCTATGTGCCCTGCGCGGGCGAAAGCCCCGCCGATCTGCTGGCCTCGACCTATGAGATCGACGTGGCAGGCCGCCGGATCAAGGCCGAGGCCAGTCTGAAACCGATGTATGACCCCAGAGGGGCGCGGTCCAAGAGCTAGGCCGTCGCCCTACGAAAAACGCCCCCTTCGCAGGCTTATCCGCCGAGTTTTGACATAGATCAAAGCGGCGGTTTGGGGCCCATGCGATCCGTCTCCCAAAGATGAAGGGATTCGGAATATGTTCGATACGCTCAAGTTGATCGTGCTTGCGCTTATAGTGTTCTTTGCAGCACTCGGGGCGGATTGGGCGCGCGATCCGGCTTATATGGTTCACGCCCTGCTGGTCATGTTGGTGGCCGCAGGGTTGTTTTTCTGGCAATTGCGCCGGATGCCTGTCGACGGCGCGGTGCCTGTCGCAGCTGTGGCGCCGCAGGGCTATATGGATGGCCCTATTCGCTATGGCGTCATCGCCACCGCCTTTTGGGGCGTGGTGGGGTTTTTGGTCGGCACCTTCATCGCCTTCCAACTGGCCTTTCCCGCGCTGAACATCGACTGGGCGCAGCCCTATGCCAACTTTGGCCGCCTGCGTCCGCTGCACACCAGTGCGGTGATCTTCGCCTTTGGCGGCAACGCGCTGATCGCCACCTCTTTCTACATCGTGCAGCGCACCTCTTCGGCGCGACTTTGGGGGGGTAATGCCGCTTGGTTCGTCTTCTGGGGCTATCAGCTGTTCATCGTTCTGGCGGCCACGGGCTATCTGCTGGGCGCGACCCAATCCAAGGAATATGCCGAGCCGGAATGGTACGTCGACATCTGGCTCACCATCGTCTGGCTGGTCTACCTCGCCGTCTTCTTCGGCACGATCCTGAAGCGGCGCGAGCGTCATATCTATGTCGCCAACTGGTTCTTTCTGGCCTTCATCATCACCGTGGCCATGCTGCATGTGGTCAATAACCTCGCCATCCCGGTGTCGATCTGGGGCTCGAAGTCGGTGCAGGTCTTCGCGGGCGTGCAGGATGCCATGACGCAGTGGTGGTACGGCCACAACGCCGTGGGCTTTTTCCTGACCGCCGGGTTCCTGGGTATGATGTATTACTTCGTGCCGAAACAGGCGGGCCGCCCGGTCTATAGCTACAAGCTGTCCATCATCCACTTCTGGGCGCTGATCTTCCTCTACATCTGGGCCGGTCCGCACCATTTGCACTACACCGCCTTGCCCGATTGGGCGGCGACGCTGGGGATGGTGTTCTCGATTATCCTGTGGATGCCCTCATGGGGTGGCATGATCAACGGGCTGATGACGCTCGAAGGCGCTTGGGACAAGATCCGCACCGATCCGATCATCCGCATGTTCGTGGCCTCGCTCGCCTTCTACGGCATGTCGACCTTTGAGGGGCCGATGATGTCGATCCGGGCGGTGAACAGCCTCAGCCACTACACCGACTGGACCATCGGCCATGTGCATTCCGGCGCGCTTGGCTGGAACGGGCTGATCACCTTCGGGGCGCTCTACTTTTTGACCCCGCGGCTCTGGGGCCGGGCGCAGATGCATTCGCTGTCGGCGATCAACCTGCATTTCTGGCTCGCGACCCTCGGGATCGTGCTCTACGCCGCGTCGATGTGGGTCTCGGGCATCATGGAGGGGCTGATGTGGCGCGAGGTCGACGCCAATGGCTTCCTCGTCAACAGCTTTGCCGACACCGTCGAAGCGAAATTCCTGATGTATGTGGTCCGTGGTCTGGGCGGGGTGCTCTACCTCGCGGGGGGTGCGGTGATGGTCTGGAACATGTGGATGACCATCCGCGCCCCGCACGCCCGCCCCGTCACCGTCGCCCTGCCAGCGGAGTAAGATCAATGGCCAAGAACCCCCACAGCCCCAACTATGACCCCGCTGACGACCCCAAGGTGGTGACCGCCAGCGAAGGCTTGAAGACGGGCAAAATCCCCAACGAGCTGCCGCCCGAAACGCAGACGATCACCTTTCACCAGCGGTTTGAACGCAACGCGACGCTGCTGCTGATCGCCTCGCTCGGGGTGGTGAGCATCGGCGGGATCGTTGAGATCGCGCCGCTCTTTTGGCTGGAGAATACCATCGAAGAGGTCGAGGGCATGCGCCCCTATTCGCCGCTGGAACTGGCGGGGCGCGAGATCTATGTGCGCGAGGGCTGCTACGTCTGCCACAGCCAGATGATCCGCCCGATGCGCGACGAGACGGAGCGTTACGGCCACTACAGCCTTGCCGCCGAATCCATGTACGATCACCCGTTTCAATGGGGCTCCAAACGCACCGGGCCGGATTTGGCACGCGTGGGCGGGCGCTATTCGGACGAGTGGCATGTCGATCACCTGATGGACCCGCAATCGGTGGTGCCGGAAAGCGTCATGCCGAAATACGCTTTCCTGATGGAGGCCAAGCTTGAGCCTGAGGATGTGACCGATCTGGTGGCCACCCACCGCACGGTCGGCGTGCCCTATAGCGATGAGATGATCGCGAATGTCCGTGGCGATTTCCGGGTGCAGGTCGACCCTTTCGGCGATTACGACGGGCTGCTGGACCGCTACCCCGGCGCGCAGGTGCGCAACTTCGACGGCCAGCCTGGGGTGAGCGAGATGGATGCCCTGATCGCCTATTTGCAAATGCTCGGAACGCTGGTCGATTTCTCGACCTTCGTGCCCGATGCCAGCCGCTGAGGAGACTGCAATGGACACCTATTCCTTCCTGCGGGAACTGGCGGATAGCTGGGCGCTGTTGATCCTGACGCTGATCTTTCTGGGCGTCATTGCTTGGGCCTTTCGCCCCGGCTCGCGCGCCCTGCACGACGATGCCGCCGCCGTCCCGTTTCGCAACGACGACCCCGACCAAGCCCGCAATGACGGAGCCCGCACATGACCGATAAACGCAAGATCGACCCCGCCACCGGGACCGAGACCACAGGCCACAGTTGGGACGGGATCGAAGAGCTGAACACGCCGCTGCCGCGCTGGTGGCTTTGGACCTTCTATGCCACCGTCGTCTGGGGCGTGATCTATACCATCCTCTATCCCGCCTGGCCGATGGTCTCAGGCGCGACGGCGGGGCTGCTGGGCTATTCCACCCGGGGCGAAGTCGCTGCCGAGATTGCGCGTGTGGATCTGTCGAATGCCGATCTGACCGAAAGCCTCGTCACCGTCGATCTGGCGGTGCTCAAGGACAACGAAGAGCTGCACCGTTTCGCGACACAGGCCGGGCGCTCGGTCTTTGCGGCCAATTGTTCGCAATGTCATGGCGCCGGGGCAGGGGGTGTGGTGGCCTCGGGCTATCCGAACCTTTTGGACGACGATTGGCTTTGGGGCGGCACGATGGAGGAGATCGCCTATACCGTGCGCCACGGCATCCGCAACGAGGATGACCCCGACGCGCGTTTTTCGGAGATGCCGCCGTTTGATTGGATGGAGGAGGCCGACCTCGACGCCACCGTGCATTTCGTCCGCAGCCTCTCGGGGCTTGAGCATGACGCGGGCGCGGCGCAGGCGGGGGCAGGGGTCTATGCCGACAACTGTAGCGCCTGCCACGGAGAGCGTGGGCTTGGCGACCGTGAGATGGGCGCGCCGAACCTTGCCGATGCGATCTGGCTCCGCGGCGGCAGCCATGAGGCGATCCTGCGGCAGCTCAAAGCGCCGCGCATGGGGGTGATGCCGCCGTGGCAGGCCCGTCTGGGCGAGGCCGAGGTGCGCGCCGTGACCGCCTATGTCCACGGTCTGGGCGGGGGTGAGGCCACGGTCGATGCCGAAGGCGCTGCTGCCGACTGAACCGGATGACAAATAATCTGCGGATTGATGCAGATCAAAGCGGCCTGCGCCCCACGGGTGTAGGCCGCAAGACGTAACACCGGAGCCTACTGCCCATGTCCAACGCCGCCCCCCCGCTTTTCGCCGCGCGCGAGCCGATCTTTCCCCGCCGGGTCAGTGGGTTCTTTCGCCGGCTCAAGTGGGTAATCCTGATCCTCACGCTTGGGGTCTATTACATGACCCCGTGGCTCCGCTGGGACCGGGGGCCGAACCTGCCGGATCAGGCGGTTCTGGTCGATCTTGCGAACCGGCGTTTCCATTTTTTCTGGATCGAGATCTGGCCGCATGAGTTCTATTTCGTGGCCGGGCTGCTGATCATGGCGGGGCTGGGGCTGTTCCTGTTCACCTCTGCCTTGGGGCGGGTCTGGTGTGGCTATGCCTGCCCGCAGACCGTCTGGTCTGACCTCTTCATGACCGTGGAGCGCTGGATTGAGGGCGACCGCAATGCGCGTATCCGCCTGCACAACGCACCTTGGAGCCTGCGCAAGGCGCGGCTGCGGGGGGCAAAATGGCTGGTCTGGCTGCTGATCGCGGTGGCGACGGGCGGGGCTTGGGTCTTTTACTTTGCCGATGCGCCAAGCCTCGCGCGCGACCTCGTGACCCTGCAAGCCGCCCCCGTGGCCTATGCCACCATCGCCGTGCTGACGGCCACGACCTTTATCTTCGGCGGTTTCATGCGCGAACAGGTCTGCATTTACATGTGCCCCTGGCCCCGCATCCAGGGCGCGATGATGGATCCGGGCACGCTGACCGTCGGCTACCGCAAATGGCGGGGCGAGCCGCGCGGCAAGGGTGGGGTGAAGCGCCAGAAAGCGGCGGCAGAGGCGATCGGCAGCGGCGATGCGGTGGCGCGTTATGGGGCGGCGCTGGACAAGAATACCGCGGGCGGCCGCCAGTCGCGGGAGGGCGAGGTCTTGGGCGATTGCATTGATTGCAACGCCTGCGTCGCGGTCTGCCCGATGGGGATCGACATTCGCGAAGGCCAGCAGATGGAATGTATCACCTGCGCGCTCTGCATCGACGCCTGCGACGATGTGATGGCCAAGATCGGCCGCCCGCGCGGGCTGATCGACTACCTTGCGCTGGATGATGAGCCGCCCACCGCGCCCAGAGAAAGCGCCGCCGTGGCGGGCCTTGCCGAGGCGCCCGCGGGCGATGTCGCCGGGGCCACTGCGCCGCCCTGGCAGCCCAAGCCGCTTTGGCAACATGTCTTCCGCCCGCGCACCTTGATCTATACCGCCGCTTGGGCCGCCATCGGGGTGGCGCTTGTCGTGGCGCTCTTCATCCGGCCCGAGATCGACATGACCGTGGCGCCAGTGCGCAACCCGACCTTCGTCACCCTCTCGGACGGGTCGATCCGCAACGCCTATGACATCCGCCTGCGCAACAAACATGGGGAGGCGCGGGATTTCCGGCTGTCTCTCGCCGGAGACCGTCGTTTGGACCTCAGCGTCGAGGGGGCGGCGGGCTCGGTGGTTTCCGTGCCCCCAGACACCACCCGCCTGCAACGGGTCTACGTGATCGCCCCGCCGCAGAATGACGCCGCCACCGCACCGCGCAGCGATCTGCGGTTCTGGGTCGAAGATCTCCGCTCGGGCGAGCGGGCCTTTGGTGACACGATATTCAACGGAAAGGACAGCCAATGACTGCAGCGCAATTGCAACCGGGGCGCCCCCTGACAGGCTGGCATGTGCTGGCAATCTTCGTGGGCGGGTTTTCGATCATCATCGCGGTGAACCTCGCGCTCGCTTTCAACGCGGTGCGCACCTTCCCGGGCAAGGAAACCGAATCGAGCTACGTTGCCTCGCAGAATTTCGACAGCGACCGCGCGGCGCAGGAAGCGCTTGGCTGGGCGGTGCAGACCGAGTTGACGGGAGAGACGCTCCGCTTGGCGGTAGAGGATACCAATGGCGTGGTGCAGCCCAAGATCATCGCGGCGACATTGGGCCGGGCGACCACCGTGGCGGATGACATGACGCCCGACTTCGCATGGGATGGCCGGGCGTGGGTCGCGCCGGTCACCGCAGGCCCCGGCAACTGGAACCTGCGGGTGGAGATGCGCGCCGCCGATGGTACGCTCTTTCGCCGCCGCATTCCGTTGCAGGTGAGACGATGACCGTCGCCGCCTGTCCCGGCTGTGTCGCAGGCTCCCCCTCGGCCGAGGCTGCGGCGCAGCACATCGCGGAGAACGACAAGGCCATCCACCTTGCCCTGCCGCAGATCCGCTGCGCGGCCTGTATTGCGGGGGTCGAGGGGGTCTTGGCCCGCTTGCCCTCGGTTAAAGCCGCGCGGGTAAACCTTGGGGCCAAGCGGGTGCGGATCGTGCTGAGCCCCGGGTATGACGCCAACGCCGCACTTCAGGCGTTGAACGACGCGGGCTTCGAGGCGCATGAACTCGACGCGACCGCCCTGCGCCCTGCGGGGGATGACACGGGCCGCCGTCTGTTGGCCCGCGCCGCCGTGGCGGGCTTTGCCATGATGAATGTGATGGCGGTTTCCGTCGCGGTCTGGTCTGGCGCGGGCGATGTCACGCGCGAGATGTTTCACTGGGTCTCTGCCGCCATCGCGTTGCCGGCCTTGGCCTTTTCCGCGGTGCCGTTCTTCGCCTCGGCATGGGTCGCCCTGCGGGCGGGCCGGATGAATATGGATGTGCCGATTGCGCTGGCGATCCTGCTGGCGGCGGCGACCTCGCTTTATGAAACTTTCGCTGCCACCGGGGCGCATACTTGGTTCGATGCGGCGCTCTCGCTGACCTTCTTCCTGCTGGTGGGCCGCTATCTTGAGCATCGCGCACGGGCGACGGCCCGTTCCGCCGCGGCGGAGTTGACGGCGCTGGAACTGCCCCGGGCGACGCGGCTGACCGCGACGGGCCGTGAGACGGTGGACGTGGGCGCCCTGATGCCCGACGACCGCATTGCCCTTGCTGCCGGCGCGCGCGCGCCGGTGGACGGCATCGCCGTGGGCGCGGTGATGGTGGACCGTTCCGCCCTGACCGGGGAGGCCGACCCCGTCGCGGTGGCAGCGGGCGGGCCGATCTGCGCGGGCGAGGTGACCCTTGGCACGCCGCTGACCCTAAGGGTCACCCGCCGGGCCGAGGACAGCACCCTGCGCCGCCTCGCGGCTCTGGTCGAGGTCGCCGAGACCGGCAAGCACCGTTACAGCGGGATCGCGGACCGCGCCGCGCGGCTTTACGCGCCGGTGGTGCATGGGCTGGCGGCGCTGGCTTTCGTGGTCTGGTGGGCGCTGACGGGAGACCTTTATCACGCGATTGCCGTGGCCACGGCGACGCTGATCATCACATGCCCCTGCGCGCTGGCCTTGGCCATTCCGGCGGTGACGGCGGCGATGACTGGGCGTTTGTTCCGCGCGGGCGTGCTGCTGAAATCCCCCACGGCGTTGGAGCGTCTGGCCGAGATCGACACGGTTCTCTTCGACAAGACCGGCACGCTGACCGAAGGCGTCGCGCGGCTGCCCGCGCTCGATGCAGAGGCGGCCTCGGTGGCGCTGGCCCTCGCGCAGGCGTCTGACCACCCCGCCTCGCGCGCCTTGGCGGCGGCGTTGCAGGGGCAAATGCCCGCCGATCTACGTGACTTGAAAGAGGTGCCGGGCGAGGGCGTTTGCGGCCTGTGGAACGGCGCGCGGGTCTTTCTGCGTCGCGGGCAGGAGGGGCCGGAACTGCATCTGCCTGATCGCCTTATTCCTTTGCCCCTGTCCGAAACACCCCGCGCCGGGGCAGCGGAAGTTGTCAGCGCCCTGCGCGGGCGTGGGATGGCGGTGGCGATGGTCACCGGCGATACCGCGCGGCGTGCAGAAGCGCTGGCCAAAACCCTCGGGATTGACACGGTTCATGCCGCCGTTCGGCCCGAGGACAAGGCCGGTCTGGTCCGCGATATGGCCGCGCGGGGAAGACGGGTGCTCATGGTGGGCGACGGGCTGAATGACACGGCGGCGCTTGCCGGGGCGCATGCCTCTCTCGCGCCTGCCACGGCGCTGGATGCCGCGCGGGTCGCCTCGGACGGGGTGATGCTGGGCGGTGATCTCTCGGCGGTCGCCGATACCCTGCGGCTGGCCCGCCGGGCGCGCAGCCGCATTCGCCAGAACCTCGGCCTGGCTGCCGCCTATAACGCGGTCGCGATCCCGGTGGCGGTCATGGGCTTCGCCACCCCGCTGATGGCGGCGGCGGTGATGTCCTCCTCGTCTATCCTCGTGGTTTTGAATGCGGTGCGCCGATGAATATCCTGATCGTTCTCATCCCCGTCTCTGTCTGTCTGGGTGCGGCAGGGCTTGCGGCCTGTCTCTGGACGCTGCGCAACGGGCAATATGATGACCTCGAAGGGGACGCGGCGCGGATTTTGCTGGAGAATGGGGAGCCCAGTGGTGAGGCCCACCAGCGGGATACCGAAAAGGCGGCCTAGAAATGCGAAACGCGGGCCGAGACCCGCGTTTTCTGAATTGAATGGAAGCCCGCCCTCAGTCGGTTTCCTGAGAGGCCGAGATCAGCGCCTCCATATCCTTGATCAGCACGGTCTGGGAGGTCTCAAGCGCGATGATATCTTGCTTGCGCAGGCGGGTCAGGGTGCGGCTCACCGTCTCAATCGTCAGGCCGAGAAAATCTGCAATGTCGCTGCGGGTCATCGGGAGGGCGCAGGTGGTGTAATTGCCGATCGGCCTACCGGTCCGCTCCGCCAAGGTGATCAGGAAGGAGGCAACCTTTTCCAGCGCGGATTTGCGTGCCAGCATCATGAAGTGATCCTGCATCGCCGAAATCTCACGCAGGGCGGCGTTCAACAGCCGCTTATGGGTCTCGTGATCCCCCTCGAAATCATCGAGCGTATGGCGACGGTGGGCGATCACCTCTGCCGCCCCGATCGCCTCGCAATCGCTGTGATGCAGCGCGCCATTGGGAAAGCCGATGATGTCGCCGGGCAGGCCAAAGGCGATGACCTGCCGCCGCCCGTTGTCGAGCACGCGGGTCAGGCGAAACACGCCCGAGGTGATCTCATAGATATGGTTGGCGATATCGCCCTCGCGAAACAGGTGGCTGCCGACCGCCTGCCGTTTGCGCGGCGATTGCGCGGCGGGGCTGCGGGGGCAAAGCTGCGCCTCGGGCACTTTGGTTGCGGGGGTGAACTCATTGGATAGCGTCACGTACATGCGATCGTCCTTTCTGCGGCGCGGTCACATTCTCAGGCGCATGTCGCAGAACGACCTGTGGTCTTGTATCCGTTTGTAACGCTTTGTCGCAGGGGATGGCGTGGCGGCTGGTGCTCGCTTGGGTTGCGGACTATACAAACGCAACTTTTGGGGTGATGGGCGTGGCCGCGAAGAAGATCCTTGTTGTTGATGACGATGCCAAGATCCGGACGCTTCTGAGGCGCTGCCTTGAAAGCGACGGCTACCTTGTGACCGAGGCGCATGACGCGCAGAGCGTGCGCGCGGCCTTTGCGGCGGAGGCTTTCGATCTGGTGACTTTGGATCTGAACCTCGGCGCGGAGGATGGGTTGGACATTGCGCGCGACCTTCGCCGCGATCATGACGTGCCGATCTTTATGGTGACGGGCAAGGACGATGTGATCGACCGCGTTGTCGGGCTGGAGCTGGGCGCGGATGACTATCTGACCAAACCCTTCCATGTGCGCGAGGTCTTGGCCCGCGTGAAATCCGTCCTGCGGCGCAGCGGCAAGCGCGAGGCGGAGGCGCCCGCACCGCGAAATGCAGAGCCGTGGCTTGCGCTTGATGGGCTGAAGATCAACCTCGACCGGATGCTGCTGGTGGGCCGTGACGGGCAGGAGGGGGATCTGACCACGGCTGATTTCAAACTTCTGGCCGCCTTCGTGAACCACGCGAAAAAGCCCTTGTCGCGCGATCGGTTGATGGACCTGATCGACGGGCAGAATTGGGCGCCTCTGGACCGCACCATCGACAACCAAGTGGCGCGGCTGCGCAAGAAGGTCGAGCGTGATCCGGCGCGTCCGCTGTTGATCAAAACGGTGCGCGGGCTGGGCTATGTGCTGACCGAAAGCCCCACCGCCACCTCGGGTTAGTCCTGTAGCAAGGCGCGAAACGCCTCGGCCAGATCCGCTTGCCTATAGGGTTTGCGCAGGAGGGCGAAGGCGTGGCTCTCTTCCTCGCCACGCAGGACGTTTTCGGAAAAGCCCGAGGTGATCAATATCCGCAGGTCGGGCATTTCCGCCGCGACCCGTTTGGCCAGCGCATGGCCCGAGAGCTCCCCCGGCATCACCAGATCGGTAAAGACCACGTCGATATCGTCACGGTCTTGCAGGATGTCCCACGCCGCATCGCCGGTGGTCGCCGTGACGCAGTCGAACCCCAGCGATACCAGCCGTCGCTCTGACAGGCGCAAGACCATCGGATCATCCTCGACCAGCAAAACGCGCAGGCCGGTGCCGATCTGGGCGTGCGGCTCTGGCGCGTCGCTGGATGCCGCCCGCGTGCCGGTGCTGTCCACGAGGGCGGGGAAATAGAGGCTGATCGTCGTGCCCTTGCCCAACTCGCTGTAGATCGCGATATGCCCGCCGGATTGCTTGATGAAACCGTATACCATCGACAGGCCCAGCCCCGTGCCTTGGCCGACCGGTTTGGTCGAAAAGAACGGCTCCATCGCGCGGGTGCGGGTCTCGGCGGACATGCCTTCGCCTGTGTCCGCGATCGACAGGCGGATGTAGTTGCCCATGTCGATGCCGATTTCCTGCGCGACATAGGTGTCGTCAAGCTGCATGTTGCGCGTCTCCAGCGTTATCTTCCCGCCCCCAGGCATGGCGTCTTGAGCATTCAGCGCGATGTTGAGCACGGCGGTCTGAAGCTGGGTGGCATCCACCTTGGCCTGCCACAGATCCTCGGCAAAACCCGTCTCGACCGCGATATGCGCGCCGATGGTGCGTTTGAGCATCGCCACGGCTTTTGAGACTTCGGCATTGAGGTCGATCTCCGCCGCGTTCAGCGTGGTCTTGCGGGCAAAGACCATCAGGCGTGAGGTGAGATCGGCCCCGATCTCTGCCGCCTCCAGCGCGTCCGAGATCAGCGCGCCGCTTTTGGCCGAGGTTTCCGACATCTCCAGCAGCTCCAAATTGCCGATCACGACCGTCAGGAGATTGTTGAAATCATGCGCGATGCCGCCGGTCATCTGGCCGATGGCGTCCATCCGTTGCGAGCGGGCGGTGGCCTCCTCGGCGGCTTTTCGGCGCGACAGATCGTGCATGATGCCGACAAAGGCGACCTCGCCCGCGATATCGGCGCGGCCCACGGAAAGATGCAGCGGGAAGACACTGCCATCGGCGCGCAGCCCTTCCACGTCGCGGCCCACGCCGATGATGCGTTTCTCTCCGGTCTCAAGATGGTGGCGCAGAAAGCCGTCATGTTGAACGGCCATGTCCCCGGGCATCAACATGCGCACGTTTTGTCCCACCAGATCCTCGACCGGATGGCCGAAAAGCGTGGCCGCCGCTTTGTTCACCCGCAGGATATTGCCTGCGTGATCGGCCACCACCATGGCATCGACGGCGGCGTCCAGAAGGGCCAGCAGAACGGGGCTTTCGTCGTTGATCTTCATGCGAGGGGTCCGTCTGTAAGGGCTGCGGGGCAGGGCATCCGATAGCGTGAGAGAGGGCGGGGGCGCAATGCGGAGCGATGCGTCACGTGTCCGAGGATCGCGTCCTCGACCACGCCGGCCCTACCACTGGATCGCTTCGAGATAGTCGAGCAGATTGGCGAAATCGGTTTCCAGCACCTCCCCATCCGCACCGCCATTGGGGTAGACATGGCGCAGGCCGACGGCGGAAAAGTCCGGCATGGGCGAGGCGGGGTCGTCCTTCGCAAGCTGGCCCATGACGAAGCGGCTGACAAACTCGCGCGGGAAATAGCCGTCATTGCGTTGTTTCAGCCCGGCGAGGTCCGGCGGCACCACATCCAGATGCAGGGACATCGGACCGCCGCCTTCGCCCTGCGCCCCGTGGCAGGCGGCGCATTCCTTGGCATAGACCCGCTGCCCCGCGCGCAGCCGGTCGGTATCCTCAGAAGACCCCTCCGAACAGGCGGAGAGGAGGGCGCAGGAAAACCCGGCGAAGGCAGCGAGGTGAGGGCGCATAGGGGCGGTTCCTTTCGACGGGTTTTAGTGCGACAGAAGCACAGGAAAGGCGCTTTGTTCAATCAGGCTGCGGGTCGTGCCGCCAAAAACCATCTCGCGCAGGCGGGAGTGGTCATAGGCACCCATGACGATCAGATCGGCCCCGGTTTCTTTGGCGCGTTTCAGGATGGCGGTGCCAATGTCCTCGCCTCCGCTGGCATATTGCTGCACCGCGACGTTGCAGCCTTGGTGGGTCAGCCAAGCGGCGACATCGGTGCCGGGGTTTTCCCCGTCATAGGCCGAGATCGAGATCGGATCGAAAAGCGCCACCGTTACCTCGCGCGCATTGCGCAGGGTCGGCAAAGCGGCGCGGATCGCCCGCGTGGCGGGAATGCCTGCTTTCCATGCAACGAAGACCGATTGCGGGGTCAAACCCACCTTGGCCTGCGCGGTGTTGAGCAGAACGGGTGCGGCGGTCTCGAAGAGCGCGGCATGCACGATGTCCTCGAACAGGCGGCTGTTCTCGCGCAGGTCCGTGCCGATAAGCACCGCGTCACAGGTCAGCCCCGCCCGCGCCACTGTGTTGCGCAAGGCCGAGGCATCGGCACAAACCGCGCGCACATCCGCGCTGGCGCCTTGATCGGTGAGATACTGCGAAAATTCCGCGCGCTGTTTCTCGACCGCCTCGCGGGCCGCGTCCACATCCGCCTGCCAGCCCGCCGGGAGGGAATAGGTGCTGAGTTCGCCCACCCCCATCGAATAGACCGGGAGGGCAGGGGTTTCGCTGAGCAAAAGAACGATCAGATGGGTGCCCTGGGTCTGCGCCGCGCGGGCGAGGGGCTCTAGCTGATTGGGCCGGGCTTCGACCCCCAGAACGACTGTGATTGTGGCATTTTGCATGGCGACGCTCCTCATGTGACCACGGCCACTATGGGGCGGGCCGCGCGCGGCTGCATTGATCTGGATCAAGCGGGAGGAGGACTGTGGAAAGAACCGGGGCAGGCGGCAAGCGCGGGAATGTGGTATCGCCCCCGCGCAAAGGGGGGCGATACCTGCGTCCGTTAAAAGCTGATCGACGCGGTCAGGCTGACGGTGCGGCCCGGTTCGGTCAAGGGCACCACATTGGCAAGCCCAAGCCCATCGGAGCTGCGGCTTGCATAGGTCGCGTCGAACAGGTTCTGCACGTCCATGCGCAGGTTCAGGTTCTGCATCCGCCGCGGTTTGTATTCCGCGTAGAGATTGACCACCTCATAACCGTCGAGCGACACATCGGTATCGTCGTTCTCCAAAGCGATCTGCGCGGTCGCCCCAATGCGCCATTCCTCGGTCACGTCATAGCCCGCTTCGAAGCCAAAGATATGGCCCACCGGACGGCCAAGGTAATAGGCAGTTGTGGCGGTGGTGGCGTCGTTGGTCTGCACATCGGCATAGGTGTAGTTCAAGGTCGCGAAGCCGCGCGCGCCGGTATAGGTGACCGACCCGTCGAAGCCGCGTGATGTCAGATCGTCCACGGCACCGCGTGCGCCGCTCGAAGGCAGAACAGCGTTGATGTCTTCGATGTCAGTGTCGAAGAGCGCGCCTTTGACCGCCCAAGGGCCACTGTCGTACCGCAGGCCCAAACGCACCGCATTGGCGCGCGAGGTGGTGAAGCCGTCATAATTCCACGGGGTGCGGAAGTTGACCAATGCAGCCTCGCCCAACTCATACCCGCCCCAGCTGGAGGCGGCCCCGGCGTTGAGGGTCCATTGATCGTTCAGGACGTAATCGACCGAGCCGTTGACGCTGGCGCCGCTGGCGTCGAAATCGGTCCCATCCGCGCCTTCGAAGGATGCCCAATCATAGCGCCCGCCGTAGGACACGGAGATGCGGTCCGACAGATCCTGCCGTGCCTGTGCGAAGATGCCGATATTGCTAAGCTCTTCGCGGCCGCTCGACCTGCGCGGGCTGACCGTGTTGTCATAGCCTTCGGCGCTTTCGTCAAAGAAATCGACACCGACATTCACGCTGCCGTTGCGGAGCGTGAACGAGTTGCTGAGCACACCGCTGAGGCTTTTGTTCACGCCATAGAGCGAGCCTACGTCCATCGCCTGCTCGTTGTAGCTGAGCTGCGCATAGGGCGCCCAGATGCCCGAGGGGTTCTCATCCTCATAGGTCAGCGTATAGGAGGTGCGCTGCGACAGCGCTTCGTAGAGCACCGTGTCGCGCCCGATCACATCGGCAAAGTCGGGGCGGATGAAGCCACCCTGAGACGCGCGCAGGCCATTGTCAGTGGTCTCGGAGGCCGAAAAGCTCAGACGTTTGCCGCTTTGCGAGGTATAGGCGAATTTCGCGATATAGTCGGTCAGGTCCGCCCGCGTGCCGGTGATGGTGCTGCCGGACCCGTCTTCATAATCGTCGCCCGTCGCCCGGGTGCCGCTCAGCAGATATTCGAAACCGTCGTTCTGCCCGAAAAGGGTCAGGGTATTGCGGAAGCCCTGGCCATTGCTGCCATAGGACAGCATGTAGCGGCCCCCAAAGGGATCATCCCCGTCCAGCAAATCGCGGGCGTCCTTTGTGGTATAGGCGATGGAGCCGGCCAGCGCGTTTGGCCCCTGATCCGCCGGGGCAAGCCCCGCGCTGACCTCGACGGATTTCAGCAGGGCCGGATCCAAAAGGACGTTGCCGGTATGGTGAAAGGCCGATTTGTTCTGCCGTGCGCCATCGATGGTGACGGAAAGAAGGCTCTCCTCGATCCCGTTCACATAGACCTTCTGCGCGATCGGGGCGCCGCCGCTGGCGGTGATCGCAGATTCGCCGGCAAAGACATCGGCCACGGTGGCGGGGTTGCGCTGTTCGATTTCGGTTTCGGTGATCTCGTCATTGCCCAAAACAGCCTGAGCGGCTGAGGTCTGAATGCGCAGCACGCCGAGGTCGAAGGCCGTGTCGTCTTGCGCATAAACAAAAGTAGCGGTCGAGCACATCAGCCAAGAAAGCGCGACACGCTTGGCGGTGTTGGTTTTCATTTTATTGTCCCTTGTAGAAATCCGTGGCTGGCTGGGACTCATGAAACCGCTTGCTTGCTCTGCGCGGATAGTTGCGACAATCCGCCGAAATGTTCAAGGCGCGGATTTGGACAAAGCGGGACGGTGTCGGCTGGGCCGTTGGATTTCTACGCAGGTGCGTAGTCTTTAAGCGGATCGGTTTGGAGGGCGGTGACGTCCCGGCGTGCGCGGCGACTGACCTGGGTCTTCGTATCGGGGACATTGGCACCACGCCCAAGGCGTGAATGGCGGAGAGACAGGGATTCGAACCCTGGGAACCCGTGAAGGCTCAACGGTTTTCGAGACCGCCCCGTTCGACCACTCCGGCACCTCTCCGCGGGGGTCTGGGGGGTCCGTTTAGTCGCCTTTTCCGGCAGTGGCAAGAGGGGTTTTGCGCATCAATTGAAAGTTTGGGGATTTTCATTGCGCCGAGGCTGGTAGAGCCTAAGTTTAAAGGCAGAATTCTGCGAAAGGACCGCCCATGTTTCGCCAAAACCGAATGATTGCAGCCCCCTTTGTTGTCGCGTTGATGCTGCTCGTCGCGCTTGCCCTGCCGCTGCGGGCGGCGGATCGCGGCGCGTTGGAGCGGTTCTTGGAAGTGACCGGCTTTGACGTGGCGTTGGAGAGCATTCGCCTGTCTGCCGATTCCGCGCCTGAAATGTTAGGGCTGCAAAGCGAGGATTTCGGCTCGGAGTGGTCGCGTCTGGTGCGCGATGTCTTTGACACTGCGTTGATGCACGACATGGCGATGGATATCCTTGCCGAGACGCTCAGCGATGACCTGTTGGATCATGCCGCCGGGTTCTATGCCTCCGATCTGGGCCAGCGTTTGGTGGCGGTCGAGAACAAGGCGCATATGGCTGAGGATGACGGGCTGAAGGCCGAAAGCGGTGCCGCCATCATTGCGGGGCTCGAGCAGATCGGCTCCCCCCGGTTGGAGACCCTGCGGCGCTTGAACGTGGCCAGCGATGTCGAGGAAATCTCGGTCCGGGCCATTCAAGAGGTGCAGATCCGCTTCCTTCTGGCCGCCGCGGGGGCCGGGGTGATCGAATTGCAGATGGAAGAGCCGGACCTGCGCGAGGCGATGCGGGCGCAGGCGGATGAACTGGGCGCGCAGATCGCCGCCAATGCACTCGCCAACGCCGCCTATACCTATCAATCCTTCTCGGACGAAGACCTTGCCGCCTATGCCGAGGCGTTGGAGCACCCCAAGATGCAGCAGGTCTATACGCTGATGAACGCCGTTCAATATGAGATCATGGCCAACCGGTTCGAGGCCGTGGCGGCACGGCTTGCGGCCATGCAGCCCAGTCAGGACATCTGATGCGGGCTTGGGTTTTCGCGCCGCTTCTATGGCTTTTGGCGCTGCCCGCTTGGGCCGACGCGCGGATGACTGTGCTGGTCGATCTGTTGGGGCTTCGGCAGGCGGCGGTGATCATCAGCGACGAAGGGCAGGCCCATGCGGAGGTGCTGAATCAAGACATGCTGGGCGGGCAGGGCGGTCCGGGCTGGCAGATGCAGGTCGAAAGCATCCACGATCCCGAGCGTATGGTCGAAATGGTGCGCCGCGCCATGGAGGAGACGATGACGACGGACGATGTCGAAGAGGCGATCACCTTCTATGCCACCGAACTGGGGCGCCGGATTGTCGGGCTGGAGAATGCCGCCCGCGCCGCCATCGCCGAGCCTGAGGTCGAGCAGATTGCGCGGGCGAACTACGGGGTGCTGGCGGGGGACGGTGATCCGCGGGTGGCTTTGATCCGCCGATTGATCGACGCTTCCGATATGATCGACCGCAATGTCGGCACGGCGCTGAACAGCAATTTCCAATTCCTGCGCGGCATGCGCGATGGCGGTGCGCTAGAGGACAGTGACGAAGACCTCCTGGCCGATGTCGGGTCCGATCTGGATGCGGTGACCGAAGACACCTCCGTCTGGTTGCACGCCTATATGCTGCTGGCCTACCATCCTTTAAGCAATGCCGAGATCGCGCAATATGCGGCCTTTGCCGAGACGGGCGCGGGCCGGGCGCTCAATCGCGGGCTTTTCGACGGGTTTGGCCGGGCCTATGAGGATATCTCCTACGGGCTGGGGCGGGCACTGGCGCTGAACATGGTGGCCGAAAGCCTCTGACAGGTCCAAGGGCAGCGCCCAAGAAAACCTGCTTGACTTGCCCCGCCATTCCGAAGATAAGCCCGCATCCCGGCGGGTAATCCGTTTTCGGGATTGTTTTTTTAATGACGCCCCATGGGCGCGCTGTTCGAGGCGGATCGGCCGGAAAGCCATCCACAAACTCCCAGGCGGGGGCCACAGAACGCGGATGACAGAAAAGGAAGACGCATGTTTGCGGTCATCAAGACAGGCGGCAAGCAATACAAGGTTCAAGCAGGCGATATGCTGCGCGTTGAACGTATTGCGGCCAATGCTGGCGAAACGGTCCAGTTCAACGAAGTTCTGATGCTGGGCGGCGACAGCCCCGTGCTCGGCGCGCCCACGGTCAAAGACGCAGGCGTTCAGGCCGAAGTCGTTGATCAGATCAAAGGCGAAAAGGTCATCAACTTCGTCAAGCGCCGCCGGAAGCACTCTTCCAAGCGCACCAAGGGTCACCGTCAGAAGCTGACGCTGGTCAAGATCACCGACATCCTCGCCTCCGGCGCAGGGAAGTCTGGCGTATCCGAAGCTGTCGGCACTGGTTCCGTTAGCGCCGCCGCCGTGGCCGCGATCACCGGCAAGACCGATGAGGCCGCGCAGATCAAGAAGGCCAAGAAGGCGAAAGCCACCAAGGCCGCTCCGAAAGCCGAGAAAGCCGACAAAATGTCGGAAGCCGGCGCGGACGATCTGAAGGCGCTGAGCGGCGTTGGCCCCGCACTTGAGAAAAAGCTGCACGAAGCGGGCATCACCTCCTTCGCTCAAATCGCAGCATGGACCGAAGCGGATATCGCTGAAGTTGACGAGAAACTGTCTTTCAAAGGCCGTATCCAGCGTGAAGGCTGGGTCGAACAGGCCAAAGAAAAGACCAAAGGCTAAGGAGAGACCGAGATGGCACATAAAAAAGCAGGCGGTTCATCCCGTAACGGGCGCGACTCAGCTGGTCGTCGCCTTGGCGTGAAAAAATACGGCGGCGAAGCCGTCATCCCCGGCAACATCATCGTGCGTCAGCGCGGCACCAAGTTTTGGCCTGCCGAAGGCGTTGGCATGGGCAAGGATCACACGATCTTTGCAACCGTCGACGGCGCTGTGACCTTCCACAAGGGTCTCAAAAACCGCACGTTCATTTCGGTTCTGCCACGCGCGGAGGCCGCTGAATAAGCCGTACCCCAAAGGGTTTGAAAAAATCAGGGATCGGCGATACCGCCGGTCCCTTTTTCTTTTCGGGAAGACCCCCCAATGTTTTTGTTTTCCAGTTCAGGGCCCATTGGCCTGCCGGGCCGTTTTTCCGCTCTTTGCGGGGTGCGGCTGAATTTTGATAAAGTCGTTACATTCGGCAGGGAGGACTATGTCGAATGTGTCAACGCCTCGGTGCGCGGCCTGCGCGTGATCGGGGCAGGGGCGGCCCGTTTGGCCAAAGGCCCCCAATCCAGTCTGTTCGGAGGAGGAACATGACGATGCAGTTGGAAGCGATTGTGAACCAACCCCTTATTGAGACAGAGCGGTTTGATCTGCGCCCGGTGCGCCGGTCCGACATGGGCATGATCGAGATGTATGCCAGCGACCCGAGGGTCGCCAATGCCACATCTTCGATCCCGCATCCGCTGCCGCCCGGCAGTGTCGAAGCCTATGTCACCCGCGCCATGTCCGATGACCGTGAAGAAGATGTTTGGGTCATGGATGGCACTCGGGCGGACAGTTCGGAAGTGATGGGCGTGATCTCCCTCACCCGGCTGGACCGCAACCAATCCGAGATCGGCTATTGGGTGGCCCCGGCGTTCTGGAACACCCATCTGGCCTCGGACGCGGTGCAGGCTTTGGTAAACGCCAACCCCTTGGGCAATGACGCCCTTTTTGCCTCTGTTTTCCATGACAACCCGGCCTCGGCCAAGGTGCTGACAAATGCGGGTTTTGTCTATCTTGGTGACGCGGAAACCTATTGCTTGGCCCGCGATGCTGCCGTACCCACATGGACCTATAGCCGCAAGCTCTAGCTCCGTTTCCCGTGCCTGAAAGGCAAGACCATGAAGTTTCTCGACCTGTGCAAAGTCTACATTCGATCCGGCGCCGGAGGCGGCGGCTGTGTATCGTTCCGGCGTGAGAAATACATCGAATATGGCGGCCCGGACGGCGGCGATGGCGGCACCGGCGGCTCGGTCTGGGCCGAAGCGGTCGATGGGTTGAACACGCTGATCGACTTTCGCTATCAGCAACACTTCTTTGCCAAGAACGGCCAGCCCGGTATGGGCAAACAGCGCACCGGTAAGGACGGTGAGGATATCATCCTGCGGGTGCCCGTGGGCACGGAGATCCTCGACGAGGATCAGGAGACCGTCATCGCCGACCTGACCGAGCTTGGCCAGCGCGTGCAGCTTGCGCGCGGCGGCAATGGCGGCTGGGGCAACCTGCATTTTAAATCCGCGACCAACCAAGCGCCCCGGCGTTCGAACCCCGGGCAGGAAGGGGTGGAGCGGACCCTCTGGCTGCGGCTCAAGCTGATCGCGGATGTGGGGCTGCTGGGCCTGCCGAATGCGGGTAAGTCGACGTTCCTTGCAAGCACGTCGAACGCGCGGCCCAAGATTGCTGATTACCCATTCACCACGTTGCACCCAAACCTTGGCGTGGTCGGTGTGGATAACACTGAATTCGTGGTGGCGGATATTCCCGGCCTCATCGAAGGCGCTTCCGAAGGGCGCGGTCTGGGCGATCTTTTCCTTGGCCATGTCGAGCGTTGCGCGGTGTTGTTGCACCTCATCGACGGCACTTCCGAAACCGTGGCCGAGGATTACCACACCATCATCGGAGAGCTGGAGGCCTATGGCGGGGATCTGGCCGAAAAGCCGCGTGTTACGGTGTTGAACAAAGTTGACGCTTTGGATGAGGAGGAACGCGCAAGTCGTTTGAAAGAATTGGAAAAAGCCTCTGGCGGCAGCGTGATGATGATGTCCAGTGTGGCTGGCGAAGGCGTGACGGACGTATTGCGCACCCTGCGCCAGAACATCGACGAAGACCGCCTGCGTTTCCGCAGCACCGAGGAAGAAGCGCCTTGGCAACCCTAAGCACCGCGCGCCGCGTCGTCATCAAGATCGGCTCCGCCCTTTTGGTGGACCGCGACAGCGGCAATCTGCGCCGGGACTGGCTGACCGGATTGGCGCAAGATGTCTTGTGGCTCAAGGGCTTGGGCTGCGATGTTGTGCTGGTATCCTCGGGCTCAATCGCGCTTGGCCGGGGTGTTCTGGGTCTCCCGCCGACAGCTCTGGCGCTGGAACAGGCGCAGGCCGCCGCGGCGGTGGGGCAAATCCGCCTTGCCCGGGCCTATGAAGAGGTGCTGGCCCCCCATGGCATCACCACGGCGCAGGTTCTGGTGACCTTGGAAGACAGCGCCAACCGCCGCCGTTACCTCAACAGCCGCGCGACCTTGGAGCAGCTGCTCTCGCTTGGCGTGGTGCCCATTGTGAATGAGAATGACACGATCGCCACCGATGAAATCCGCTTTGGCGATAATGACCGTCTCGCCGCGCAGATCGCGGTGACAGTGGGCGCGGATCAGTTGATCTTGCTTTCTGATGTGGATGGTTTCTACAGTGCCAACCCCTCGCAGGATCCGACTGCGAAACGCTACGATGTGATCGAGAGCATCACCCCCGAGATCGAGGCGATGGCCGGTGATGCCGGGTCGGGCCTGTCCAAAGGTGGCATGAAAACCAAACTGATGGCCGCGCGCACGGCGACGGCGGCAGGCTGCGCGATGGCGATCACCGATGGGTTTGTCATGCGCCCGCTCACCGCGCTCGAAAGTGGGGCGAATGCCACTTGGTTCAGCGCGCAGAGCGATCCACAGGCCGCGCGCAAGCGCTGGATCGCCGCGATGAAGCCGCGCGGGGCGGTGACCTTGGACGCCGGAGCCGTGGCGGCTTTGGCGCGGGGCACGTCGCTCTTGCCCGCCGGGGTAACCGCTGTTGAAGGGCGGTTTGAGCGAGGCGACAGCATCGTCATGTATGACCCCGCCGGTCACGCCGTGGGCCACGGCCTCAGCCGCTACTCCGCCGAGGAAATCGGCCAGATCAAGGGGCGCAAAAGCGCGGAGATCGAGGCGCTTTTGGGCTATCCGGGGCGTGCGGCTTTGATCCACCGCGACGACATGGCGCTTTAGGCGAAGATGAAGACAGGGGCATAAGGCTATGAACGACATCGAGAATATCTCTGAACTGATGGCCGATATCGGCGCCCGCGCCCGTGCAGCGGCAGCCGAGCTGGCGACCGCGACGGCCGAGCGCAAACATGCCGCGCTGATCAGTGCCGCGGATGCGGTTTGGAAAAACCGCGCCGAGATCATTGCCGTCAATGAGCAAGACCTCGCCTTTGGCCGCGACAAAGGGCTGTCGGACGCCATGATGGACCGGCTGATGCTGAACGAAGAGCGCATTCGCGGCATGGTCGACGGGCTGCGCTCGGTCGCGGAACAGGTCGATCCGGTGGGTGAGGTGATCGCGGAATGGGACCAGCCCTCGGGCCTTAACATTCAGCGCGTGCGCACGCCGCTCGGCGTGATCGGTGTGATCTATGAATCGCGGCCCAATGTGACGGCGGATGCGGGCGCGCTTTGTCTCAAAGCAGGCAATGCCGTGATCCTGCGCGGCGGGTCCGAGAGTTTTCATTCATCGCGCGCCATCTACGGCTGCCTGCAACAGGGGCTGCGGGATGCGGGGATGCCTGAGGATGCGGTGCAACTGGTTCCGACGCGCGACCGGGCGGCGGTGCGAGAGATGCTGACGATGACCGACACCATCGACGTGATCGTGCCGCGCGGCGGCAAGGGGCTTGTCGGCTTGGTCCAGCGTGAGGCGCGGGTGCCGGTCTTTGCCCATCTGGAAGGCATCGTGCACATCTATATCGACGCAGAAGCGGACCCCGAAAAAGCGCTGAAGGTCGTCCTGAACGCCAAGACGCGGCGGACCGGCATCTGCGGCGCGGCGGAATGTCTTTTGATCCATGAGGATATCGCCAAGACCATTGGCAACGGCGTGATCCGGGCGCTGATCGACGCGGGCGTCGAAGTGCGCGCTGATGCAGCCTTGCAGGATGTCCCCGGCACGGTGCCAGCGAGTGATGGGGATTGGGGGCGGGAATACCTCGATATGATCGTGGCGGCGCGGGTCGTCCCCGGTCTGGACGCTGCGATGGCGCATATTCGCCAGTACGGATCGGGACACACCGATTGCATCCTGACCGAGAATGCCGAGACCGCCGCGGCGTTCTTTAACGGGCTGGATTCGGCGATCCTGATGCATAACGCCTCGACCCAATTCGCGGATGGGGGAGAGTTCGGCATGGGCGGAGAGATCGGCATCGCCACGGGCAAGCTTCATGCCCGCGGCCCCGTTGGTGCGGCGCAACTGACGAGCTTCAAATACCTCGTGCGTGGCGAGGGGACTGTGCGCGGCTGACCTTTAGAACGAGAGGGTCAGTGCCGTTTCGCCGCTGTCGAGCGTGATTTCTTTCCCCTGTGCTTCGGTCAGAATCGGCAAAAGTGCGAATTGAACCTGCGCGGGCTGTAGCCGCCTGTCCGCCCCGGTCTGTGTCAGCAGCGCCCAAAGTTCAGGGTCTACCGCGATCTTGTCAGCCTCGGCCCTTAGGGACCAACGGCCCGCCTCTTCGGCGATGGTGATCCGCCCGCCGTGGTGTAGGGCCGTCTCGATGCAGAGCAGCGCGAGAAAGGCCATCCGCACGCCATTGCGCGATTGCGGGCTCGCGATCTGCCAATCAATCTCAACCCGCGAGGCGGCATAGAGGTCGCGCAGGATCGAGGTCACCTCGTTCTGGCCCATGGTCTGATCGCCCGCAGCCCCGAAGGCGATGCGGAAAAAGCGGATCCGGGCCGAGGCGCTTTCGACGCTTTGGCCGATCAAGGCAAGCTCCGGCCCCGGGGCGGCCCCGGTGCCCGCCATCTGAAGCAGTTCAAGCCCGTTGTTGATGGCCCCGATTGGCGATATCAAGTCGTGGCAAATGCGGCTGCCGATCAGGGCGGGCAGGTCGATGTTAAGCTGGTCCATGGTGGCCCCTTGGAATGATTGGAGACGGCATGGATGATCTGAACGCGCTGCTGACGCCGGGCATGTTGGTGATGCATCCGCAGCATCCCGAATGGGGCACGGGGCAGGTGCAAAGCAATATCGGCGGCAAGGTGACGGTCAACTTTCGTGACCAAGGCAAAGTGGTCATAGACAGCTTTCGTTTGGAATTAATGCCGGTCTTTGATGAGGGATGACCCTTTCCAAATCCTTAACGGTGGAAGAAAATTTTCTTAAAGCAACCATAGGGAGAGTAGCCGATTTCCGCTTTCCCCGCAACTGTTGCGCCCGCGCAGCCGATTGCCTATCAGGCGGAGACTTTCAATTCGGGCATAGGATTGGCCGATGCCGCGGGGCGTAGCAGCAGATTTTCAGGTCAGATTGGCACAGACGGAGGCCGATGTGCAGGCGGCACAGCGGCTGCGCTACGACGTTTTCGTGCGGGAGTTGGGCGGCGGCGGGCCAATGGTGGATCACGCCGCCGGGTTGGAGCGGGACCGCTTCGATCCCTACTTCGACCATCTGCTTTTGACCGACCGGCGCAGTGGCAAACTGGCGGGTGTCTACCGGGTGATGCGGGGCGATATGGCCGCGCGGGCAGGGGACTTCTATTCGGCGGCGGAATACGATCTGGCGCCGCTTGTCCAGTCGGGGCGTAAGCTGTTGGAATTGGGTCGTTCTTGTCTTGACCCAGCCTATCGTGGCGGCACGGCGATGCACCACCTTTGGGCCGCACTTGCGGGCTATGTCGCCGAACATGAGATTGAGGTTCTTTTCGGCGTGGCGAGCTTTCACGGCAACGACACCGCGGCTCTGGCCGAGCCGCTGTCGCTTTTGCACCACCGGCATTTGGCACCGCCCGACCTGCGCGTCCGCGCGCGCGAATATGCGCCCATGGACCTGATCCCCGAGGCCGAGTTGGACCGACGTAAAGCCATGCTGACGGTGCCGAGCCTGATCAAAGCCTACCTTCGACTGGGCGGCACCGTGGGCGAGGGGGCCTATATCGACCGCGCCTTCAACACCACGGATGTCTGCCTGATCCTTGATACGAAACAGATGAGCGCGCGGCAGATGCGTTTTTATGGCGGGGGTGCTGCATGAGCACGACGTGGGACAGCGATCAGCCGCCGCCAGAGCGGCATTTGACGCCCGCCGGGATGCTGCGCGTACTGCTCCGCGGTGCGGGCTTGGCGCTGCTGGTCTTTGGCGGATTGCTGGTCTTGCTGCTGCTGCGCGTGATCGAGCGCCCGATCTTTGGCCTGCATCGGCCCATTACCCCGCATATCACACAGACGGTATGCCGCGCGGCGTTCTGGGTGCTGGGCATGCGTTTTATCCGCCGCGGCACCCCAATGGAGGGGCGCGGCGCGGTGGTGGCCAACCATACCTCATGGCTCGATATTTTCGGGCTGAACGCAGCCAAACGGATCTATTTCGTCTCCAAATCCGAGGTGGCGGGCTGGCCCGGCATCGGCTGGTTGGCGCGGGCGACGGGCACCGTCTTTATCCGCCGCGACCGGGCCGAGGCGCGCACCCAGACAGAGGTGTTTCGGACGCGGCTCTTGGCCGGGCATAGGCTGCTGTTTTTCCCCGAGGGCACCAGCACCGACGGGCTGCAGGTGCTACCCTTCAAGACAACGCTGTTTGAGGCCTTCTTTGACCCAGCCTTGCGGGATGAGATAGCGGTCCAGCCGGTCAGCGTGATCTATAACGCGCCTGAGGGCGAAGATCCGCGTTTCTATGGCTGGTGGGGGGATATGTCCTTTGGCGCGCATCTGCTGACGACATTGGCTGCGGCACAGCAAGGCGCGGTTGAGGTGGTCTATCACCCGCCGCTGCCGGTGGCGGAATTCACCGGGCGCAAGGCGCTGGCGCAACGCTGCGAAGCGATGGTGCGCACAGGCCATGCGAAAGTCATGCCCGACCGCGAGCCGCGCCTGCAATAAGCCCCTTGCGCTGCGCCGCGCGCTGGCCTATACGCGCCCCACTTGAACCCGCAGTCGGGGTTGGGCCTTTTGGGGAGAAATCCCAGATCGTCCGCCGGTTGGCAGCATGAGGCTGTCATACCCCCGATGAGGCTAAACCGGAAAGGTATAAAGACATGGCTCTTCCTGAGTTCTCCATGCGCCAACTGCTCGAAGCAGGCGTACACTTTGGTCACCAGACACAGCGCTGGAACCCCCGCATGGGCCCGTATATCTACGGCGCACGCAACGGCATCCACATCATGGACCTCACGCAGACCGTCCCCATGTTGGACGAAGCGCTGAAAGTGATCCGTGACACCGTCGCCAAGGGCGGCAGCGTTCTCTTCGTCGGCACCAAGCGTCAGGCCGCTCAGCCGATCGCCGAAGCCGCAGAGAAATGCGCACAGTATTACATGAACCACCGTTGGCTCGGCGGTACGCTGACCAACTGGCAGACCGTTTCGCAGTCGATCAACCGTCTGAAAAACATCGACGAACAGTCCGAGCGTGGCTTTGAGGGCCTGACCAAGAAAGAGCGTCTTGGCATGGAACGCGACCAGGCGAAGCTGGAAGCGTCGCTGGGTGGTATCCGCGAGATGGGCGGCCGCCCTGACCTGCTCTTCGTCATCGACGTGAAGAAAGAGTCGCTGGCCATCGCAGAAGCCAACAAGCTGGGCATCCCGGTCGTGGCCGTTGTCGACACCAACTGCTCGCCCGACGGCGTTGACTACATCATCCCCGGCAACGACGACGCGGCCCGCGCCATCGCGCTTTACTGCGATCTGGCATCGCGCGCTGCTCTCGACGGTATGTCGGCTCAGCTGGGTGCGGCAGGCGTTGATCTGGGCGCTATGGAAGAAGCTCCCGAAGAAGAAGCCGTGAGCGAAGAAAGCACCGGCGTCGAAATCGGCAACGCGTCCGAAGAGACTCTGCACGACGATGCCATGGGCAAAGACGCGCCGCTGGACATCGAATCCAAGAAAGAGACCGTCGCCAAAGCCGAAGGCTAAGCGTCACGGACCTGAAACACGGGGCAGGGTAACCTGCCCCGATTTCCAACAGAGGCGGGCCTTGGGCCTGCACCCGATTTCCAAAGGAGAACCAAGAGATGGCAATCACAGCATCCATGGTCAAGGAACTGCGCGACAGCACCGGCGCAGGCATGATGGACGCCAAGAAGGCATTGACAGAAAACGACGGCGACATGGAAGCCGCTGTCGACTGGCTGCGCACTAAGGGTCTGGCCAAGGCGGCGAAGAAATCCGGCCGTACAGCTGCCGAAGGTCTCGTGGCTGTTAAGGTCGAAGGCGGCCATGGTGTCGCGGTTGAGGTGAACTCCGAAACCGACTTCGTCGGCAAGAACGCCGAATTCCAATCCATGGTCAGCAACATCGCCGATGCCGCGCTGAAAGTGGACGATGTCGAAGCGCTGAAAGCGGCTGAGATCGACGGCAAAACCGTGGAAACAATCCTGACAGACGCCATCGCCAAAATCGGCGAGAACATGTCCCTGCGTCGCATGCAGAGCATCGAAGGCGAGACTGTGGTCTCCTACGTCCACAACGCCGCCGCACCCGGCATGGGCAAGATCGGCGTTCTGGTCGCCATGAACGGTGGCAACGAGGAACTGGGCAAGCAGATCGCGATGCACATCGCCGCTGTGAACCCCGCGTCGCTCTCCGAAGCTGATCTGGACCCGGCCGTGGTCGAGAAAGAAAAGCAGGTTCAGATGGACATCGCCCGCGAAAGCGGCAAGCCCGAAGCCGTGATCGAGAAAATGATCACCGGCCGCATGCAGAAGTACATGTCCGAAGTGACACTGGTAAACCAGTCCTTTGTCGTGAATCCTGACCTGACCGTCGGCAAAGCCGCCGAAGAAGCCGGCGCGACCATCACAGGTTTCGTGCGTCTGGAAGTTGGCGAAGGCATCGAAGTCGTCAAAGAAGACTTCGCAGCGGAAGTGGCGAAAGCCGCCAAGGGCTAAGCCCTCTCGACATGATGAATACGGGGCGGTGCATCGCGATGCGCCGCCCTTTTTCATGGGCGACAGATGCAACAGGTCGAAACATCACAACCGGGTCTGGAAGGGGCAGGGGGAGGATCCGGCCAGCCAGGCGAAAAATAAACCTGACTGAGACCGGCGAGCCAAAAAGCGCCTTGGTATTACAAGGATTAAGGGCCCGTCGTACCGCCGGTGCGAACACCCGCGATACTGGCGGACCATGGCCATCTACTACCTGAGGTGCCAGTAAGGTATTCCATACCCTAATATATTACGAATCCATCACAAACATCTGGTTCGCAAATGCCGCTTTCAGCACCGCCTGAGCCGTCGTCTCGACCGACAAAG
Organism: Sulfitobacter sp. 1A12157; assembly: GCF_043557345.1. Taxonomy (NCBI): domain Bacteria; kingdom Pseudomonadati; phylum Pseudomonadota; class Alphaproteobacteria; order Rhodobacterales; family Roseobacteraceae; genus Sulfitobacter; species Sulfitobacter sp. 1A12157. The sequence goes on from NZ_JBIFFV010000004.1 coordinate 295,684, forward strand.
CCTCCCGCGCGAGGCGCAGGTGCTTCTCGACCGTAGGCGCCGTCAGACCCATCAGCAGGGCGATATCCTGCGTGGTCTTGCCATCTCCGACCCATTGCAGCACCTCCAACTGGCGGCGTGTAAGGCTGCGATTGGGGCTGCTATAGGGCAGGGAGAGGATTTTCAGATGCGCAATCTCATTCATCAGTTGAATGTCGGTGCCATGAGCGGCCCAAATCGCATCCGCCTCGGCCTGAGAAAGGCCACGGCGCGCCGTCAGCGCGATCGCCCCTTTGGACCGCGCCGAAATGGATCGGAAACTGATCGTATAGCCCGCGGTTACGCCCATGCTGGCGTTGAAATCAATCACCCGTCTCTCGGTTTCAGACAGGCCATCGCGCGCCGTCACCTCCGCTAAAGTACCCCAGCTACAGGCGCCTTCGTTGTTCAGCGCCCAACGCAGCATCGGCGCGTTGAAGTAGAGCCCGCTGTGCAGGTAACCATTGAGGTATTCCGTGCTTTGATTGCTCAAAATCACGAAATCCGCCGGGTCGCCCAAAGAGGTCGGTGTGCGATAGCGCGTAAAGCCGTAGATCAGCCGGTCGAACCCATAGTCAGCCATCTGTCGCGTATGGGCATCCCAGAGTTCTTCGATTGTCGGGCTATGCGCGATCTGATGAAGATAGTCGCGCAAATTCATTAGCTTACGATATGACGTTGAAGGGCTTGAATGGCCAGAACATAACCGTGGACGCCAAAGCCGCAAATCTGCCCAAGGGCCACCGGCGCGATATAGGACGTGTGGCGGAAACTTTCACGGGCGTGAATGTTGCTTAGATGCACTTCGACCACAGGCAGGTCGACCGACGCAATAGCGTCCATCAAGGCGATAGAAGTGTGCGTATAGGCGCCGGCATTCAGAATGATACCGGCATGTTGGCCGCGCGCCGCATGGATCATATCAATCAGCGCGCCTTCGTGGTTCGACTGCGCAAACTGCATCTCAAGACCCAGCCGCGCGGTTTCCTCGGCACAGAGTGCCTCAACATCCGCCAAAGTGGTCTTGCCATAGACTTCAGGCTGCCGCGTGCCCAAAAGGTTTAGGTTCGGGCCGTTCAAAATAACTACAGACGCCATAATCACTCACATCAAATCATCTAGATAGTGTTAACGGAGCAAAACTGGCGCTGTCCAGCGTCAGGTGGCATTGCGGTGCTACTGTGGCGAGAAAATCGCAACAACAGGGCCAGATGTGTGAACTCACGCTGATTGGCGATCTTCATTACGCATCACGACGGCATAGCGGCTGACGCGCTCCACCAGTGACGTCACGTTTACCTTCCCATGCTCCTTGCGGAACATCATCAAGTCGCACTCCCAATGGCCGAATTCTAAGCGTTCTGAGACACGCTCAGGCCTGTGTCACAGGCTTTGAATGTCGAATATGTGGGTTCTGTTGTGCCTGCGGTAACCACGCGGCCGACGGCGGCGACGATGCTCAGGGAGATGGCGGTAGAACTGTTCCTCGCGACCGTCTTTGGAATAGGCAAAGCGATAAATCGTCTCGTGGCTTACGCGGATCGGGTGCCGTTCGAGCCGCATCCTGCCGGCTATCTGTTCGGGCGACCAGCCAGCCTTCAGGCGGTCCTCGATGGCGGCTTTCAAATCAGGGTGCATGATCATCTTGCGATGGATCGCG